>CAIYSR010000043.1 GCA_903928895.1 uncultured Rhodospirillales bacterium | reverse complement strand
CAGCCGCTCAAGGAGCTTATCGTCGGCACCTGGAATTTCGTCGTCGCCGAGGTGAAGGCGCCCGATGGCGCGAAATCGTTTCCGTTCGGCGAGACGCCCAAGGGCATTCTGATCTTCACCGCCGACGGGCGCTTCGCGCAAATCCATGTCGCCAGCGACGTGCCGAAGATCGCCTCGAACAACCGGCTGACCGGCACGGCGGAGGAATATGCCGCGATCATGAAGCGCAGCCTGTCGGTGTTCGGCACCTATGCGGTGGACGAGGCGAAGAAAACGGTGACCTTCAATATCGTCTCGTCGACTTTTCCCAACTGGGAAGGCGAGGCGCAGGTCCGCAGCATCGACAAATTGACGGCGGACGAATTCGTCAACACCAATCCGAATGTCGCCGGCGGCCGCGGCTCGGCGTCGAACCTGTACAAGCGGGTGAAATAAAGCCGGGGCGCGACGGGCCGGCGCGGACGCGCGACACCCGCCGCCCGCGCGCTATTTTTTCACGAAGGCGTCGCGCTGCTTGATCAGCCGGTCCAGCTCGTCCTGCTGTTCGGCGATGCGGTTCGCCGCGCGTTCCTCGTCGGCGGCGCCGGAGAAGGCGGCGGCCTGTTCGGTCAACTGGCGGATGTTGTCGCGCGCCATGGCAATGCGGTCTTCGAGATCGGGCAGCGAGATCGACGTGTCTTTGGGCATGGGTTTCCTCGGCATTCGGGCGTCATCGGCAAGCTTATAGCATAAACTATACGCGGCCTGGAGATGGCGCCTTTTGACACAGGTCATACCGGCGCGGATAGGCGCGCGGCGTCCTTTGCCGAGGCCGGCGGCAAGCCGCCGGGTCCGTCGCAACAAACTTGAACCGGTGACCTCAGGCCGCGCGGGCGACGACGGGCACGAAGCGCGGTGCGCGGCTCGATGCCTCTTCGCGGCGCATGGCGGCGCGCATCATTTCGAGATGCAGCAGGAATAATTCGGCAAGCATGGACCCGCTCCCTTGTTGTCGCTCTCCGGCGGTTCGATTGCCGCGAGCCTGGGCTCACGAATAGCGGACACGGCTTGTTATTTCGTTATCGGCACGGTGTGCGAATACGCGCGGCACGTGAAAAGTGCGATCGGGCGGCTGTCATATTGTGACAAGCTTAAAGGATTCGATACGCGGCGGGGGCGGCTAAGCGCTCGCCACCGACGCGACGCATTCGATCTCGATCAGCATCCTCGGATCGGGCAGCTGCGCAATGACGCAGGTGGTGCGCGCCGGATAAGGCGGCGGGCCGAAGGCGTCGGCATAAAGCGCGTTCATCGTCGCGACGTCGGCCGCGCGCGTCAGCAGCACGTTGACTTTGACGAGATGCGCAACGTCGGTGCCGGCGTCTTTCAAGATGCGCTTGATGGTGGCGGCGACGAAACCGAATTGCGTGGCGAAATCGTCGGACAGTTGGCCGGTGTCGTCGAAGCCGGGAATGCCGGAGACGAACAAAAGATCGCCGACGCGCGTGGCGTAGGAGAGCGGCGGGGCTTTGATGTTCGGGGGAGGAGGGAAGTGGGTGAGGGGCATGGGGGGCCTGTGAGTGGCGGAATGGAGGGTGGGCTAAGCGAAGCGAGCCCACCGTAACCTATCGCAACGATACGATTGCATCGACGGCTCGGCGCTTCCCGCCTCACCGCCATAATTTGCTAGCTGCTTGACTCATAATAGGAATATATACGTGACAGTAGCCGCGCTGAGTGATAGGAATATAAGCTATTTCTCAATGGAGCAATCATGATTTCGCAGGATGATTATCGGGAAATTCTTACGATAAAGCGGGAATTCGCGGCGCTACGCGCGGACTTCATGCGGACGGTGCGCGATTATTATGCGCGCAAATACAGTCCCGATCAGCCGCGCGTGCCGGCGGGCAGCCGCGAAGGCGGGCAGTGGACGGACGGCAGTGGCGGCGGTGGCGTCAACGACTCGCGGGTCATTTCGGACGCCACGCCGGACAATGACTGGAAGCCCGGCGCGCAATATGCGGCAGGGCCGCGCGGCCCCAAGGATCGGTTGCCGTTACACGTTCCCGTTCCGAGCGCTGGCGAGGGCGTGAGTTCAACCTATCGCGCGGGTCAGGTGAGCATCGTTAATGATGCCCAGACGGGTATTTCCACGGTCGATGAAACGACGGAAAAACTTAAAACGATTCTGGAGAGGGTCGTGAATGATCGCCCTGAAGGGTTTGGGCGTGATTATGGCAAGGCGATCCACTACGCTTTCGGCGACGCGGTGAAAGCGGAAAACCTGCGCGGCATTGGCAGCGAAGGCGTTGAACACACATTTCCAGAGCAGGGCACCCGATACGGCTCAAAAGACACGGTGAGAACCGATGTTGTTTTAAAGAACGATATTGGGGATGTCATTGCGATTTATGATGTCAAAACCGGCAGCGCTGAATTGGATGCGCGAAGAGTGCGGGAGCTTCGCGCCAAGACAGATGTCAGTTTGGACGTTCCTGTGATCGAAATGCACATTCGGCGAGGCCTGTCGCTTAAAGCGCAGACTGAAAGAGGGAATTACTTCTGGATCATTACTTTGCGCCTGTGGAATCCATGGATTCGAGGCATAGCGGGTCGGGAGGGAGGCGCAGCTTCTTTCTCCATTCGGCGATTGCCTCCAAGATAGCCGCTCGGTAGAGGACAGGCTCGTCGAGCAGCGCCGCCATTGTGGCGCACTCGGTTACGATTCTCATAATCCAAGACCCCCAGTTTGTGAGGTCTATGCGCTCCATGCGTTCGAACAATTTGCGTGCCGTAGCGATGTCTCCTACCAGACCGGCCGTTATTGCCGCGCGATAAACCGGGAAACCATCCTGCGAAACGCGTTCGGCGAAAAAACGGTTGACGTCTTCAAGCGTTCGAAACCTAGCGCGCATCGCCACTGCCGTCTGCGCCGCGATCGCGGCCATGTTCTCGATCAGCGGCGTGAACTGCTCGACGCTTTCGAACGATATGAAATCGGCCGGTCGCGGATGATGGTCGTGGGCGCCATAGCGGAGCCAAAACCAACTCGGCCTGACGTTGAGGTAGCTGCCCTTCGACCAGGCGCTGGGCTGAAATTCAATCCAGATCGCCCACCAGCGCTCGTCCGAAATCCAGCAACGGGACTGGCCAATGCGCCGGAAGCCAAGCGGCTTGAGCGCCGCCTTCGCCGCCGCCGCGATCAGCTTGCCGTGTTCGTTTTGCTTGGCCATGCCCGCGCCCGCGCGACGAGTTGACGCCTACAACCTGCAATTGACTTATAGTTCATGGTTTGTTCTAATGAGTCAATAGTAACGGGGGGCGTTTCATGTCGATGGAAATTCATGTGTTTTCCGACACGCGATTGCCGTCGATCGCCGCGTGGCAACAGGCGATCGACGCCGAAGGCTTCGATCTCAGGCTGGACCCGGAAGTCGAATTAGCGGCGGCAAGCGGCTTCCTGCCGGCGATGTTGCGCGGCAGGCAATCCGGCTTCGAGATCTTTCACGACGATGCACGCGAACTCATGGAGACCTACGCGGACGTGCCTTGCATCAAGTCCTTCCCCGCCTGGAACCATGTGATCAGTTTTCGCTGGGGTAGCCGCGCGCACGAGGGCGTGTCCGTCTTCATGGCGGCGACGGCCTACGCCAAGGCGACCGGTGGTGTCGTGTTTGAACCGGAGGAAGGCAAGGGGCTGACGCTGGATGAAGGGCGCGAACTTGTCGGTGTGTTCGAGAAGCTGGCCTTGGCAGAAAAATAGCGAGTGGCGCGTTTGCATTAACGGTGAGGGGAGCCAGCATGGCCTTTGGTCTGCGCTTCAAAATCGCGCTGCTATATATTCTCGTATCCTTGCGCCACGGCACGTCGGGCATTGACCGTCCGCTTTTGTATAGCGTCTATGGCAACGATATTCAGGTGCGGCTACGCCGCATCCACAACCATCCCCAGCGCGACGAACCGGACGGAAGCTTGACCGTGGCGCTGTACGGCCGGACGCCCGCCTATGTGCAATGCCGGTTTGTCGAAGGCGGCAAGCGGCTGGCGTGTGAAATCATTCTGGGCCTATATCCGCCGAAGCAGGGGCGAGCGGCCCCGGTCCTGTCCGCCGCCATGGCGGAGAAGCTGCAACAAGCCGGCTACCGCCGCGACGACAGCGGACGCCGGGTGTTCACCTATGAGATCACACCGGACAGCGGCGCCTGGGGCGGCGCCTCGGTCGTCATTCTCGATCCGTTGATCGGTGTGTTCGGCGCGCGTGCGCTGTCGCGGATCGAGATCACCGCGCCTTTGGCGCCAGAGCGCGACGAGGCGGCGATCCAGCGGCAAATGCGCGGGATGTAGGCGGCGCGGGGACGAAGCCGAACTCCGGGGCTGTTTTCCTAAGGCATTGAAATAATATAGGAATATAAACTTGACTTATTCCATCTTCGATAATAGGATAATATGCCAATAAAAAATTTAACGGAGTGATGATGCTCACTGAGGCTGACTACGAAGAAGTCCTGGGAATGCGTCGTAAGCTGGCAGCCCTTCATGCAGATTGGCGGCTTGCAATTGGCGACATCTACGCGCGTAAGGCGGGTTTCAGGCCCAGCCAACCGCGCTGGCCGAAGGGCCATGGGGATGACAGTGGGAGATGGTCGGGTGGCCCGGGCACCGGGGCACCTGCTGCCGGCGGTAACTCCGCCGGCCGTAATCCGGGAGGGCACCATTTTGTACCCCGAGAAATCTTTCAAAAAGAATCGTTAAAGCCTGAAACTCGCAAAGTATTCGAGGAAGGTGCGACCGGTCCTCTTCGTGGCCAAATCCATAGAGGAGGCGAAGGCCACGACATCTATAATCGAGCTGTGAAGGAGGCGTTTGACCGATTCAAGGCGGAAAATCAAATAGTCCGCTCGGAAGATATGACGCCGGAGTAAGCACGAAGGTTCTTGGATGACGTCAAGCGTTCATCAGATCCGCGCATTCGAAATTTTAACATGAGGATCTACATGCGTGAATTTCAATACTATTTGCGCCGCCTTCCACGAAGAATGGATTAAATGGTGGTGCCTATGTCCAACGAAGACAGTTTGGAACAACAGCGTGTTTGGAGCGCGTTGTACACGAGACTTCAGGACGCCCTGCGTCCGTTCGGCACGGAGGATTATTTGGGGCGGGCTGACTATTGGATTGTCAGCGACAATTGGGGCTCGCCCCAGCATATGGTCTACATTCACAATCTCAAGATGCTGTCGCCAGCTATCGTGAGTCGCATGCAAGCGGTTGTGGAGGGATATCCAAATTGGGAAATTGTAGTCGATGTGTCGCCTGAACGGTACGGCCAATTATGGCCGACCATGGGCCTGATCGTCCGCGTGCGCGAAATTATCGACACATTGCAGCGGCGTTACTTTCCAGCAGAGTTTCAAAACATCAACTACGAGGGGACGTCGGCCAAGCGGTAGGACAAAAAAAGGCCGGGCTTTGGGGCCCGGCCATCTCGTTTGATGAATAGGTGCCACGGAAGACCGCCTCGCCTACCCAAACGCCCTATTGCTCTCCTTAACCAACCCCGCGTTCTTCGCGTGATGCTCGGCTTCCGTCTGCAGCGCAGTTGTATGCGGCGGCTTCGTGCCCGCCGCGCCCGCCTCGACATAAACCTGCTGGCCCATGGCATTGAACTTGTCGGACATCTGAGCCATGCCGACTTCCTTGTCATTCAACGTCGCCGCGTATTCCCGCACATCCGCCGTGATCTTCATCGAGCAGAATTTCGGCCCGCACATCGAACAGAAATGCGCGACCTTGTGCGCTTCCTTCGGCAGCGTCTCGTCGTGATATTTCTGCGCCGTCTCCGGGTCGAGGCCGAGGTTGAACTGGTCCTGCCAGCGGAAGTCGAAGCGCGCGCGTGACAGCGCATCGTCGCGCAACTGCGCCGCCGGATGGCCCTTGGCGAGGTCTGCCGCGTGCGCCGCGATCTTGTAGGTGATGACGCCGGTCTTGACATCGTCGCGGTCGGGCAGGCCGAGATGCTCCTTCGGCGTCACATAGCAAAGCATGGCGCAGCCGAACCAGCCGATCATCGCCGCGCCGATGCCCGAGGTGATGTGGTCGTAGCCCGGCGCGATGTCGGTGGTGAGCGGCCCCAGCGTGTAGAACGGGGCTTCGCCGCATTCGCGCAGCTGCTTGTCCATGTTGATCTTGACCTTGTGCATCGGCACGTGGCCGGGGCCTTCGATCATGACCTGGCAGCCCTTCTCCCAGGCGATTTTGGTGAGTTCGCCGAGAGTTTCGAGCTCGGCGAACTGGGCGCGGTCATTGGCGTCGGCGTTGGAGCCGGGGCGCAGGCCGTCGCCGAGGGAGAAGGAGACATCGTATTTGCGCATGATGTCGCAGATGTCGCCGAAATGCTCGTAGAGGAAGCTCTCCTTGTGATGGGCGAGGCACCAGCGCGCCATGATGGAGCCGCCGCGGCTGACGATGCCGGTGGTGCGGCGCGCGGTGAGCGGCACGTAGGCGAGGCGGACGCCGGCATGGATGGTGAAATAGTCCACGCCCTGCTCGGCCTGTTCGATCAGCGTGTCCTTGAACACCTCCCAGTCCAGCAGGTCGGGGTTGCCGCCGACTTTCTCGAGCGCCTGGTAGATCGGCACGGTGCCGATCGGGACCGGCGAATTGCGCAGGATCCAGGAGCGGATGTTGTGGATGTTGCGGCCGGTGGAGAGGTCCATCACCGTGTCGCCGCCCCAGCGGATGGCCCAGACGAGTTTCTCGACCTCCTCGGCGGCCGAGGAGGTGACGGCGGAGTTGCCGATGTTGGCGTTGATTTTGACCAGGAAGTTGCGGCCGATGATGACCGGTTCGAGCTCGGGGTGGTTGATGTTGGCGGGGATGATGGCGCGGCCGCGGGCGATTTCGGAGCGGACGAATTCGGGGGTGACGAAGTCGGGGATTTCGGCGCCGAAGCTCTCGCCGTCGGCGATGGTGGCGGCCGCACTGTCGAGCGCCTGCTGGCGGCCAAGGTTTTCGCGGTGGGCGACGTAGATCATCTCCTCGGTGATGATGCCGGCGCGGGCGAATTCATACTGGGTGACGAGCTGGCCGGGATTGCCGCCCATCACGGTGCGCTGCGCCGGGCAGGCGGCGACCAGCTTGTCGCCGGTGGCGAAGCCGTTGTCCTCGGGCTTGACTTCGCGGGCGGCGACGGCGGCGAAGCCGCGGTTGGCGATCCAGGCGGCGCGGACGGGCTCGAGGCCTTTTTCGAGGTTGATGGCAACAGCGCCATCGGTGTAGGGGCCGGAGGTGTCGTAGAGCCGCAGCGGCTTCTCGTTGGCGCTGGGGTGGAGGTCGATCTCCTTGAAGGGGACCGTGATGTCGGGGCGCGTCGCGGGGCTGGAATAGACCTTGCGCGAGCCGATGACGGGCCCGGTGGTGACGGTGGCTGGCTTGGCGTGCACGTTCATGGATGCTTCCTCTCGCGTTGGGGGACGGCGAAAGGCGGAAATGGCTGGTGCGGCGCTGCATTCCCGTCCCTACGCCGGCATAACCCGGATCAGGTCTTTAGGGTCACCGCGCCGGCGCTTGCGCGCCCATCGGTATCTCAGCCCCTGGCCAGGGCACCCCTCGGATGTGTCACAAATCCACGGAACCGGGGGGGCTGTCAACCTGGGGGGATCGCCGGAAGGCAAGCGGCCTCCGGCGGCCAAGGGGCAGGGGCCCCTTGGAACCCGTCACGGCTCGCGGCCGGGGCGCTGGCCTTCAGGTGATATCGTCTTCCTTCGGTTGCGCCGCAGGCCTTCAATACCGCGAAACGGGGATGTCCTCCGGGCGCGAAGGGTTGATGGCTTCGCCGCTCCCGGCACAGGGGATCAGGGCTTTTCCCAGGAGGACGTCGATCCAACCGCAAGCATAAGCCAAGTTTTTTTGCTTCTTTTTTTCCAAAAAAAGAAGCGCTTTCCTGACCTTCCCGCCGTCTGGAGGCGCGCTTTGTGAGGCGATGGCGTTGCTGGTGTTGCGCCGGCGGATCGGCCGGCGGCACGCGGTCAGACCGTCAGATCGAGGAGCGAGCCCCGGGGCAGGAGCTGGCCGGGCTGGCGCGGCGTACCCGGCGCCGGGCCCGTGCTTTGCGGGGCCGGCGCCGGGCCCGGCGCTGGGGGCTGCTGGCTGCGTGCTTTTTGCACGGGGCCGGCGGCCGCGATCCCGCCATTGGCGATACTCGCCGAGAAGGCGGAAAGGGAATGGGGCGATATCATGCGCAGCAGTCTGGGACGCATTGGTGAAGGAACCGTTACCAGGAACGGGCGCCACCCTGCATTATTTTTGAGGCAATTGTCTATAAAATATTAACGAGTCTTAATTCGACAGCGCGGCGACGCCGGGCAGGACCTTGCCTTCGAGCCATTCGAGGAAGGCGCCCCCGGCCGAGGAGACGTAGGTCATCTGCTCCGAGACGCCGGCCTGACGCAGGGCGGAGACGGTGTCGCCGCCGCCGGCGACGCTGACCAGGTGGCCGGCCGTGGTGGCCGCCGCGACGGCATGGGCGAGGGCCATGGTGGCGGCATCGAAGGGGGCGGTTTCGAAGGCGCCGAGCGGGCCGTTCCACACCAGGGTCTTGACCTCGGCGAGGGTGGCGACCAAGGCGGCGACGGTGGCGGGGCCGACGTCGAGAATCATCGCATCGGCGGCGACCTGGCCCACCGGGACGGTGGAAACCGGCGGATTGGCGCGGAATTCGGTGGCGGTGACGGCATCGACGGGCAGCAGGATGCGGCAGGCGGCGGCCTTGGCCTTGTCCAGGATGTCACGTGCGGTGGCGTGCATCTCGCCTTCCTGGAGGGATTTGCCGACGGCGATGCCCTGGGCGGAGAGGAAGGTGTTGGCCATGGCGCCGCCGATCACCAGGATATCGACCTTGCCGACCAGGTTGCCGAGCAGGTCGAGCTTGGTGGAGACCTTGGCGCCGCCGACGATGGCCATCACCGGGCGCTCGGGGTGGAGCAGGGCGCGGCCGAGGGCGTCCAGTTCGGCCTGCATGAGGCGGCCGGCGCAGGATGGCAGCAGATGGGCGACACCTTCGGTGGAGGCGTGGGCGCGATGGGCGGCGGAGAAGGCGTCGTTGACGAAGAGATCGGCGAGCTTGGCCAGTTCGGCGCTGAATGCGGGGTCGTTTTTTTCCTCGCCGGGGTGGAAGCGGGTGTTTTCGAGCACCGCGACATCGCCGTTGCCGAGACCGGCGATGACGGTGGCGGCGGGGGCACCGATGCAGTCATCGGCGAAGGCGACGGGGCGGCCGAGGACCGTGGCCAGGGCTGCGGCCATGGGGGCGAGGGACATGGCGGGGACGCGCTTGCCCTTGGGGCGGTCGAAATGCGAGCAGACGATGACCCGGGCGCCCTTGTCCGACAATTCGCGGATGGTGGGGCACAGGCGCTCGATGCGGGTGAGGTCGGTGATGTGGCCGTCGCGGACGGGGACGTTGAGATCGGCGCGCAGGAGGACGCGCTTGCCGGCGACGTCGAGGCCGTCGAGAGTGCGGAAGGTCATGTCATGTCTCCGGGAGGAAGGCCGGGCAGCGTCCGGCCTTCCTGGATCAGATCAGAGGCTGCCGAACAGGGCGGCGGTGTCCGACATGCGGTTGGAGAAGCCCCACTCGTTGTCGTACCAGCTGAGCACGCGGGCGAGCGAGCCGTCGACCACGGCGGTCTGGGTGGCATCGAAGGTGGACGAGGCCGGGTTGTGGTTGAAGTCGATGGAGACCAGCGGCGCGGTGTTGTAGCCGAGGATGCCCTTGAGGGCGCCTTCGGAGGCGGCCTTCATGGCGGCGTTGATCTCGTCCTTGGTGGCCGGCTTGGCGAGGTTCACGTCGAGCGAGATGACGGAGACGTTGGGCGTCGGCACGCGGATCGAGGTGCCGTCGAGCTTGCCCTTCAATTCAGGCAGGACGAGGCCGACGGCGCGGGCGGCGCCAGTGGAGGTCGGGATCATCGAGACCGCGGCGGCGCGGGCGCGGTGGAGGTCCTTGTGCAGGGTGTCCACCGTGTTCTGGTCGCCGGTGTAGGCGTGGATGGTGACCATGTAGCCGCGCAGGATGCCGAAATTGTCGTGCAGCACCTTGGCCACCGGGGCCAGGCAGTTGGTGGTGCAGGAGGCGTTGGAGATCACCGTCATGTCGCGGGTGAGGATGTTCTGGTTGACGCCGTAGACGATGGTGGCATCGACATTGTCGGCCGGGGCCGAGATCAGCACCTTGCGGGCGCCGGCCTGAAGCAGGGCGGAGGCCTTCTCCTTGCTGGCGAAGATGCCGGTGCATTCCATCGCCACGTCGACGCCCTGGTAGGGAACCTTGGTCGGGTCGCGCTCGGCGGAGACGGTGATGGGGCCGTAGGTGCGGCCGTTATGGGTGATGGTGATGGTCTGGCCGTCGACATGGACCTCGCCGGGGAAGCGGCCGTGGACGCTGTCGTAGCGGAACAGATGGGCGTTGGCCTCGACCGAGCCGAGGTCATTGATGGCGACCGGAACCACGTCCGTGCGCCCGCTTTCGATTAGCGAACGCAGCACCAGGCGGCCGATGCGCCCGAACCCGTTGATGGCGACCTTGACGGCCATGTGTTTTCTCCTGTTGGGCGGTTTTAGCCGAGCCGGCGCTTGACCGCGGTTGCAATAGCATCGGCGGTGATGCCGAAATATCGGTACAAATCCTCAAAGGGGGCCGAGGCGCCGAATCCGCTCATGCCGATGAAAATACCATCGGGGCCGAGCCAGCGCTCCCAGCCAAATCCGCTGGCTGCCTCGACGCCGACGCGCAGCGCGGTGCCGAGCACGCCGGCGCGATAGGCCTCGTCCTGCAAGGCGAACAGCTCCCAGCACGGCAGCGAGACCACGGCCGCCTGGATGCCCTCGGCGGCCAGGGCTTCGCGCGCGGCCATGGCGATGGCGACTTCGCTGCCGGTGGCGATCAGCGTTGCCGCGCGGGGGCCCTCGGCCTCGGCCAGCACGTAGCCGCCGCGGGCGGAGCGGTTCTCGCCGGTGTCGGTGCGCATCGCCGGCAGGCCCTGGCGCGAGAGCGCGAGCAGGCTCGGCCCGTCGGCGCGGCGGAGCGCGAGTTCCCAGCATTCCGCGGTTTCCATGGCGTCGGCGGGGCGGAACATGAAGACGTTGGGCATCGCCCGCATCGCGGCGAGGTGTTCGACCGGCTGGTGGGTCGGGCCGTCCTCGCCGAGGCCGATCGAGTCGTGGGTGAGCACATGGATCACGCGCTGGCGCATCAGGGCGGCGAGGCGGATGGCGGGGCGCATGTAGTCGGTGAAGACGAAGAAGGTGCCGGAATAGGGGATGAGGCCGCCATGCAGCGCCATGCCGTTCATCGCGGCGGCCATGCCGTGTTCGCGGATGCCCCAGTGGATGTAGCGTCCGGCGAAGTTGCCGGGGGCGACGCTGCCCATGCCCTTGACCAGCGTGAGGTTGGAGCCGGTCAGGTCGGCCGAGCCGCCGATCAGTTCCGGAATCGCGGGGACCTGGGATTCCAGCACGCGCTGGCTGGCCTGGCGCGAGGCCAGCTTGGGCCGGCCGGTGGCGAGGTCAGCGCGCAGGGTGGCGATGGTTTCGTGGAAATTCTCCGGCAGGCGCCCGGCGATGACGCGCTCGAACTCGGCCTTGTGCGGATGATGCGCCATCCGCTTGAGCCAGGACCGCCGTGGGGTGGCGCCGCGGGCGCCGGCGGCGTGCCAGTCGGCGGCGATCTCTTCGGGGATTTCGAAGGGGGCGGCGGTCCAGCCGAGCGCGGCCTTGGCGGCCTGGGCCTCGGCGGCGCCGAGCGGGGCGCCATGGACCCCGGCGGTGCCGGCCTTGGTGGGGGCGCCGAGGCCGATGATGGTTTTGCAGGCGATCAGGGTCGGCTTCTTGGAGCGCATCGCCATGGAGAGGGCGGCGGCGATCTGGGCGGGGTCGTGCCCGTCGACGCGCTTGGTCGCCCAGCCATAGGCGGCGAAGCGTTTCAGCACATCCTCGGAGGTGGAGATGGCGGTGTCGCCGTCGATGGAGATGGCGTTGTCGTCCCACAGCACGGTCAGGCGGTCGAGCTTGAGGTGGCCGGCGAGGCCGCCGGCCTCGTGGCTGATGCCCTCCATCAGGTCGCCGTCGGAGGCGATCACCCAGGTGCGGTGATCGACCAGCGACTTGCCGAAGCGGGCGGCGAGCAGGCGCTCGGCGAGCGCCATGCCGACGGCGGTGGCGAGGCCCTGGCCGAGCGGACCGGTGGTGGTCTCGATGGCGGGGTGTTCGCCGAATTCGGGGTGGCCGGCGGCGGGGGAGTGGAGCTGGCGGAAGCGTTTCAACTCCTCGATGCCCATGCCGGCGTGGCCGGTCACATGCAGCAGGCCGTAGAGCAGCATGGAGCCGTGGCCGGCGGAGAGCACGAAGCGGTCGCGGTCGGGCCAGTGGGGGTCGGCCGAGTCGAATTTCAGGAAGCGCGACCACAGCACCGTCGCCACATCGGCCATGCCCATCGGCATGCCGGGGTGGCCGGATTTGGCGGCTTCCACGGCGTCGATGGCGAGTGCGCGCAGCGCATCGGCCATGTGACGTTCCCGACCGGCCGGGCGCGCCAGGATCGCGGCCTGCGCAGCCAGGGCGGGATTGTCGGCGGTAGCGTTGTCGATCGCGGCCATGGGACCTCCTTCTCGCGCGCCGCTCTTAGAAGCGGGCGGGCGGCGAGGCAAGACGCGGCCGCAAGAAAGCGCGATCGGTCAACGGGCAGGGGGCGGGTAGATCAGTTCCTCGGTGCAGGCGATCTCGCCGCCGAGGCAGGCGTAGAGGCGGGTGCCTTCGGTTTCGATCACCCGGCGCGGCAGCAGGGCGCGCAGGCTGACGAGGTCGCCCTTGTGCCAGACGCCACGCAGGGGGGCGACCTGGAAGGCGGGCACGATGGCGCCGGTCTGCGGCGGCGCCGGGGTGTAGAGGATGGCGCTCAGGCAGCGCGGCAGGTTGCACTGGGCGGTGGTTTCGAGCTCGAACGCGGTGCCGGTGTCGCGCAGCAGGGCGTTCCTGCCGCCGGCGCCGTTCCACTCGCGCACCACCTTGCCGCCGCCGAGGCCGGCGGTTTGCAGCAGCGGCCAGATCTCGACCACGTCGGATCCGTTCACGTAGCCGAGCGGCTGGCCGGAGGTGGCGACCTGGAACCAGGCGCCGCCGTCGAGCTTGCCGAGCACGGTGTAGGCGCCGTCGCGCCAGCGCTCCTCGGGCAGATAGCGCCCGGCCGGGATGACGCCGACCACGGTGGCTTCGCGCCGGGGCGAGGCGAACAGGCGGGTGGCGCGGTCGTACCAGGGCGAGACCATGGCGCCTTCCGGGGTCCAGCTGCTGCGGGCGGAGGCCTCGGCGGCGAGAAGGGGGATGAGGTTGATCGGCGCGAGGGCCATGCCATCGGCCTGGCGGGGATTGTTGTAGCGGGTCGGGCCGACGGTGATGCCGCGCGCGCCGGCGTTGCTTTCGAGCGGGATGTCCCAGTTGTGGCCCCAGGCGCGGGTGCGCACCGAGATGAAGGGCAGCGGCAGCACGCGGGTGACAATCGGGTCGGCGGGCGAGGGGCCCATGGCGAGGCCGACCAGTCCGTGCTCGCCGACCACCGCGGCGCCGATGGCGACGGGGGCGTTGTCGATGCCCTCGAACAGCAGCCAGCCGACCTGGTCCTGGTAGGCGAGGCGGGCGGCGGCGGTGGCGGGCGGGAAATCGGTCGTGTTGCCGACCTGCCAGACCGGCACCCCGGGCAGCACCGAACCGGGATCGGCCATCATGGCGGCGCCGGCCTTGAAGGTGGCGGGCTTGGCCACGTGGAGCACGCTGAGATTGCCGCGCTCGGGCGGCAACTGCTCCGGCAACAGCGTGGCGGCGACCAGGCGCAGCGGCGCGTCGGAGAAGGCGAGCGCGGGCGGCTGGAAGACGGTGCCTGGCCGTTCCGGATCGCGGACCACGGTATAGGGCACGATCACCACCAGCACGGTCTCGCCGCTGGCGTTGGCTTCCTGGCCCACGATCAGTCCGTAGCCGGTCTGCCCGGCGATGCCGGGGGTTTGCCGGCCGGTGACGCGGACGACGCGCTCGACCATCGCCTTGGCCATGTCGTAGCCGGACATGCCGGTCTGGGCCGTCGCCAGGCTCGCGGGGAGGACCGCGAGCAGGGGCGCGATGAGCCAGGCCAGCAGGGCGACGCGACGCATCATCCGATCCACTCCCGCCCCGGCGCATCCGTCCAGGAACGGTTGCGGATACCGCGGAGCGGCGAGAAAGGCAAAGGTTTCAGTCGCCGGAGGCCGGCCGATGATGGCCATGGCGTCCTGCGGTCAGGCCGTTGCGCGGGCCGGGCGGCGCAACATGATCACCAGGGCCGAGGCGAGGAGGCAGGCGAGGCCGGCGACGAAGAAGGCGGGCAGGTAGCTCGCCAGCGCATCGCGCGAGACGCCGGCGGCGACGACGGCGAAGGCGGAGCCGATCTGGTGGCTGGCGAAGATCCAGCCGAACATCAGCGGCGCCTTCTCGCGCCCGAAACCGCCGGCGGCGAGGCGCACCGTGGGCGGCACGGTGGCCACCCAGTCGAGCCCGTAGAAGACGCCGAAGATCATCAGGCCGACGAAGCTGAAGCCGGAATAGGGCAGCAGGATCAGGGAGATGCCGCGCAGCCCGTAGTACCAGAACAGCAGCCAGCGATTGTCGTAGCGGTCGGACAGCCAGCCCGAGGCGATGGTGCCGACGAAGTCGAAGGCGCCAATGATGGCCAGGATAGAGGCGGCCTCGACGTTGGGGATGCCGTAGTCGTGGCAGAGCGGGATGAAGTGGCTCTGGATCAGCCCGCCGGTCGACAGGCCGCAGATGAAGAAGGTGAAGGCCAGCACCCAGAACAGCGGCGAGCGGGAGCCTTCGGCCAGGGCGGCGAGGCTGGTGCGCACGGCGCCGGCGGCGCTGCGCGGCGGCGGGGGGACCACGGCGGTTTCACCGTAGGGGGCCATGTTGAGGTTGCCGGGGTGGTCGGCGCCGAACAGCAGGACCAGCACCAGGCTGAGACCGAGCAGGCTGACCGCCGGGATCAGGGCGTAGCGCCAGCCGTGGCTGGTGGCGATGGAGGCGGCGATGGGCAGCATGATGAGCTGGCCGGTGGCGTTGGCGGCGGTGAGCATGCCGACGACGAGGCCGCGCCGGGCGGTGAACCAGCGGCTGGCGACCGTGGCGCCGAGGACCATCGCGGTCATGCCGGCGGCGAGGCCGAGCAGGACGCCCCAGGTGGCCCAGAGCTGCCACAGCGCGGTCATCTGGGTGGAGGCGGCGAGGCCGACGACGATCAGCAGGGCCGAGGTGGTGACCACCGCGCGCACGCCGTAGCGCATGATCAGGGCCGCGGCGAAGGGGGCGATCAGGCCGTAGAGGGCAAAGCGCAGGCCGAGCGGGCCGGAGATGGCGCCGGTTTCCCAGCCGAATTCGGCGTGCAGCGGCTCGATGAAGACGCCGGGCGAGCCCATGGTGGCGGCGGTCGAGAGCATGACGAGGAAGGTCAGCCCCGCCATCACCCAGCCGTAGTGGATGCCGAGGCGGGCGAGGAATGGGGCGAGGCGGGCGGCGAACATGGGTTCGGTCCTTTCAGGGAAGGTCGGCGGCGCGCAGCGCGGCGTGGCGGGCGGCGGCGAGGGCGGCGAGGGAGCGGTCGGGGCGGGCGGCCAGGGCGCGGGCGAGTTGCAGGCCGCCGTTCATCGCCGCGAGCACGGCCAGGGCGGCGGCGGGGCAGTGTTCGGCGGCCAGAGCGGGGCGGGCGGTGGCGAGGATCTGCTCCAGCGCGGCGAGCAGGGCCTCGGTGCCGTCACCGAGGCCGGGGACGATGGCGGGTTCGCGCACGGTCTCGGCCCCGAGTGCGGCCAGTGCGCAGCCGCCACCAGGCTGGTCGCGATGGCTTTCGGACAGGTAGGCGTCGATCACGGCGGCGAGCGGGTCGGCGCCGGACTGGGCCGCGATGTCGAGCCAGCGGGCGGCGGCGCGGGTGAGGGATTCGCGGCAAGCCTCGGCCGCGATGGCGGACTTGCTGTCGAAATGGCCGTAGAAGGCGCCATGGGTGAGGCCGGCGGCGTGGGTGATGTCGGCGACGGAGACGCCGGCGAGGCCGTGGGCGCGAAACAGGCGCGAGGCCTGGCGCAGCATGGCGACGCGGTGTTCGGCCTGGAGTTGTCGGGTGACGCGCATGGGTTACATGATGGATATCATCTAAAGGAATACAAGGGCCGTGTGCGCTGTCCTGGCGGGTGTGACGGCGCTTGCGCGGGGCGGGCGGGTTTGCAATGATTCGCAACACGATGACGGCGCTGGACGCCGCGCCAAGGGGGATGCCGATGTCCGTTCCGAATCTGCGCCGTGTGGCCGTTCGCGGGCTGTGTTTCGCTGCCGTGCTGGCGGGGGCGCCGGCCTTGGCCTTTGACGGCTGGCATGTCGAGCAGGCCACCGTGATCGAGGGACGCACCGGGCCGTGGGACTATCTCTCGCTCGATGCCGCCCATGACCGGCTCTACATCGGCCACCGCAAGGACGGATTGCAGGTGTTCGACATCGGGGCGCGGCGGCTGGTGCAGACCATTCGCGGCACCTCCGCTGCGAGCTCCAATGGGGCGATCCTGATCCCCGAGTTCGATCTCGGGGTGTCGACCAATGAGAACGGCACGATCATTGCGTTCAGCCTCAACACGCTGGAGGCGCGCGAGCCGATCAAGCTCGGCGAGGAGCTGGATACCGGGCATTATGATCCGGCCAGCAAGCGGATCGTGATGAACATGGCGCCGGGCAAGGACGGCACCGAGGCGATCGTGCTTGAGCTGCCGCGGCTGACGCGGGCGGGGGTGATCAAGCTGCCGACGAAGAAGATGGAGGGCGCGGATGCGGATGGCGCCGGCGGGTTCTTCGTCGCCGCGCGCGATACCAACATGGTCTATCGGCTCGACACCCAGAAGCTGGAGCTGACCGCGAGCTGGCCGACGCCGGGCTGCGCGCAGACCAACAGCCTCGTGGTCGACCGGGTGAACAAGCGGATCTTCCTGGGCTGCCGCGGCAGCGAGACGGTGAAGCCGTCGTTCGCGGTGATGGATGCGACCAACGGGGAGATTGTCTATACGGCGGAGATCGGCGGCGGGAACGATTCGATCGTCTATAACGCCGAGCTCAAGCGGGTTTTCCTCGCCAACGGGGTGGGGGCGGTGCTGAACGTGTTCGAGCAGGTGAGCCCGAATGTGTATCGCCCGGTGGAGGCGCTGGGCACACGGGCGGGGATGCGGACGCTGGTGATGGACCCCCGCACGAAGAAGCTTTACGGCGTGACCGCCGAGGGCTCGGCCGACATGGGAAAGAAGATTCTGACATCGGTGGGGCCGTTCTATGCCAACACGTTTTTTCCGGGGACGTTCACGGTCCTGATGATCGGAAAATAGCGCCGCCCGGAGGATCAGGGCCAGCGGACTTCGGGCGGCAGGCTCATCAGGATGGCCTCGACATTGCCGCCGGTTTTGAGGCCGAACAGGGTGCCACGGTCGTGGATGAGGTTGAATTCGACGTAGCGGCCGCGGCGGATGAGCTGGTGCTCGCGTTCCGCGGCGGTCCAGGGCTCGGCCATGCGGGCGCGGATGAGGGGGGCGTAGGTGTCGAGGAAAGCGGTGCCGACGTCGCGGGTGAAGGCGAAGTCGGCCTCGGCGTCGCTGGTGAAGTGGTGGTCGTAGAAGATGCCGCCGGCGCCGCGGGGTTCGTTGCGGTGGGGCAGGAAGAAGTAGCGGTCGCACCATTCCTTGAATTTGGGGTAGTAGGCCGGATCGTGCCGGTCGCAGGCGGCCTGGAGGCCGGCGTGGAAGCGGGCGGCGTCGGCCTGTGATGCGGGGGTGGCGAGGTCCATCGGCGTGAGATCGCCGCCGCCGCCGAACCAGCCCTTGGTGGTGACCAGCATGCGGGTGTTGAAATGGGCGGCCGGGACGCGCGGGCTCTGCATGTGCGCGACGAGCGAGATGCCGGAGGCCCAGAAGCGGGGGTCCTCGGCGGCGCCGGGGATCTGGGCGCGGAAGTCGGGGCTGAATTCGCCCCAGACGGTGGAGACGTTGACGCCGACTTTTTCGAACACGCGGCCGCGCATGACGCTCATCACGCCGCCGCCGCCGGGGGCGCCGTCGGCGGTGGGGCGGCTCCATGGGGTGCGTTCGAAGCGGCCGGCGGGGCGGTCGGCGAGGGGGCCGTGCTGGGCGTCCTCGATGGCCTCGAAGGCGGCGCAGATGCGATCACGCAGCGCCTCGAACCAGGCGCGGGCGGGCGATTTCAGGGCTTCATGCGGCGGAGGGAGCGAAGATTCTGGGGTTTCGGCGGCGGTCATGATGGAATTCGGCCTCGTTGGTCGGGGGGGGCGTGTTGCAGGGGGGCGGAGCGGGGCCTAGAATAGCGCAGTCGGCGCGCATGTCCGACCCATCGTCTGTGGCCGTCCGGCGTGGTTCGCCGGATGTATGCCGAGGTGTGGGTTGTCGTGCGCGATTTCCGGTGGCATGACGACAAGAGTCTAGGCGCAATGAGGGTATGATGGCCGAATCGACGACAGCAACCGCTCACGGTTCCCACGACGGGGACGGGGTCACCAAACGGGACTTCCTGACGCTCGTGGCGGGGGCCGGGGCCGCGGTGGGCGCGGGCGCCATGGCCTGGCCGCTGATCGACAGCATGAATCCGTCCAAGGACGTGCTGGCGCTGTCCTCCATCGAGGTCGACCTCAAGCCGATCCAGGCGGGGCAGGCGATCACCACGATGTGGCGGGGCAAGCCGGTGTTCGTGCGCAACCGCACGGCCGAGGAGATCAAGGCGGCGCAGGCCGAGGCCAAGGGGCTGGCGGATCCGGCCACCGACGCCGAGCGGGTCAAGCCGGGCAAGGAGCAGTGGCTGGTGGTGGTCGGCATCTGCACCCATCTGGGCTGCGTTCCGGTCGGCAACCGGCCGTCGGATCAGCGCGGCGAGTATGGCGGCTGGTTCTGCCCTTGCCATGGCAGCCAGTACGACACGTCGGGCCGCGTGCGGCACGGGCCGGCACCGGCGAACCTGCCGGTTCCGCCCTACGCCTTCCTCAGCGACACCAAAATCAAGATCGGCTGACGGCTGATCGCCTTCCCCAATTAGCCGTCTCACCGGAGCACACGCACAATGGCCGGCCTGCACAAGAGCGACTTTGAGAACCCCGTGATCAATTGGATCGACACCCGTCTGCCCATCTTCACGATGTTGCAGAAGGAATACGGGGTTTTCCCGACGCCCAAGAACTTCAACTATTTCTGGAACTTCGGCGCGCTCGCCATGGTCACGCTGATGATCATGATCGCGACCGGGATTTTCCTGGCGATGAACTACACCGCGCATACCTCGATGGCGTTCGACAGCGTGCAGCGCATCATGCGCGACGTGAACTACGGCTGGTTGATCCGCTATGTTCATGCCAACGGCGCCTCGATGTTCTTCCTGGTCACCTACATCCATATTTTCCGCGGGATGTATTACGGTTCCTACAAGGCGCCGCGCGAGCTGTTGTGGATCCTCGGCGTGGTGATCCTGCTGATCATGATGGCCACGGCGTTCTTCGGCTACGTGCTGCCGTGGGGCCAGATGTCGTACTGGGGTGCGACGGTGATCACCAACCTGTTCTCGGCGATCCCGATTGTCGGCGAGCCGATCGTGACCTGGCTGTGGGGCGGCTTCTCGGTCGCCAACCCGACGCTGAACCGGTTCTTCTCGCTGCATTATCTGCTGCCGTTCGTGCTCATCGGGATCGTGTTCCTGCATGTCGCGGCGCTGCATGTGACGGGCTCCAACAACCCGCTCGGCATCGATGTGAAGGGGCCGCAGGACACGCTGCCGTTCCATCCGTACTATACGGTGAAGGACAGCGTCGGGCTGTGCCTGTTCCTCGCGATCTTCGCCTTTTTCGTGTTCTTTGCGCCCAACTTCTTCGGCGCCGCGGACAACGAGATTCCGGCCAATCCGCTGGTGACGCCGGCCGAGATCGTGCCGGAGTGGTATCTGCTGCCGTTCTACGCGATCCTGCGCTCGGTGCCGTCCAAGCTGGGCGGGGTGCTGATGATGTTCGGCTCGATCGGGCTGCTGTTCGTGGTGCCGTGGCTGGATACCTCGCCGGTGCGGTCGTGCAAATTCCGTCCGGTGTATCGCTGGTTCCTTGGCCTGCTGGTCATCGCCTGCGTGGTGCTGGGCGCGGTGGGCGCGCATCGTCCGGAGGGGATCTGGGTGCTGCTCGGCCGTCTGGGCACGATCTATTATTTCCTGCACTTCCTGGTGATCCTGCCGGTGGTCGGCAAGCTGGAGCGGCCGTTGCCGCTGCCGGAGAGCATCAGCAAGCCCGTCCTGCCGCGCGGGGGCGGACCGTTGCCCGCCGGCGCTGCCGCCAAGCCGATGGAGAAAGCATGATGCGCTGGGTTTCGCTCGCCGCCGCCGCGGCACTGGTCAGCTCGCTTGCGGTCTCGGCACCGGTGCAGGCGCAGGAAACCTCCCTGCCGCGCCAGAACTGGAGCTTCGCCGGGCCGTTCGGGACCTTCGACCGTGCCGCCGCGCAGCGTGGCTTCCAGGTCTACAAGGAGGTCTGCTCGACCTGCCACTCGATGAAGCTCGCCTACTTCCGGGACCTCGAGGGAATCGGGCTGTCGGAGGAGCAGATCAAGGCGGTCGCCGCGAGTGTGACGCTGCCGGATATCGGCGATGACGGCGCGCCGATCGAGCGGCCGGGGCTGCCGGCGGATCATTTCCGCTCGCCGTTCGCCAACGAGAAAGCGGCGCGGGCCGCCAACAACGGGGCGGCGCCGCCTGATTTGTCGCTGATCATCAAGGCGCGCGATGGCGGGGCGGATTATCTCTATGCCCTGCTGACCGGGTTCTCGACCGCGCCGGCGACCATGAAAATGGGCGACGGGATGAACTACAACAAGTACTTCGCCGGCAATCAGATCGGCATGGTGGCGCCGCTGAGCGAGGGCCGGGTGGAATATGCCGACGGGACGCCGGCGTCGGTGAACCAGATGGCGAAGGATGTGACCACCTTCCTTGCCTATATCTCCGAGCCTGAGACCGAGATGCGCAAGGCGCTCGGGGTGAAGGTGGTGCTGTTCTTCCTGCTGATGACCGGCGTGACCTATGCGGTGAAGCGCAAGGTGTGGGCCGACGTCGATCATTGATCGGCGGTCTCGTTGGGGCTAACCCCGCCGCATGTCGCAGGACATGCGGCGGTTTCATTTGTGGGGTATGACATGACGGATCAGATCGCGCCGGTGATCGGCATCATCGGCGGCTCCGGGCTGTATGATATCGACGGGCTCGAGGGCAAGCGCTGGCGCAAGGTGACGACGCCGTGGGGCGACCCGTCGGACGAGTTGCTGGAGGGGACGCTCGGAGGCGTGCGCTGCGTGTTCCTGCCGCGGCATGGGCGGGGGCATCCGATTTCGCCGTCGCACCTGAATTATCGCGCTAATATCGATGCGCTGAAGCGGGCCGGCTGCACCGATGTGCTGTCGCTCTCGGCGGTGGGTTCGCTCAAGGAGGAGCTGCCGCCGGGACATTTCGTCATCGTCGACCAGTTCATCGATCGCAGTTTCGCCCGCGAGAAGAGCTTTTTCGGGGATGGCTGCGTGGCGCATGTCTCGGTGGCGCATCCGGTTTGCCCGCGTCTCGGCGACGCGCTGGAGGGAGCGGCGCGCGGCCTCGGCCTGCCCGTGACCCGGGGTGGCACCTATCTCGTGATGGAGGGGCCACAATTCTCCACCAAGGCGGAAAGCGAGCTCTATCGTGCCTGGGGCTGCTCGGTGATTGGGATGACCAATATGC
This sequence comes from uncultured Rhodospirillales bacterium, assembly GCA_903928895.1. Lineage (GTDB taxonomy): Bacteria > Pseudomonadota > Alphaproteobacteria > Acetobacterales > Acetobacteraceae > CAIYPH01. The sequence goes on along the minus strand of CAIYSR010000043.1, from coordinate 158,812 downwards.
CGGAGGCCAAGCTCGCCCGCGAGGCGGAGCTTTGCTACGCGACCGTGGCCATGGTGACGGATTTCGACTGCTGGCACCCGGACCATGACCATGTCACCGTCGATGCGGTGGTGAAGGTGCTGCTCGGCAATGCCGAGCATGCGCGCGAACTGGTGAAGGCGGTGGTGCCCGCGATCGGCGCGCCGCGCGGAGCTTGCCCGGCGGGCTGCGACCGGGCGCTGGACCATGCCATCATCACCGCCCCGGACAAGCGCAGCCCGGCGCTGATGGCGAAGCTGGATGCGGTGGCGGGCCGGCTGATATGACGCGGAGGCCGGGCAGCGACGAGAGAGCCCGGCCAGACTCCCCGTTCAGTCCGCGGTGCCCATCTTCTCGGCCAGCGCCGACAGGCGTTCGCGGCGGCGGGGGGCGAGGGCGCGCTGGAAGCGTTCGAGGTAGAGGTAGATGACGGGGGTGGTGTAGAGGGTCAGGATCTGGCTGAGCGCGAGCCCGCCGACCATGGCGTAGCCGAGGGGGCGGCGGAGTTCGGAGCCGGGGCCTTCGGTGAACATCAGCGGCAGGCCGGAGAGGAGGGCGGCCATGGTGGTCATCATGATGGGGCGGAAGCGCATCAGGCAGGCCTGGCGGATGGCGTTGAAGGGGGTTTCACCATCTTTGCGTTCGGCGGAGATGGCGAAGTCGACCATCATGATGCCGTTCTTTTTGACGATGCCGATGAGCAGGATGATGCCGATGAGGGCGACGAGGCTGAGGTCGTAGCCGAAGGCCATCAGCATCAGAAGGGCGCCGACGCCGGCCGAGGGCAGGGTGGAGAGGATGGTGAGCGGCAGGATGTAGCTTTCGTAGAGCACGCCGAGAATGATGTAGACGGTGATCAGGGCGGCGAGGATCAGGTAGGGCGTGCTGGCGGTGGAGGCCTGGAAGGCCTGGGCGGTGCCTTGGAAGGTGCCCTGCAGGGCGACGGGCGTGCCGATTTCGCGGACGGCTTTGTTCACCGCTTCGACCGCCTCGCCGAGGGCCACGCCCTGTGCGAGGTTGAAGGAGAGGGTGACCGCGGGGAACTGCATCTGGTGGCCGATCGACAGCGGCGCGACCTTGGTGTTGTCGATCTTGACGAAGGTGGAGAGCGGGACGGCCTGGCCGGTGTTGGAGCGGACGAAGAGCTTGTCGAGCACGGCGAGGCTGCCACGCTCTTCCGGCAGGACTTCCATGATCAGCTTGTAGGTGTTGATCTGGGTGAAGTACTGGGTCACCTGGCGCTGACCGATGGCGTCATACAAGGTGTCGTCAATGACCTGGGGCTGGATGCCGAAGCGGGCCGCGGCGTCCCGGTCGATGGTGATGACGGCGGTGGCGCCGCCGGATTGCTGGTCGGTGGCGACGTCGCGCAGGGTCGGCAGGGTTTTGAGCTTGTTCAGCACCTTGGGCGCCCAGGAATAGAGCTCGCCGACATCCGGATGCTGCAGGGTGTACTGGTACTGGGTTTTCGAGGCGCGGCCGCCGACGCGGACGTCCTGGCCGGCCTGGAGGAAGAGCTGGGCGCCCTCGACCTTGGTGAGCTTCGGGCGCAGGCGGGCGATGATCTGCTGGGCGGTCGCCTTGCGCTGCTCCCAGGGCTTCAGCGAGATGAAGAACTGGCCGTTGTTGCCGGTTCGTCCGCCGCCGGACCCGACATTGGAGGAGTAGTTTTCGATCCCCGGATCGGTTTGCAGCACCTTGCCGAGCTCGAGTTGGAGCCGCGACATTTCCTTGAACGAGACGTCCTGCGCGCCCTCTGAGATGCCGATGATGACGCCGTTGTCCTGCTCGGGGAAGAACCCCTTGGGGATGGTGACATAGAGGTAGCCGGTGACGCCGAGGGTGGTGAAGAACAGCAGCAGGGTTATGAGCTGGAAGCGCAGCGCGATATCGAGGGTGCGGCGGTAGCCGCCGAGGAGCAGATCGAACCCGCCTTCGATGATGCGGTAGATCAGGCCGTGCCGATCGTCGCCGTGATGAAGGAAACGGGAGCACATCATCGGCGTCAGCGTGAGGGAGACCACGGCGGAGACGACCACGGCGATGGTCACGGTGATGGCGAATTCGCGGAACAGGCGGCCGACGATGCCGCTCATCAGCAGCAGCGGGATGAAGACGGCGATGAGGGAGGCGGAGATGGAGACGATGGTGAAGCCGATTTCGCCGGCGCCTTTGATCGCGGCGTCCATCGGTTTTTCGCCGTCCTCGATGTGGCGGAAGATGTTTTCGAGCATGACGATGGCGTCATCGACGACGAAGCCGACCGAGATGGTGAGGGCCATCAGGGAGAGGTTGTCGAGGCTGTAGTCGAGCAGGTACATCACCGCGAAGGTGCCGATGAGGGCGATGGGGACGGTGACCGAGGGGATGATGGTGGCCCAGAAATTCCGCAGAAACAGGAAGATCACCATCACCACGAGGGCCACGCTGAGCATCAGCGTGAACTCGACCTCCTCGACCGAGGCGCGGATGGTGGTGGTACGGTCCATCACGACGTTGACTTTGACCGAGGGCGGGATGGCGGATTGCAGGCGCGGGAGCTGGGCGCGGATGAGATCGACGGTCTCGATGATGTTGGCGCCGGGCTGCTTGAAGATGACGAGCTGGACGCCGGTCTTGCCGTTCTGGTGGCCGACCTGGAGGACGTTTTCGGCCTCGTCGATGGCCTGGCCGATGTCGCGCACGCGGATGGGGGCGCCGTTGCGGTAGGCGAGGACGAGATTGTTGTAGTCCTTGGCCTGGACCAGCTGGTCGTTGGCGTAGACGGTGAAGCTGCGACGCTCGCCGTCGATGGTGCCTTTGGGGCTGTTGGCAGTGGAGACGAGCAGGGACGCCCTTGCGTCCTCCAGGGTGAGGCCCATCGCGGCGAGGCGCGCAGGGTCGATCTGCACGCGCACGGCTCGCTTGCGCTCACCGCCGATGAAGACCTGGCTGACCCCTTTGATGGTGGAGATCTGCTGCGCCAGGATGTTGTCGGCCCAGTCGTCGGTTTCGATGATGGGGAGTTCGTCGGACTGGACGGCGAGAATGAGGATGGGGCTATCGGACGGGTTGACCTTCCAGAAGGTCGGCGGCGAGGGCAGGTTGCGCGGGAGCTGGCCGGTGGCCGAGGTCATCTTGGCCTGCACGTCGAGCGCGGCGGCATCGATGTTGCGGTCGAGGTCGAACTGGATGGTGATGGACGCGCCGCCGAGCACCGAGGTCGACGTCATCTGGGCGACGCCGGGGATTTGGGCGAACTGGCGTTCGAGCGGCTGGGCGACGGCGGTGGCCATGGTCTCGGGGCTGGCGCCGGGGAAGCGGGCGTTGACGTTGATGGTGGGGAATTCCACCCGCGGCAGCGGGGCGACAGGCAATAGCGGGAAGGCGGCAAGACCAACCAGCACGATGGCCGCCATCAGCAGCGAGGTGCCGACCGGGCGGCGGATGAACGGGGTGGAGATGCTCATGGGCGGGTCTCTCGCTGCGCTCGGAAAGGGTTAGCTGGCAGGCTTGGACGGGGTGGGCAGGACGCGGGCGCCATTTTGCAGGCGGGACTGACCATTGACCACCACCTGCATGCCCTCCTCCAGCCCGGAGGTGACGATGGCGACCTGGCCGTCATCCTGGCCGAGCTTGACCGGCGTGAGGGCGGCGGTGTTGTCCGGCTTGACGGCGTAGACGAAGAGATTGGCTGGGCCGCGCTGGATCGCGATCGACGGGACGACGAGTACGCCCTTCTGCACCTCGGTTTGCAGCCGCGCGTTGACGAACTGGCCGGGCCACAACTTGCTATCGGTGTTCTCGAAGCGGGCTTTGAGCTTGATGGTGCCGGTGGTGGTATCGATGGTGTTGTCGATGGTGATGAGCTCGCCGGTGCCGAGCTGGACGCGGTCATCGGCGGAGTGCGCGGTGACAGGAAGCTTCCCCGCGGCCATGCCGGCGCGGATGGCGGGCAGGCTGTCCTGCGGCAGGTTGAAGACGACGGTGAGGGGGCGGGTCTGGGCGATGGTGACGATGCCGACGCCGGTGGTATCGGCGGCGCGGACGACGTTGCCTGGGTCGATCAGGCGCAGACCCATGGTGCCGTCGAACGGGGCGGTGATGGTCGTGTAGTCGAGATTGACGCGGGCGGCGGCGATCAGGGCGTCATCGGCCTTGATTGTGGCTTCCAGCGTGCGCACGGCGGCGGCTCGGGTGTCGAGCGTCTGCTGGGGGGTGGACTGGGTGCGGACGAGCTCCACGGAACGGGCGAGATCGAGTTTGGCGTTGGCGAGCTGGGCTTCGTCCTGCGCGCGCTTGGCGGTGGCCTGGTCGAGCGCGGCCTGGTACGGGCGGGGGTCGATCAGGGCGAGCGGGTCGCCGCGCTTGACGTCCTGCCCCTCGGTGAAGAACACCTTTTCCAGTGTGCCGTCGACGCGGCTGCGCATGAGGGCGACCTGCATGGCCTGCACCGCGCCGATGTTGCGCAGCAGGATCGGCACGTCCTTGCGCACCACCGCCGTGACGGTGACGGGCACGGCCGGGGGGCCGCTTGGGGCGGTTTGAGTCTGCGCCACGGCGGGCACGGCAAACATCGCCAGGCCCATCAGTGGCCCGGTGAAACCGCAACGCCGCAAGATCGAGCCGTCAGCACATCGCATCATTATCATTCCTGCTTAACGCCGAACCCGGCGCCCCGACAACGCACAAGAGCCGACGCATGCGCCGGCTCTTGAATCGTTCACGTCCCCATGACGGGGCATTGTCGCTGATTGTTCCCGCCTTATCCAGCCAGAAATGCAGGACATTCCGGTTCGCACCAAAGGCGGTGCTGGGGTTTGTTCCGATCGGGGGCGCGGGTGGCAATTTTCAGTCGATCGGCAGGCCGAGTGCGTCGCGGAACCGGGTGGTGAGACGGGCGCCGTCGCGGATCGGGAGGAAGCGGGGGACCTCGGCGGGGGAGATGCGGATCACCGCGAAGAGGGCTTCGTGGCGCAGGCGGATGCGCAAGGCCGGGATGTCGGCCATCGCGGTGACGGTGGTGGTGGCCAGCCAGCCGCATCCGGCGGCGACGGCGGCAAGATCGGTGCCGAGGCCGGTATGGCTCGACTGGTGGCCGGTTTCGCCGAACTGGGCGTTGTCGAGCACGGCGATGGACAGGTTGGGCGGGCGTTTGGCGGCGATGGTGGACAGCGCGCCCATGCCCATCAGCGCCTCGCCGTCGCCGGTGACGACCAGGATGCGGCGGTCGGGCTGGGCGAGGGCGAGACCGAGGCCGATCATCGCGGCACCGCCCATGGCACCCCAGAGATAGAAGTTCTCGGGCCGGTCGCCGGCGGCGCCAGCGTCGTAGGTGGCGGAGCCGAGGCCGGTGACGACCAGCAATTCGCCGCCCGGGGTCTCGGCAGTGTCGCGCAGGAGTTCGGCCACGACGGCCCGACGATCGAGAGTCATCACTTCACCCACACTTTCGCGCCGATCAGTTTCTGCGACAGCAGGACCGCCACGGGGATGCAACTGTCGAAGGCGAAGCGGGCGCTGGCCGCGACCAGATCCACCACCTCGTCGGCGCGCTCGGCGCGGCGGACATGGACGCCCGCGGCGGTCAGCACCGTCTCGGTGGCCGAGCCCATCGGCACCTGCCACGGATTGAACTCGCCCCATTCGCCGCGCATCGTGACGATGGTGAAGAACGGCATGCGGCAGTTGATCGGCAGGGACAGCATGTTGATGCAGTTGCCGACGCCGGAGGATTGCATGAGGAGGGCCGTGCGTTGGCCGCCGAGATAGGCGCCGGCGGAGAGGGCGATGCCTTCCTCCTCGGTGGTCAGCACGACGGCCGCCATGTCGTTGTCGGCGTGGGCCCGCTCGATCAGGCGGGCGTGGCCGGCATCGGGTACATAGCCGATCTGCCGCACTCCGGCCGCCTTGAGGGCGGCGTAAACGCCGTCCTGCCACGTGGTTTCTGTCATGTTGGTCCTCCGTCCGGCCGTTTTGCCCTGACGGGACGGTTTGGGCAATCCTGGGCGACTATGCCGCCCGGATGCCGCCGAGGAACTCGGAGACCTGGCTGCGGAGTTGCTCGGCACCGGTGCCGATCGCGAGGGCCGCGGATTTGACCGCCCCGGTATTGGCTTGGGAGGCCGTTGCGGCGTCGCTGACATGGGCGATGGTCATGGTGACGTCCCGTGTGCGGCGGGCGGCCTCCTGGGTGTTGCGGGCGATTTCCTCGGTGGAGGCGCCCTGCTCCTCGACGCCGGCAGCGATGGCGGCGGCGACGGTGCTGACCTCGTCGATGGTCGTGCCGATTTGTTTGATTGCGGTGACGGCCGCCGCAGTGACGCTGCGGACGGCGGCGATCTGACTGGCGATCTCCTCGGTGGCCTTGGCAGTTTGGGTGGCGAGGGATTTGACTTCGGATGCGACCACGGCGAAGCCCTTGCCGGCGTCACCGGCGCGGGCGGCCTCGATGGTGGCGTTGAGCGCGAGCAGGTTGGTTTGCCCTGCGATGTCGCTGATCAGCTTCACCACCTCGCCGATCCGGGCTGCGGATTCGGCGAGTCCGCGAACGGTGTCGTCGGTCTGACGGGTCTCCTCCACCGCGCGCCTTGTGATGCTGGCGGCATGCGAGACCTGACGGGTGATCTCGGCGATGGAGGCGCTCAGCTGCTCGGTCGCGGCGGCGATGCCGGAGACGTTGCTGGAGGCATCGTCGGCGGCGCCGGCGGCGGCCTCGATCTGTTCGCCGCTTTGGCGCGTGATGTCAGCCATTTCGCCGGAGGCATGGTTCATCGTGCGGGAGGCGTCGCCGAGGGCGGCCAGGCCAGTGGCGACCTGGGTCTCGAAGGCGGCGATGTGGCGTTCCATGGTGTGCTGGCGTGCGGCCGCGCGCGCCTGGATGTCGCGCTGGGCGGTTTCGACCTTCGATTTCTCGATCAGGCTGTTGCGGAAGCTGGCGAAAGCGCCGGCGAGCGCGCCGATTTCGTCGCGGCGCGCGCCGACATCGATTTCGGCGGTCAGGTCGCCGGCCGCGAGGCGGCTCATCCCATCGCGTATGCGGCGCAACGGCTGAATGATCCGGCGCGAGACCGCGGCGACGCCGAGGACCGAAACCAGCCCGGACAGGACGACGAGGCCGGCGGCGAGGATAAGGTTCGTCATTGCGCCTGCGTGCGACGTCGCGGCGTGGCTTCGCGCTTCGGCCAGGGCGGCCTCGGCGACACCGAGCATGGCGCCCAGCTTGGGCACGGTGTAGGGGGACCATTCATCGGCGGTCATCTCGGGTTTGGTGCCCTCGATCAATGCCGTCATCAGGCGTTCGCGGGTGGCGGCGTAGTCGGTGGCGAAGAAATCGCGCCGGGCGGCGGCGATCGCGTCGATGAAGGCGGGCGAGGCCAGGCTGCCGCGCATCATGTCCTCGATCGCCTCCCAACTGGCTTGTGCCTGGCCGTTGAAGCGGACGTAGCGCAGCCGCGCCTCGGGCAGCAGCTTGCCGGCGGCGAGGCCCTGGGAAATCAGCAGCGACCCTTCGCCCGCGGAATTGCGAACGGCCCAGGCGAGCTGCTTGATCCGCAAGGTCCGGTCGATCGCGGCGTCATGGTCCATGATACCGGCAATGAGGTTGGCAGAGATCGCCTCGAGCGCCGCCTGCAGGGCGAGGCCGGCGGCGGTGTATTCGTCGGCCAGGGCGGCGCGGCGGGCGGATTTCGGCTTGGTCACACCGGCCCAGTATTCCTCCTGCAACCGCAGCAGGATGGCCTCGGCGCGTTGCAGGTCTGGCAGCAGGCGGTCCTTTTCGGTGAATTCGATGGCTTTGAGGAGTTGCAGGGTTTTGCGCAAAGCTGGCATTTCGGCCTCCCGGAGCTGGCCGAGATAGGTGCGGTTGGTGGCAGAGATGGGGTCGGCGGCCTGCCAGGTGCGGGCGGTGGTGCTGCGGTCCGTGCGCTGGTTGATCATCGCGGTGAAGGCCGGTCCCGATGCGTCAACGACTTGCAGGATACGCTGGGCGGTGGCGAGCTCGGTGGCGGCATCCCATGCGCGCAGCGCGAGCATGCCGACGGTGAGCGCCGCCATCGCGGCGAGGACGGATTTCAGCAGCGCTTCGGACGACAGTTTCGACAGCATACGAGGCTCCGGGCATGGAATGACGCCCGGAGCCTCGCATGAGATGCTTAATGCAGATTGAACCGATCAGGCGATTTTAAGTAAATCCGCCGCTTTTTCACCGACCATGATCGAGGGCGCATTGGTGTTGCCGGACGGCATGGTGGGGAAGATCGAGGCATCGGCGATCCGCAGCCCGCCGATGCCATGGACGCGGAGATGGTCGTCGACCACCGCGTTGGGGCCGGGGGCCATGCGGCAGGTGCCGATGGGGTGGTAGGCGGTCTCGGCGCGGGTGCGGATCCAGTGCTCGATTTCGTCGTCGGAGCGGATGTCGGTGCCGGGGAGGAATTCGTCGCCGCGGTAGGGGTCCATCGGGCCGGCCTCGGCAATTCGGCGCATCATCTTGAAGCCTTCGATCATGGTGATGCGATCGACGAGTTCATCGAGGAAGTTGAAGCGGATGGCGGGCTGGTCCTTGGGGTTGGCGGAGCGGATGTGGATCGAGCCCAGGCTTTCCGGGCGGAGCTGGTAGCAGGACAGGGTGAAGCCGGGCCAGTCCTGCAGGCGGCGGGTTTTGCGGTCCTTCACGACGTAGGGGACGATGTGCAGCTGCACGTCGGGGCTGTCCATGTCGGGGCGGGTCTTGAGGAAGGCGAGCATCGGGGCGGAGGGCAGGCTCATGAAGCCGCCCTTGGTGGTGAGGAATTTGAGGAACTGCCAGCCGCGGCGGAGGATGCCGTCCATGCGCTCGTTGTAGGAGATGCCGGGGACCTTGATGCGCCATTGGGCCCAGGAATTAAGGTGGTCGCGGAAGTTTTCGCCCACCGCGGGGAGGTCGTGCAGGACCTCGATGCCGTGGCTGGAGAGGACGTCCGGGCGGCCGATGCCGGAGAGTTCGAGGATTTGCGGCGAGCCGATGGCGCCGGAGCAGAGGATGACTTCGCGGCCGGCCCGGGCCTCGATGATCTGGCCGCCGGCCTCGTAGCGCACGCCCACGCATTTCTTGCCTTCGAGGATGACCTTGTGGGTCATCGCCTCGGTGACGACGCGCAGGTTGGGGCGCGCCATGGCGGGGCGGAGGTAGCAATGGGCGGTGCTCATGCGCCGTCCGTTGCTGATGGTGGTCTGGGTCTTGACGATGCCTTCCTGGTCCGGGCCGTTGTAGTCAGGGTTGCGCTTGAAGCCGGCGGCCTCGCCGGCAGCGAAGAGTGCGTCGTAGAGGGGGTTTTCGTCGTCCTGGACGGAGACGCGCAGCGGGCCGCCGGTGGCGCGCGTGGGGCCCTCGGCGCCTTCGAAATGCTCCATGCGCTCGAAGACCGGAAGCACGTCCTCCCACGACCAGCCGCGGTTGCCGAACTGGGCCCACGTGTTGAAATCGAGCGACTGGCCGCGGACGTACACCAGGCCGTTGATGGAGGAGGAGCCGCCGAGGAGCTTGCCGCGGGGGACCGGGATTTCGCGGTTGTGGGTGCCGGGTTCGGGGTCGGAGCGGAAGCACCAGTTGGCGGCGGGGTTGTCGATCAGCAGGCCGAAGGAGGCGGGCATCCAGGAGTAGGGGTGGCTCGCCTTGCCGGCTTCGAGGAGGAGGACGCGGATCGCGGGGTCCTCGGTGAGGCGGGCGGCGAGGGCGGCGCCAGCGGAGCCGGCGCCGACGATGATGTAGTCCTGTTGGGCTTCGCTGGTCATTGGACGCTTCCGGTCGGGTGATTTGCGCGAGAGCGTAGCACCGGGGATTCGGTGGGGGCAATCAACCGGCGAGTCGCGCGATTTCGCTTCTCACGGCTTCATGCAGGGGGGCGAGGCCGGTCTGCACTGTGCGCCAGACAAAGGCCTCTTCGACATTGTCGTAGTCGTGGCGGTAGATGTTCCCGGCGCCCATGATCGCGCGCCAGGGCAGATGGGGATGCCGGTCGCGCAGATCTTGTGGCAGGCGGCGGCAGGCTTCGGAGACGATCTCGAGGCAGCGGGTGACGGCATAGAACGTGCGGCGGTCGGCTAGAAACTGTGCCTCGGTCATGCCTTGGACGAAGCCTTGCGCCAGGTCCAGATTGTCGCTGATGTCGGTGAGAGCCACCAATGCCCGATCAGTGGGCATCGTTAGAACGCATAGACGGCATCGCGCTCGGCGGCCGGGCGCAGCAGCGGTTTCAGACGGGCGCGGTTGGCGACATCGACAGGCCGGTCGAACAGGTCGGCAAGAAACTGCCGGATGCCGACATATTCAAAGACGCCAAGCTGCGCCGCCGGATCGATATCGACGAGAATGTCGATATCACTGTCCGGCCTCGCCTCGCCGCGCGCGGCGGACCCGAACAGGGCGGCGTGGCTGACACCACGCCGGCGCAATTCGGTTTCATGCGCTCGCAGGATAGCGAGGATGGCATCGCGGTTCATGGGGCCAGACTACCGCACAAGCGGGCCGGGCGCCATCATTGCCCTCGGATCAGAGCTGGATCTTGAGCTTTTCCGCCAGCACGCCGAGGACGCCTTTGCGGAAGGCGATGACGCAGGCGATGAAGATGGCGCCCTGGATCACGGTGACCCAGGCGCCGGCCTGGGCCAGGTAGTTTTCCATGGCGGTGGCGATCAGGGCGCCCATGACGGGGCCGAAGATGGTGCCGAGGCCGCCGAGGAGGGTCATCAGCACGACTTCGCCGGACATCGCGTTGTGCACGTCGGTCAGGGTGGCGATGCCGAAGACGAGGGATTTGGTGCCGCCGGCGAGGCCCGCGAGGGCACAGGAGATGATGAAGGCGACCAGCTTGTAGCTGTCGGTGCGGTAGCCGAGCGAGGTGGCGCGGGGTTCGTTTTCGCGGATGGCCTTGAGGATCTGGCCGAACGGGGAGTGGACGATGCGGTGGATCAGGAGGAAGCCTGCGAGGAAGACGACGGCGACGACGGCGTACATCGCCATGTCGGATTGCAGCGAGATCAGGCCGAAAAGCTTGCCGCGGGGGATCTGCTGGATTCCGTCCTCGCCGCCGGTGAAGGGGGCCTGGAGGCAGAAGAAGTAGGCCATCTGGCCCAAGGCCAGGGTGATCATGGCGAAGTAGATGCCTTGGCGGCGGATGGCGAGCCAGCCGAAGACGATGCCGAGGAGGCCGCCGGCGGCCATGCCGAACAGCATGGCGAGTTCGGGCGACCAGCCCCAGGCCTTGGCGGCGTAGCCTGCGGCGTATCCGCCCATTCCGAAATAGGCGGCGTGGCCGAAGCTGAGCAGTCCGACATAGCCGATCAGCAGGTTGAAGGCGCAGGCGAACAGCGCGAAGCACAGCACCTTCATCAGGAAGACCGGGTAGAGCACGAAGGGGCTGACCGTAATCAGCATCACCATGATCTGGAGAGCTAGATACTGGTGAATAGAAAAGCCCAGAAAGATAATAGGCGTTGCTCGTTCACGTTGAGCACACAGAACTGCCAGATTACTCGCGACAGCCATCAGCATGATTGGCGCGAAAGTCACTGAGGTGAAGCCCATGGTGAATGCCATTAGCTCAACCGTAATGAAAAATAGAATCCCTCCGATGAGCGGATAGGCGAACAAAATGCCTCCAGCCAGTAGGGCTGGAATTGCGACAATCATAGCGAGAATCTTGATCGTCGCGGGATCGGCGGTCACGAGGCCGGATGCCTTGATAGACCCAACGACCTCACTGGCGAACATAAAAAACGTACCGGAGACGAGTGCGGCGATTGCACCACATAGACCCAGGATTGCTGCTCCAAGCTTCATCTTAGGCCGCCTTTCCGAACAGCCCGGCCGGTCGGACCAGGAGCACGATCACCATCACCACGAAAATCACCACCGAGGAGCCCTGGGGGTAGAACACCTTGGTCAGCCCCTCGATGACGCCGAGGCCGAAGCCGGTGACGATGGAGCCGAGGATGGAGCCCATGCCGCCGATCACCACGACGGCGAAGACGGTGACGATGAAGTTGGCGCCCATGTTGGGGTTGACCGAGTAGATCGGGGCCGCGAGCACGCCGGCGAAGGCGGCAAGGGCGACGCCGCCGGCGTAGGTGAGGGTGATCATGCGCGGCACGTTGATGCCGAAGGCCTGGACCAGAGGCGCGTTCTCGGTCGCGGCGCGCAAGGTGGCGCCGATCGAGGTTTTTTCGATGATGAGCCAGGTGATCAGGCACATGATGGCCGAGGCGAGGACGACCCAGCCGCGGTAGATCGGCATGAACATGAAGCCGAGGTTGGTCGCGCCCTGGAGCACGGAGGGGATCGGATAGGGCACGCCCGACGAGCCGAACTCGTTGCGGGCGAGGCCCTCGATGACCAAAGCGAGGCCGAAGGTGAGCAGCAGGCCGTAGAGATGGTCGAGCTTGTAGAGGCGGGAAATCAGGGTCTTTTCAAGGATGACGCCGAAGAAGCCGACGATGAGCGGCGCCAGGATAAGCGCCGCCCAGTAGTTGATGCCGAGGAAGTTCAGCAGCCCCCAGGCCACGAATGCGCCGAGCATGAACAGGGCGCCATGCGCGAAGTTCACGATGTTCAGCATGCCGAAGATGACGGCAAGGCCGAGCGAGAGAAGCGCGTAGAAAGCGCCGTTGATGAGGCCGAGCAGGAGTTGGCCGAACAGCAAGGGCGCCGGATAGCCGAGGATCATGAACATGGGGGCTGCCGGAACGCGTTGATCAGGCTTTGATGAAGGAGCAGGTGCTGGCAGCGAGCGGCTTGTAGGCATCCTCGCCCGAGGTGGTCTGGAGCAGGTTGTAGTAGTCCCACTTGCCCTTGCTTTCGGCCGGCTTCTTCACCTGGAACAGGTAGGCCGGGAAGATGCCGCGGCCGTCCTTGCGGATGGAGCCTTGGAAGGCGTCATCGGCGACCGGCATGGCCTTCATGCGATCGGCGATGGCGGAGCCGGAGGCCTTGGCGGCGGGGACGCCGATGTCGGAGACAGCTTTGAGGAAGTGCAGCGCGGCCGAGTAGTTCCCGGCGTGGATCATGTTGGGGTAATTGTTGGGCGAGCGCGGCAGGAAGCGCTTGGTAAAGGCGCGCGTCTTGTCGTTCATGTCCCAGTAGAAGCTCTCGGTCAGGGTCAGGCCTTGGGCCACGTCGAGGCCGAGGGCGTGCACGTCGGTGATGAACATCAGCATGGTGGCGATGCGCATCGTGATGCCGAATTCCTTCGCCTGCTTGACCGAGTTCACGGTGTCGCCGCCGGCATTGGCGAGGCCGAGGACCTTGGCGCCGGAGGACTGGGCCTGGAGCAGGAAGGAGGAATAGTCGGTGGTGCCGGGGAAGGGGTAGGCGACGGAGCCGGAGATCTTGCCGCCGGAGGCGAGCACCATCGCGGTGGTGTCGGCCTGGAGCTGCTTGCCGAAGGCGTAGTCGGCGGTGATGAAGAACCAGCTGTCGCCGCCAGCCTTCACGGTGGCGCCGCCGGTCGACTTGGCCAGCATGTAGGTGTCATAGATGTAGTGGATCACGCTCGGCGCGCAGGCCGAGTTGGTGAGTTCGGCGGTGGCGGAGCCGATGTTGAGGTGGAGCTTGTTGCGCGCCTTGGCGACGCCGGCGACCGCGAGGCCGACCGAGGAGGTGGGCACGTCCATGATGACGTCAACGCCGTCACGATCGAACCATTGGCTGGCGAGCTGGGCGCCGAGGTCGGGCTTGTTCTGGTGGTCGGCGCTGATGACCTCGACCTTGAAGCCCTTGGAGGCGAATTCGTCGACCGCCATCTGCACGGCGGCGACCGACGACGTGCCCCCGGTGTCGCGGTAGGGGCCCGACTGGTCGTTAAGGACACCGATCTTGATGGTGCCAGCGGCTTGCGCCCGGGCGCTGTGGCCGGCGAGGGGGAGGGTGGCGCCTGCGGCGGCGGTGCCGAGCAGGGTGCGGCGGTTCAGGATCATGGTCGTGGTCTCCTCGTGGATTGTTGTCGTTCAGGCTTTGATCAGGGGGCAGGCGCCGTCCTTGATCGGGCGGAACGCTTCCTCGGATGGCGTGGTTGCCATCACCTTGTAGTAGTCCCACGGCCCCTTGCTCTCGGAGGGCTTCTTGACTTGGAAGAGATGGGATGGATGCAGCTTGCGCCCGTCGGTGCGGATGGGCCCGACGATATCCTGATAGGGGCCGGCCATATCGGTGAGCACGCCGATCTTCAGGGTGGGCCTCTGCGCCCGCGCGGCGGTGAGCGGCAGCGAGGGGGCGGTCGCGGTGGCGAGCAGGGCGCGGCGGGACAGCAGAGGCATCGCGGATCAGGCCTTGATGAACGGGCAGTTGCCCAGGGCGAGCGGGCGGAATGCCTCCTCTGCCGGCGTGGTGGCGACCAGCTTGTAGTAGTCCCAGGCGTAGCTGCTCTCGGAGGGTTTCTTGACCTCGAAGAGGTAGGAGGGGTGCAGTTTGCGGCCGTCAGCGCGGATGATGCCCTTGCCGAAGCAATCATCCTCGGTCGGCGTGGCCTTGAGGCGCGCGACGGTGGCGGCACCGTCCTTCTTGGCCTCGGCCGCACCCATCGCATTGGCGACCTTGAGGTAGTGCAGCACCGCCGAGTAGGTGCCGGCCTGAACCATGGTCGGGCGCTTGGAGGGGGCGCGGGGTTTCAGCCGCTCGGAGAAGGCGCGGGTGCCAGCGTTGAGGTCCCAGTAGAAACTCTCGGTGAGCAGCAGGCCCTGGCACAGATCAAGCCCCAGCGCATGGACGTCGGTCAGGAAGACCAGCAGGCCGCCGAGCTTCTGCTTGATGCCGAATTCCTTGGCCTGCTTGATGCAGTTCACCGTATCGGACCCGGCATTGGCCAGCCCGATCACCTTGGCGCCGCTGGCCTGGGCCTGGAGCAGGAAGGACGAGAAATCGGTGGTACCGGGGAACGGGGTTTTCACGCCACCCAGCACTTTGCCGCCGGCGGCCTCGACAAAGCCGGTGGTGTCGCGCGTCAGGGCATGGCCGAAGGCGTAATCGGCGGTGATGAAGAACCAGGTGTCGCCGCCGGCCTTGGCCATGGCGCCGCCCGTGGAGCGGGCCAGCATGTAAGTGTCGTAGACCCAATGGACGGTGTTGACGGTGCAGGCGGTGCCGGTCAGGTCCGATGTGGCGGGGCCACAGGGCAGGTAGGCCTTGTTCTTCTCCTTCGCCACGCCGGCCACCGCCAGGCTGACGCCGGAATTGGCCACCTCGGTGATCAGATCGACGCCGCCCTGGTCGCACCACTGGCGTGCGATGCTGGCGCCGACGTCGGGTTTGTTCTGGTGATCGGCCGAAACGACCTCGACCTTGAAGCCCTTGGAGGCGAACTCGTCGACCGCCATCTGCGCCGCGCTGACGGCAAGGGGGCCGGCGAGGTCCTGGTAGGGGCCGGACAGGTCCGTCAACACGCCGATCTTGATCGTCGCGCTTTGGGCACGGGCGGTGGCGGGCATGGTCGCTGCGGCGGCGGTGCCGAGCAGGGTGCGACGTGAGAGCTTCATCCTTGGCCTCCTCTGATGCGGCCGTTTTCGGCCGGTTGTCGTTGCAGCGCGCGGCGAGACGCCGAGAACTCGGTTACACGCCGAGATAGTCGTGCAGCTTGTCCATGTTGGCGGCGAGCTGTTCGTTGGGGATCATGTCGATCACCCGGCCGTGCTCCATCACGTAGTGCCGGTCGGCCACGGTGGCGGCGAAGCGGAAGTTCTGCTCGACCAGCAGCACGGTGAAGCCGCGCTTCTTGATTTCGCGGATGGTTCGGCCGATCTGCTGGACGATCACTGGGGCGAGGCCCTCGGTCGGCTCGTCGAGCAGCAGCAGCTTGGCGCCGGTGCGCAGGATGCGGGCGATCGCGAGCATTTGCTGTTCGCCGCCGGACAGTTTGGTACCCTGGCTGCCCGCGCGCTCCTTGAGATTGGGGAACAAGGTGTAGATCGTTGGCAGGTCGAGCCCGCCCGGTGCGATCACCGGGGGCAGCATCAGGTTCTCGGTCACGCTCAGCGAGGCGAAAATCCCGCGCTCCTCCGGGCACAGCGCGATGCCGGCGCGCGCGATCATGTCCGACCGCAGATGCACGGTCTCGTTGCCGTTGAAGGCGATCGCGCCTTCGCGCCGCGGCACCAGGCCCATGATCGACTTCATCGTCGTGGTCTTGCCGGCGCCGTTGCGGCCCAGCAATGTCACCACTTCGCCCTCGTGCACGTCGAAATCGACGCCGTGGAGGATATGGCTTTCGCCGTACCAGGAATTCAGCCCCCGGATCTTGAGCATCGGTTCATCAGGCATCGGTGGTTCCCAGATAGGCCGCGACAACGTCGGGGTTCTTCGAGACCGCGGCATAGTCGCCCTCGGCCAGCACCTGCCCGCGCGCCAACACCGTGATGGTGTCGCACAGACCTTCCACGACCGAGAGGTTGTGCTCGACCATCAGGATCGTACGACCCTTGCGGATCCGCCGGATCAGGGCGACCACGCGATCGACGTCCTCGTGCGCCATGCCGGCGGTCGGCTCGTCGAGCAGCATCATCTCGGGCTCGAGCGCCAGCGTGGTCGCAATCTCGAGCGCCCGCTTGCGGCCATAGGAGAGCTCGGCCGCCGGTGTGTCGACGTATTCGGCGAGGCCGACATCATCGAGCAACGCCCGCGCCCGGGCGTCGAACACCTCCAGCACCTCCTCCGAACGCCAGAAGTCGAAACTCCCGCCGCGCGCCCGCTGCAGCGCCAGGCGCACGTTGACCAGCGCGGAGAGATGCGCAAACACCGCCGAAATCTGGAAACTGCGCACCAGCCCGAGGCGCGCAACGTCTGCCGGTTTCATGCCGGTGATATCGCGTCCCTTGAACAGGATTGTTCCCCGCGTGGGCGGAAGAAATTTGGTCAACAGGTTGAAGCAGGTTGTCTTGCCCGCGCCGTTCGGCCCGATCAAAGCATGGATCGTGCCAGCTCGTACGGTGAGGTTGACGTCATTGACGGCAACAAAACCACGAAACTCCTTCGTCAGACCTGTCGTAGCCAGGATGGTGTCTGACACCCCAGGCGTCTCCTTGCGTTTTTTATGTGCGTGACCCGTCCATTTGCATATCAGCCCCGCCCGCGCAAGCGGCCCGCGCGTGCGGGGGCGAGAAAGTCGGCGCCGGCCTCGCACGATGCCAACGCCGTCGAAAACATAGCTGGGTCTGAGCGATATTTCGGAATGCCCCCCAACGTTCCCGCCGTCTCTTGCGCGGTGGCGCGCACGACTTTGAAACGCGTCCCCCAGGCCGATCCTGCCGTGCTCGGCCCGGTCTTTGCCGCTGTGGTTGGGCGAGCCCGCCCCCGACCTTCTGCCGCCGCTACGTAATCACGGTGGCATCCGCGGACACCGGGCGATCGCGCCAGGCCCCGCACGGGATCACCGAAGCCCCCCGGCGATGCCAAGATAAAGCGGAATGCCAAGGAGCAGGTTGAAGGGAAACGTCACCCCGATCGCCATAGTGAGCGCCAAGCCAAGATTGGCCTGCGGCAGCGCGATCCGCAGCGCCGCGGGCACCGCGATGTAGGAGGCCGAAGCAGCCAGGGTCATGAGCACCGCGGTGCCGCCGGCGGAGAGGCCGAGCGGGAGGGCCAACCCGCCCCCCAGTGTCGCGCCGAGCAACGGCATCGCCAGCGCGAAGCCGAGCAGCCCAGGCGTCAGGCTCCGCCACGAATCACGCACGCCGCGCCCGGCGATCAGACCCATTTCGAGCAGGAACAGGCACAGAAAACCGGGGAACAGGTCAACCAGAAAGGGTTTGACCGTTGCCGCGGCGCGCGGGTTCGCCATCGCGCCCACTGCCAGCGCGCCGATCAGCACGACCACCGAGCCGTTGAGAAACACCTCCCGCAGCAGTTTCCGCCCGCCCGCGCCGCCAGTTCCCGCCAGCAGCAGGCAGGCCAGGATCGCCGGGGTCTCCATCGCGGCCGCGACGGCGACCATGAAGCCCTCCGCGGGCAGGCCGATCTGGCTCGTCACCGTGAGCACGGCGGCGAGGGTGACGGCGGAAATCGAGCCGTAATGCCCGGCCACCGCGGCGCGGTCGATCGGGCCGAGCCGGGTGAGCAGCCGCAGCAGGCGTTCGGCCAGAAACGGCATGGCAAACGACAGCGTGACGCCGACAGCCAGCGCACCTGCGAGCGTCAGGCTCACCCCGTGATGGGCGATCTCCAAGCCGCCGCGGTAGCCGATCGACATCATCAGGTAGAGCGAAAGCAGGCGGGCAACCTGGTCGGGGACGGCGAGGTCCGAGCGAGCCATGCTGGCCGCCGCACCCAGGACGAAAAACAGTACCGGCGGGGAGGCGAGGTTCTGCAGGGCAATATCGACAAACATGGCGGGCTCCTCTTGTCAGCCGCAGCATAAGGATGGCGCGGATTTGTGGAATTTGATAATATGCTCATCCACATTCAATATTATTGATGATACCCGCCATGCCGCGCCCGCTCGCCACCCTCGATCTCGACCTGGTCCGCACCTTTGTCACCATTGCCCGCCTCGGCCGCTTTGCCCGGGCTGCGACGCGGCTCGGACGGCAGCAATCGACGATCTCGCTCCAGATCACCCGGCTCGAGGCCGCACTCGATGTCCGCCTGCTCGCACGTTCGCCGCAGAGCGTTCGGCTCACCGACGCCGGCGAGCGCTTCCTCGCCCATGCCGAACGACTGCTGGCGCTCAACGACGCCGCGATGGCGGATTTGCGCGAGCCGGAAATGGCCGGAACCGTGCGGCTTGGCACCCCCGAGGATTTCGCCACCTCGCGCCTACCCGAGGTGCTGTCGCGCTTCACCCACGCCTATCCCGCGGTTGCTCTGGAAGTGACGTGCGACCTCACGCTCAATCTGCTCGAAGGATTTGATGCCGGCCGTTTCGACCTTGTCCTGGCCAAGCGCGAACCCGGCACGCAGTCCGCGCGGCGCGGGGTGCGGGTATGGCGTGAGACGCTGGTCTGGGTGGGCAATACGCGGGAGCCGGCGGAGGAGCAGCCGATTGGACTTGTGGTTTCACCCGAGCCCTGCGTCTACCGCCGGCGTGCCATCGACGCGCTGGCGCGGGCACGGCTGCCGTGGCGGATAGTCTACACTTGCGGGGCGCTGTCCGGCGCGCTGGCGGCGGTGAAAGCAGGGCTCGGGGTGGCTGTGCTGCCGCGCGACATGGTGCCGGCGGGGATCGAGCTGTGCCGGGATGTGCGGTTGCCAGCGCTCAAGGACACCGAAATTGCCCTGATCGACACTGCCGTCCTGAGCGCACCGGCGCAGCGGCTGAAGGAGCACGTCGTCCGCGCGCTAAGCAGGCTTTCGCAGGATGAACCAGGATGAACCTGGAAACATCGTGCTGCCGAAAGCCCGCGTAGTGTTCAGCAAGTGCGCAAACCTATAGGAGTTTGCTTCGGCGCCAATGTCGTGTCGCGACTGGCAGATCAGGGGTCGATCCTCGATGCATTGGTGGGTCTGTCCGGGTGACGAGCGCCGCAGGCGGTCCTGCTGCGCGCGGTATGCTGCCCAGCGCGGGACACGACCGGATCGGCTGACCCGGGTTCTGCCGGCTCGGCGATTGCTCGGCTCCCGCCCGCTGGGCGGCGTTCACGGCGTCCTGGTTGTTGTGGTATTCGCAATCCGGCCGTCATGTTGCGGCCATTTGAGATCACGCAGGGTGACCGCCTGCCAAAGGATCCCATGCGCACCGTCTCACTCCTCGCCATCCTGCCTTTGGCCGCCTGCGCGATCGCCAGCGATATCCCTTCGCCGGCGCCCGAGGTGCCCGCGGCCTATCGGGCGACGGCGGACGGGCGGGCGATCTGGCCGGCGGCCGCGTGGTGGCGCGGTTTCGGATCCGCGGAGCTTGACCGGCTGATCGCGGCCGCGCGGGAAGCGAATTTCGATATCCATGCGGCGGTTGCCCGGGTGCGCCAGGCGGATGCGCAACTGACGGCGGCGGGGGCGCCGCTGCTGCCCAGCGTGTCGCTCGGCGGTAGCGGGCAATGGAGCCAGAGTTCGCTGCGCCGGGTGTCCGGGCAGCTCGCGCGCACCACCACCACCGAGACCCGCAGCTTTTCGACCAGCCCCTCGGTCAGCTGGGAGCTCGATCTGTGGGGCCGCGTGGCCGCCGGCCGCGAGTCGGCGGCGGCGAGCGCGTTGGCCAGCCGCTTCGATCAGGAGGCGGTGGCGCTGTCGGTGGTGACGGCTGTGGCGTCCACCTGGTTCCAGGCCCTGGCCTTGCAGGACCGTGTGGCGGTGGCTCATCGCAACCTCACCGATGCGGAAATGATATTGCGCGCGATTCAGGCCCGCGAGTCGGCCGGCACCGCCTCGGCACTCGACGTGGCGCAGCAGGCGGCGCTGGTCGCGGGCGTGCGGGCAAATATTCCGGGGCTGCAGAGCCAGCTCGAACAACAGCTCACCGCGCTTGGCCTGCTGACGGGTCGGCCGCCTTCGGCGGTCACCGTTCGGCCGGGCACCCTTGATGCGCTGCGACTGCCCGAGATCGCGCCTGGCCTGCCCTCGGCGCTGCTGGCGCGACGGCCGGACGTGGCGGGGGCCGAAGCCCTGCTGGCCGCGGCTTCGGCCAATATCAAGGTGGCGCGGGCCGCTTTTTTCCCCAGGGTGAGCTTGTCGGGATCGGCCGGATGGCAGTCGCTGGTGCTGGGGAATTTGTTTGGCCCGGGTTCGTTGTTCGCCAACGTCGCACTGTCCGGCACCCAGGCGGTGTTCGACAACGGCGCCTTGTCGGCGCAGGTCGAGCTCGACCGGGGGCGGTACGACGAGCTGCTGGCGAACTACCAGAAGAGCGTGGTGCAGGCGTTCACCGATGTGGAGAACGGCGTGCGCGGCTACGACTACGCGACCGAGCAGGAGCGGCTGACGGTCGAGGCGGTACGGGTGGCGCAGCTCGCCGCCGATATCGCCTCAGAGCAGGTGCGGGCCGGCACCTCGGATGTGGTGCGCGCGTTGCAGGCGCAGACCACGCTGTTCCAGGACCTCGACAGCCTCGCCCAGGTGCGGCTCGCTCGCTTCCAGGCGCTGCTGTCGCTCTACAAGGCGATGGGGGGCGGCTGGTCGCGCGATGACGTGGCCGCGCCGGAGGTGCGGCTGTTCCAGGGCGTGCTATGACGCGGCCCATCAGGATTTTGGAGCGACGATGAAGGGCTGGATCTGGACCATCCTGCTGCTGGCAGCCGGCGGTGGCGGCTTGTGGTACTACACCCGCCCACTTCCGCCGCCAGCAACCGACACGGCGGCGCGCGGGCGCATTCCCATTCCGGTGGTGGTGGCCGACGCCGAAACCCGCGACGTCGCCGTGTATATGGATGGGCTCGGCACGGTGCAGGCCTCGGCCAACGTCACCGTCAAGCCGATGGTGGACGGGCCGCTGCTTGAAATGCGCTTCAAGGAGGGGCAGGACGTGAAGGCCGGCGATGTGCTGGCCCGCATCGATCCACGCCAATATCAGGCCGCGCTCGACCAGGCCGCGGCGAAGATGCGGCAGGACGAGGCCAATCTCGCCAATGCGCGGCTCGATCTCCTGCGCTACCAGAAGCTCGCCGCCACCGCCTACACTTCGGCTCAGCAGGCCGACACCCAGAAAGCGCTGGTGGCGCAGCTCGAAGCCCAGGTCGCGCAGGACCTGGCGGTGATCGACAATGCCCGCACCCAGCTCGGCTACACCACCATCGTCGCCCCGGTGGACGGCCGGGTGGGCATCCGCGCCGTGGATGCCGGCAACATCGTGCGCGCCTCTGACCCTTCCGGGCTGGTGGTGGTGACGACGCTGAGGCCGATCAATGTGCAGTTCACCCTGCCGCAGCAGGGCCTCGCCGCGGTGTCGGCGGCGATGGCTGCGGGCACGCCGGAAGTGCTGGCGATGGTGCAGGGCGCCGAGCGTGGCCCACCCGAACGCGGCGTGCTGACGGTGCTGGACAATGTGGTGGACCCCGCGACCGGAACCATCAAGCTCAAGGCGACCTTCGCCAACGCGCAGTTGCGGCTGTGGCCGGGCGCGTTCGTGACGGTTCGGCTGCGGGTAGAGACGCGCAAGGATGCCGTCGTGGTGCCGCCGGTGGCGGTGCAGCGTGGGCCGCGCGGGCCCTACCTGTTCGTCCTGAACGGGGCCGCCGCGACGGGACTGACCGTCTCCCGCCGCAACATCACCGTCGGCCATGAAGACCTGGCGGTGGCGGTGATCGCCGATGGCCTGAAGCCGGGTGAGCGGGTGATCGTCGATGGCGCGGCGCGGTTGTCGGATGGCTCCAAGGTCTCGCTGGTGAATCCTGTCGGCACCTCGCCCGCCGAGGATCAGGCGCCGCGCGGGCCGAACCAGGGCAACACTGCGCGTCCACGCCGCCCGGGCACGCCGGGGTGAATATCTCGGCGCCGTTCATTGCCCGTCCGATCGCGACCTCGCTGCTGGCCGTTGCGGTGCTGCTGGCCGGGATGCTGGGCTATCGCACGCTGCCGGTGGCCGCCCTGCCGCAGGTCGATTTTCCGACCATCCAGGTGACCACCCAGTTGCCCGGCGCCAATCCGGAGACCGTGGCGACCCTCATCACCGCGTCGCTGGAGCGCCAGTTCGGCCAGATCCAGGGCCTGACGACAATGACCTCGACCTCGGCCGAGGGCACCAGCGAGATCACGCTGCAATTCTCCCTGCGCCGGAACATCGAAAGTGCCGCGCAGGACGTGCAGGCCGCCATCAACGCCGCCGCCGGCACCCTGCCGGTCACCCTGCCGTATCCGCCGGTCTATTCCAAGGTGAACCCGGCGGACGCCCCGATCCTGACGCTGGCGCTGATGAGCGACAACATCCCGCTGGACCGGGTTTCTGATGCTGCCGACACGCTGCTGCAACCCAAGCTCGCGGAGATCGACGGCGTCGGGCGGGTGTCGGTGCAGGGGCGGATGCGCCCGGCCGTGCGGGTGCGGGTGGACCCCGCCCGGGTGGCGGCGTACGGGCTGTCTATGGAGGACGTGCGCGGCGCCATCGCGGCGGCCAATGTCAACGGCGCCAAGGGGGGCTTCGACGGGCCACGGCAGGCCATCGCGCTCGGCGCCAATGACCAGATCACCGATCCGGCGGCCTATCGCACCCTGGTGATCGCCTACCGCAAGGGCGCGCCGGTGCGGCTATCCGATATCGGCTCGGTGATCGGCGGGTTGGAAAACGTGCGCGCACGGGCGACCTACCAGGGCCGTCCCGCCGTGGTGCTCGATGTCCAGCGCCAGCCCGGGGCCAACATCGTCGAGACGGTGGATCGCATCAAGGCCGAACTGCCGCGTCTGCGCGCTTCCATGCCGGCCGCGATCGAGATGGTGGCGGTGGCTGACCGCACCGCCACCATCCGCGCCTCGGTCGCCGATGTGCAGACCACGCTGATGCTCTCGGTGGTGCTGGTGGTGGGCGTGATCTGGCTTTTCCTGCGCTCCTGGCGCGCCACCATCATTCCCGCCGTGGCGCTGCCGCTGTCCATCATCGGCACCTTCGGGATCATGGCGCTGCTGGGCTACGGGCTCGACAACCTCTCGCTGATGGCCCTCACGGTCGCGACCGGCTTCGTCGTGGACGACGCCATCGTGATGATCGAGAACGTCGTGCGCTATCTGGAGGAGGGGGTGCCGCCTCTCGAGGCGGCCTACCGGGGCGCCGCCCAGATCGGCTTCACCATCGTCTCGCTGACGGTCTCGCTGATTGCGGTGTTCATCCCGCTGCTGTTCATGACCGGAGTGGTCGGCCGGCTGTTCAGCGAATTCGCCGTCGTGCTGTCGGTCTCGGTGATCGTCTCGGCGGTGGTGTCGCTGACCCTGACGCCGATGATGTGCGGACGGCTGCTGCGGCACGAAGCCGGCAGGCCCGGCCTGATCGCGCGGCTCAGCGAGGCGGGGTTCGAGGCCATGCTGAGCGGATATCGCCACACGTTGGACTGGTCGCTCAAAGTGCCGCGGCTGATGTTGCTGCTGGCCGTGGCCACGCTCGGCGGCACGGTGTGGCTCTATCTGGTCGTCCCCAAGGGGTTCCTGCCGATCCAGGACACCGGCCTCATCGTCGCCGTCACCGAGGCGGAGCCGGGCATCTCCATCGCCCGCATGGCGGTGCTGCAGGAACAAGCCGCCGCCATCGCCCGGGCGGACCCTGATGTCGAGGGTGTCGTGAGCTTCGTCGGCGTCGGCACCATCAACCCCACCCCCAATACCGGGCGGCTCACGCTCTCGCTCAAGCCGCGGCGCGACCGGGTGGCCGGTGCGTCAGAAATTGCGCGCCGCCTGACCGCCGAGGTGTCTGCCATTCCCGGACTCGGCGTGTTCATGCAGCCGGTGCAGGACATCCAGATCGGCACCCGGGTCAGCCGCACCCAGTTCCAGTACACCCTGGTCGACACCGATCCGGCCGAACTCGGCATCTGGGCGCCGCGCCTGCTCGCCCGCCTCGCCGACGAGAATGTGCTGCGCGACACCACTTCGGACCAGCAGGATAGCGGGCTGCGCGCCATGGTGACGGTGGATCGCGACACCGCAATGCGCCTCGGTGTAACGATGCAGGCGGTCCAGGACGTGCTCTACGACAGTTTCGGCCAGCGCCAGATCTCGACGATCTTCTCCCAGGCCAACCAGTACCGCGTGGTGCTGGAAGCCGATCCCGCCTGGGTGGGGGACCCCGCCTCACTCGACCGGCTGCGGGTGCCCGGCGCCGCCGGCAACCAGATCCCGCTCGCGGCGATCGCCCGGGTCAGCCACACCATCGCCCCTCTGGTGGTAACGCATGAGGCGCAATTCCCCTCCGTCACCGTCAGCTTCAACCTCGCGCCAGGCGCGGCGTTGGGCGACGCGGTGGCGGCCGTGGCGCGGGCGGAGCAGGAGATCGGGATGCCGCCCACCATCTCCGGCAGCTATGCCGGCGACGCCGCGGAGTTCCAGAAGTCGCTGGCGTCCGAACCATGGCTTATCCTGGCCGCGGTTGTGGTGATCTACATCGTGCTCGGCGTGCTCTACGAGAGCGTGATCCATCCGGTGACCATCCTGTCCACCTTGCCGTCGGCCGGCATCGGCGCGCTGCTGGCGCTGATGGCGGCGGGCGCCGATTTGTCGCTGGTCGCGCTGGTCGGCATCGTGCTGCTGATGGGCATCGTCAAGAAGAACGCCATCATGATGATCGACTTCGCGCTTGAGGCCGAGCGCTCCCGGGCGCTGCCGCCCGAGATCGCCATCCGCGAAGCCTGCCTGCTGCGCTTTCGTCCGATCATGATGACCACCATGGCGGCCCTGCTCGGCGCCCTGCCATTGATGCTGGAGAGCGGCACCGGTTCCGAACTGCGCTTCCCGCTCGGCGTGACCATCGTCGGTGGTCTGGCGCTGAGCCAGTTGCTGACGCTCTACACCACGCCGGCAATCTACCTCGCCTTCGAGCGGCTGCGCCTGTCCTTTGCGCGCCCGGCGCCGGCGGCGTAATCCATGGGGTTTTCGGCGGTCTTCATCCGGCGTCCGGTGGCGACCATGCTTCTGGCGCTCGGCCTGCTGCTGAGCGGGGTCGTCGCCTACCACTTCCTGCCCGTCGCGCCGCTGCCCTCGGTCGATATCCCCACCATCGTGGTGTTCGCCTCCCGCCCGGGCGCTGACCCCGAGACGGTGGCCAAGTCCCTCGCCGCCCCGCTCGAACGCCGGCTCGGCGAGATCCCGGGCGTGACCGAGCTCACCTCAACCAGCTCGGTCGGCGCGACCTCCATCGTCGTGCAGTTCGACCTCAAGCGCGACATCGACGGCGCCGCCCATGACGTGCAGGCCGCGCTGAACGCCGCCCTCGCCGACCTGCCGGGCGATTTGCCGATCCGGCCCTATTTCCGCAAATTCAACCCGGCCGAGACCCCGGTGATGACCATCGCGCTGACCTCCGACACCCTCAGCATGGGCCAGGTCTACGATGCCGTGGACAGCATCCTCGCCCAGCGCCTGAGCCAGGTGGAGGGGGTCGCCCAGGTGATCGTCAATGGCGCCGAGAAGCCCGCCGTGCGGGTGCGGCTCGACCCGGCGGCGCTCGCCAATGCCGGGCTCTCGGCGCAGGAGGTCTACAGCGCCATCCGCGCCAACAACGTCAACGGCGCCACCGGCGGGTTCCAGGGGCCGGACCGGGCCGAGACCATCGCCCTCAACGGCCAGCTCAATGTCGCCGCCGACTATGCCCCGCTGGTGATCAAGACCGCCAACGGCGCCGTGGTGCGGCTCTCCCAGGTCGCCAGCGTGATCGACGGGGTCGCCAATGCGCGGCTCTCCGCGAGTTTCGGCAAGAAGCCCGCCATCCTGGTCTCCATCACCAAGGCAGCCGGCGCCAATGTCATCGAGACGGTGGACAATGTGCGCGCGGTGCTGCCGTTGCTGCAAAGCTGGATGCCGGCCGAGATCGATCTCACCATCCTGTCCGACCGCACCACCACCATCCGCGCCAGCGTCAACGACGTGCAGATCAGCCTGGCGATCTCGGTGGTCCTTGTGCTCCTCGTCGTGGCCCTGTTCATGCGCCGCACGGTGCCGACCCTTGCGGCCGGGGTGACGGTGCCGCTGTCGCTGGCAGGCACGCTGGCGGCGATGTGGTTCTGGGGCTTCTCGCTCAACAATTTCACGCTCATGGCGCTTACCATCTCGGTCGGCTTCGTGGTCGACGACGCCATCGTGATGATCGAGAACATCATGCGCCACATGGCCATGGGCAAGCCGCCGCTGCAGGCGGCGTTCGAAGGGGCGAAGCAGATCGGCTTCACCGTCGTCTCGATTTCGCTGTCGCTGGTGGCGGTGTTCATCCCCATCACCTTCATGGGCGGCATCATGGGCCGCCTGTTCCACGAATTCGCGGTGACCATGACTCTGGCCATCGTGGTCTCGGCCGCCGTGTCGCTGACCCTGACGCCGATGCTGTGTGGCCGCCTCATGCGCGTCCAAGCCGTTGCGTCGGGCGGGCTGTGGCGACGGATCGACGGAGCGATCGAACGCGGCTTCGAGGCGGTGCTGTGGCTCTATGCGGTGACCCTGGGCTGGGCGTTGCGCCATCGGGTCCTGATGCTGCTCTCCACGATCGCCACCATCGGGTTGACGGTCTGGCTCTATACCATCACCCCCAAGGGCTTCCTGCCGACGCAGGATACCGGGCTGATCTGGGGCGGCACCCTGGCCGATCCGTCGATCTCCTTTGCCGCCATGCAGGAGCGCCAGCGCGCCGCGGTCGATATCATCGCCGCCGATCCGGCGGTGGCCGGGGTGGGCTCCACCGTGGGGGTCACCTCAGGCTGGGCCTCGCTCAACCGCGGCCAGATGACGGTGAGCCTCAAACCCCTGGCCGAGCGCAAGATGTCGTCCGAAGCCGTCATCGCCAGGCTGCGGCCGCAACTGGCGCGGGTCGGCGGGTTGCAGACCTTCCTGTTCTCGGCGCAGGAACTGCGTGGCGGCGGGCGCCAGGGCGGCTCGACCCAGTTCGTGCTGATCTCCCCGGACCTGGCGGAATTGCGCGAATGGACGCTCAAGCTGACCGACGTTCTGCGCGATACGCCGGAGGTCACCGATGTCAGCTCCGACCAGGACCGGGCGGGCCCGCAGGCCAACGTGATGATCGACCGCACCGCCGCCGCCCGCCTCGGCGTATCCGTGGCGGCGATCGACAACGCCCTCAACAACGCCTTCGCCCAGCGCCAGATTTCCATCATCTACGGTGTGCGCAACCAGTACCGCGTTGTGCTCGAGGCCGATCCGCGCTTGCAGACCGACCCGGCCATGCTTGACCGCATTCAGGTCAGCTCGAATGCCGGGGTCACGCTGCCGCTGCGCAGCGTGGTCGCGACGGAGCGCGGCACTGCGGCCCTCGCGGTGCGCCATCAGGGCCAGTATCCGGCGGCGACCATCAGTTTCAATGTGCCCGAAGGCACGCCGATGGGCTCGGCGCTCCAGGCGGTCCAGGCGGCGCAGGAGGGGATGCTGATGCCGGACTCCATCCGGGCCCAGTTCGCCGGCAACGCCCGCTTCCTGACGGACAGCCTGTCCTCCCAGCCACTGCTGATCGGCGCGGCGCTGCTGACGATCTACATCGTGCTCGGCGTGCTTTACGAAAGCCTGACCCAGCCCATCACCATTCTGTCCACGCTGCCGTCGGCCGGGCTCGGCGCGCTGCTTGCGTTGCAAATTGCGAAGCTGGACCTCTCCATCATGGCCATCATCGGCATCCTGTTGCTGATGGGCATCGTCAAGAAAAACGCCATCATGATGGTGGATTTCGCGCTCGAGGAGGAGCGCCAGCACGGCCGCACGCCATTGCAGGCAATCCATGCCGCCTGTCTGGAACGCTTCCGCCCGATCGTGATGACGACGCTGGCGGCGCTGCTCGGTGCCCTCCCGCTCGCGTTCGCCTTCGGCACCGGGGCCGAGCTGCGCCAGCCGCTCGGCATCTCCATCATCGGCGGCCTGGTGGTGTCGCAGTTGCTGACGCTCTACACCACGCCCATCGTCTATCTGGCGCTCCAGCGCGGCAAGACCGTTACATAACGATTCGCGCCTAATGCCTCACGCCGTGCGCAGCAGCGTTCCGGCGAAGTCCATGGCCGCCCGGCGCGAGGGCGCCGCCGCCAGTGCCTTCAATCGCAGCCAGACCGCGCGCAGCCGCGCACCCGAGGCCTCGGCGATCTCTGCCCGCGCCGCGGACAAGCGGGCGTCGAGCAACCGGCCGGCGCAGGCGTCCTCGGCGATCGCCGCCTTGCGGTAGCGCGCCCCGATGGCCTGCATCGCCAGCACCCGCAGCGCCATCTTGCCGGTCATGTTGCCGGGCCGGTGCATCAGGTAGTCCGCCAGCATCCCCGGCACCACGCCCACCGGCGCGCGAGCGGCCAAGGCCATCCACAACTCCCAGTCCTCTGCCGATACCATCCGGGTGGAATAGCCGCCGGCGTGGAGCAGCAGGTCGGTACGGGCCATGACCGTGGACGTGCCCACCACATTCTCGCCGTAGAGCGACGACAGCGCCCGGTCGAGCCGGAACGGCGCGGTCTTGTGGCCGTGGCGGGCGTTGAACTGGGTCCAGTAGGCGAAGCAGCCGCCGCGATCCTCGCCGCTCTCGGTGACATGGCGGTAGTCGGTGAAGGAGAAGCCGATATCCGGGTTCGCCTCATGGAACGCGAGCTGCACGTCGAGCTTGCCCGGCGCCCACACGTCGTCGGCATCAAGAAACGCGCAGTAGCGGCCGCGGGCGGTGGCGATGGCGCGGTTGCGGGCCATGGCCGGGCCGCGTCCGCCGCCGTCGAGGACGTGCAGCCGCGGATCCTGCTTGGCCAGGGCTTCGAGAAATGCGAGACTGCCATCGGTCGATCCGTCGTCGACCACGATGATCTCGACCCGCGGATCGGGTCCGACCGATGCAATCGCGGCGGGCAGCCACTTGAGAGCATCGCGGGTCGGGATGATGACGCTGACTTCGGGGATCATTGGATGGCTCCGGAGAACATGGTGCGGGATGGCCGCTATGTCACGAGCTACGCAAGGATCGGGCCACAG
Source organism: uncultured Rhodospirillales bacterium (assembly GCA_903928895.1). Taxonomy (GTDB): domain Bacteria; phylum Pseudomonadota; class Alphaproteobacteria; order Acetobacterales; family Acetobacteraceae; genus CAIYPH01. The sequence goes on along the minus strand of CAIYSR010000043.1, from coordinate 129,291 downwards.
CGCAACGGCACTCTCGGCATGCAAAACGCGAAGCCGTCGCAAATTGCGACAAGCCGTCGTGGCATGGGCCTTGCTGACACGAGATTATAACCGTTGACGCCCCCCGCCAGGAGCCGGCCATGACCCAGACCATCTGCTACGTGCTCGCCGAATTCCCCGTGCTGTCCGAAACCTTCGTGACCAATGAGATCCGCGCCATGCGGGCTCTCGGCCATCGCGTCGTCCCCGTCACCCTCGTCAACTATGATGGCCCCTGCCAGCCACAGGACGAGGCCATGCGCGACGAGGCGGTGAAGCTGTCCAGCATCTCGCGCATGGCGCTGTTCGGCATCAGGCCCGATCGGCTCGCCGCCGCCTGGAGGTTCATTCGCGCTCAGAAAGGTCTCCCGGCCCACTCGCTGCTGATGGCCGGCGCCAAGGTCGCCAGCGTGATCAAGCGCGAGGGCGCCACCCATGTCCACGCCCATTTCGCGCATTCCTCCGCGGCGACCGCCATCGTCGCCGCCCGGCTCGCCGGCGTCACCGTCTCCTTCATCGGCCATGGCTGTGACATCTACGGCGGCCATGTCGACCTGCCCGCCAAGCTTGCTGAGGCCGATCTCGTCTTCGCCACCTGCAAGGACATGGCGCGCGACTTTCTCGACTTCTGCCCCACTGCCAACGTTGTCGTGAACTTCTGCGGAATCGACCCGGACCTGTTCAGCCCCGCCGCCGGCCCGCGCAATGGCCGCCTGCTCGCCATCGGCCGCCTCGCCGAGCAGAAGGGTTACCCGGTGCTGCTGGAAGCACTGGCCTTGATTCCGGCTCAGCGCCGGCCGGTGGTCGATGTCATCGGCACCGGCCCGCTCCAAGACGAGCTCAAGGCGGCGACCGAGCGGCTCGGATTGCAGGACCATGTGCAGTTCTGCGGTGCCCGCACTTCGGCCTGGATCGCCTCGGCCGGTCCCGCCTATCGCGGTCTCGTGGCGCCTTTCGTGATTTGCAAGAACGGCGATCGCGACACCGGCCCCGTGGTGGTCAAGGAAGCCCTGGCGATGGAGCTGCCCGTGGTCGTCTCCGCGCTGATGGGCCTCAAGGAGATGGTCACGCCCGATTGCGGCCGCCAGGTCCCGGTCGGTGATGCCGCGGCGCTGGCCGACGCGCTGGTCTGGCTCAACGAACTCGACGAGCCCACCCGCTCCCGGCTCGGCGCCGCCGGGCGGGCCCGGGTGCGCCACAACTACACGCTGGCAGGCCAGGCCCAGGTGATGACCGCCGCCATCGAGGCGATGCAGGTCAAGGTGCGGGGCAGGGTGGCATGCGCCGCCTGACGAGGCTGCCCTCGCCGCTGATCTATGCCGGTGCCATGGCCTGGACCAAGGGCCTGGCGATGTTGAGCGTTCCGCTGTTCACGCGCACCCTGCTGCCGGAGGAATTCGGCAGACTCGAACTGCTGTCCTCGGCGGCGGAAATCGGCGGTCTGATCGCCGGCGCCGGGCTGGTCGATACCCTCTACCGCTTCGCCTCCGGCGCCGATGGCCGACGCGAGGCCGCCCGCGTGATGGGGCTCGCGCTGCTCATCGCGGTGATCGGCATGGCCTTGGTTGTGACCGGCGCGCCCTTCGTCGCGCCTGCCATGCCGCTGGCCACCTCGCCGCTCGAGATCATCCTGCTCGGCACCGCGGTGGTCCTCGAGGGCGTGATCGGGGTGCCGCTCGGCTGGCTGCGCATGCACGGTCACGCTTTGGGCTATGGTGCCATGACGGCCGGGCGCGCAACCCTGCAGGTCGCGATCGCCGCCGCCCTGGTGCTCGGCGGCTTCGGCGTCACCGGCGTGCTCACCGCCGGCGCCGTCGCCGGGCTGCTGCTCGCCGGGCTGCTGACCGCCTGGCAGGCCCACAGCACCCAGGTCGTGCTGGACCGCCGTGACAGTCTGCGCCTGCTCGCCTATGGATTGCCGCTGGTCGGCGGCGGTCTGGCCGCCTTCATCCTCGGCACCGCCGACCGCTGGCTGCTGGCCGGGGCGGTGAGCGCCGCTGCGATCGGGGTCTATGGGCTCGCCGCCAAGGTCGCCTCCATCGTCTCGCTGCTGGCGCAACCGTTCGAGTTGTGGTGGTACCCCAAGCGGCTTGCCGTGCTGGCGAGGCCCGACGGGCGGGCCAATTCCTCCCGCGTGGTGATGGCCGGGCTCGCGATGCTGATGCTTGCCGGCGGTGCGGTCTCGCTGGCGGCGCCATTGCTGGTGCGTCTGCTTGCACCCGCCGCCTATGCCGGGGCGGTGGCGATGGTGCCGCCGCTGACGCTCGCCATCGGCTTCCAGCTTGCCGCCTCGATGGCCAATGCCGGCTGCTACGCCCGCAAAACCGGCACCCAGGCGCTGCTCGTCAATGTCGCCGGCGCCGCCGTGGCGCTCGGCGGCTACCTGCTGTTCATCCCGTCGCGAGGGGTCGAGGGCGCGATCCTGGCGACCGTGATCTCGCAAGGCGTCCGCTTCCTGATCTTCGCGGTGCTGTCGCAGCGGAACGCCCCGCTCGACTGGCGCTTCGTCCCGCTCGGCATCGTGCTCGGTATCACCACCGCAGCCGTCGTGATCGGAGGACCCGGCGGCTGGGCGCTGCTGGCGGCGGCCCTCGCTGGCGCCGTCCTGTTCCGGCTGCTGCCGCGGCCCGGCGCCTTGCGTCCCGCGGCCGCCTGAGCCGTGGACAGCCGGGCCGCCCAGATCTGGCTGGCGCTGAGCACCTGCCTGCTCGCGGCCGCCGCCACTTGGGTCCTGCCCAATCCAATCGTGCTGGTGGCCTTCGGCATCGTGCCGCTGGCTCTGGTGTTCGCCTTCAGCAACCCATTCCTGCTTTGCCTCGCCTTCATCCTGTTCAGCTTCTTCCGCCTGCACGAGGCCTTCCCGGTGCTGAACCCGCTGCATATCCCGCAAATGCTGGCGATCGGGACCCTCTCGGTGCTGGCCACCCACCTGATCTTCCGCCGCATCGAGATCGCCTGGAGCCGCGAACTCAAGCTGTTCGCAATCTTCTTCGTGCAGGTGACGATCGGCATGTTCTTCGCCACCGGGCGCGATATCGCGATCGGCTACTGGACCGACACCTACGTGAAGATCGGCATCATGGTCTTCGCCATCGCCTCGCTCGCCCGCCGCCCGGCCGACTTCGCCATCGCCGGGCGCTCGATCGTGATAGCCGGCATGGCGGTGTCCTATGTTGCGCTCTACAACCGGGCCAATGAGATCGGCCTCGTCGAGGGCACCCGTGTTACCATTGGACGCAGCATGGGCTCGATCCTCGGCGACCCGAACGACCTGTCCCTTGTGCTCGCCTTCCCGCTCAGTTTCGCGGTTGCCCAGTTGCTGACGCCGAAATCGGGCTTCATCGGCCGCACGCTCGGCCTCATCGGCACGCCGGTGATCATCTTCGCCGTGCTCGCCACCCAGAGCCGTGGCGGCCTGCTCGCCATCGTCGCCGTGTTCGGCGTCTTCGGGGCGCAGCAGATCAAGTCCAAGGCGTTGCTCGCTGCGATCGCCGTGGTCGGGCTGATCGGCCTGTCCGCCGCCGCCGGCATCGGCGGGCGCCAGTCCGGTGGCGCGGCCGAGTCCGGGCTTGTCGATGAATCAGCCGAAGGCCGCTTCCACGCCTGGGGCGCCGCCATCAGCATGGCCATCGCCCGCCCGCTCACAGGCGTCGGCCTGAACAACTACGTCGCCAACTACTACTACTATTCCGACTGGTGGGAGGGCTTTGCCAAAGCGGTGCACTCCACCTGGTTTTCGGTACTGTCGGAGAGCGGTTTCCTCGGCTTCGGCATCTTCATCACCATGATCGTGCGCATGATCCAGTCAGCCATGAAGAGTGTGCGCGACCTCTCCCCCGCCGCCACCGGCGATGCCTATGATCCGTACGCCTATGGCATGGCCCAGTCCGTCATTGCCGGCATCGCCGGTTTCATTGCCTCTGGCACGTTTCTGACCCAGGGCTTCACCTGGCCGGTCTATGTCCTGCTCGCCCTCACCGTGGCAACGAAGCGCTACGGGGAGGGCTTGCGTCCGGCGTAAACGAGGCGTTCTCGCCGCTCATGCCATTTGCAGGCTTTCGAGCGTCGTGGTCAGCCCGGCCAAGAGCGGGGCTTCCGCTTTGATGCCGAGCCCGGCGATGGCCCGATTGGGGTTGCCGAGGGAGTTGCGGATATCGCCCGGACGCGGCGGGCCGAAAGCGAGGTTGGGCGTCTGATGAGCGGCTTCGGCGATGGTTTCCGCCAGTTCTCGGATGGACGTGGCCTTGCCGGTGCAGGCGTTGAACACGACCGCACCAGGCGCGCGCCGGAGCAGGTCCATGCCGGCGACGAGATGGCGGACAATATCGGCAACGTAGATGAAATCGCGTGTCTGGCTGCCATCGCCATCGATCGTGATGGCGGCGCCGTGGGTGATCCGGTCCGCGAAAATCGAGATCACGCCGGAGTAGGGCGATTTTGGGTCCTGCCGGGGCCCATAGACGTTGAAGAAGCGGAAACCGCAGGTCGGCACCGCGTGCACGCCCCAGGCGACCGCACCGTGCAGTTCGCAGCCGAGCTTGTCGGCACCATAGGCCGACATCGGCGCGGGCATCAGGTTCTCATGCAGCGGCGCATCCTCCTGCTTGCCATAGACGGCGGCGGACGAGGCGTAGACCACGGGGATGCACCCGGCGGCGCGAGCGGCATCGAAGACGGTGATGGTGCCGACCAGGTTGGTGCGGTTGGTACCGACCCAGTCGGTATTGCCGCGCGCGACGGAGGCGATGGCGGCGAGGTGGAAGCAGGCGTCGGCCTCGGCCATGGCCGCGCGCATCAGCACCGAATCGGCCACGTCGCCGACGATGAGGCGGGCACGGGGATCGACATTGCGGCGGTGTCCGGTGGAGAGATCGTCGACCACGGTCACGGCATTGCCGGAAACAAGCAGGGCGTCGACGAGGTGCGAACCGATGAAGCCGGCGCCGCCGGTGACGAGAATGCGGGACATGGGGTTCTCCGTTTGCGGGCCGCGTGAACTGTGCGCGAGGGCTCTCGCAAATCACGTGCCTGCAAGAAGCCTCGCAGAATGCGACGGTCGGCCCTTAAAGCGCCGCCCGCAACTCCGCCATCCCCTTCAGCGCCGTCCCGTCCGGCCCGAAATTGGACGGATCGAGCCACGCCAGCATCGCATCGCGGCAGACCGGCCACTCGTGGTCCACGATCGAATACCAATCGGTCTCCCGCAACCGCCCCTTCACGATCAGATGCGCGCGGTGCCGACCCTCATAGGTGAACCCCAGGCGATCGGCCGCCCGCTTGCTCGGCGCGTTCAGCGCATTGCATTTCCACACCAGGCGCCGATACCCCAGATCGTCCGCCGCCAGCTTCAGCAGCAAAAACATCGCCTCCGTTGCCGCCCGCGTGCGCTGCATCTCAGGGCCGAACCAGATATTGCCGAGCTCGATCGCCGCGTTCTTCGGCTGTATCTCCATCAGCGTCAGCCATCCCGTCACCACCCCCGTCGCCACCGGCCGGATCGCCCAGGCCATCGGGTCATGGGTGGAAGCGAAATCGGCGACGAACTTGCCCATCGCCTCCTCGGTCGGGAACGGGCCATAACCCATGTAGGTCCAGCTTGCATCGGCCTTGGGATCTCCGGTGCGTGCCGCCCGCCACAACTCCGCGGCGTGGCGGACATGCAGCGGTTCGAGCTCCACATATCGGCCGCGCAGCTTGACGCGGGCGGGGAGGGGGCGGGGGGTCGTGTCGACGATGGGGCCGATGGGGTTCTCGCTCATGCCGCTATCCTCTGCCCCCGTTGGTCTGGCGCCAAGTCCAATTCAGCGGGGAACAGCAGAGCCAAATGGAGGGTCTTCTGGTTTTCAAGAAAAGGCAGCACTCCCTTTTTGGAAAAAGGGAGCCAAAAACTTTCACCCGTTAAGGATCTCGGGAATGCGATCGGCCGGGGGAGTGTTGCGGGAGCGACCACAGCGCACGATCCCGTCGATCACCACCATGCCGATGCCGGGCAGATCGCCTTTGCGCACGCTGTCCAGGAGGTCCGCCCCCGCGGAATGCTGCGCCCGGTCCATCAAAACGAAATCCGCCGCCCGCCCGACCTCGATCAACCCGCAATCGAGCTTGCGCTGCCGTGCCGTATTCCCCGTCGCCAGACAAAACGCGATCTCGGCCGGCGTATCCCCGAGCGACGCCAGGAGCGCGATCATTCGCAAAATGCCAAGCGGCTGCACCCCTGAGCCCGCCGGACTATCCGTCCCCAGGATCACCCGGTCGAGCTGCCCCAGCTCGCGGGCAAACCGCAGCGCGGTCAGCCCCGCCAGCTCGTTGCCGTTGTGCACGATCTCGATGCCCCGCCCGCAGCCCTCGCACAAACACCTGATCTGCGACAGCGGCAGCGCCGTATGTCCGCCATTGATGTGCCCGATGATATCGGCGTCTGCCTCCAGCACCGTGTCCGCGTCGATATAGCCCGATCCCGGCACCGACGGGCCGCCGGTATGGATGGTCGACTGGATCCCCGCCTTGCGCGCCCAGGCTACCATTTCCTTCGCCTCGTACCCCGCCTTCACCGTCCCCAGCCCGACCTCGCCAAGTAGCTTCACCCCCGCCGCCGCCAGCTCGACGAAATCGCTCTCGACCATCCCCTTCTCGATCACCGGCGCACCGGCCAGCACCTTCACCCCCCCGGGTCGGAAATTGGTGTAGGCCCGCTGCGCCGTGATCGCGAGCGCCTTGAGCCCGATGATGTCCCGCGGCCGCCCGGGCAGATGCACCTCGCCTGCCGAAATCATCGTCGTCACGCCGCCATTGAGGCAACTGTCGATCCACCCGACCTGCCCCTGCCGCGGCGTCCAGTCGCCAAACACCGGATGCACATGGCTGTCGATCAAACCCGGCGCCAGCGCGCAGCCCTTGGCATCAATCCGCACCGCCGCCTCGCCCGTGTCGCACATCTTCGCCTGCCCCACCGCCACAATCCGCCCATGCTCGGCAACCACCGTGTCGGCATCGAGGAGCGGCGCATTGAGATCGCCCGACAGCATCAGGCCGATGTTGAAAATAACCAGCTTGCCCCGCTGCGTCTCAGGTCCGGCCGCGAGTCCCATCTGCTTCTCCTGTGCAATCACCGGAATGTGCCAAGCCGCGCCCCGCGCCGCCAGGGGCAACCCGTTGCGGGGAGTGTTGGCACAGCATGGCCCGGCGCGTTACACAACATTGCCCAAGCCGACCGCCCCGGATATCGGAGAGCCTCGATGACCGAAATCGACTTGTCCCGCCACAGCCAGAAAGCCCCATCCATGGATCCGCTCGAATCAGTTGTCTGGGGCTACCGCTTCTCCGAAAGCGGCGATGCCGAGGAACTCAAGGGCGCCGCCCTGCGCACCGCCATCGAGCGCCAGGACAGCTGGATCTGGCTGCATTTCGATCTCACCGATACCCGCGCCCACGCCGCCATCAGCAGCCTGCCGATGCTCCCGCCCGACGCGGTGGAAGTCCTGCTCAGCACCGACGACCACCAGCGCATCGGCACCTACGATCACGCGGTGGCCGGCGTCGTGGCCGATTTCGAGCGCGCCGACACCATCGAGGTGCGTCAGATGGTGCGCTGGCACTTCTGCATGGCGCCGCATTTGTTCATCTCCGCCCGCCGCCGCCCGCTGCTCACCCTGAACTCGATGCAGAACGCGATCCAGGGCGGCAAGCGCCTCCACGGCGTCGCCGATCTGTTCCACGCCATCATCCACGCCTTCGCCGCCGCGATGACCGCCCTGATGCGGCAATACGCCGACGCGCTCGATGACGTCGAAGACGGTCTGCTCGATGCCAAGGAGGCCGGTGACTACGAAGCCCTCGGCCTGGTCCGCCGCAGCGCCGTACGCCTGCACCGGCAGGCAGTACCGCTGCGCGCCATGCTGCGTCACCTCCTCGAAGACCGCCCCGCCTGGTTCAACGATGACGCCGCGCAGGACTGCGAAGCCATGGCCCGGCGCGTCGAAAGCTTGTGCGCCGACCTGCAATCCCTCCAGGAACGCGCCCACGCCTTGCAGGACGAACTCTCCGCCCGCCAGGCCGACCAGACCAACAACCGCCTGACGATGCTCTCCGTGGTCGCCACCCTGCTGATGCCGCCCACTTTGGTCTCCGGCATCTACGGCATGAACGTTGAAGGCCTGCCGTTCAAGGACCAGCCCTGGGCCTTCGTCTTCACCGTCGTCCTGCTGATCGGTTCGGTGCTGACCGGTCTGTTCGTGCTGCGGCGGATGAAGCTGGTCTGACCTAGCCGTTCCGGAACCGCGTCGGCACCCCGGTCTGCGCGGTCAACCCCCCATCGGCGACAAAGGCGGCCCCGGTCACGTAGGACGCAAGGTCCGACGCCAGGAACATCGCCACATTGGCCATCTCCTCCGGCTGCCCCAGCCGCCCCGCCGGCACGGCCGCCAGCGCCGCATCGGTGAACCCCGGAATCTTCATCGAATTGCGAAACAACGCGGTCTCGATCATGCCAGGGCAGATACAGTTGCACCTGATGTTGTCGGACGCATATTCGATCGCCGTCGTCTTGGTGAAATTGATCACTGCCGCCTTCATCGCGTTGTAGGCGCCGATCCCGAAATCCCCGAACTGCCCGGAAATCGATGCGGTATTCACGATCGACCCGCCGCCCTGCGCCAGCATGATCGGGATCACCCGCCGCGTGGCCTGCATGAGCGCGGTCAGCCCGACCTGCATCGTGTAGTCCCACACCTCGTCAACGATATCCCCAACCTTTGCCAGCCGCCCGCGCTGCAGGTCAGGCGGCAAGCCGAAGGCGTTGTTGTGCAGCACGTCGATCCGGCCGAACCGATCCATCGCCTGGGCGATCATGCCGTCCGCCGCCGCCGGCAGGCTGAGATCGGAGACGATGGTCTGGACCACTCCTCCGGACGCGGCGATCTCCTCGGCCAGCGTCGCCAGGTTGGCCGCGTTCACATCCGCCGCCGCGACCCGCCCGCCGCGGGCCGCAAACCCCGTCGCCATCGCCCGCCCGATGCCTGAGCCGGCGCCGGTCACCAGCAGAATCTTGCCGTCGAAGCGCATGCGTCTCTCCCTGATTCAGGCGACCGCGGCCAAAACGGCCCGGGCCAGCGCGATCTTGTCTTGGAGCGTCCGCATCAGCGTTGGTGCCTGGCATGCCCGCTGCGCCACCACGGCGCCAGCGTCCTCATGATCCAACATATAATGCGAAATCAGCGACCCGTACCGCGCTGCCACCCCCGCCGCGCTCACCTCGAGACCCAGCTCCCCCATCATCTTCGCCGTCGGCCCCTTCACCGCCTTGCCCCCGATGATCGGCGAAATCGCGATCACCGGCACCCCGCATCCCGCAATCGCCGCCCTGATCCCCGGCACCGCCAGGATCGGTTCCACCGAGATGAACGGGTTGGATGGGCAGATCACCACCGCCTTCAACCCCGGACTGGCCAAGGCAGCCAGCACGTCGGGATGTGCCACCGCCGCCTCGGCCCCCGCGAACGCCAGCTCCCGTACCACCGGCCGGCACTGCTGGCCGACGAAATAGTCCTGGAAATCGATCCAGCCGCCATCGCTCAACACGCGCGTGCGCACCGCATCATCGCTCATCGGCACGATCCGCGGTCCGACCCCCCAGCGCCGCGCCACATCCGCCGTGATCGCCGACAGCGTCTCCCCGCCCCGCAATCGCCGCGTCCGCTCCACATGCAACGCCAGATCGCGGTCGCCGAGCCGGAACCAGGTCGGCCCGCCGAGACTCTCCAACGTCTCCATGAAGCTCCACGTCTCGTCCCGCCGCCCCCAGCCCAGCACCTGGTTGTCCAGCCCCGCCAGCGTGTAGGTCAGCGTGTCGATATCCGGCGAGACCGACAGCCCCAGATGCTCGAAATCATCCCCCGTGTTCGCCACGATCAGCAGGTCCTCCGGCGCCACGACATGGCTCAGCCCCAACGCCAGTTTCGCGCCCCCGATCCCCCCGGACAGAGCGACCACAAGGTCCCGGCTCACCGGAACAAATCCTCGCTCGCGGGCCTGACGAGGTCGGACGCCGACCCTTCGGGTGCCGTCCACGCCAGCCCGCTTACCAGCACCGCCGGCTGCCCCTCGCCCGCCTGCCCCATCAGCAGCGACGCCGCGGCCGCGATCTCATCGGCATAACCGATGATCGAGACCTCCAGGATACGCCCGAACAAATCCGGCTGCCCGCGCAGATCGACCAGCGCCGGCAGCCCCGCAGCCCCAATGGCAATCCCCGCCGTTCCGCGCCGCCAGGCGCGTCCGAAACTGTCGTTGATCACGACGCCGAGCCGCACTCCGAACCGTGCCGACAGCGCTGCCCGCAACGCCTCTGCCGAGGCATCCGGTTCTTCCGGCAACAGCAACAGCCGCCCGGTCCCGCCGACATTCGACTGATCGACCCCGGCATTGGCCATCACCCAACCGCGCTTGTGCTCGACAATCAACAGGTTCGGCCGGGCCCGCACCACCCGCACGGCCTCGCCCAGGATCACCTCCACCACCCGCGGGTCCTTGCCGATCTGCCCGGCCAGTTCGATCGCCCGCGCCGAGGCCGTCACCGTCTCGATATCCACGATCCGCCCCTCGGCCTTGCTGACGATCTTCTGCGCCAGCACCAGCACATCGCCGTCCCGCGGCGGCTGCCCCGCCAGCGCGTCGCCGAGGATCACCGCCAGATCATCCCCCGGCGCGAACATCGGCAGCCCCGGGATCGCCCGCAGGCTCAGCGCGGTCGCGGCCATCGCTCAGCCGAACTTCGCGCGCAGCTTCGGCATCACATGCTCCGCATACAGCCGCATGAAGCGTGCCTGGTCCGGCCCCGGCGCATGGAACACCAAATGGTTGAACCCGAGCCCCACGTAATACCCGATCCGCTCGACATGCTCGTCCGCGTCATTCGACACGATCCACCGGCTCGCCGCCCGTTCGACCGGCAGCGCATCGGCCAGCCGCTCCATCTCGGCCGGGTCCTCGACGGACATTTTCTCCTCCGCCGTCAGCGCCAGCGCCGCCCAATGCCGCGTATCCGCAAAGGCCCGGTCCTTGTCGGTGTCGAAGGAGACCTTCACCTCGATCATGCGGTCATAGTCGCCGGCGATTTTGCTCTCGGCTCGCCCAAGTTCGACATTCGGCAGCAGCGTCTCGGTGTAAAGCGTCGGCGCCTTGCCCGAGGTGCAGATGAACCCGTTGCCCATCCGCCCCGCATACTTCGCCACCATCGCCCCGGCGCCGGCGACGTAGATCGGCACCATCTGCTCCGGCTTGTCGTAGATGGTCGCGTTCTCAGTCCGGTAGTACTGGCCCTCGAAGGTCAGCCGATCCTCGCTCCACAACCGCCGCATCAGGGTCACGCTTTCGCGCATCCGGGCGAACCGCTCCTTGAACTCGGGCCACGCCTGCCCGGTGGAGGGCACCTCGTTGAGCCCCTCGCCGGTGCCGATCCCCAGCACCACACGGCCCGGAAACATCGAGCCCAGCGTGCCGAACGCCTGCGCCACAATCGAGGGGTGATAACGGAACGTCGGCGTCAGCACCGAGGTCCCCATCACCACCCGCTCCGTCCGCGCCCCCAGCGCGCCCAGCCACGCCAGCGAGAACGGCGCATGCCCGTCGGTATGCTTCCACGGCTGGAAATGGTCCGAGATGAACACGCTGTCGAACCCCGACTGCTCCGCCAGCACCCCAAACTCCAACAACGGGCGCGGCGCGAATTGTTCGGCGGAAGCCTTGTATCCGAGCTTGAGCACGTGCGATCCCTCATGGCGTTTGCCCGACGTTACCCGCACCCGCCCGGGGTGTCACCCACACCCGTTGGTGCTACGTCCCCAGCGCCACCAGCCCGCGATGGCGCAGCAGCGCCTCGGTGCTCGGGGCTTCGCCGCGGAACGCCACGTAGAGTTCCATCGGGTCCTTGGTGTCCCCCGCCTCCAGGATCGCCCGCAGCCGCGCCGCCACCGCCGGATCGAATGGATCCCCAGCCGCCTCGAACGCGCCGAAGCCGTCGGCATCGAGCACTTCGGCCCAAAGGTAGGAGTAGTAGCCCGCGGCATAGCCGGAGCCGGCGAACAAATGTTGGAAATGCGGCGGCCGATGCCGCGCGCCGATCGCGTCGGGCATCCCGATCCGTGTCAGCACCTCGGCCTCGAACGCCGCCACATCCATGCCGGCCGGGTCCGGGTGCGCATGCAGCGCCATGTCGAGAATGGCCGAGGCGGTATATTCCACCGTCGCGAACCCCTGGTTGAACGTCTGTGCCGCGAGCAGCCGCTCCATCAGCGCCTTCGGCAACGCCTCGCCGGTCTCATGATGCCGCGCATAGCGCTGCAACGTCGCCGGCACCGCCAGCCAGTGCTCATAGATCTGCGACGGAAACTCGACGAAATCGCGCCGCACCGAGGTGCCGGATTGCGACGGGTAATGCACCTTGCTCAACAACCCATGCAGCGCATGGCCGAATTCATGGAACAACGTCTCGGCGTCGTCGTAGCTGAGCAGCGTCGGCGTGCCCCGGGCGAAATTGTTGTTGTTGATGATGATCGGCGATACCGCCCCGTCGAGCCCGCGCTGGTCGCGGAAACTGCTCATCCAGGCACCGGAACGCTTGCCCGGCCGGGCATAGTTGTCGGCCAGGAACACGCCGACATGCCCGCCTGCATCGCGCACCTCCCACGCCCGCATATCCGAATGATACCCCGCGATATCCGGCCGCGGCTCGAAGGTCAGGCCGAACAGGCGGTTCGCGGTGTCGAACGCCGCCTGCTGGATATTTTCCAGCACGAAGTAGGGCTTCAGTTCCGCCTCGTCGATTGCGAACTCCGCCATGCGCACGCGCTCGGCATAATGCAGCCAGTCCCACTTTTCGATCCGCTCGTTCACGCCATCTCCGCGCGCGACCTCCAGCAGCTTCGCCGCCTCGCCCTCCGCGCGGTGCCGCGCGGCCTGCCAGACATCGTCGGTCAGCCGTGCCACATTGGCCTCCGAGGCCGCCATGGTGTCGGCCAGGCGGAATTCCGCATACGTCGCATAGCCCAGCAGGCGCGACCGCTCAGCCCGCAGTGCCAGAATTTCGGGGATCAGCTTGCGATTGTCGTGTGGCCCGTCATGCTCGCCCCGTGCGATCCAGGCCGAGTGGGCGATCTTGCGCAAATCCCGCCGCGTCGAGAAGGTCAGGAACGGCTCGATCGATGACCGTGCCAGGGTAATGGCAAACCCTTCGATCCCGCGTTCCGCCGCGGCCTGCTGCGCCCCTTCGACGACAAAGCCCGGCAATCCGGCCAGATCGTCCGCGCCCAGTGCCAAATGCCACGCCCGCTCGTCATGCACCACATTCTGTCCGAACGCGGTGTGCAGGACCGCGAGCCGCTCGGAAATTTCGGCCATCCGCGCCTTCGCCGCCCCTTCCAGCGCCGCGCCGGCACGCACGAAGCCGAGATGCCGCCGCTCCAGCAGCCGCAGCGCATCCGGCGCCAATCCCAGCTCCTCCCGCCGCCGGAACAACGCGTCGATCCGTGAAAACAATGCCGGATCGAGCGAAATCCGGCTGCCGTGCTGGGCGAATTTCGGCGCGAAGTCCCGCTCGATCACCTGCAACGCCTCATCGCCCAGGCTCGACACCAGATTGCCGAACACCCCCGCCACCCGCTCGAACAAGCCCCCGCTGCGCTCGATGGCGACAATGGTGTTCTCAAAACTCGGTGCCGCGGGATTGCCGGTGATGGCGGTGATCTCGGCCAGATGCTCCGCCATCCCGCGCTCCAAGGCCTCGGCAAAATGCTCGGGCCGGATCAGATCGAACGGCGGCACGCCGAAAGGGGTGGTCCAGGGCGTAAAGAAGGGGTTTGTGCTCATAGCCGATCCGTGCCGAAGGAAGGCCTCCCGGTCAAGCTCCCGCCTTGCCACCGTGACCGCCCCCGCCTAATCCAGCCCGACCAGCCGGGGACGTCACCATGGACCACACCGAAGCCACCGATCCGCACGCCGAAATCCGCGACGCCGTGCGCAAGCTCTGCGCCGATTTCGCCGGCGACTACTGGCGCAAGCTCGACCAGGACCGCACCTACCCCACCGAATTCGTCACCGCTCTGACCGAGGCCGGCTATCTCGGCGCCCTCATCCCGGAGGAATACGGCGGCGCCGGCCTGCCGCTCTCGGCCGCGGCCGCCATCCTGGAGACCGTCCAGTCCTCCGGCTGCAACGGGGCCGCCTGCCACGCCCAGATGTACATTATGGGCACCATCCTGCGCCACGGCACCACCGCGCAGAAGGAGGCCTATCTTCCCAAGATCGCCACCGGCGAGCTCCGCCTGCAAGCCTTCGGCGTCACCGAGCCGACCTCCGGCACCGACACCACCAGCCTGCGCACCTTCGCCCGCAAGGAGGGCGACCATTACGTCGTCAATGGCCAGAAGGTATGGACCAGCCGCGCCGAGCATTCCGACCTCATGCTCCTGCTCGCCCGCACCACGCCGAAGGAGGAGACCGCCAAGCGCACCGAGGGGCTCTCCACCTTCATCGTCGACATGCGCGCCGCCCTCGGCCACGGCCTTACCCTGCGCCCGATCCGCACGATGATGAACCACAACTCGTGCGAGGTGTTCTTCGACAACATGATCGTCCCTGCCGAGAACCTGGTCGGCGTCGAGGGCCGCGGCTTCCGCTACATCCTCGACGGCATGAACGCCGAGCGCCTGCTGATCGCCGCGGAGTGCATCGGCGACGCCAAGTGGTTCATCGAGAAGGCCACTGCCTATGCCCGCGAGCGCCGCGTGTTTGGCCGTCCGATCGGCCAGAACCAGGGCGTCCAGTTCCCCATCGCCAAGGCCTATGCCCAGATGCGTGCGGCCGAACTCATGGTCCGCGAAGGCTGCCGCAAGTTCGAAGCCGGCGAAAACTGCGGCGAAGAGGCCAACATGGCCAAGATGCTGGCCGCCGAGGCCTCATGGGCCGCGGGCGAGGCCTGCATCCAGACCCATGGCGGTTTCGGCTTTGCCGAGGAATACGACATTGAGCGCAAATTCCGCGAAACCCGCCTCTACCAGGTCGCGCCCATCAGCACGAACCTGATCCTCTCCTACGTCGCCGAGCACGTGCTCGGCCTGCCCCGGAGCTACTGAGCGATGTCCGCCGCCCGCCCGCTCGAAGGCCTCCTCGTCGTCACCCTGGAGCAGGCCGTCGCCGCCCCCTATTGCTCGTCCCGCCTGGCCGACGCCGGCGCCCGCGTCATCAAGCTCGAACGCCCCGAAGGCGATTTCGCCCGAGGCTACGACCAGGCCGCCCGCGGCATGTCGAGCTATTTCGTCTGGCTCAACCGCGGCAAGGAATCGCTCGTCGTCGACATCAAGCACGAGGCCGACGCTGCCCTGCTGCACCGCCTTCTCGCCAAGGCCGACGTCTTCATCCAGAACCTCGCCCCCGGCGCCGCCACCCGCTCCGGCTTCGGCTCGGACGACCTGCGCGCCCGTCACCCCCGCCTCATCACCGTAGACATCTCCGGCTACGGCGACCAGGGCGAATACGCCGACATGAAGGCCTACGACCTTCTGGTCCAGGCCGAATCCGGCATCGCCTCCATCACCGGCCATCCCGCCGGCCCCGGCCGCATCGGCGTCTCCGCCTGCGATATCGCCTGCGGCATGGCCGCCCATGCCGGCGTGCTCGAAGCCCTCATCGCCCGCGGCATCACCGGCCAAGGCAAGGGCATCAAGGTCAGCCTGTTCGACGGCATGGCCGACTGGATGAACGTTCCTCTGCTGTTCTTCGAAGGCACCGGCAAAGCCCCCGAACGCATGGGCCTCGCCCACCCCTCGATCTGCCCCTACGGCGCCTTCCCCACCCGCGACGGCGCCCTGGTGCTGATCTCGATCCAGAACGAGCGCGAGTGGAAGGATTTCTGCGCCCGCTTCATGCTCGACCCCGCCCTCCCCGCCCGTCCCGGCTTCGAAACCAACGTCGTCCGCGTCGCCAACCGCGCCGAAGTCGACGCCCACATCGCCACCGTCTTCGCCGCCCTGACCCGCGACGAAGCCGCCGCCCGCCTGCGCGCGGCCAACACCGCCTACGGCTTCGTCAACACCGTCGCCGAATTCTCCCGCCACCCCGCCCTGCGCCGCCACGTCGTGGAAACCCCGAACGGCCCCGTCGCCATCGCCTCGCCGCCAGCCATCTTCAGCGACGGCCCGCGCACCCTCGGCCCGGTCCCCGCCATCGGGGCACACTCCATCGCCATCCGGGAGGAATTCGCGGGGTGAAGGGGGCATAAGGCAGGGGAAGCAAGGCCAGGGCGCTGCCCTGGACCCGCTGGGGGCTCAGAGCCCCCAGACCCGCATCCGTTTGAGCGGTTCCATGATTGAAGCGGCGCGCGAAACGGACCTGGTGGGGTCGCGGGGCGTGGGCCCTCCTTGACCGAACTCGCCCCGGGTAGTCTGATTGTCGTCACCGAAGGTTAAGCCCAAGCATGCAATAAGAAGAAATTATCGAATTCTACATTGCGTAGGCGGCACGAGAGTTGGCATCTTGTTCGGGTTGGCATTGAGGGCCGGGTGCGAATCTTCGTATTTGCCACAAGGCTCCGCTGATTGCCTCACGCACTCAACCGCAAACGGCCGCAGCAACACGCCCGGCGTCATCTCGGCCGGCCGCCGCCCCTCCGCAATGGCCGCGACGATCTCCGGCGCGGGCAGCGCAAGCCCCTGGATATCGCCGAATTCGGTCCGGTCGATCACCACCATGCACGATGGGGCAGGAAGTTCCGAAGGGCTTGACGTGTGCACGCGTGCGGTCAGACCGTGCCCGTCCAACCAACGGCGTGCGATGACGATCGACACGCCAGAGAGGTTGCGGAGAGCAGAAAGGTCACAGCTACATGGAGAACGAAGTTTATCGCCGCCAGACAGCCCGTCTCGTATTGCGACGACCAAACGCTGCCGACCTTGATTTCGTGGCGGCCCTGTTTTCCCGATTTGAGCTTGTTGCCCATCGCCCGCATCCGGTTCCAGATTCTCCGGAGGTGAGTGAGCAACGCTTGCTGCGCGACATGCAGCATTGGCAATCACATGGCTTTGGGCGCTGGGCCATTGAGCATGAAGGGCAGATCGTCGGTTTCGGCGGCCTTACGCACAAGCATGGATTCGAAGGCCTCAATATCTCCTATCATCTGCATCCTGACCGCTGGGGGAACGGCTATGCGACAGAACTAGTTGGCGAGACCGTTAAAGTTGGGTTCGGTCCGCTCCAGGCGCATCGTGTGATTGGACTGGTCAGAGTCGCAAACCCTGCTTCCCGCCGTGTGCTGGAGCGCAACGGCTTTTCTTTCGAGCAGGACGTGGAACTCGACGGCGCGCCAACGCAGTTGCTTGCGTTGAACGCGCCGGTGCAGGGATCTTGATAGCAGCGATCCTCTCCCCAATGCCTGCGAACGGGGTGTTCGTGTTCGTCCATTGAATGAGGGCACTCCGATGGCCCCGCCTCTTCGTGTTACCTTCGCCGCCGGCCAAGCCGGTCGGCGGCGTGTTGAGCGGATCAGCGCGGTTTGCGGTGACAGCCTACCCCTGAGGGAACGGATAGCGGTTCTGGAGGGCCAGGAGACGCAATCTCCGCGCAGCGCCGATTGGCTCCTGCGTGGGGTGACCAGCAATACGCGCTATACGAACCGAATGGAATTGAATGCGCCGGGCGCTCTTCAGGCAGGGTTGCATCGCCCGTCGGCCGACTGTGCCGCCCGGATCCCATTTGCACGACCAGCGCATGGTGGGATTTGGCGCAAGACGAGCGACACGCGATTTTCGAGGAGCATTCGCGCCATATCCGCATCGGGCCGGACTATCTTCCGGCCGTCGCCCGGCGCCTGCATCATTGCCAGGACGTGGGGGAAATGTTCGACTTTCTCACCTGGTTCGAATATGCACCCGACGACGCCCAGGCCTTCGAGGACATGGTTACGAGGCTGCATGATACGCCGGAGTGGCGCTACGCTGACCGAGAGGTCGACATCCGGTTGCGCCGCGGTCCACCTGGGGCGATCGCACGCCTGGGCCAACACCCGCGCGCCTGCCGGGACGGACATGGGGGCAACAGTTATCCTAACACGGCGCCCTGAACGGTTGTGCCGAGATGTGAGCATGCTCAAAGCATCTGCCCTTCATCCAGGAACATTAAGTTCCACCCTCTGACGCAGACCCCAACGTTCACCACAGGAAGTCGTCGGCACCCGTCCTCCATCATTCCTCACCACGGGAACCCGCTTGCTCCCATCGTGCCATCGTGGACTGCCCGGTCTCGCCCGCAACCGCCTCGAAATCTCGAAGCGTCGGCCTCTTGCACGCTCAATGTCCTGCGGCAGGGGGGAGGAATGGCGCGGGGACAAAGAACCGCCCGGCCACTGTGCGCACGGCGTTGTCGGAACTCGCCATCCCCGCCGTTCGCAGCGCGATCAGTAGCCGTCCGGCGAGTGTCGCTGTCCAGAACCAGCCGTCAACCTGGCGGATCCCCGGCATCGGCCCCTCCGCCTGCGCGGCCTCGCTGTAGAGCGCCTTCACATCATCGCATGCAAAACGCAGCGCCAGCGCCGGCGTCAATCCGGCCACCGGGCTTGCTGGCACCTCACCCGCCAAGAACGCCGCGAAAAACGCCGGCCACGCCTGCGGCGCAATCCCGGATGCCCCAACCGTGGTCCGCCCGAAACGTGCCTGTGCGCGCATCCACCAGGGTATTACGAGTTCCATCTCGGTCCGCAAAGAAGCCGCGGAAACCTCACCGGGCATCGGCAACACGAAGGGCGGCGCCCATCCGGCCAAGGCCGTCTGGCTCGGCGCATCCTCGCCGAAGTCCTCCAGGATCACGGGCCCATCGTTCCGCTCCAACAGTCCCAGAGCATGCCGCAGTACCCGCGTTTGGAAGGCTGCATCTTCCGGTTCGCCCAACGGCCGGCCCAGCGGGAACGGCACGAACAACCCGCGCGGCGGCCGCGTCGTCTCCATATGCGGGCGCACAAGGCCAAGCACCACAGTGGGTACGCCCAGGCTCTCGATCATGTGGCCAAGCGCGCTCACGGCGCGCGTGCAGAAGGGTCAGACAGGGCTGAGCAGAACCGCATCGCTGCGCTCCTGCTGCAGTTGCCCCACGATCTGTTCCGCCGTCGCCTGCATCGTTGCCGGATCGGTCGAACCCATCACCGAATAATGTGTCTCTGCCACCGACCCGATCACCCCGGACGCCGCGAGCTCGCGCAACCGGTCCAGCGGGTAGATCGTGTTGATGTCTCGTTGCCAGCCGGCACGGTCGTAGTTGATGGAGACATGGCTCATGACGATGTCACCAGCCGGCAAAGTTGCTGGCAGCATGCGCATTTCCGCCGTCCCCGGCAGGAAAGGCGCGGACCCACGCGGGTGCAGCGCCGCCGAACTGATCACCGCCACCCGCCGCCGCGCCAATGGTGGCCCGGAAACGAAGGGCTCGGTGTCGAACGACGCGATCTGCAGCCCAAGCACGGCCTGCCGCGTGCCCTGCGGGATATCATCAATCCGAGCCATTCGAATCCCTCCATATCCCGACACTGGACCATGCGGCAGCGCCCAATGCAATCGTACCGAGCGTGATCCAGGGCAATCGGGTGAAGGCGAAGCGAACAAGACAGGCTCCGCCGGCCAAGGGCCGTAGGCCCCTGGACCCATTCATTTGAGCGGCCGGATCACTGACCTTCAGTTGGAAGCCCGCGATCTCGCGTGCGGAGGCGGGCGGAGCCCATCAATTCTTTCCTCACGGGCAAGATCGTGCCGATATCGCAGGATCGATGGCCTGCGGCGCAAGCAAGATCGGTGTTTTCAACTGAAGGTCGCTGATCCAGCCGCGGAATGGAACGGGTTCAAAGGGCCCGCGGCCCTTTGCCGGCGGAGCCTTGATTGCGTTGCCTGCCTTCACACGATTGCCCTGGAGCGTGATCAAGCATGATCGGATTTCATCAGCCGGAAGCTCGAAGACGGCGTCCATGGCGCTCGGGAACAACGTCCCGCCGCGCCCTCACGGGAACCCGCCGCGTCGAGGCTTGCGGAGGAATTTGTGTCTGCCGCGAATGCCATGAGTTCAGCGTCAGACGACCTCCGGCCGGTCGGTGCCGGGCCAAGGCGATCACCGACCGGAAAACGCCGTCACGGAATACGGTGGGCTGCAACGCAGCCTCTCGCTCGATACCACCTGATCGTGCACCACCTCGTCAGGCGCGGCATCTGCAACCGGCCGCGGCAGCACCACGACCGGCCGCGTCACCATCTTCAATCGTGTCCCTGTTGCCTGCTCCGAATTGGCCGGGCTTTGCCATGCCACAGGTGCGTGGCGCCGGCGCCGCGCACCTCCCGCTCTCCGCACACGATGACGCTTCGCTTCGATGGCACACTCATCGCGAGTCGAATCACCCGGAGGTGTTGGTCTGGTCGTGACGGCGCGGCCGAGTCGGTTCGTTGATGCCGATCTCGAGTCGTGATTGGACTGGTTTGTTGTTTGAATTCAGCTGACCGAATAGCTTTCTCGGACCGTGGCCGGCGCATCGACACGGCCGTCTCGCCGATTCGCATGCTGCCCTGCGGCTGTCGCGCCGCGAAACATGACGCCTGCCCCAACCGATGCCACTCTAAAGGAGGGTCGAGGGGCACCGCCCCCGCCTAAGCAAAGCCTCTCAGGTTTGCACTCTTGCTGAATGCTAAGCTGGCTTTCGCCTGCAAGATGTTTGAAAATGCATCCGTGGGCTGTCCTGCGAAAGCCTGCTTAGCTTGCATTACGCTACGCCCCTCACCCCCGCGATCACCTGTGGGCGCCGCCGCCGCCGAGATAGGCGGCCCGTACCTGCGGATTGTTCCACAGCGCCTCGGGCTTGCCCGAGACCAGCAGCGTGCCGGTTTCCAGCACATAGCCGCGGTCGGCCACCGAAAGTGCCATATGGGCGTTCTGCTCCACCAGCAGCACCGTGGTGCCGCGGCTGCGGATGCTCTCCACGATGCGGAACACCTGCTGCACGATCAACGGGGCCAGCCCAAGCGACGGCTCGTCCAGCAGCAGCAGCTTCGGCTGCGCCATCAGCCCGCGCGCCACGGCCACCATCTGCAACTGCCCACCCGACAGCGTCCATCCCAGCGCATGCTCCAGCCGCTTGAGATCGGCGAAGAAGGCCAGCATCTCATCGACCTCCCCCTCCAGCACCCGCCGCGCCACGCCCTTGCGGTTGGAGGCGCCGAGAATGATATTCTCGCGCACCGTCAGCCCTGGAAAAATCCGCCGCCCCTCCGGCACATGGGAAATCCCCAACCGCACGATCGCCTCCGGCTTCAGCCCCTTGATGCTCTGGCCGCGATACAGGATTTCCCCGCTCACATTCGGCACCAGCCCCGACAGCGAGCGCAGCGTGGTCGATTTGCCCGCCCCGTTGGAGCCGAGCAGGGTGACGATCTCGCCCTCGTCGACACTGATGTCGAGCCCCTTCAGCACCGGCCCGGCGCCATAGCTGGCGGTGAGGCCCTTGATCTCAAGCAGCTTCATGTTTGCGCGGCTCCCCGAGATAGGCGGCGATGACGTCGGGATGGCTGAGCACGTCCTGCGGCTTGCCGTCGGCGATGCGCTTGCCGAAGTTGAGCACGGTGATGTGGTCGGCGACCTGTTCGACGAGGTTCATGTCGTGGTCGATGATCATGATGGTCAGGCCATGGCCTTTCAGCCGTTTGAGCAGATTGCCGAGTTCGACCTTCTCGGTCAGGTTCAGCCCCGCCGCCGGCTCGTCCAGCAGCAGCGTGTGCGGGCTCGACGCCAGCGCGCGGGCGATCTCGACATAGCGCTGATGGCCATACGACAAATCCCCGACCAGGCGGTGCGCGTCGCCCCGCATCTCGACGAAATCGAGCGCCGCCAGCGCCCGCGCGACCACCGCCTGGGGATCATGCGCCACGTCGTTGCCCTGCCGCTCCGCCCCGATCATCACATTCTCCAACACGGTCATGCCGCGGAACACCCGAATGTTCTGATAGGTGCGGGCGAGGCCGGCGCGGTTGCGGTTGTGTGGCGCCAGGGTGGTGATGTCCCGCCCGACGAAGGTGATCTTGCCGCCGGTCGCCTCGTACAGCCCGGTCACCACGTTGATGAACGTGGTCTTGCCCGAGCCGTTCGGCCCGATCAGCGCATGCACCGTGCCGCGGCGCACCGTCAGGCTCACGCCATCGACTGCCTTGAGCCCGCCGAAATGCTTGGCCAGTTCCTCCACCACGAGCACCGGCTCCTCCGTCGCCTCGCCGCTCTGCGCCAGCAGCGGCAGCGGCGGCACATCGCCGGTGACGGGTTTGACCCGCCTGCGCATCCGGTTGTCGACGAAGCCCCACAGCCCGTCGGGCAGGAAAACCATGATGAGGATGACCGAGGCGCCGTAGACCGCGAGATAGACCTGCTTGAGGAAACGCAGCCACTCCGGAAGCAGCACCAGCGACACCGTGCCGACCAGGGCCCCGAACGGCGAGGTCACGCCGCCGAGCAGCGCCATGGTCAGCAGCACGATCGATTCGCCGAAGCTGAACTGATCCGGGCTGATGTAGCGGAACCCGCCGGCGAACAGCCCGCCGCCGATGGCTCCCAGCACCGCCGAAATGCCGAACGCCACCACCTTGGTGCCATAGACATTGATGCCCGAGGTCGAGGCCGCCAGCTCGTTGTCGCGCACCGCCTGCATCGCGCGGCCCAGCCGGCTCGCCTTCAGCCGCCAGACGAATAAAGTGACCATCACGGCAGCGGCGAGGATGAGGGCGAGATAGGTGTTGCCATCATCGAAGCTGAAGCCAAAGAGCATAGGGCGCGCCACGTTGCGCACGCCATCCGGCCCGTGGGTAAACTCGATCCAGTTGGTCAGCACCAGCGTAAGTATCTGCTGGAAACTGATGGTGATCATGCCGAGATAGTGGCCACCCAGGCGCAGGGTGCCAAGGCCGAGGATCAGCCCGCAGAGGCCGGAGAGGGCCACACCGATAAACAGCGCAACGAAGAAATTGATATGGAAATCGACCGTCCCGAGTGCCACCGCATAGGCGCCGATGCCGAAGAAGGCGGCCTGCGCGATGGAGATCTGCCCGCAATAGCCGAGCACGATCACGAGACCGAGCACGCCGATGGCGTAGGTTGCGGCCTGCATGAGGATGTTGAGGTAGTAGCCCTGCGCCGGCGCGAAGCGCGCGCCGATCACGACCACGACGATGGCGAGAACGGCCTGCGGCAGGCCGCGCCAGGGGTTCGCCCCGGGTCCGTGAAGACCCTGGCCTGAAAGAACGGTCATGCCTTCTCCGAAATCTTCTCGCCGAACAGCCCCTGTGGCCGCACCATGAGGAACGCCAGCAGCATCAGGAAGGCAAAGGCGTCCTTGTAGGGCACCGAGATGTAGTTGGCCCCGAGGGTTTCGGCGATGCCCAAGGCGAGGCCGCCGAGGATGGCGCCGGGGATGGAGCCGTAGCCGCCGATAATGTTGGCGGCGAAGGCCTTCAGCGTGATGATTCCCGCCATGCCGACCGAGACGAACAGGATCGGCGCCACCAGGATTCCGGCCAGGCCGCCGAGGGCGGCGCTATAGGCGAAGGTGATCATGATCATGATCACCACCGGAATGCCGAGCAGCGACGCCATTTCCTTGTCCTGGCTGGTCGCCTGGAGCTTCTTGCCGAGCAGGGTCTTCTCGAAAATCACGTATTGCAGCAGCACGAGAGCCGCAGCGATGACGATGATGGCGAGATACTGGCTCGAAATGAACACCTCGCCGATCTGGAAGCCGTCGCTGTCGAACAGCCCGTCGATCGGCACGGTGCTGGGGCCGTAGATCCACAGCACCATGTTCTGCAGGAAAATCGAGGCCCCAATCGTGCTGATGATCACCGGCAAGCCGCCGCGGAACCGCAGCGGCCAGTAGGTTGCGTACGCAAAAATCAGGCCGAACCCGGCCATGATGATCACCGACAACCCGATGCCGAAGAAGTAGTTGATGCCGAGGATGTTGAAGAACACCACGAGCAGGTAGGCCCCGAGCATGGAGAATTCCCCCTGCCCGAAATTCACCACGCTCGCGGCCCGGATCAGCAGCACGAAGCCCAGGGACACCAGCGCGTAGATCGCGCCGATGCCGAGGCCCTGGAATACCAGCTGGAGGAAATCGCTCACCGAGACGGCCCTTCGATCAGTCGGTGAACTCGATGTGTTCCTTGTAGTCGATCTTGTCGTTGTTGTTGATGACAATGTTGTACCCGTGCAGCCCGTCGCCGAACTGGTCGAAGTTGTATTCGCCCTCGGTGCCGGCATACTTCTTGATCGACAGGATCGCCTGCCGGATCTTCTCCGGCTCGGTGGATTTCGAGTCGTTGATCCCCTTGGCCAGGATCATCAGTCCGTCATAGGTCCAGCCGCTGTCCGGGCTTTCCTTGTGCTTGGCGCGATACGTGTCGGCGAAGGCCTTGGCGGTGGGGTTCGAATCCTCCACGAAATCAGCCACCGCATAGGTGCCGTACAGCGCATTCTTGGCCAGCCCGCGCGTCACCGGCGACTGGATCGACGGCGAGCCGACCCAGGGGGTGCGCACGCCGAGCTGGCGGAGCTGGCGGGCGAACACCGCGCAATCCGGCTCGTTGGTGAAATACGACACGATCACATCCGCGCCCGAGGACTTCACCGCCAGCACCACCGGCGAGAAGTCCGGCTGGTTGTTGGTGTAGCCCTGCACCAGCACCGGCTGCAGCCCCTGCTTCTCCAGATTGGCCAGGATCGCGTTCTTGCCCCCGGTGCCGAACGCATCGGTCGAATGGATCAGCGCCACCTTCTTGAGCTTCATCGAGCCGGTGATGAAACTGACGATCACCCGGCCCGAATAGCTGTCGTTCGGCCGGCAGCGGAACAGCCACGGATTGCCAAGCTTGGTCAGCGTCGGATCGGTGCCGCCGAACATGACCGGCTTGGCCACCTTGAGCATGTCCGGCGCCATCGCGTTCATCTGGGTGGAGCGGATCGAGCCGATGAAGCCGGCGATCTCCTTGCGCTCGGCCAGGCGCGAGAACGCCAGCACCGCGCCCGGATTGGTCGACTGGTCGTCCTCGACGATGAGTTCGATCTGCTGGCCCAGCGCGCCGCCGGCGGCGTTCTGTTTTTCAACCGCCAGACGCAGCGAATTCAACTGGATGCGGCCGGCTTCGGCGACCGGGCCGGTCAGCGGCGAGACCACGCCGATCTTCATCGTTTCGGCGGCGCGGGCGCGCCCGGCGATGCCGAGGCTGGTGACGGTGGCGGCGGACAGCAACGCCGAGCGGCGTGTGATCAGCATGGACAGCTCTCCTCTGGGTTTTGGGTGGCGCGGTTCATGCCGCGCGCTGATTGGCAGGCTATAGGGGATGAAAATTGATGACGATAGATACAAATCCGAGTGCCATCGTGGGCGGTGCCAGCGAAAACTGCAACCCCGCGGCCGCCGGCGGCGTCAGGTGCCGCAGAAGGTCTGGCTCACCCGCTGCTCCTCGCGCGGCGGCCAGGCATTGGGGCCGTCGGGCTGCGGGCCATAAGGGGTGGCGAGGGCCTCGACCAGGTCGTGGAACGGGGCGAAGTCGTCGTTCTCCACTGCCGCCTGGATGACGGCCTCGATGCGGTGGTTGCGCGGGATGATGGCCGGGTTGGCGTTGCGCATCGTCGCCGCGCGGGGCCATGCCGGCTCGCGGGACAGGCGCTCGCGCCAGATGATCGCCCAGGCGTCGAAGGCGGCGGGATCGGTGAACCGCTCCCGCACCCCGGCGTCGTTGGCGGAGCTCTCCGCGGCGTCGCACAACGCGCGGAACGTCAGGGTGAAATCCGCATGGTTCTCCGCCATCCGTTCCAGCAGGTCCTCCGCCAGTTCGAGGTCCCCCGGGGCGGCGGTGGCGAGGCCGAGCTTGGCCCGCAGTCCCGCGGCATAGGCGTCCTCGAACAGCGCGCCGAATCCGGCGAGGTCCTCCTTGACCTGGGCGATCGCGATCTCGATGTCTGCATCGATCAGCAGCAGCAGGCATTCGGCGAGGCGGGCCAGGTTCCACTGCACGATGCGCGGCTGGTTGGCAAAAGCGTAGCGCCCGCCATGGTCGATCGAGCTGAACACCTTGGCCGGCTCGTACTCGTCGAGGAAGGCGCAGGGGCCGTAGTCGATGGTCTCGCCGGAGATTGCGCAATTGTCGGTGTTCATCACGCCATGGATGAAGCCGACATGCATCCAGCGCGCGACCAGACTGGCCTGCCGCGCGAGCACCGCCTGGAAGAAGGCACGATAGGGATTCGCCGCTTGCGCCGCCTGCGGATAATGCCGGGCGATGGCATGGTCCGCGAGCAGGCGCAGCCCCTCCTCATCCTGCCGGGCGGCGAAATACTGGAACGTGCCAACCCGGATATGGCTCGCCGCCACGCGGGCCAGCACTGCGCCGGGTTGCGCGGTCTCGCGATACACCGCCTCCCCGGTGGTCACCGCGGCCAGCGCCCGCGTGGTCGGGATGCCGAGCGCGGCCATCGCCTCGGCCACGATATATTCCCGCAGCACCGGCCCAAGCGCCGCCCGCCCGTCGCCGCCGCGCGAAAATTCGGTGCGTCCGGATCCCTTCAGTTGCAGATCGCGCCGTGTGCCGTCGGGGGCGACGATCTCGCCGAGCAGCACCGCCCGGCCGTCGCCGAGTTGCGGTGTGAAATGGCCGAACTGGTGCCCGGCATAGGCCATGGCGATCGGCGAAGCCCCCGCCGGCACCAGGTTGCCGGCCACGATATCGCCCCATGGCGCGGCCGGATCGAGGCCGAGTTCCTCGGCCAGCCCGATATTGAGCCGGATCAGCCGCGGCGCCGCCACCGGGGCCGGCGGGCGATGGGCGAAGAAACGCTGGGGCAGGCGGGCATAGCTGTTGTCGAAATGGATGGCGTTCACGCGAAGCGCTCCTTCCAGGACGGCATGGCACCCGGGTACGGCAATGATGTCGCCTCGTAGACCCCGCGCGCGATGGCGCGGGCCATCACCTGGGTGGCGATATGGCCAAGCACGGTGAGGTCGCGATCCTCGGCGAGCGGCCGCGCGCCGGTGGCAGCCCCGAACACGGTGTCTCCGTCCGAAGGTGCATGGGCCGGCAGCAGCGCCCGGGCCAGCCCGTCATTGGCCATGATGCACAGCCGCTTGACCTGGGACTTGGTTAGCACCGCGTCGGTCGCGATCACGGCGATGGTGGTCGCGGTCTCGCCCGGCCGCTGCTGGCCCTTGGCCCGCAAGGCGAGGTCGCCCGGCGTGATCGCGGCCGGCCAGAAGCGGCCGCCGAACTCGGTGCCCACCTCGAACGGCGCGGCCCAGAAATGCGGCCCATCCCCGATCGTGGCAGCGCCGATGGCATTCACCACCGCCACGGCGGCGACGACATGACCGGTCGGGCTGACCGCGCTGGCCGAGCCCAAGCCGCCCTTGACCGTGGCCGTGGTGGCCCCGGTTCCGGCCCCGACCGTGCCGAGCGCGAAGTCGCCGGCGGCGGCGGCCCGGGCGGCGGCGTAGCCGAGGTCGCGGTAGGGCGAGAACACCCCCCAGTCCTTGTCGCCGCCATTGAGCAGGTCGAAAATGATGGCCTGCGGCACCAGCGGGATCACCGCTGCGCCGAGCCGCAGCCCGCGCCCCTGCTCGCGCAGCAACGCCTGCACCCCGCCGGCGGCGTCGAGTCCGAGCGCCGAGCCGCCGGAGAGGACGAAGCCGTTGACGCTCTGCTGCGTCATCTCCGGTTCCAGCAGCGCCGTGTCGCGGCTGCCCGGGGCGCCGCCCAGGATGACGACCGAGGCGGTGGCCGCCTCGTCGAACAGCACCGCCGTCACCCCCGAGCCCAGCTTGAGGTCGGTCGCATGGCCGACGGCGATGCCGGCGATGTCGGTCAGCAGGTTGCGCATGGGGGCTCCGTCGGCGGTCTGACGGCAGACCTAGTATCGCTTGCCCCGGGCCGCAACGCCGGGCACGACGCGGACCTCCTATGCCGCCTGTTTCGCCGGTGCCGCCAGGATCAGCGCCGGCACCTCGGCGGCGGGGCGCGGCGGGCTGAAAAAATAGCCTTGTACCTCGGTGCAGCCATCGGCGATCAGGGTTTCGAGCTGGTCGAACCGCTCCACCCCCTCGGCGGTGGTGGCGATGCCGAGCGAGATGCCGAGACCGGCGATGGCGCGGACGATGGCATTGTTCTCGCCGGATTCGTTGAGGCCGCGGATGAAGGATTTGTCGATCTTGATCTTGTCGAACGGGAAGCTGCGCAGATAGCTCAGCGAGGAATAGCCGGTGCCGAAATCATCCATCGAGATCCGTGCGCCGAGGTCGCGCAACCGATGCAGCATGTCGAGCGTGGCCTGGTTGTCCTGCAACAGCACGCTTTCGGTGACCTCGAGTTCGAGACGCTCGCCCGGCAACCCGCTCCGGGCCAGGGCATCCTCCACCGCCTCGGCGAGACCGGGGCTGCTGAACTGCACGGCTGACAAATTGACCGCGACCCGCAGCGGCGCCCCGTGGTCCGGATTGTCCCAGCCCATGGCCTCGGCGCAGGCCGTGCGCAGCACCCATGCGCCGATCGGCACGATCAGCCCGGTCTCCTCGGCGAGCGGGATGAAGGCATCGGGCGCGATGATGCCTCGCACCGGATGGCGCCAGCGCAGCAGCGCCTCGAACGCACTGACCCGGCGTTCCCCGATATTGACCAGCGGCTGATAGAACAGCTCGAACTCGTTGCGTTCCAGCGCGTGGCGCAGGTCGGACTCCAGGGTCCGCCGGGCGCGGGCCGCGGCGTCCATCTCGGCGGCGAAGAAGCACCAGGCGCCCTGGCCCGGGGGGCGGGTGGCTTCGTCCTTGGCACAGGCCAGGGCCAGGGCCGCGTTGCGGAGCAGGGAGTCGAGCGCAGCGCCGTCCCCGGTGTTGCGGGCGATGCCGACACTGGCGGCGACCGCGATCTCCTGGCCCTCAATGGTGAAGGGCAGCGCGACGATCTCGATGATCCGCCGGGCCAGCGCCTCCGCGCTGCCGGGCTGCTCGGATCCGGTTTGCAGAATGGCGAATTCCTCGCCTCCGAGACGGCCGACCTCGTCGATCTCGCGGACCGAGCGGCGCAGCCGGCCGGCGGCCTCGCGCAGCAGCGCGTCGCCACAGCCATGGCCGAAGCTGTCCACCACTTTCTTGAAGCGATCGATGCTGACCATCAGGACCGCGAAGTCCTCGCCCCGTCGGGCCCGGGCGGCGGCACGGAGCAGGGCCTCGCCGAAGCCGGCTCGGTTGACCAGGCCGGTGAGGTCGTCATGGCGGGTCATGTGGGCGATGCGGGCGACCGAACGGTGGTGTTCGGTGATGTCCTCGTAGGTCCCGCACCAGCCGCCGTCGGGCAGAGGTTGCCATTGCGCCCGCACGATGCGCCCTCCGGGCAGGTCGTGGCGGAATTCGAACGGCGCTCCGGCGGCGAGCCTCGCATCCATCGCGGCGCAGAGTTCGGTGGCGGTGTGGCCGGGATGATGCCCGTCCCGCACGTTGCGGGCGATGATGTCATGCAGCGCGGTGCCGCGCGGGAACGCTCCGCCGGACGAGGGGTAGAAAGTGTAGAGGCGCTGGTTGTTCATCACCAGACGGTGCTGGCGATCGAGAATGACGAGACCCTGGACCAGCGAATCGACGGCGGCGGCGAAGCTTGGGCTGGACGTATCGAAGGCGCGGACGCGACGGCACAGCAGGGTGGCCGTGTGGCGATGAAAGCGACGCAGGGTGACGGCCATCCAGGCGGCGATGCGCCAGCCCGATGAGGGCGGGAAGCTGGCGGAAAGCCCTCGGCGGCTGCATGCGCCGTCCTGCCGTTCCTGTCGCATGCCGGTTTCGTTCCATCGGTTCGTGGCGGCGGGAGCGCCCCACGGGCCGAGGCTGCGACGAATTTGTTGCCAAAGGGTTGACGGACGGCGAAATTTCACGGCCGTGCAAGGCAGTGCCGCGTTGCGGCCCGGGTGCGGCGGGGCCATGTCCGAGCGGTGCAGGCAGGAGTGGCGGCGATGCGGAATGGATCGGCCCGGGACTGGGGCGTGGCGGCGGACGAGCGGTATTTGAGCCTGGAGACGTTTCGCCGCAACGGGGCGGGGGTGCGCACGCCGGTGTGGTTTGTGGCCGACGATACGCCGGGCGACGGGCCGGCGACGTTGTATGTTTATACGACCGCTGATTCGATGAAGGTCAAGCGCGTGCGCCGCAATTCGGCGGCACGGATCGCGGCGTGCGATCTGCGGGGCGGGGTGACCGGCCCGTGGGTGGAGGCGGAGGCAGTGCTGGTCGAGGGCGCGGCGTTTGATCGCGGGATGCGGCTGCTGAACCGGAAATACCGGCCGTGGAAACAGGTGCTCAACCTGTTCGCCCGGTTGTTCCGGCCGAAGCCGCGGGCGGTGATCGCCTTGCGGCCGCGGGTGGATCGCGTGCCGTTGCCGGAGGCGGGAGCGGAGGCCTAGACTCGGCGGCGGAGGGGTCCGGCAGGGTGGCTGTGGGCGCCGTCCTGCCGGGAGAGATGCGGTGCTGCTCGATATCCTGATCCTGTTCGCCGCCGGGCTGCTGGCGGGGACGATGAATGCGCTGGCCGGGGGCGGCTCGTTCGTGAGTTTTCCGGCCATGGTGCTGGTCGGCTTGCCATCGGTGGCGGCCAATGCGTCCTCGACCGTGGCATTGGTGCCGGGGACGTTGGCCAGCGCCTATGCCTACACCACGGGGGCGGGGAAGGTCGGGTTCCGCGGCCTCGCGGGCGTGAAGTTCGCGGTGGTGCTGGGGACCAGCGTGGCGGGGGGGCTGGCGGGGGCGATCCTGCTGCTGGTGACGCCGGTGGCGACGTTCGACGCGGTGATCCCGTGGCTGCTGCTGTTTGCGGCGGTGACGTTTGCGTTCGGGCGTGATGCCGGGGCCTGGCTGCGGGCGCGGGTGCATCTGGGCGCGGGGGCGCTGTTGCCGGTGCAGTTCGTGCTGGGGGTCTATGGCGGGTATTTCGGGGGGGCGGTGGGGATCATGATGCTGGCGGTGTGGTCCCTGCTGGATGGGGCCGACCTCAAGCAGCTCAACCCGACCCGGACGATGGTGGTGAGCGCGATGAACTCGATCGCGGTGGTGTGTTTCGTGGTGGCGGGGCAGGTGTGGTGGCCGCAAACCATCGCATTGCTGCTGGGCGGGCTGGCGGGGGGGTATGCCGGGGCGCGGGTGGGGCAGATGTTGCCGGCTTCGGTGGTGCGCAGGGTGATCATCGCGGTGACGGTGGTGATGACGGCGATATTCTTTCGGCGGGCGTATTTCTGAGCGGCAGACTGGGTAGTTTTGTTTTCGTAACGAAATGGATGTGCGATCGGGGCCGGGGCCGGCGCGGATTTCACGGCGGGCGCAGGTAGAGCGGGTATGGATGGCGTGGCGCCGGCTCGGGCGGGGCAGGTGGGGCGGGGAATGCCAGGGAGAAGGTGGCGCGGGGGCGGGATCGTGGCCGGGGCGGGCGCGGTGCGGGAGGGCGTCGCCTGGGCGCCAGCGCTGGCAGGACGGTGGGGCGGAGGCCCAGCATGCGGCAGATCGGGCGCAGGATGCGGGCGGCGGCGGGGCTGGCGGCGATGATTTCGGCTGCCGTGGGTTCGGTAAGCAGGGCCTCGAGGCGGAGGTGGTAGAGGGCGGCTTCGTGGCGGAGATCGGTGAGGAGCCAGCCGAAGGCCGTGGGCAGCCGTACCGGGCACGGGCCGCCGGGGCGGGGGGCGCGGTGCCTGGGTTTGGCCGGGGGGCCCGCGGCGAGGCGGTCGGCGAGACGGACGAAGCGGGCGGCGGCCAGGCTGAGGCGGGCGCAGAGCGGGACGATGAGGGCGATGCGGCGCGGATGGCGCAGCAGGACATGGGCGATGGCGGCGACCAGGCCGGCAAGAATCGTGGCGAGACGGCGCGCGAACTCCGGCGCCGTGGGGAGCGAATGAAGGGCGGGCAGGGCCTGAACCGGCGCGGTGACCATGAAATTATTCCTATCGCCGGCGCAAAACCGCTTCAAGCGTTTTTTTATCAGGCGGGCGGGAGGGGGCGGTTCATGGCGGGGTGGAGCAGCGCGAGGGCGGCGGGCAGGATGATGGTGGCGGTGGCGGCGATGAGGCAGGGGGCGATTGGCATGGCCGCGATGGCGAGCCCCCCGATGGCGCCGCCGACGGGGCGGCCGGATTGCATGATCATGCGCATCGAGGCGAAGGCGCGACCGCGCCACTGCGGGGCGATGAAGCGCATGCGGATGGTCTGCGCCCAGACCGTGAGTGGGCCGGAGAACAGGCCGAAGAAGAAGAAGCAGATGATCGTCACTGTGAGGGAGGGGACGGGGGTGGCGATGGTCCAGATGACGGGGAGGAGGGCGAGGCCGATGGCGATCTGGGTGGCGGCGACGGCGGCGGGCAGGCGGGCGGTGTCGGAGAAGGTGCCGGCGACGAGGGCGCCGACGCTGCCGCCGATGCCGATGGCGGCGAGCAGGGTGCCGTAGGTGTCGGCGCCGAGGCCGAGTCCGCGATCGACGATCACCGGCAGGAAGACGCCGATGGCGCCACCGGCGATGTTGATGACGAAGAACATGATCGTGATGATGGCGACGCTGGGCTGGAACACGCCGCTTTGGCGCCAGTTCACCTTGGCGGCCAGGTTCGACGGGCGACCGCCCCCGAGCGGCATGGCGCGGATGGTGACGGCGAACGTGGCGTAGGCGAGGGCGGCGAGGAGGAGGGCGCCGGAGATCGGGATGTGGTCGGCGAGGAGGCCGGCGATGAGCGGGCCGAGGGCGCCGCCGGCGGTGAAGGCGAGCATTTCGAGCGCGTTGGCGGCGGAGCGGTGTTCGGGGGGGACGAGCTCGGCAATGGCCGACGGGGCGCCGCCGAGGAGGATCATGGTGAGGGCGCCCTGGATGAAGGCGATGACGTAGAGGGTGGCCTGTGCCAGGAACGCGGTGGGGTCGGCGGCGAGGATGGCGGCGCCGAGGAGCAGGGCGGTGGTGCGGAGCGTGGCGTCGGCGGCCATGACGCGGGCGCGGGGGAAGCGGTCGAGCAGCGGGCCCGCGATCAGGCCGCCGGCGATGAGGGGGGCGGTGAAGCAGACCATCAGCAGACCGACGGCTTCCGATGAGCCGGTGATGACGTAAAGCCGCCAGATCAGGGTGGTGCGGACGAATTCGTCGGCCAGCATGACGAGCATCAGGCCCAGCCAGAAGCGGCGGAAGCCTGGGTTGGTCAGCAGCGCGCGGTAGGGGTGCATGGTGCCAGGCCGTCGTCAGGGCCGCCGTGGGGCGGCCCTGACTGGATCAGGCGGCCATGCGGTGGAGCGCGCAGAGCTTGTTGCCGTCGGGATCGCGCAGGTAGGCGAGGTAGAGCTTGGCGGTGGGGGACTGGCGGATGCCCGGGGGGTCCTCGATGGCGGTGCCGCCATGGGCGACGCCGGCGGCGTGCCAGGCATCGGCCTGTTCGGGGCTGGCCATGGCGAAGCCGATGGTGCTGCCGTTGGCGTGGGTGGCGGGCTGGCCGTCGATCGGCTTGGTGACGAGGAAGCGGCCGCCGTTGTGGGCGTAGATCAGGCGGCCGCGGGAGTCGACGATGGCTTCGCTGCCGCCGATGGCGGTGAAGATGGCGTCGTAGAAGATTTTGGAGCGGGCGAGGTCGTTGCTGCCGACCATCATGTGGCTGAACATTTTCTGGGGTCCCCCTTTGGGTTTTTGGTAGTGTCGGGGAGGCTAGGGGGCGCGAGGTGGGGGCGTCAATCGGTGGGGCGGCGGATGACGGCGCGGTAGGCGTGCCAGGTGGCGTGGCCGATGAGGGGCAGCGTGATGGCGAGGCCGATGTAGCCGGCGGCGAGGCCGGCGCCGGTGAAGAGGGCGACGAGGCCGGCCCAGACGGCCATGGCGCGGGCGTTGATGATGACGGCGACCGCGCTGGTGACGACGGCTTCGAGCACGCCGATGCGGCGGTCGAGGAGGAGGGGAAGGGAGAAGGCGCCGAAGGCGAAGGCGATGGTGGCCATGACGGCGCCGACCGCGGTTCCGACCGCGAGGAAGATCAGGCCGTCCTGGGTGAACAGGGCGGCGTTGAGGAGGGCCTGGACGTTCAGCGTGGTGGAGGGGAAGGAGACGGCGAAGATCATGGCGGCGAAGCGCATCCAGACGACGAGGAAGAGGACCTGCATCAGGCCGAGGCTCATGAGGGGGGCGGGGTTGCGGCGCCAGGCGGAGCGGGCGGCGGCCAGCGTGGGGGGGAGGCCGGATTCGAGGTCGCGGCTGATGGCGTAGAAGCCGACGGTGAGGGCGGGGCCGACGAGGAGGAAGCCGACGGTGAGGGGGGCGATGAGGTAGATGAGGTCGAGCGTGACCAGGCCGAGCGTGAGGAGGAGGCCGGCGGCGACGAAGATGAGGCCGTACGCGAGGCTGACGAGGCGGGCGGCGCGGAAATCGCGCCAGCCGGCGGCGAGCCAGCGGAAGGGCTGGTCGGTTCCGACTTCGACGATGTTGTCGGCGAAGGGGAGGGGGGAGCGGAGGGCGGGGGTTTGGTCGGACATGGTTCTGCTCCCCTTTGGTTGTTGGGGGGGAGGGTAGGATGGCTGTGGGGGGATGGGAATGGGGGGGTGACGTTTACTCCGGGGCGGGACGGGAGTTTGATCCGGGTGGGAGCTGCGCGGGAGTTGAGCGGCAGGGAGAGGGGTAGCTATGGCCAGGAGAGGCAAGGCAAGGCCGGTGTTTGCCAGCGAGGCGGAGGAGCGGGCGTATTGGGAGAGCCATGATTCGGTGGGGCGGGTGGATTGGGGGCGGGCGCAGGCGGGGCGGTTCAGCAGGCTGAAGCCGTCGACGACGGCGATTTCGCAGCTTGTGCCGGTGGGGTTGTTGGAGCGGGTCTGGATCGCGGTGAAGTGGCGGGTGTGCCGTCTCCGTTGTTGATCAGGATGTGGTTGGCGGAGAAGGTGGGGTAGGGCGGCTCTGCGCTCGTTGTCCGCTGGTGACAGTCCGGAAGTTGCGGCGCGCTATTTGTCGGGGAGGTCAGCGAGTGAGGCGATGAAGGCCTGGTCGTCGGCAGCGTGGGGGCTGGCGGCGACGGCGGCGGATTGGCAGTGGGCTTCGGCGCGGAAGGAGAGCGCGCGGGTGTCGGCGACACAGATTTGGATCGTGAGGAGGCCTAGGGCGCGAAGGCGGTCGCGGTGGACCTTGATGCGGGAGCGGCTGCGGGTGGATGTGGTGGCCATGGGGTAGGGGTCCGGTCGGTGGTTACATGTAACCTAGGATGAGCGGGCAGCATTTGGGGAGCGTGGTTTCGCTGGGAGGCCATGGTGCGCATTCCACCTCAGGAGACCGGCTGTGCGCCGAGATGCTGGATTTCGCAAGCGCTGCCTTCGGGCTATGCTCACAGAATAGTGACCTGTGAAAGGTGCGCTGGGAGCATGCTTGATTGGTTCAAAGACAGGTCCACTTCTCGCCGCCGAGGGCAAACGCTGTCTGACGTTCGAGGTGAGCGTATGGCGTTCGAGACAATGGTCCAGCGGGCCATAGCGGCAGCTGAGGCGCCGCCCGAACAATTTGTCAACGATGTATTGTCGCGCCTGAGGGAGATTGAAGGCCGCGCTCTTGCAGAGACGGACATTGATGAACTTGAGAAAATTGTGGGAGATGCCGAACAACAAGGACAACTGAGGGCGTATGCATGTCCGAGCGCTGAAATACAAATGGAGGGGTTGCTCCACATTGATCGGATGGAGGAGTGGGGCACTCCCAAAACGGCGATTGAGAAGCTTAAACGTTCTACTCTTGAAAGGTTGGCTTCGGGTCCTGAAGTCGCGCGAAGCGCTCTCAGAGCGGTGTTCGAGGAGTATGATTCTTGGGTCGGGTACACCGATGAATATGAAGAAAGTATGTCATCGACCGCATGGTGGCTTTTGGGGGCGTTAGGTGGGTTAATAATTTTGTCTTCTGCTAGTTTTTTCTGGCCGATGTTTTCGTTCTTAGGGATAATTTGTGCCGGAGGCGCTGGTAGTTGTATCAGTATTTTGTCACGAATGCCAGTTTTGGAAGTGGAGCCGACAGGCGTCCACCAAGCCTATACTCGTCGCATTTTGAGTCGGGTTGCCACGGGTGTTGGCGCGAGTACGATTGGGTGCGGTTTGCTCGGATGGGGAGTCCTATCTTTTTCTGTGCATGGACAAACGTTTGCTGATTTATTGTGCGCTTGTACGATGGGAGCTCCTTGTTCCGCGCTCAGGAGCATAGTTTTGTTGGGTATTCCGATTCTGTTTGGATTTAGTGAACGGGCACTAATTTCGTTAGATAATAGATTTATTAAATAAAAAATGATAATATATAAATTAAATATTATTATACTAGATATAGTTATTGCAATGAAAAATGTATTTCATGGTTTTTATTTGAAAGCCAGAATGGCGTCTGGCCGGCGTGTCGACTATCGCATCTTGGTGGTCGATGACAGAGTCGTTGGGGGCGTTTCAGTGCCGGAAGTGGGTCGACGACGATAGGGCGGTCCGGAGGATGTGGGTGGTGTCCTGGATATCGATGAACGCGTTGATGTCCCTCATGGGTCTCTGAACGGGAGGCGAATGCTACTGGCAGGAAGGTAACGGGTAAGCCCAGCTGCCCACGATGTATTTAGAAGGAAGCGCTATGGCCTTTGCTATCCGCCAAAAATACAAGACCCCAATCCAAACAACATGACCCCAAATAATGTCATGGTAACGCAACCAGTTTTCCATCCAACGTTAAATCCGATAAACATCATTTTGAACAACAACAATCCGACCATCATAAAAATAACGGCAAGGATTATACCTCCAGCGATGTTAACCATCTCTACTTCCCTGCGGTTGCGCATCGTCGAGTCGAATAATATGCCCTTTTCCTACTAAATTTGCAATGAGTTGTGGCAAGGGGGGGCGGCTGCAGTTTTCAGCTTCTAGGTTGAGTGGTTGTTGAAAGGTGGCATTTTAGAACAATTGTTCCAGACGTTAGGCTAAAATTCGCTCATGGAAAAAGGTCCAGGGGCTTGGCCCCTGGTGGGGTCGAGGGGCGAAGCCCTCGCCTTGCCTTGCTTCGCAGTGATGTCGCGTGAGTTGCAAGATGGGGTGGAATCCGGACAATCGTGGCCGGTTCTGAGAGCAAAAAAGGGGGAACCATGGCATTGTCTGTGATCGGCGCCGGCTTCGGCCGGACCGGGACGGCTTCGTTGAAGATTGCTTTGGAGCAGTTGGGCTTCGGGCCGTGCCATCACATGGAGGAGGTGCTGAAGCATCCGGCGCAACTGCCGTATTGGCAGGATGCGGCGGCGCGGCGGGCGGTGGATTGGGAGGCGGCGTTTGCCGGGTATAGCAGTGCGGTGGATTGGCCGAGTGCGCATTACTGGCGCGAGCTGGCGGCGTTTTATCCCGCGGCCAAGGTGATTCTGACGCGGCGGCCGGAGGAGGCGTGGTGGAACAGTTTTTCGCAGACGATCAAGGTAGTGATCGATCAGCGGGCGACGATTCCGGCGCCGCATGTGCGGGCCTGCATGGAGATGGGGGCCGAGGTGGTGGAGGGCCAGACGTTTGGCGGGTCGATGGACAAGGTGAGCGCGCTGTCGGCTTATCACCGGCGCACGGAGGAGGTGCGGGCGGCGATTCCGGCGGGGCGGCTGCTGGTGTTCGACGTGGCGCAGGGGTGGGGACCGCTGTGCCGGTTTCTGGGCGTGGCGGAGCCGGCGGGGGCGTTTCCGCGGACCAACAGTGTCGATGCGTTCTGGCAGGCGGTCCGCGGCGGGGGGTAGCGCCCCGCCGCGGAGGCTGCGGGGTTAGAGGCTGACGCTGTGGGCGGCGGTGAGGTCACCGAGCGCGAGGGTGCCGGTGTTGAGCAGGGTGACGGTGGCGGTGCCGCCGCTGCCGGCGATGGTCAGGACGGTGTCGGTCCAGGCGGCGTGGGTGGCGTCGGCGTGGGTGGCGAGGGTGACGAAGCTCGAGAGGTTGGTCAGGTCGGCGAGGGCGCCGGTGCCGGCGAGGAGTTTGCCGAGGTTGAGCACGTCGCCGTTGGTGGTGGAGAAGCCCGCGATGGTGTCGTTGCCGCCGGCGGCGTTGAGCACGAAGGTCTCGTTGGTGGCGCCGATGGCGGAGATGGTGTCGGTGCCGCTGCCGTCGTTGATGGTGTCGCCGGAGCCGCGCAGGAAGACGTGGTTGGTGCCGTTGCCGAGGTTCAGCGTGTTGGCGGTGATGGCGGCGGTGGTGCCGCCGCCGAGCTCGATGCGGTCATTGCCGGTGCCGACGGTGATGGTGTTGCCGGCGCCGCCGGCGCTGATGGCCATGTTGCCGTCGCCGGCGAGCACAGTGGCGTTGCCGTTGCCGGCGCGGATCATGGTGAGGTCGGTGGCCGCACCGTTGGTGGCGCCGACGGTGACGTGGTTGCCGGTGCCGCCGAGTTCGACGCGGTGGTCGCCGGTGCCGAGGGTGACGGTGGCGGTGCGGGCTTCGATCTTCATGTTGCCGTTGCCGAGGGTGATCTGGGCGCCGGCGGCCAGTTCGGTGACGGAGATGTTGCCGTTGCCGCCGGTGATGACGGCGTTGGCTTCGTTGTCGACCAGCTTGTAGTTGCCGTCGCCGAAGGTGATCGGGGTGGTGACGGTGGTGCTGACGCCGGCGAGGGTGAGGGTGCCGGTGCCGGCGGCGGGTTTGGCCGGGGCGTGGCCGCCGCCGTCATGGTGTGCTTCGGGGGTGCCGGTGGTCGGCTTGGTGTCGACATGGATGGGCCGGGGGGGCTCGGGGGTCGGGGTGGGGCGGGTGGCGGGGCGGCCGTGATCTTGTGACATTGGGCGAGTTCCTTTTCGAAGCCCCGGGCGGTGTCCCGGGCGTGTTGATGGCGCGAAGATATGTGGGAATATTTCCCACGTCAATCCGGCGCGTGTGACATTTCACGGTCGCCGGGGCATCGCGGCGGTTCACCTGGGGCGAGGGGGCTGATAGTGACGGTCAATGGCGCAGCTTCCCCGACTCGGCCTTGGCGGCATCACCCGGCGCTTCGGCGCGACCGTGGCCAATGACGGCATCGACCTTGCGGTGATGCCGGGGGAGATCCATGCCTTGCTCGGGGAGAACGGGGCGGGCAAGTCGACGCTGGTGAAGATCATCTATGGCGTGGTGCAGCCCGATGCGGGGGAGATCCGGTGGGAGGGTGCGGCGGTGCGCATTGCGGACCCCAATGCGGCGCGGGCGCTGGGGATCGGCATGGTGTTCCAGCATTTCTCGTTGTTCGAGACTTTGACGGTGGCGGAGAACATCGCGCTCGGGCTGGCGGCATCGGAGAGCATCGCGGCGCTCAGCCGGCGCATCGTGGCGACGGCTTCGCGCTATGGGCTGGCGGTGGACCCGGACCGGCATGTGCATCATTTGTCGGTCGGCGAGCGGCAGCGGGTGGAGATCCTGCGCTGTCTGTTGCAGGCGCCGAAGCTGCTGATCATGGACGAGCCGACCTCGGTGCTGACGCCGCAGGAGGTCGAGGGGTTGTTCGCGATGCTGCGGCGGCTCGCCGCGGAGGGGTGCAGCGTGCTGTATATCTCCCATAAATTGGCGGAAATCCAGGCGCTGTGCGACCGCGCGACGGTGTTGCGGGGCGGGCGCGTGGTCGGGGCGTGCGATCCGCGGGCGACCTCGGCGGCGGCGATGGCGGAGATGATGATCGGGCAGGCGCTGGTCCGTCCGGTGGCGCGGGCGCGACCGGCGGCGGGGGCGGTGGTGCTGGCGGTCGAGGGGCTCGATTTGCCGGCGGAGGACCCGTTCGGGACGACGCTGCGCGGGGTGTCGTTCGCGCTGCGGGCGGGCGAAATTCTGGGAATCGCTGGGGTGGCGGGGAATGGGCAGAAGGAGCTGCTGGCCGGTTTGACCGGGGAGCGGCTGGCGGGGACGGCGGAGGCCGTGGTGCTGGCGGGGGTGGCCTGCGGCTTGCTGGGTGCGGCGGCGCGGCGGCGCGGGGGGATGGCGGCGGTG
Organism: uncultured Rhodospirillales bacterium; assembly: GCA_903928895.1. Lineage (GTDB taxonomy): Bacteria > Pseudomonadota > Alphaproteobacteria > Acetobacterales > Acetobacteraceae > CAIYPH01. The sequence continues at coordinate 89,264 of CAIYSR010000043.1, read as the reverse complement.
CCGGAGGAGCGCTTGGGGCGCAGCGCGGTGGCGGAGCTGTCGTTGACCGAGAATGCGCTGTTGACGGGGACGGAGGTGGGGTTTGTCGCGCGCGGGTTCGTGCGGTTTGCGCCGTTGCGGCGGTTCGCGCGCGGTGTGATCGAGGGGTTCCGGGTGGTGGCGGCGGGGGCGGAGGCACCGGCGGGGAGCTTGTCCGGTGGGAACATGCAGAAGTTCATCATCGGGCGGGAAATCGGGCATGCGCCGAAGGTGTTGATTGCGGCGCACCCGACCTGGGGGGTGGATGTCGGGGCGGCGCAGGCGATCCATGAGGCGCTGCGGGATTTGGCGGCCGGCGGGGTGGGGGTGCTGATTATTTCGGAGGACCTCGACGAGATCCTGGCGCTGTGCGACCGGGTGGCGGTGTTGCATGGGGGGCGGCTGTCGGTGCCTGAGCCGGTCGCGGCAGTCACGGTGGACGGGATCGGGCTGCTGATGGGGGGGGTGGCCGATGCGGCTTGAGCGGCGGGCGGCGGCGTCGGCGGCGATGGCAGTGCTGGCGCCGGTGATCGCGGTGATGCTGGCGGGGCTGGGGGCGGCGGCGTTGTTCGCGGCGCTGGGGCGGGATCCGCTGGCGTGTCTGTATACGTTGTTCATCGCACCGCTGGCGGATGGAAATGGGTGGTCGGAGCTCGGGCTGAAGGCGACGCCGCTGCTGCTGTGCGCGATGGGGATCGCGGTGGGGGTGCGGGCCAATGTCTGGAATATCGGCGCCGAGGGGCAGTTCACCATGGGCGCGATCGCGGGGGCGGCGGTGGCGTTGGGGTTGGGCGATGCCGGTTGGTTCGTGCTGCCGCTGGTGCTGGTCGCCGGGGTCGCGGGCGGGGCGGCGTGGGGGGGCGTGGCGGCCTGGCTGCGCACGCGGTGCAATGCCCATGAGATCCTGGTGACGCTGATGCTGTCCTATGTGGCGATTCAGATTTTGGGATGGCTGGTGCGCGGGCCGATGCAGGACCCGGAGGGGTTCAATTTCCCGCAGTCGCCGATGTTCGCGGCGTCCGCGATGCTGGCGCCGCTGTTCGAGGGCGGGCGGGTGACCGGGGCGCTGGTGCTGGCGCTGTTGACGGTGCCGGCCGGCGCGGTGCTGCTCGACCGGACGGTGGCGGGGTATCGCCTGCGCGTGGTCGGGCTGGCGCCGGGGGCGGCGCGCTATGCCGGATTTTCGGAGCGGCGGGCGGTGTGGTTCTGCCTGCTGCTGTCCGGCGGGCTGGCGGGGTTGGCCGGGGTCTGCGAGGTGGCGGGGCCGATCGGGCAGTTGATGCCGTCGATTTCGCCGGGCTATGGCTTCGCCGGGATCATCGTGGCGTTTCTCGGGCGGTTGCGGCCGGTCGGGATCCTGTTCGCGGCGGTTCTGATGGCGCTGCTCTATCTCGGTGGCGAGAGCTTGCAGATCACCCAGCAATTGCCGCTCGCCGCGACCGGGGTGATCCAGGGCATGCTGCTGCTGTTCCTGCTCGCGGCCGATGTCTTCACCCTGTTTCGGCCGCGGTTTTCAAGGAGCCACGGCGATGGATGAGGTGATGATCGTGGCCCTGCTGGTGGCGACGCTGCGGGCCGCGGCGCCGTTGATCCTGGCGGGGCTGGGGGAGCTCGTGTGCGAGCGGGCCGGGGTGCTGAACCTGGGGGTGGAGGGGATGATGCTGGTGGGCGCGATGGTGGGGTTCGCCGCGACGCTGACCAGCGGGAGCGTCTGGCTCGGGCTGCTTGCGGCGATGCTGGCGGGGGCGGCGATGGCCGGCGTGTTCGCGGTGCTGACCATCGGGCTGGCGGCCAACCAGGTGGCGAGCGGGCTGGCGCTGACGATTTTCGGGGTGGGGTTCTCGGCCCTATTCGGGGCGCCGTATCAGAGCCACCCGATCCCGGGGCTGGCGACGGTGGTGTTCCCGCACCTCAGCGCTGCCGCGCCGCTGGTGCAGCAGCTCCTGCTGATCGACCCGCTGGTGTGGCTGGCGCTCGCGGCGCCGTTCCTGGCGGGGCGGTTTCTCGACCGCACGCGGGCCGGGCTGATCCTGCGCGCGGTGGGGGAGTCGGCCGAAGTGGCGCATGCGCTGGGCTACAAGGTGATGCGCATCCGGGCGCTGGCCACCGTGTTCGGCGGCGCCATGGCCGGGCTCGGCGGCGCCTATCTGAGCCTGGCCTACACGCCGATGTGGACGGAGAACATGGTGTCCGGCCGCGGCTGGATTGCGCTGGCGCTGGTGGTGTTTTCCACCTGGAAGCCGCTGCTGCTGGCGCTGGGCGCGGTCTTGTTCGGGTTTGTCACCATCGCCGGGTTCCAGGCCGAGGCCTGGGGCATCCCACTGGCGCCCAATCTGCTCGCGACGCTGCCGTATCTCGCGACAATCCTTGTCCTGGTACTGATCTCGCGCGATACCCTGCGGCTCAAGCTCAACGCGCCGGCCGCGCTCGGCAAACCGTTCCATCCCGCCGGGTGATGCCTGGCCGCAGCAGAGGATTTCCCACGATGCTTTCCCGCCGCACGCTCATGCTCGCTCCCGCTGCCGGCCTGATCGCCGTGCCCGCCAAGGCCGTCACGGCCGCGCTCAGGGTGGCGTTCGTCTATGTCTCACCGGTCGGCGATGCGGGCTGGACGTTCCAGCACGAATTGGGCCGTCGGGCGCTCGATGCCGCGATGGGGGCGGCGGTGCGGACGTCGTTCGTGGAGAACGTCGAGGAGGGGGCCGATGCCGAGCGGGTGATCCGCAAACTCGCGGCCGACGGCAACGACCTGATCTTCACCACCTCGTTCGGCTACATGAACCCGACACTGAAGGTGGCGGGTTCGTTCCCGGGCAAGAAGTTCGAGCACGCGACCGGCTACAAGCGCTCGGTCAATCTGGCGACCTATTCGGCCCGCTTCTACGAGGGGCGCTATGCCGCCGGCGTGCTGGCGGGCCGGATGAGCAAGAGCGGCATCTTCGGCTATGTCGCGGCGTTTCCGATCCCCGAGGTATTGCAGGGGATCAACGCCTTCACCCTCGGCGCCCGCTCGGTCAACCCGAAGGCGACGACCAAGGTGGTGTGGACCTCGTCCTGGTTCGATCCGGGCAAGGAGCGCGCGGCGGCGGATACGCTGATCGCCGGCGGGGCGGATGTGGTGACGCATCACACCGACAGCACCGCGGTGGCGCAGGCGGCGGAGGAGAAGGGGGTATTCTCGATCGCCTACAACTCGGACCAGTCGAAATACGGCCCCAAGACCTGCCTGAGCGCGATCACCCATGACTGGTCGGCCTATTATATTCGCCGGGTCAAGGCGGTGCTGGATGGGTCCTGGAAGTCGATCGACACCTGGGGCGGGGTGAAGGAGGGGATGACCAAACTGGCGCCGTTCAATGCCGCGGTGCCGGAGGCGGTGCGCAAGGAGGTCGCTGGGGTGATGGCGGCGATCGGCGCCGGCACCCGCAAGCCCTTCGCCGGGCCGCTCGCGGACCAGGACGGCAAGATCAAGGTGCCGGCGGGGCAGGCGATGGCGGACAAGGATATCGCCGAGATGAAGTGGTTCGTCGACGGGGTGCAGGGCAAGATCTGACCGGACCGGCCGCATGAACCGCACGATGACGGCGCTCGAATGGGCGCTGCTCATCGGGCTGTCCGTGCTGTGGGGGACGTCATTCCTGTTCATCACCATGGCGCGCGAGGTGCCGCCGCTGACCGTCTCGGCGGTGCGCGTGACGCTCGCAGCGGGCGCGCTGCTGGTGCTGCTGTGGCGGCAGGGCGTGCGTCTGCCGCGGAGCGGATCGACCTGGTGGGCCTTCGCGGTGATGGCGCTGTTCAACGATGCTGGGCCCTTTCTGCTGCTGGTGCTGGCCAATCCCTATGTGCCGACCGGGTTGACCTCGGTGCTGGTGGCGACCTCGCCGCTGTTCACGGTGGTGCTGGCGCATCTGCTGACCGATGACGAACGCATGACCGGACGGCATGTCGCGGGGGCGCTGACCGGGTTTGCCGGGCTGGCGGTGATGCTGGGCGGCGGCAGCATCGACTTCTCGCCGGCGGCGATCATGGGGCAGCTCGCGTGCCTGGCGGCGTCGCTCGGCTACGCCTATGCGTCCGTCTATGGCCGCCGCTTCACCGCGTTGCGGCTGCACCCGATGACGACGGCGGCGGGGCAGCTCGGCACGTCGGCGCTCGTGTTGGTGCCGCTGGCGTTGCTGGTCGAGCATCCCTGGACACTGCCGTCGCCGTCCTGGCATGCCGCCGCCGCGCTGCTGTGGCTCGGGCTGCTGACCGGGGCGCTCGCCTACGCGATTTTCTTCCGCATCCTGGCCACGGCGGGGGCGACCAATGTGGTGCTGGTGACGTTCATGAGTCCGATCACGGCGATCCTGCTGGGCATTGTGCTGCTCGGCGAGCGGTTGGCTGGGCAGCAGGTGGCGGGCATGGCGCTGATCGGGGTGGGCATCGCCGTGCTCGACGGGCGGCCGTTGCGTGCGGTGCTGCGGCGGGTGCGCGCGGGCTGAACGCGGACGCGCGGCGCTTGCTTGTTGTCACCGGGGAAGCCCGGCCTCGCTCCGACGCTCAGCTCTCCTGGACGCCGGCAAGTCGCAGCCCATCGACCACGCAGGCGAGATCCTGCTCGCGCTCGAACGGGCTGCCGGCGATGAAGGCGGCGATGCTGAAATCGGGTTGGATCGCCATCAGCCGGGCCAGTGCGGGCTCGCACTCCTGCTGCCGGCCGAGATGGCCGAGGGCGGCAAGATAGGGCTTCAGGGTCGAGGAAAAGGAGGTGTTCATCTCGGTGACATCGAGCCCGATCTGCGCGGCGCGCTCGTAGTCGTGCTGGAGCAAGGCGGTGTAGATCGAGATGCCGTCATAGAAGAAGGCATGCGGGTCGAGCGGCGAGAGCTTCTTGTAGCGGGCCATCCGCTTCTCGGCTTCGACGAAATCGCCGAGATAGGTGTAGGTGCCGGCGGAAAGTGCCCAGGCCATGGCGAGATTGGGGTTCAGGGTCAGCGCCCGCTGGTGCAGGGTCAGGGCCTGACGCATCTGGTGATGCAGGAAGGCGCGGACATGGCCGGCGATGGTCAGCGCCTTGGCATCCTGCGGGTCCAGCAGGATGGCGCGCTCGGCGAGACGGCCGGCGTCGCTCATCACCTCGGCGGGCTCGTCGGCCCAGCCCTGGCCGACCAGGAACATCTGCCAGAAGGCGAGCCAGGCGTGGCTCGCGGCATAGTCGGGCTCCTGCGCGGTGGCCTGGCGCAGCAGGTCCCCGGCCTGCATGAAGAGAGGTTTTTCGAGCCGCGCGATCAGCGGGATTGCGCGCAGCACGAGATCGTAGGCGGTGGGGTCCTGGGGCGGGCGGCTGGTGACGCGCTGGGCCTCGATCAGCAGGATCTCGGGGTCGATCTGGGCGACGACCTCGGCGGCGATGTCGTCCTGCAAGGTCAGCAGGTCGTCGCTGTCGCGATCGAAACGGCGGTCCCACACGATCTGGTTGCCGGCGCGCAGGTCGAGCAGGCGCAGCGAGATGCGCAGGCGGCCGCCGGTGCGCAGTACAGTGCCGTCGAGCAGGAAATCGATATTGAAGTTGCGGCGGATCGCGGTTTCGTCGCGCGAGCCGGCGGCGAAGCGGGCGAGCGAGCCCGACGAGACCACGAACATCCAGCGAAAGCGGGCCAACGCCGAGGTGATTTCGTCGGCGAGGCCGGTGGAAAGATGGGCCTCCTCCTCGGAGGTGCCGTTCATTTGCAGGGGCAGCACGCCGATGCGCGCACCGCCGCGCGGCAGGTTGTTGGTGCGTTCGGCGCGGGTCTCGCGGGCCTCGGCGTTGCGCGTGGAGCGCGGTTCGGGGCGCGGCTCCTGGCGCGGCTCCTGGGGGCGGGGCGGCGGGATGACGGGGCCGGCGGCGCGGATTTCGGCGAGCAGCCGCTGCGTCTCCTCCGACGGCTGGGCGTCGAGCAGATCCGCGAGCACCGCGCGGCACCGCTCGAAGGCCTGGATCGCCATGCCGCGCTCGCCGCGGGCGGCATAGGCTTTCATCAGCGCGCGCCAGGCGCCCTCGTGGGTGCGATCGATGCCGAGGAGCTGCTGGGCGGCGGGAATGACGTCGACCGGGTCGGATTTCTCGATCAGCAGGCTTTCGGCCAGCGCGCGCGCGCGATCGCGCAGCCGCTCGCGCTCGCCGGCGAGCCAGGCATCGAAGCTGGGGTCGACGCCGTCGAGGTCCTCGAGCAGGTCGCCATCGAGGAGTGAGAGGGCGGCGGGCTTGGCGGTCGAGGCCTTGAGCACCTCCTCGACATCCACCCAGACGACGCCGGGTCGCAGACTGAGATGGTCGCGGCTGATGGCGAGGATCTGGCCGCCGACGGGTTCGAGCGCTTCGAGCAGGCGGTGGATTTCCTGGCGCAACGAGGCGCGGGCCTGTTCCTCCGGACGGCGGCTCCACAGCATTTCGGCAAGGCGGCCGCGCAGGACCGAGCGCGGCAGGGAGAGGGCAAGGATCGCCAGCAGCGCGCGCGTCTTGCGCCCCGTCGGCAGCACGCTTTCGGACGTGAGCGTCCAGGCTTCCATCTGGCCGATCAGACGAAGGCGGACCATCACCGGTTCCGGCCCCGGGGGGGTGCCGGCGCTGCCGGGAGAACGCGTCGGTGGAAGGAGTGCCATGCCGTGATTCAACGCCGGAAGCGGTTGTGGGCGCAAGGCCATCGGCCACCTGTCCGTGTATTGTAAACCGTGCGCAGGCGTCGGGACGCCATTTTTGTGGGAAATCGCGGGTGCGCGTCGGTTAACAATTCGTCAAATGGCGGACTCTTCGAATATCCGCGTCACATCTCCGTTCCACGCCCCGTGAAAACGTGAAAGCCAGTGCTGCGCCTGAGTCGGGCCGCCGCTCACGATTTCTTGAAGCGGGGCGAGGTGGACCGATTCGTCCCTCCCCGCCGAGTCGCGCCGCCCGCGCGCCTTGAGGCCATCCTGCGCGATGGCCACCACCTCGCGGCCGAGGTCGCGCAGCGTGCCGCCCCGCCACGGCGTGTCCATGCCATGGCGCGGCACCTGACCGCGCAGGGCAGCGAAATCGCGCCAGTCATGCGCCCGCACCAGGGCAGCGGCGGCTTCCAGCGCGGCCTCGTCATACAGCAGGCCGACCCAGAGGGCGGATTGCGCCACCATCATGTCGAGGCTGCCGGCGTCGGCACCGCGCATTTCGAGGAAGCGCTTGAGCCGCACATCGGTGAAGACGGTGGTCATGTGGTCCGCGAAGTCGCCCATCGTGGCGGTGCCGGCTTCGGTGTTGCCGAGATTGCCGTTGATGAAGTCGCGGAAGGAGCGGCCGGCGACGTCGATGTAGCGGTCGCGGTAGACGAAATACATCGGCACGTCGTCGACCAGCCAGTTGGCGTAGCGCTCGAAGCCGAAACCGTCCTCGAAGAACACCGCGGGGATGCCGGAGCGGGCATTGTCGGTATCGGTCCAGACATGGGCGCGCCAGGACTGCATGCCGTTGGGCTTGCCCTCGGTGAAGGGGGAGTTGGCGAACAGCGCGGTGGCGAGGGGTTGGAGCGCGAGGGAGACGCGCAGCTTCTTCACCATGTCGGCTTCGCTGCTGTAGTCGAGATTGACCTGCACGGTACAGGTGCGGGTCATCATGTCGAGGCCCATGGAGCCGACCGTCGGCATGTAGCGCTTCATCACGGCGTAGCGGCCCTTTGGCATCCAGGGCATCTCGGTGCGGGACTGGGTGGGGTGGAAGCCGAGCACGGCAAAGCCGAGGTTCAGCGGCTCGGCCACGCGACGGACATCGGCGTAATGGGCCTCGATCTCGGCGCGGGTGGCGTGCAGGGTGGGCATCAACCCGCCGGACAGTTCGAGCTGGCCGGCTGGTTCGAGGGAGACCGAGGTGAAGCCCTGCTTGAGGCCGATCGGGTTGCCGTTGTCGAGGATCGGTTCCCAGCCGGTGCTGGCGATGCCTTCGAGGATGGCGCGGATGCCGTTCGGCTCGTACGGGGGGGAGCGGAAATCATCGCGGTAGAAGCCGAATTTCTCGTGCTCGGTGCCGATGGTGAACTGCTCGACCGGCTTGCAGCCGACGGCGATGGTGTCGGCGAGCTGCCGCATCGACGTGATCGGCGTCGTATCGACTTCTCCGGGATTGGACATCGTGGAACGTTCCTTCAGGCGCGGGCGGCGCGGTTTTGAGCAGTCTTAGCCGTCCCGGCCCGCTTGCAGAAGGGCCAGCCCGACGATGGCAGCCGTTTCGGCGCGCAGGATTCGCGGGCCGAGGGAAGCTTGCCTTACAAAGGGATGCCGGCACAGAAGGTCAAGCTCCAGAGGTGTGAAACCGCCCTCGGGGCCGATCAGGAGGGCGTCGGGGCCGCTGCCCGGACAGATCGGCGGCGCATCGGCCCGTTCCGCCGCCACCACCAGACGGCGTTCGGCGGGCCAGGATTGCAGCAAAGTGGCAAGGCGCTGGGGCTCGGCGATGGTGGGGACGCCGAGCCGTTCGCATTGCTCGGCCGCTTCGGCAGCGATGGCGGTGAGGCGCTCGCCGTTGACCCGGCCGGCGTTGGTGCGTTCGGTGAAAACCGGGACGATGCGGCTGGCGCCAAGTTCGGTCGCCTTTTCCACCACGAGGTCGGTGGCGTCGCGCTTGAGCAAAGCGAAAACCAGCCAGAGGTCGGGCTCCGGCGCCTGCGTGCGGGTCTGCGCCTCGACGACGAAGTGGCCCCTGTCCTTGCGCAAGGCGCCGATGTGGGCACGCCATTCGCCGTCGCGGCCGTTGAACAGGAGCACGGTATCGCCGGCGTCGCGGCGCATGACGGCACCGAGATAATGGGCCTGGCCCGGCGTGGCCGGGACTTCGGCGCCTTCCGACAGGGCGGCGGTGACGTGAAGGCGGATTGACGGGGTCATGCTGAAGGGCAGAGTAGCACCCATGCCGCCACATACCGATATCCTCAGCTCCGGCTGGGTCGCGCGTCTGCCTGCCGGCTGGGTGCCCTACGTGCATCTGGCGCGGCTGGATCGTCCGATCGGGGGGTGGCTGCTGTTCCTGCCCGGGCTGTGGGCGATCGCGCTGGGTGCGGGGGGAATAGCGCGCGGGGCCTGGCTGGTGGCGCTGTTTCTCGCCGGCTCGTTCTTGATGCGCGCGGCCGGCTGCGTGGTGAACGACATGTGGGACCGCGAGATGGACCGCCGGGTCAGCCGCACTGCGGCGCGGCCGCTGGCCTCGGGCGCGCTCAGGATGCGCCAGGCGGGGTTGTTCCTGGCCGGGCTGCTGGCGCTCAGTTTCGGGATCCTTGTCCAGCTCGATCCGCTGGCGATCGCACTCGGGGTCGGCTCGCTGGCGCTGGTGGTGACATATCCCTTGGCCAAGCGGGTGACCTGGTGGCCGCAGCTCATGCTCGGCTTCACCTTCGGCTGGGGCGCGCCAATGGGCTACGCCGCAGCTGCGGGGCGGATCGATCCCGCCGCGCTGCTGCTCTACGCGGCGGCGATCTTCTGGATTCTCGGCTACGATACGATCTACGCCCATCAGGATCGCGAGGACGACGCGCTGGTGGGCGTGCGCTCGACGGCGCGGCTGTTCGCGGAGCGGACCGGTCCGTTCCTGCTGGCGTGCTATGGTGCGACGCTGGCGTTGCTGGCACTGGCGGGGTGGTGGGTCGGATTGTCCGTGTGGTTCTTCGTCGCGATGCTGCTGCCGGCATGGTTGCTGGCGCGGCAGGTCCGGCGGCTCGATATCCATGATCCCGCACTTTGTCTCGCGTTGTTCCGCTCCAACCGCGAGGTCGGTTTCGCCATCGCGCTCGCCCTGGTGCTGGGGCGCCTGTGATGGCACCGGAGGCCTTCGTGCGTGCCAACACCGTGCTGTCGCACGCGGCCCTGGTGCCGGAGATTCCGCTGTGGCTGGCGAGCGAGATCACGCCGATCTGGCAGGCGACCGAGGCCTGGCTGCACGAGACCGGGACCGAGCCGCCGTTCTGGGCCTTTGCCTGGCCCGGCAGCATCGCCATGGCGCGGCATCTGCTGGATCATCCCTCGATCGCGCGCGGCCGGCGGGTGCTGGACTTTGCCTCGGGATGCGGGTTGGCGGCGATCGCGGCGGCCAGGCTGGGGGCGGCACGGGTGGAGGCGGCGGAGATCGACCCGCTCGCGATCGCCGCGATCCATCTCAATGCCGCACTGAACAGCGTGACGATCGAAGCGCACTGCGCCGATGTGGTGGGAGCGGACTGCCGGTGGGACCTGATCCTGTGCGGCGATGTCTGCTACGAGGCGCCGATGACGGGCCATATCCTGCCGTGGCTTCGGCGCATGGCTGTTTCGGCCGAGGTCTGGATCGCCGATCCGGGTCGCGCCTATCTGCCGCGCGAGGGACTCGCCGTGTTCGCTGAATTCACCGTTCCGACCAGCCACGAGTTGGAGGACCGGCCGGAGCGGGTGGTGCGGCTGTCGCGCCTTGGCGGCGATCCGTGAGCCTTGCCGGGGGCTACTCGCTGCCCTCCGGGGCCATGCTCTTGATCAGCGCGAAGACGGTCTTGCGCTGGTTGGGATCGAGGATGCGGTAATAGGCGCGCACCAGTTCCAGCGTCTCGCGCCGGTGCAGCATCTCGTCGCCGAGCCCGTCCTGCTGGTCCGCGAAGCCGAGGCTGCGCCGGCCTGCGAGTGGGCCGGGGGCGGCGGACTGGGCCGAAGCCTCCGACATGTCGTCGAAAAAGAAGCTGATCGGCACGTCGAGCACGCGCGAAAGATCGAACAGGCGCGAGGCGCCGACCCGGTTCACGCCGCGCTCGTATTTCTGCACCTGTTGGAAGGTCAGCCCGAGCGCCTCGCCGAGTCGCTCCTGCGACATGCCGAGCAGGGTGCGGCGCAGGCGGATGCGGGCGCCGACATGGGTATCGATCGGGCTGGCGCGGGGCTCGCGCTCGTGCTTTTCGCCGAACGGCTCCTGCCCGGCGGGGGCGAAGCGGGGGAGCCCGGTTTCGGTCTGGCCTGACATCTGCGCTGCTCCGGCGGGGCGGGCCGGCGTGTCCGCAGGTGCGTCACATCGGCCCGAAGGCGGTTAAAGTTGAAGAAAAAGTAAACGATACAACCTGTGATCGTCAAGGAATTTGACGGAAAATGTCGCAATGTCTCTATTTATAGGCACGGCCGGGTTGACGAGCGATAAATAAGCCAGCCGCGATTGTCGCGACCGTCAGCAGCAATGGAAGCGCCAGGCCCAGGCGGGCGAACGGCGTCGGTGGCAGTTTGCCTGGCAGGGCGAGCGTCAGGATGCCTTCGCGGTTCATGCCGATGCGGCCGATCTCGCGGCCATAGGGATCGAAGCCGGCGGAAATACCGGTGTTGGCGGCGCGCATCAGCGGCAAGCCCTCCTCCACCGCGCGCAGCCGGGCGGCGGCGAGATGCTGGCGCGGCCCCGCCGAGTCGCCGAACCAGGCATCGTTGGTCACGGTCACGAGCCAGTCCGGCCGGTCGGCCGCCACAACCTGGCCGGGAAAGATCGACTCGTAGCAGATCAGCGGCCCGACCGCGGGCAGGCCGGGCAGATGCCAGGTTCGCGGGCCGGTGCCGCGGCCGAAACCATCGCCGCTGACGAAGGCGATGGGCAGCGGGAACCAGCCCGGCTGGTACTCGCCGAACGGCACGAGATGCCACTTGTCATAGGTCGCGGCCACCGGGCCAGGGCCGTCCACCGCCATGAGACTGTTATAAGGCCGCCGGGCAGCGTCGAAACGCAGGGCGCCGACGATCGCCGTCCCGCCGGCGGCCGCGGCGATGGCGGCGCGGGCGTCGGCGTCGGCATCCACCAGGAACGGCACCGCGGTCTCGGGCCAGACCGGCACCAGCGTGCCGCCGGGCGCCACCAGTGTGCCGCCGGGCGCCACGAGCGTGGCGCCGGGCTGTGCCATGCGGGCGGTGCGGGTGAGGGCGAGGTAGTGCTCGAAGATGCGCATCGCCCGCGCCCGCTCCCATTTGCCCTCCTGCGCGATATTGCCCTGGATCAGCGCGATGGTGACGGGGCTCGGCGGCACCGGACACGGGCCGAGGCGGACCAGGCCGAAGGCGATCCAGGCCACCAGCACAGCGGCGGCGGCGCGCCGGTGCAGCAGCGCGAGCAGCAGCGTCAGCAAGGTGAGGCCGTGCACGCTGATCCAGGCGGCGGGCTGGATCATCGTGTCGCCGGCGGCGCCCGGCAGGGTCCAGACGCTGCCGAGCGGGTTCCAGGGGAAGCCGGAGAGCACGAATTGCCGGCCAATATCAACCAGAACCCAGCTGCCGGCCAGCACCAGCGGACGGGCCGGCGCGGGGGCGAGGCGGGCGAGCGCGCAAGGCACAGCGATGAACAAGGCCAGGAAGGCCGCCAGCATCGGCACCCCCGTGGGCACCAGCCACCAGAAGGCGGTCGATTCGATCAGGATCGCCTCGGTGATCCAGTAGAGCCCGCCGATGTGGTGGCCAGTGCCAAACCAGATCCCCATCATCGCCGCGCCACGCCAGGTCGCGCGGGCGCCAATCAGGGCGAGCAGGCCGGGGAGGCTGACGAAGAGGACCGGGATGAGATGGAGCGGCGGCAAAGCGGCGGCCGAAAGCAGGCCGAGAGCGAAGGCGGCAAGGCCGGGGCGGCGGGCGGCAAAAAGGGCGAGGCGACTGCGCATGGCGGTGCGCTACAGGGCCGGCGGGGGATGCGCAAGCCGGCGGGCGGCGGCGGCCGGACGGCGGGACCTTGCGGTCGCGCCATCCGGCTCCCGGAGGGGCTAGTCGAGCGCGATCAGACTGGTCCGGGCGGAGGCGCGGGCGGGGTCAGGTTGGCGCAGGTGCTGCCGCGCACAATCGTCGCGGGATCGACGGTCACGGGCCCGCCGTTATACTGGATGGTGCTGCCCGCGACCGATGTCAGGGTCAACGGCGAGCCGCAGCTCAGCGGGCCGGCGCCGCGGCGCGGGCCAACCACCCTGCCCAGCGTGTTGAAGCCGGCGTAAGGCTGCCAGATGCCGCCGAGCATGTAGTTGACGCCGATATTGGTGTAGGGCGCCTGCACGCCGGCAGCAAACACCGGCTGCCATGCGAAGGCCTTGATGCCGACGCCGGCCTCGCCCTGGACGTCGCGATCGCCGCCGAGGGCCATCAGCCGCAGGATCGGTTTGAACTGGTCGGGCTGCATCGCCAACTGGGTGGTGAGGTCGAGCTTGGCGCCATATACGACGCTGTTGGTCTGGGTCTGGGTGTAGCGCACGCCGATTTGGAGTTCGGGCACGCTGTCGCCGAAATTCCAACGCAGCCCGCCGAAGACCTGGGTATCGCCGCGGCTGCGCAGGCCGCCGATCCCGATGGCGGGGGGCTGGCAGGTGGTGAGCGGCGTGCCGACGTTGCTGCAATCGGCAGGTGCGGCGCTGGCGCTGCCGCCGACGGTGACCAGCGTCATGGCGAATACCATGACGAAGACGGCTGTCCTCAGGATTGTCATAATTGTCTCCAATTGGAAATAAAAAATAGTATGGCCGCCGCAGACTTCCCCGAAGTCTGGGTGCTGCTGCAATCGCATTGATGTTAACGAAATCCAGGCCTAATTTAAGGGGCTCTGCCGACGTCCGGAACGCTCAGGCGGACACAATTCGGTGAGCCGGGACTACGGCGCCGGTGAGTCGGGCTGCGATGCATTCTGCGGCCATGACGCCCATGTTGACCAGCGAGCCATCGGTGACACCGGCGACATGGGGGGTGGGCAGCACGCGCGGATGGTTGCGCAGCGGATGCGAGGCCGGCGGCGGTTCGTCCTCGAATACGTCGAGCCCGGCGCCGGCGATGTGGCCGCGGTCAAGCGCTGCTGCCAGCGCGTCCTCGTCGATGATGCCGCCGCGCGCGGTATTGAGGACATAGGCACCGGTGGGCAGCGCCGCGAGCGCGGCGGCGTCCACCAGATGGCGGGTCTCCGGGGTCAAGGGGCAATGGACCGAGAGGACGTCGACATTGGTGCAAAGCTCGCGCAGCGTGGCGTAGCGGTGAACCTTGCCGAACGCGAGATCGGGCTTGCGCGGGTCGAAGGCGCTGACGGTCATGCCGAAGGCGGTGGCCAGCGGCACCACCGCGCGGGCGATCGGACCATAGCCGAGCAGTCCGAGCCGCATGCCGGCGATGTCGCGCACCTTGGTCGCCGCCCCGCGCCAGGCGCCCCCGCCGATGGCGGTGGCGAGCGGACGCAGCTCCTTCGCCAGAGCCAGCAGCAGCGCCATGGTGTGCTCAGCCACCGCCTGGGTGTTTGAGCCGGGCGCCCGCGTGACCAAGATGCCGCGTGCGATGGCGGCTTGGATGTCGACATCGTCGACGCCGACGCCGTGGCGGGCGACGATGCGGAGGTTTTTCGATGCATCCATGCAGGCGGCGTTGACCGGGCCTTGCCGGCTAAGGATGGCATCGGCCTGGATCTTGCCGCACAGGGCGGTCACGGCGTCGGCGGAAGGGTAGGGGTCCATGTAGTGGATCGCGCAGCCCGCGGCCTCCAGCACCGCCACGGCGGGGGCGGCCAGCCGCGGCGAGGTCATGATGACGTTGAAGCGGGACGCCGGAGGGCGTGACATCGCCGGCTAGTCTTCCGCCGCGTTGCCGCGTTCGTAGTGGCGCAAATAGCGCTCGGTCACCTGGTCCGTGCGCACGACGATGGCGACGTCGGTGGTGTTGAACTGGGCGTCGATCACCGCGCCGTCGCCAACCCAGCCGCCGAGGCGGAGATAGCCCTTGATCAGCGGCGGCAGTCGGACCAGCACGCGGCGCGGATCGAGCGTGGCCGGATCGATTCGCCGCATCTCGACGAAGCGGGATGCAATCGCGCGGGGGCGCAGCTCAGCAGGCGCGAGATGGTGGGTGTGCAGATAGGTCAACTCCGCTGCGATCCGGTCAGGATCGATGCCATGGAGGCTGGCGCAGCCGAACAGCACATCGATCTGGCGGCGCGCGACATAGGCGGCGATGCCACGCCACAGCAATTGCATCGCCTGGCGGCCGCGATATTCCGGATGCACGCAGGAGCGGCCGACCTCCAGCACATTGCCGGGGAAGGCGAGCAGCGGGCCGATGTCGTATTCGTCGGCAGAGTAGAAGTGGCCGATCCGCGCTGCGGCGGGCTTGTCGATCATCCGGTAGGTCGCCACCACACGCGGCCTCCCGCTGCCATCGCCATGGTCGAGCACGATCAGGTGGTCGGCCACCGCGTCGAACCGGTCGACATCGCGGCGGCTGGTGCGGGCGGCGGCGTCCGGGACGGCCCCCATCTCTTCGTAGAAGACGTCATAGCGCAGCGACTGGGCGGCATCGATCTCGGCCGCGTCGCGGGCCAGGCGAACGCCCAGGGACCCCGCGCGAAGCTCGTCGAAATGACCGTCAGCCTGGAGGGTCGTGCTCATTCGTCAACCTTGTCCTGGCCGCGCGGGCGGCGGCGGCCGAAAAGTTCGAGGCGGTGGGACACGAGGTCGAAGCCGAGGCGGCCTGCGATGGCGTGGAGAACGCGTTCGTGCTCCGCGTCTTCGAACTCTATCACCTTACCGGACTCGACATCGATGATATGATGATGATGCCCGTGCTCGGTCGGCTCGTAGCGTGCGCGGCCGCCGCCGAAGTCCCGCCGTTCGAGAATCCCCTTCTCCTCGAGCAGGCGGACGGTGCGGTAGACCGTGGCGATGGAGATGTTGCGGTCGAGATCGGCGGCGCGACGGTAGAGTTCCTCGACATCGGGATGGTCGCCGGACTCGGACAGCACCCGCGCAATGACACGGCGTTGCCCCGTCATCTTCAGTCCACGTTCAATGCACAGGCGTTCGATGCGGCTGACCATTAAGACCAGCCCTATACCACGCTCCGCCTCGCGGCACAGGGGGGCGCCGGAAGCTGCCCCCCCGCGGTGCCGCCGTTAGCGCTTGGTGCGGGCCTTGGTGCCGAGACCGATCTTCTTGGCCAGCGTGGAACGATGTTTCGCGTAGTTGGGTGCGACCATCGGATAGTCGGGCGTGAGGCCCCACTTCTCCCGATACTGCTCAGGCGTCATGTTGTAGGCCGTCTTGAGATGACGCTTCAGCATTTTCAGCTTCTTGCCGTCCTCGAGGCAGACAATATGGTCGGCATAGACCGATTTCTTGACCGGAACCGCCGGCTGCTGCTTCTCGACCACGGGCTCGCCGTGGGAAATCGCCGCCAGGGTGCGATGGATTTCCTGGATCAGGTTGGGCAGCGACTCGGCGGTCACTGAATTGTTCGAAACATGCGCCGAAACAATCTGGGCCGTGAGGGCAAGAATGTCGCTGTCGTGCGAATCGTCGTTCATTGGTTTTCCTTTGCCGTCTGAGATTTGCTCCCATATATGAGACGTTCGCGTTGTCGTGCAACCATTATTCGAGTGAGGAAGACCGGCGGATGACCAATCCGGCAGATGCCAAAGGCCGGAATGACGGTCCGGATGCTACGAATATTCCCGATCGGACAATCGACATCACGAGCGAGACCTGTCCGATGACCTTCGTGCGGGTGCGTCTGGCGCTTGACCGAATGTCGTCTGGCCAGACACTGCTTGTCTTGCTGCAAGGCGAGGAACCGCTGCGCAATGTGCCGCGCACGGCGGCCGAGCAGGGCCATGCGGTGCTGGCACTCGAGTCGGAGAGCGGGATCACCCGGCTGCTGTTGCGGCGCAAGTAATGTTGCGCCGCATCAAAAGTGCATCGGAGCCGTCCGGATAGTAACGACGGCGGCGGCCGATGGCCAGGAATGCCGACGTTTCGTACAGTGACCGGGCCGCCGTGTTGACCTCGGAGACCTCGAGATACATGGCGGCGGCGCCGCGCATGCCGGCCAGGGCGACCGCGCCTTCCAGCAGTCCCCGGGCGAGGCCGCGGCGCCGCGCGGCGGGGGCGACGGCAAGGGTCAGGATCTCGGCCTCGTCGGCGGCGACGCGCGCGAGGATGAGGCCGCCGGCAAGCTCGATCAGGCCGAAGCTGCCGGGCGAAGCGAGCTGGGCGGCGAAGGCCGCTGCCGGCCAGGCCTCGCCGGGGTGTTCCTCGTGCGGCGGGTAGGCGGCAGCGTGGATGGCGGCCAAGGCCGGGGCATGGGCTGGTGCCGCGAGGATCATCGTGGCGCAGGACGCAGGCCGCCTTGCGGCAGTCTCGCTTCCGGCGGATCGACATAAAGCGGCTGGGCCGGCAATGCCGGGCGTTCGCCGCGCAGACGCTCGGCCCCAACCAGCGCGATCTGGCGGATCGGCGGCAGCCGAAGGTCTGTCAGCATCACATCCGTCTCGCGCGCGGCCAGGCGGCTGGCGACCTCAGGGGCCGCGTCGCCAGCCACCGCGATGCGGCGTTCGGCGCGGGGCAGGGCGTCCAGGGCGGTCGGTTCGGGAGCGAAAAGGCCACCCGCCTGGCCGGCGCGATGGAGAAAGATGCGGCCGCGGCGGTTATCGATGGCAACCCACAGTTCGCGCCCGCCCAGGTTGGGCAGGGCCGCTGCCATCGCTTCCGCCACGCTGACCCCGACCACGGGGCAGCCGGCGGCAGTGCCGAGCCCATGCGCCAGGGCCAGGGCCGCGCGCAGGCCGGTGAAGCTGCCGGGGCCGATGGTGACGGCGATGGCGTCGAGCTCCATCGCAGTAAGTCCGGCTCCGGCGAGGGCGGCTTCGACCAACCCGGGCAGGACCGCGGCGTGGCCGCGCGCGCCGCGCACCTGGTGCGCAGCAACCAGCCGATCGTCGATCACGACGGCGGCAGCGCAGCAGGCGAGGGCTCCGTCGAGGGCGAGAATCCGCATGGTGGCAGCGTAGCACTCCGCCATGCGGACGCGAATCAGGCGTGCGGCTTATGGATCGTCGCTGCCACCGCCGCCGGCGTCTTCCCAGCCGCCCCCATCCGACGCGGGCGCATCCTGCCAGCCGCCATCGGACGCCGCCTGCTGCCAGCCGCCGCCCGACGTGGCCGTGCTGTCCTTGCTGAGGCCGCCGACTTCGTAGCCGTCGGGCGCGCTCGCCCAGGGCGACGCGGAAGACGTGTCGGGCTGCGACACCGGCACGTAGGTGGTGGGCTGAGGGGTAAAGCCGGTGCCCGATCCGAAGCCGCCGCCGGAGCCGCCCCCGTAGCCGGCCGAGTGGCTGCCCGAGAACAGGTTCATCAGCGCGTTGCCCGCCACCATGCCGCCGGCGACGCCGGCCGCGGTGGTCAGCGCCGAGCCGAGGAAACCCGAGCCGCTGCGCTGGAACATGCCGGGCTGGTAGCCAGGCGCGTATTGCGGCGGCGGGGCGTATTGTGGGGCGTATTGCGGCGGCGGCGCATAGGCGGGCTGCTGATACTGCGGCGGCGGCGGCGCGGCCTGCTGGCTGCCGCCGAACAGGCCGCCGAGGAAGCCGCGCGACGACTGGGGCTGGGGCGGCATTTGCGGCTGGGGAGAAGCGGCGGCGCCCCATGGTGAAGCGGCGGGTGCGCTCTGCTGCTGAAGCTGCTGGACCTGCTGGCGCGCGGCCTGCAAGTCGGCCTGGGCGCGGGCAAGCTGGTTTTGCATCTCGGCCAGTGCATGCTCCTGCACGAAGGCGAGTTGGGTAATGCGATAGCGTGCCTCGGGGTAGCGGTTGAACAACTCGGCGATATGGCCATCGGCCTCGCGGTCGATCGGCGGCAGATTGGACTGCACCGCTGGCAGCGAGGAGAAGTTGCCGGCCGGCGCGCCGCCGACACGGGCGATGAAGTTCTGGATGAGGTCGCGTTCCTCGTTGGTCATCATTCCCATCCCTGTTGCGCCGGGGGGAAGCCCCGCGGCAAGGTCACGCCGCATGATGTGGGGAGATGGCGGGCGAGCCGCAAGTTAAACCTCGGAGAGGCCTGCTTCATCATCGGCTTGTGACCTTCCGGCCCTGCCCGTATTGTGCGCCGCATCAAAGAACAACGAGACGCCGCCGCACATGACCTCCGCTTCTCCGCCCAGCTTCCAGGAGTTGATCCTGCGGCTGCACAATTTCTGGTCCGCCCAGGGCTGCGTGATCCTGCAGCCGTTCGACATGGAAATGGGCGCGGGCACCTTCCACCCCGCCACCACGCTGCGCGCGCTCGGCAGCGGCGAATGGCGGGCGGCCTACGTGCAACCCTCGCGCCGGCCGACCGATGGGCGCTACGGCGAAAACCCCAACCGGTTGCAGCACTACTACCAATACCAGGTCATCATGAAACCCTCGCCCGCGGACGCCCAGGCGCTGCTGCTGGCGAGCTACAAGGCGCTCGGGCTTGACCCCCTGGTCCATGATTTCCGCTTCGTCGAGGATGACTGGGAAAGTCCCACCCTCGGCGCCTGGGGGCTGGGCTGGGAGGTCTGGTGCGACGGCATGGAAGTCGGTCAGTTCACCTATTTCCAGCAGGTCGGCGGCATCGCCGTGGTGCATCCGAGCTTCGAGATGACCTACGGGCTCGAGCGCCTGGCGATGTATGTGCAGAATGTCGAGCGGGTTTACGACCTCGATTTCAACGGCCGCGGGGTGAAATACGGCGATGTGTTCCTCCGCGCAGAGCGGGAATACAGCGCCTATAATTTCGAGCGCGCGGACACGGCGATGCTGGCGCGACACTTTGCCGACGCCGAGGCCGAATGCACGGCTCTGTTGGGCGGAGAGCGCAAACTGGCGCTGCCGGCCTACGACCAGTGCATCAAGGCGAGCCATTTGTTCAATCTGCTCGATGCCCGCGGGGTTATCAGCGTGACGGAGCGGGCCAGCTACATCGCCCGGGTGCGGACGCTGGCGAAGGGGTGCTGCGAGGCGTGGGTCGGGGAGGAAAGCGCGTGACACAGGGTGTTGCTAGGCGTATATCTACCTGATAACGGAACGGTTCTACCAAACCCATGGGCACGCAGCTCAACATCAAAAGCGAGGACGCCTATCGCCTCGCCTCCGAATTGTCTGAATTGACCGGCGAGAGCCTGACCGCGGCGGTGACGGAAGCGGTGCGCGAGCGGCTGGCGCGGGAGCGCGCAACGCGTGGGCGCGAGGCCCGGCTGGCGCGCATCCGAGCGATTGCCGCCGAAATCCGGGCCGGGATGGGCACGCCGCTGCCGACGTCCGATCATGGCTGGATCTATGACGAGGACGGCTTGCCGAAGTGATCGTGGACAGTTCGGCCATCATGGCCATCATCCTCAACGAGCCGGACGAGCCCGCGATTGTGGAGGCGATGGTCGACGCCCAACGACTGCTGATGTCCTCGGCGACCTGGCTGGAGAGCGGGATCATCGTCGATCGCCATCGCAATCCGGACCTGGCCGGGCGTTTCGGCGCGCTGATCGCGGAACTCGCGATCGAAATCGTCCCGGTTTCGGCGGACCTTGCGCGCATCGCGCGTGACGCCCACGCGCGGTTCGGCCGCGGGGTGCATCGCGCGCGGTTGAACTATGGCGATTGCTTCTCCTATGCGCTGGCGCGCCAGACGCGCGAACCCTTGCTGTGCAAGGGCGATGACTTCATTCACACCGATATCGCGCTGGCGCTGAAGGTCTGACATGTCTGAGTTTTTCATTGAGCTTTTCAGCGAGGAAATCCCCGCGCGCATGCAGGCGCGCGGGGCCGACGATCTGGCGCGGCTGCTGGGGGAGGCGCTGGCGGCGCTGGCGCCGCGATCCGTGGAGACATTCTACGGCCCGCGCCGCATCGCTTTGGCCGCCGAAGTCGCCGGCTCCGTCCCCGAAAGCCGCAGCAGCGAGCGCGGCCCGCGCCGCAACGCGCCGGAACAGGCCCTCACCGGCTTCCTGCGCAAGCATGGCGCGGCGAAGGGGCAGCTGCGCGAGGAAGGCGATTTCTGGGTGCTCGACAAGGTGGTGCCCGGCGTCGATGCCGCGGCCCTGGTCGCCGCCGCCGTCCCCGCCGTGCTGCGCAAGTTTCCCTGGCCGAAATCCATGCGCTGGGGCGGATCGAGCGGCTTCACCTGGGTGCGCCCGCTGCGCCGCATCGTCTGCCTGCTCGATGGCGCGGTGGTGCCGTTCGACCTGCGCGACGGTGTGGATGACGGCCACGGCCTCGTCTCCGACAATCTAACCGAGGGCCACCGCTTCCTCTCGCCCGGCGCCTTCGCCGTCACCGGGTGCACGGATTGGGCCGAGAAGCTGCGCGCCCGCCATGTCATCGTGCAGGCCGCCGAGCGCCGCGCTTTGATCGACGCCGGCCTCGCATCCCTCGCCGCCGCCGAGGGGCTCAGGATTGTGCGGGACGAGGGCCTGCTCGACGAGGTGACCGGCCTGGTCGAATGGCCCGTCCCCTATCTCGGCCGCATCGACGCCGCTTACATGGACCTGCCGGCCGAAGTGATGCAGGTCTCGATGCGGGTGAACCAGCGCTATTTCGCGCTTTGCGACGCAAACAGCAAAGCGGCGGCGCGTTTTGCCTTCATCGCCAACATTCCGCCGACCGATGGCGGCGCTGCCATGGTGGCCGGCAACGAACGCGTCCTGCGTGCCCGCTTCGCCGATGCAAGGCACTTCTGGGACCTTGACCGCAATGCCACCCTCGAAAGCCGTGTCGCGGCGCTCGACAAGGTGACGTTCCACGCCAAGCTAGGGACCCAGGGCGACCGCGTCCGCCGCATCGAGAAGCTTTCTCTGTATTTGGCCGATCATACCCGCGCTCATTATATCCACGTGAGGCGTGCTGCTCGCCTGGCTAAGGCTGATCTATCAACTGGTATGGTTGGCGAGTTTCCAGAGTTGCAGGGGGTGATGGGCGGCTATTATGCATTGGCTGACGGAGAGGATCGTGCGGTTGCCCTTGCTATCCAGGATCACTATTCCCCGAAGGGACCTTCGGACGAGGTTCCAAGAAACCAAGTCGGTCTCACTGTGGCACTCGCAGACAAGATCGACATGCTCGTGGGTTTTTTCGCGATTGGGGAAAAGCCGACAGGCTCTGGGGATCCGTTTGCTTTGCGACGCGCGGCGCTCGGGGTAATCCGCATCGTTCGCGAGCGTAAGCTTCGTCTTCCCCTTCGCTCCGTGATCGATAGAGCTACTGAGAGCATACCTGGGACGTCTGACGTTGACGATGTTTTCAGTTTCCTGATCGAACGTTTACGGGTTCAAATTCGAAGCGAGGGGGGACGCTATGATGCGTTGAATGCCGTGCTTACGCCGGGTCATAGTGACGATCTACTTCAGGTCTTGAGCCGATTTGATGCCATCTCCGAGATGCTGGGTACCGAGGCAGGCGAGAATTTGATTGCAGGATACCGACGCGCCACGAAAATTCTTGATGCCGAAGAAAAAAAGAACGGAGCTCCGTTTGAAGGCGAGGTGAACGAGCGGTTGTTTGTTGACCCTTCGGAGAGTGACCTTAACCATCAGCTTGTTGATGTCCGTTCCTATGTGAATATGTTTCTCAATGAGCGAGAGTACAGGCTCGCGGCAGGCCACCTAGCTCGCCTCCGACAGCCTCTAGATACGTTCTTCTCTGCGGTGACCGTCAACAATCCGGAAGCTCAATTGCGCCACAATCGTCTGCTTCTCCTTTCCAGGGTTCGGGAGACGATGCATAGCGTTGCGGATTTCGCGCGCATCGAGGGCTGAAAACAGTGGCATAATGGTTGCAGTGCTGAGGCTGACGTAAAACGGATGGGGTCTGGGGCCTTAAGGCCCCAGCGGGTCCAGGGCAGCGCCCTGGCCTTGCCTTCAAGCCAGGGAGATTTGAGTCGATGACGCATCAATGGGTCTACTCTTTCGGTGCCGGCCACAACGAGGGTCGTGCCGGCATGCGCAATCTCCTTGGCGGCAAGGGCGCCAACCTCGCCGAGATGGCCAGCATCGGCCTGCCGGTGCCCCCCGGCTTTACGCTGACCACCGAGGTCTGCACCGCCTATTACGACAATGATCACGCCTATCCGCCTGAACTCCAGGCCCAGCTCCGCACCGCCCTTGCCCGGATCGAGGCCGCCGTCGGGCTGACCTTCGGCGACAAGCACAAGCCGCTCCTGGTCTCGGTCCGCTCCGGCGCGCGGGTCAGCATGCCCGGCATGATGGACACCGTGCTCAACCTCGGCCTCAACGATGCCACCGTCGAGGGCCTGGCCGAAATGTCGGGCGACGCCCGCTTCGCCTGGGACTCCTACCGCCGCTTCATCCAGATGTATGGCGGCGTCGTCCTCGGCGTCGACCATCACCGTTTCGAGGAGATCATCGAGCACACCAAGCTCGAAGCCGGCGTGGTCGAGGACACCGCGCTCACCGCGCAGGACTGGCATCGCGTGGTCCATGCCTATCTCGAGATGGTGAGGGAGGAGACCGGAAAACCCTTCCCGCTCGATCCCGAGGAGCAGCTTTGGGGCGCGATCGGCGCCGTGTTCGGCAGCTGGATGAACCCGCGCGCGAACACCTATCGCAAACTCCACGACATCCCGGCGTCCTGGGGCACCGCCGTGAACGTCCAGGCCATGGTATTCGGCAACATGGGGCTCGATTGCGCCACCGGGGTCTGCTTCACCCGCGATCCGTCGAATGGCGAAAACATCTTCTACGGCGAATACCTGGTCAACGCCCAGGGTGAGGACGTCGTCGCCGGCATCCGCACGCCTCAGCCGATGGCCCAAGCCAAGGCCAAGCCGGGCGAGATCTCGATGGAAACAGCCATGCCGGCCGCCTATGCCGAGCTCATGCAGGTCCGCGAGACGCTTGAGCGTCACTACAAGGACATGCAGGACATCGAGTTCACGGTGCAGCAGGGCAAGCTCTACATGTTGCAAACCCGCAACGGCAAGCGCACCGCCGCCGCCAGCCTGCGAATCGCGGTCGAAATGGCCAGCGAAGGGCTGATCGACCAGAAGGAGGCGATCCTGCGGGTCAACCCGTCCTCGCTCGACCAGCTCCTGCACCCCACGCTGGACCCCAAGGCGACCCGCCATTTGCTCGCCAAGGGCCTTCCTGCCAGCCCCGGCGCCGCTTCCGGCGCTGTCGTGTTCTCGGCTGATGAGGCCGAAACCCGCGCCGCCAAGGGCGAGGCGGTGCTGCTGGTGCGCATCGAAACCAGCCCCGAGGACATCCACGGCATGCATGCCGCCCGCGGCATCCTGACCACCCGCGGCGGCATGACCAGCCACGCCGCCGTGGTGGCGCGCGGCATGGGCCGCCCCTGCGTCGCCGGCGCCGGCGGCATTTCCGTCGACTACGGCGCCCAGACCCTCACCGCCGGCGGCAAGCTGGTCCGCGCCGGCGACACCGTCACCATCGACGGCGCCACCGGCGAGGTCTTCATCGGCGCTGTCGCCATGATCGAGCCGCAGATGTCCGGCGAATTCGCCACCCTCATGGCCTGGGCCGACGCCACCCGCCGGATGAAGGTGCGCACCAACGCCGAAACCCCGCTTGATGCCGAGACCGCGCGGAAATTCGGCGCCGAAGGCATCGGCCTGTGCCGCACCGAGCACATGTTCTTCGACCCCGAGCGCATCGGCGCCGTCCGCCAGATGATCATGGCCGGCGACGAGCACGGCCGCCGCATCGCCCTCGCCCGTCTGCTGCCGTTCCAACGCGACGATTTCCACAAGCTGTTCCGCATCATGGCAGGCCTGCCCGTCACCATCCGCCTGCTCGACCCGCCGCTGCACGAGTTCCTGCCGCACGCCGATGCCGAACTCGCCGAGGTCGCCGTCGCCCTCGGCACCGATGTCGAGGCGATGCGCCGCCGTGCGGCCGAACTTGCCGAGGCCAACCCGATGCTCGGCCACCGCGGCTGCCGCCTCGGCGTGACCTACCCCGAGATCTACGAGATGCAGGCCCGCGCCATTTTCGAGGGCGCCATCGCCGTCGCCCGTGAAAGCGGCAAGGCCCCGGTGCCGGAGATCATGATCCCGCTGGTCGGCATCCGCCGCGAACTCGAAATCACCCGCGCCCAGGTCGACAAGATCGCCGCCGAGGTTTTCGCCGAGCAGGGCATGACCATCGAGTACATCGTCGGCACCATGATCGAGCTGCCCCGCGCCGCGTTGACCGCCGACAAGATCGCCGAGGTCGCAGATTTCTTCAGTTTCGGCACCAACGACCTGACCCAGACCGTCTTCGGCCTGTCGCGCGACGACGCCGGCAAATTCCTGCCCGCCTACGTTGACGCCGGCATTCTGGAGAAGGACCCCTTCGTCTCGCTCGACGTCGAGGGCGTCGGCGCCCTGGTGCGCATCGCCGCCGAAAAGGGCCGCGCGACCAAGCCCGGCATCAAGCTCGGCATCTGCGGCGAGCACGGCGGCGATCCGGCCTCCATCGCATTCTGCGAATCGGTCGGGCTCGATTATGTCTCGTGCAGTCCCTATCGCGTCCCGGTGGCCCGCCTCGCGGCGGCCCAGGCGGCCCTGCACGGCGGTGGCGACCGCACGGCCTGACTTCGTGCCATCGGTCGGGTTCCCCAAGCGAACAACGACCGACCTGTTGCATGATCCGGCCTCCGCGCGCCATATCGCGGCCCGTCCGCTCGGCACGGCGGAGACCGTGGTGCTGCCGCCGCTCGCCGCCGGGCAGCACATGTTCCCGCACGCGCACAGCGCGGAGGTGCTGCCGCCCGGGTACGGCTGGGACTCCGCCTCCTACCGATCGGTGACGCCCTGGCTCGTGACATTCAGCGATGTGCTGGTGCACTCCGACGCCGGGATCGTCATCGCCGGCGGCGCCGTGGTGGCCGACACGCTCCAGCAGACGGCGCCCGAACTGAACGCCTACCGCGATCTCGGCAACGCCGTCGCCCTGCCGGACGCCGCAACGATCATCGACCTGCCCGGCACCTGGCTGAGCCTGCTCGGCGGCAATTTCGGTAACTACTATCACTGGACTCTGGAGGGAATCGGCCGCCTGGCCCCGGTGCCGGCCGAGGTGCTGGCCGCGCATGACGCAGTGCTCGTGCCGCAGCAACTGGATTCCGTCGGCCAGGACGGGCTGGCCCGCATTGGGCTCGTCCAGGGCCGCCGAATTGAGCCGGTCGCGCCCGCCGCAACCTACCGGGTGGAGCGGCTGACGGTGCCGTGGTCGGTCACCGGGTTCCACCTGCCCCACCCCTGCCTCGTCCCGTTCTTCGCCCGGATGCGCGGCGATCCGGAGTCGGGCAATCTGCCGCGGCGCATCTATATCGACCGGCGCGCGGCGGACCGCCGGCCCGGCGCTCATCGCTGCCTGCGCAACGAGGATGCCGTCGTCGCAGCCCTGGCCCAATTCGGCTTCGTCGCGATCCGGCTGGAGGGCATGCCGCTCGCCGCGCAGATCGCGCTGTTCGCCGGGGCGGAAGCCATCGTGGCCCCGCACGGGGCGGGGCTCGCCAACCTCGTCTTCGCGCGGCCTGGCACCGTGGTGGTCGAACTGCACATGGATTCCTGGGTGAACTGGTGCTTCCGCCACCTCGCCGCCGTCCTCGCGCTGCGCTACGACGCGGTGGTCGGCCGCGCCGAGAGCGGTCCGGGCACCCGGTTCTGGTCCGTGCCCCTGCTGCACCTGACTGCGGCCGTGGACTCAGCCCTCGCCCGCCTTTGGGTCTAGAACGGCACCCGGATGCGCGCGCGCAGCCCGCCCATCGGGCTGTCCTCCAGGGTGATCTCGCCGCCATGGGCGCGCACGATGTCACGCGCGATCGTCAGGCCGAGGCCAGTGCTGCCGGTGCCGGACTCGAACGGCTTGAACACAGTCTCGCGCCGCTCGCGCGGAACGCCCGGCCCGTCATCGTCCACCGTAAGCTCGACGAAGCGGTCGCCCTGACGGGCGGCGCGCACCGCGACGTGGCTGGCGTGGCGGCCGGCATTGTCGAGCAGATTGGTCAGGGCACGGCGAAACGCGCCGGGGCGAAGCCGCACGGTCAGGTCGGTCTCCGCCTGCATCGCCACTTCACGTCCGGCGCGGTGGGCAGCACCGACCAGTTCGGCGAGCAGCCTGCCGAGGTCGACCGGTTCGGCCTTTTCGCTGCCCTCGCCGCGGGCGAAGGCGAGATAGGCCTCGATCAGGCGCTCCATCTCGGCGACATCGCCGGTCATGTCGGCGACATCCTGGGCGATCGCCGCGTCCTGCGGCATCATCGCCAGTGCCAGGCGCAGCCGGGTCAGCGGAGTGCGCAGGTCGTGCGACACCCCGGCCAGCATCTCCGTGCGCTGGGCGAGGAAGCGGCTCACCCGCTCCTGCATGCGGTTGAAGGCGGCGGCGGCCTGGCGCACCTCGGTCGCGCCCTCCGGCTTGATCGGGCCGACCTCGCGGCCGAGCCCGAAGGCCTCGGCGGCGCTGGCGAGGCGGCGGATCGAGCGCACCTGGTTGCGCACGAACAACGTGGCGATGGCGAAAACCAGCAGCGAGGAGCCCACCAGCCACAGGATGAACACCGAAAATGTCGCCGCGAACAGACGTTTGCGCGGAGCCTCGATGCGCAGGTTGTTGGCGTCGAGCTTGACCGTGATCAGCACCGACTGCGGATCGCTCTCCCAGTCGATGACGATCGGGCGGAGCAGCCGCTCGCGCAGGCCGACGCCGAGGCCGTTGTTGCGCGGCGTCAGCGCGCCCTGGCGGACGCCGCGGGGCAGTGGCCCCGGCGGTTGCAGGGTCATGCGGATTTCGAAGGCTTTCCAGGCGTTCTCCAGCGCCCAGTCGCGCGCGGCTTCGTCCGGCGCGCGCTCGATCAGGGCAATGGTGGTGA
The DNA here is from genome assembly GCA_903928895.1 of uncultured Rhodospirillales bacterium. Lineage (GTDB taxonomy): Bacteria > Pseudomonadota > Alphaproteobacteria > Acetobacterales > Acetobacteraceae > CAIYPH01. The sequence goes on along the minus strand of CAIYSR010000043.1, from coordinate 61,645 downwards.
CGATCTCGCCGGTCACGGCGGCCGAGAGCCGGCGCGAGACCAGGTTGAGATGGGTGCCGTAGAAGATTTGCATCGCCACCGCCTGCACCACGATCAGCGGGATCAGCACGATCAGCAGCGTCCGCCACAGCAGGCTGCGCGGCAGGAAGCGTTTGAGCGGCGCGGCCATGTCAGGTGCCGGGCTTGAGCGTGTAGCCGCGGCCGCGCACGGTGTGGAGGAAGCGCGGCTCGCGCGGATCGACCTCGATCTTGCGGCGCAGGCGGGTCACCTGCACATCGATGGCGCGCTCGCCGGCCTCGTCCATGTCGAGTGCCGCCGCGATGTCCTCGCGGCCCAGCACTTCGTTGGGTCGGTGGGCCAGCGCGGCCAGCAGCGAAGCCTCGCCGCCGGTCAGGCGGACGATGCCGGCAGGGCCGCGCAACTCGGCGCGCGCGGTGTCGAAGCTGAGCGCCCCGAGCTGCACTGGGCCGCCGCTGGCCGGATGCGGCGCCGCGACCGGCTGCGTCACCCGCCGCAGCAAGGCACGAATGCGCAGCAGCAGCTCCTTGGCCTCAAACGGCTTGGCCAGATAGTCGTCGGCCCCGGCCTCGAAGCCGGCGATGCGATCCTCCGGTGCCCCGCGCGCGGTGAGCAGCAGGATTGGCACCTCGTGCTTCTCGCGGCGCAGCGACTCGGTGAGCGTAAGGCCGGATTCGCCCGGCATCGTCACATCGAGCACCATCAGGTCCGGCTGCAGGAAGCGCAGCTTCTCGCGCGCCTCGGCGGCGTGCTCGGCGGCGGTGACGCGGAAGCCGCTCTCGCCGAGATAGCGCTGCAACAAAGCGCGCAGTCGCGGATCGTCCTCCACCACCAGGATCAGCGCGTCATCAGCCATGATGTCCTATCCCTTCCGCGCCGCCTCGCGGATCTGGTCGGCGTTGTCCACGAAGGCGTGCGCCTCCTCATCCATGATCCCGCGCATGACCCGGCGAAACCCGTCGACCGCGGCGCTGCCGGCCTCGCGGTAGGCGTTCACGATGCGCTCGCGCTGGCGTTCGAACAAGCGGCGCTCAAGGTCCTCACCTTTTGGCGTCAGCGTCAGCAGCCGCTGGCGGCGATCCGCGCGGCCCTGGGCCTGGGCGACATAGCCCTGCTCGATCAGGGCGCCGAGCACGCGCGCGAGGCTCTGCTTGGTGATCCGCAACACCGAAAGCAGATCGCCGACCGACATGCCGGCATTGCGGCCGATGAAATGCAGTACCCGGTGATGGGCGCGGCCGAGGCCAAGCTCCTCGAGAATGACATCGGCGGCGTTGGTGAAATCGCGATACGCAAAAAACAGCATGTCCTGCGCGGCCCGGATTTCGGCCTCGCGGAGAAACAGGAGATTGGCGCCGGCGGCGCCGGCAGGCTTCTGGTCTTGCATGATCACTCGGGGGTTCGGTGCCGACTCGGGCGCCGTGGCGTGGGTTTGCGGCATGGCTGACATACCGGGAAATTACGGCAGGAATGTTGACGTAGAGCGAAGTCCATTATACCCCTACGTCGTGTGAAGCAACAATATTGCGAGGATCGCCCAGATGGCGCTAGTTCCTTTCGACGACCGTGACGGCTTTATCTGGTTCGATGGGGTCATGATGCCCTGGCGTGACGCGAAGCTGCATGTGCTGACGCACGGCCTCCACTATGCCAGCGGCGTGTTCGAAGGCGAGAGGGCATACAGCGGAAACATCTTCAAACTGCGCGCCCATACCGATCGCCTGATCAATTCCGGCCGCATTCTCGGCTTTGAGATCCCCTATACCGCCGATGAGATCGACGCCGCCTGCATCGCGGTGATGCAAGCCGACGGGCTCGACGATGCCTATATCCGTCCCATCGCTTGGCGCGGCAGCGAAATGCTGGCGGTCTCGGCGCAGCAGACCAAGATCCATCTGGCCATCGCCTCCTGGCACTGGGGCGCCTATTTCGGCGCCGACAAAATGGCCGGCATCCGGCTTGATCTTGCCGAGTGGCGCCGCCCGCACCCGCAAACCGCGCCCACCGCCTCCAAGGCCGCCGGCCTCTATATGATCGGCACCCTGGCCAAGCACACCGCGGAGGCGAAGGGCTTCAACGATGCGATGATGCTGGACTGGCGTGGCCAGATCGCCGAGGCGACCGGCGCGAATGCGTTCTTCGTCATGGACGGCGAGCTACACACGCCGACGCCGGACTGCTTCCTTGACGGCATCACCCGACGCACCGTGATGGCGATCGCCAAACGCCACCAGATGAAGGTGGTGGAACGGGCGATCATGCCGGAGGAATTGACCAGGGCCACGGAAGTGTTCCTTGCCGGCACCGCCGCCGAGGTGACGCCGGTGCGCCAGATCGGCGAGCATCATTTCACGCCGAGTCGGATCACCGAGACCCTGCTCACCGACTACGAGCACCTGGTCCGCAAGGCCCCGGCCGAGGTCGAGCTGCTGGCACCGATCTGAGCAACGCCAGCCCGGGCGGTAGCAGGACGATCCAGGCGATCCGCGCCTGGTAGCGGTCGAATGGGCCGGACAGGGCGCCGGTGGCGAAGGCATTCGCCGCCACGCCGACCAGAATGATGATCACCAGGCAACGGCCGCAATGCCGGCGGAACAGCAGCGTTGCGGCCGTCGCCAGCAGCAGCGCCGCATGGACCGCGTTGAGCGGCGCGGCGATCCCGGCAAGCGCGCCCTTGGCCTGCAATCCGGCGCGAAAGCGCTGCAATTCCTGCGGCGGAAAATAGGCGTGCAGGCTGCCGGTGATGGAGCCTTCCAGCCATGCGGCGCCGAGCGTGTCGCCGAGCGCGACCCGGCCGGCCTGAGTGAGGGCATTGCCCAGCGCTGCCCGCATGGCCGCCAGCGGATCGTGCCGCAGCACCCGGCCGAGAATCCCGGCCGCCTCCGGTGCGAAGCCGATCGCTCCGCCCGGCGCGGTCCATACCGGGCCGTCGGGGTCCCACAGGAAGGCATCGCTGTCGCGCGGCAAACGATCCCGCCAGTCGCACAAATGCCAGGCCGAGCCGGGGCATGCCGCGGCCAGCACCGGGGCAGTCAGCCCGTCTGCCGTCACCCGCGCGAGGGCGAAGACGGCGCCGAAGGGCGAGATCGCGAAGCGGCCGTAGCCGGCGATGTTGGTGGCGAGCAGGATCGACAAGGCCGTCACGAGCGGCATTGCGGCCCTGACGAGAGCCCGTGGGCGCAACACCAGAATCGGCAGCAGACAGGCCGCAGTGAGCACGAGGTGGGACAGATGGAAGGCGATCGCCGCCGTCGTCAGCCCTGCCACCCAGCGCCGTTGCCACGGCCCGAGAGCGCCGGGCCACGCGATCAGATACAGTCCGATCACCACCATCGGCGCGAAAATATCGGGCATCAGGAAAGAGGCGAACCACGGCGCCGCCGACAAGGCCGCCAGCGCCACGCCCAGAAGCAGATGGCGCAGCGCACTCGCCTGCCCGAGGCTCGCGGCCAGCAGCCACAGCAGATGCGACAGGATCAGCACCTGCGCCGCCATCGGCAACCACAACGAGGTACCGCCATGCAACGCCAGAAGGAACGGCCCGTATGTCCACGGCTTGTCCCACACCATGCGCGGCTGCCCGGACTGGACGAGGAAGGCATGCGTGTCGGTGAACACGATCGGGTAGTGATTGACCAGCCCGGGCCATGCCAAGATCAGCGCGACCGTCAGGATGGCTGCCGTTTCACGCAGTGACTGCACTTCCGCGCTCCGGGCGTTCATTTCGTTCTCCACGGGCGGAAGCAAGCGCTTCTTTTTGAAAAAAGAAGCAAAAACTTCCTGTCCACTTTGTTCCGTCGTCATCAGCAAGAGAGCGAAGCCCACGGATAGAAGTTTTTTGGTTCCCTTTTTCAAAAAAGAACCGCTTGTCTCCCCTATCCGCTCCCCCGACCACCCTGGTCAAGAGCAGCTGCGACGCGGGCGATCACCTCGTCCCAGTCGCCGGCGCGGCGCTGGCGGAACAACCGCGCCGAACTGTACCACGGCGTGTCCTCCCGGTGCAGCATCCAGCGCCAGTCCGGCGCGTGCGGCAGCAGCACCCAGACCGGTGTGCCCATGGCGCCGGCCAGATGGGCCACCGAGGTGTCGACCGCGATCACGAGGTCAAGCGTATCGACGAGGGCGGCGGTGTCGGCGAAGTCGGTGATGCGCGCGCTCGGCGCCGGGAGCCGGTGCATGATCGTCAGCTCCGGCCCGCGGGCACCGCGTTGCAGGTTGACCCATTCGATTCCCTCGAGTGCCACCAGCGGCGCGAGAGCCCGTGTCGGGATGGAGCGTCTCGCGTCGTTGTGGTGTTCGGGGTTGCCGGCCCAGGCGAGCCCGATGCGGCGCTGGACTGTGGACCGGTCCGGTGGCAGCAAAGCGCGCGCCGGATCGGCGGTGAGGTATCCGTCTGGCATCGGTATGGTGGTGACGGTGGTGCCGAGCAGGCGTGGCAGGCTCATCTGGAAGACGAAGCAGTCATGCAGCGGCGGCGGGGCGTCGCGAGAGACGATGTCGGCGATGCCGGGAAGGCCGCGCAGCAGAGGGATCAGGGTCGGCGCGCAGGCAAGGATCACTCGCCCTCCGCGATCGGCGAGGGCCGGCAGGAACCGCGCGAACTGGATGGTATCGCCGAGACCCTGCTCGGCCAGCACCAGCAGGCGCCTGCCCGCGAGCGGCGCACCGTCCCATTCCGGGCCACTGGCGCCGGCGAAATCGGCGGCGAACATTGGGTCGCGTCGGCGTTCCTCGTAGTCGGCGAAGCCCCGCGCAAAATCCCCGTCCAACAAGTAGGCCGAACTCCGGTTCCAGTAGGCGCGGGCGAAATCCGGGGCGATGGCGATCGCCGCGTCACACGCCGCGATGGCGCCCGCGGTGTCGCCGCGTGCCGTCAACAGGAAGCCAAGACTGGCATGAGCCTCGGGGAGGCTCGGATCGAGGGCGATTGCAGCGCGCACTTCGCCCTCTGCGCCGGCGAGGTCATCGAGATCAGCCAGCGTGTTGCCGAGTGCGAGGCGGGCGTGGGCGTGGCTCGGCGCCAGCGCGAGGGCCTGCGCGAGCGACTCCTTCGCCGGCAGGTAACGCTGCAAGGCCCGCTCGGCGGCTCCGCGCACGAACCAGGCTTCGGCGAACTCGGGCGCCATTTCGCAGGCGCGCAGAGCCGCATCGAGCGCATCCACGGCACGGCGCTCGCGCAACAGGGCCATGGCATAGCCCGTCCGCGCCACGACCGACTCGGGCGCGATCGCGACCGCGGTCCGGTAGGCCCCGATCGCCTCGATGACCTTGCCCGCCGTCAGCAGGCTCGCACCAAGGGTGACATGGGCCTGGAGCAGGCGCGGCGCGGTCGCCAGGGCGATGCGGCATTCGGTGATGGCCCCGGCCGCATCGCCACTCTGGCGCAGGGCGTTGGCGAGATTGACCCGCGCAGCCTGCTGACCGGGATGGTCGCGCAGCACCATGCGATATGCCGCGATCGCAGCCGCCATTTCCCCAAGCGCAGCTGTCGCATCGGCCCAGGCCGTCCTGGCATCGGCGTCCTCGGGCGCGGCCTCCACGGCCCGGCCCAGCCGCTCCCGCGCCGCCCGCAGCTCGCCACGGGCGAGATGGAGCAGGCCAAGCAGCCGCAGCGCCAGGGGATGATCGGGAGCCGCGTCCAGCACCGCACCGTAGCCGCGGGCCGCCACGTCAAGCCGCCCCTCCCGGTGCGCCGCGAGAGCCTCGGCGAGCGCATTCAGCGGATCAGGTGGCGGGAGTCCGCAGAATTCGGACGCAACATGTGTATCGGGCATGGTGGCACCTTTTGTGACCGCCACCAGTTTCCCCCGAAAAGATGAACCTCCGGTAAATCAAGCTGCGCTATCCCGGTGGCAACGCACCCCACCGCGCCGCCGCCGCGCCATCCGCTTCGCGTGCTTCCACCCAGTCCTCGGAGCCGTCAACGAACGTCTCCTTTTTCCAGAACGGGGCAGCCGTCTTGAGCCAGTCGATCAGGAACCCGGTCGCCTCCAGCGCGGCGTGACGGTGCGGTGAGGCCGCGAGCACGAGCACGATATTCTCGCCCGGCAGCAGCCGGCCGACCCGGTGGATCAACGTGCACCCGAGCAACGGCCAGCGCGCCTCCGCCTCCGCGGCGATCCGCCCCATCGCTCGCTCGGTCATGCCCGGGTAATGCTCCAGCGTCATCGCGGTGATCTTCCGCCCCCCCGCGATATCCCGCACCGTTCCCAGAAAACTGCCGATCGCACCGATATCCGCGCGCCCGGCGGTCAAAGCGGCGGTCTCGGCGCCGATATCGAAATCCGCCCTCTGCACCCGCACGCCGGCCATCTCAACCGCCTGTGACCGGCGGAAACAACGCAACCTCATCACCGCCGGCGACGGGCGTGTCGGGCGCCGCAAAATCCTGGTTCACCGCACAGCGTATGGTCTTGCCGGCCACCAGCGCCGCCGCGTGGCGCGGGCTCAATTCGCGCAGCCAGGCGATCAAGGCACCGACCGTCGCGACCTCTACCGGTGGGGTCACGCTCTCCTCGGATACGCCAACCCGCTCGCGCAGCCACGCGAAATACAGAATCCGGATCGGCGGCGTCGCGTCCATCCGCTCAGCGCGGCGCCGGGACGGACATCACCTGCCCGTCGGTACCGATCAGCGTCATGGTGCCGTTGCCATTGTCGATCGCTCGTCCGGAGGCCCCGCTGGGCAACGTATAGGTGAGAATACCGTTCTGCCCGGCGGTGAGGATGGCGTTGCCGCTCGGCGTCGGCACGGCGGTAGCGGCAGCCGGCGCGATCCGCGGCGCCGCAACCGGGGCCGCCTGGGGCGCCAGCGTCACGGGCACGGCGGTAGCGGGCGCAACGGCAGCGGGCGCGGCCGGGGCCGACGAGCCGACCGGCTTCGGCGGAGCCATCGGCGAGACGGTGGGCGCACGCTGCAGGTCCAGCAGCGTCGGCTCCTGGCGCGGCATGGTTGGCCAGATATTCCCGGTCTCGGAAACCAGCGGCTCGCCCTGGACATCCTGCCCCATGGCGCGCCGTATCGTGTCGCTCTCGGGCTCCGGGCGGTTCGGGTTGGCCTTGAACGAGACCGTGTCGCCGATGAAGTCGAACAGCCCGTCGGCCGGGTTGCCGATGATCGAGCCCACGCCGTCATCGACAACCGAGCAGGCGGTCAGGGTGAGCAGAAGGCCAAGCATGGCGTAAGGCCGCATCAAGAGGGGTTCCTTATGGCGGGGTCGGCAGCCCCAATGTGCCCTCGCGGGCGCCGACACTCAAGGTGTTGTGTGCAGTGCGGCATGGGTTTGCAGATACGTCATGGCCCAGTCAACGATCACGTCCGGTTCATTCAGCGGCAGGACCGCCCGTCCCCCGGCCTCCACCGGGGCATCGGCCGCCACCGCGACGATGTCGGACCGCCCCGGCCATACCGGCGCGCGCGCCAGCGCCGGGCGGAAAACCTCGATCTTGGGGTGCGGATTGGTCTTGAACCCCTCCACCAGCACCAAGTCCACCGGCGCAAGCCGCGCCATCAGCTCCGGCAGGCCCGGCTCCGGCCCCTCCAACTCATGCATGATGGCCCACCGCTCGCCCGACGAGATCATCACCTCGCGCGCCCCCGCCTGCCGGTGGCGCCAGCTATCCTTGCCCGGCTGGTCGAGATCGAAGCCATGATGCGCGTGCTTCACCGTGGAGACACTGAGGCCGCGCGCGATGAAGCCGGGCAGCAGCGCCGTCAGCAGCGTGGTTTTGCCGCTGCCGGACCAGCCGGTGAGGCCGAGCACCCACATCAGTCCGCCGCCTTGTCGCCGCCGCCGCTGGCATGATGCAGCCCGGCGACGAGATAGTCCCACCCGGTCATGATCGTCAGCAGCGCCGCCACCCACAGCATCGCCTCGCCGATCGCCGGCACCGGCAGCCAGCCGAGATACAGCACCCCGGCCCCGGTATCGCCGGCGAGCAGGGTTCCGAGCGCGCCCATCTGGAACCCGGTCTTCCACTTCGCCAGCCGGGTGACGGGCAGGCCGATGCGGATGCCGGCAAGATATTCGCGCAGTCCGCTGACCAGAATTTCGCGCAGCATGATGATGATCGCCGGATACAGCCCCGCCGCGCTCAGCCGGTTCAGCCCCACCAGCATCATCAGCGCGGCCGCGACCAGCAGCTTGTCGGCGATCGGGTCGAGCATGCGGCCGAGATCGGACAACTGGGCGCGGTCGCGCGCCAGCTTGCCATCGAAATAGTCGGTGATGCCGGCGATCGAAAAAACCACCATCGCTGCCACATCCGTGCCCGGCGTGCGGATCGCCGCGAGCAGCACCATCACCGGGATGGCGGCGATGCGCGAAAGGGTCAGGACATTGGGCAGATCGGTGAGCATGGACGGCACAGTAGCCGGAAACCCGGCCCGCGTCAGCCATTGACGAGGCGGGCAGTGCTGCGCGAGGGTCAACACCATGGACATGCCATTCTCCGGGATCTGGCCCATTCTCTATGCCTTCTTCGACCGCCAGGATCGGCTGGACCGGGCATTGATGCGCTGCCAGACGAACATCTGCCTCGCCGGCGGCGGGCACGGCATGGCCGTCCTCGGCCTTGCCACCGAGGTCGCCAAACTCAGCCTGGCCGAGCGGTGCCGCATCGTGGAGTGGGCAGCCGAGGATCTGAACGGTCGCCTCCCCCTCGCCGTCACCGTCTTCGGCGCAACGCCGCAGGAGCAGAGCGAAGCGGTCGCTCATGCCGCGGCCAACGGCGCAGTCCTGGCCATCCTGCAACCGCCCCGCGCACCGGCGATGACCGAAGCCGACCTGCAAACGTTCTTTAGCGCCGTGATGGAGCGCGCGCCGATTCCCATGGCGATCCAGAATGCCCCGGAATATCTCGGCATCGGCCTCTCGCCGCCGGCCATCGCCGAGCTGTCGCGGCGGCACGCGAACTTCCGCGTGCTGAAAGGCGAAGGCCCCGCCGTCCTGATCCGCCGCGTCGTCGAGGAGACCGAGGGCCGCCTCGCGGTGTTCAACGGCCGCGGTGGCCTGGAACTGCCCGACAACTTCCGCGCCGGCTGCGCCGGGCTGATCCCGGCCCCCGACTGCTTTGAGGCGCAGGTGGCCGCCTGGGCGGCCATGGAACGCGGCGACGAGGCGGAGGCGGAGCGCATCTACCGCGAGGTTCTGCCCGCCATCGTCTTCGTCATGCAGTCGATCGACCACCTGATCTGCTACGGCAAGCGTCTGGTAGCGTCCCGAATGGGGGTGGGTGAGGTGTTCGACCGGGCCCCGGCCCTCGTCCCCACCCCGTTCGGCCTCGAAGCCGTCGCCCGCTTCGCCGCCCGTCTCGGCCCCTACCCGGTCTAACGCCGATCACGCTCTACCCGAACAGCGAAAAACGCTCGTCCTCGCGGGTCAGGAGCGGCAACACCCGGCTCGCGACCAGCCACGATATGCCGAAGGAAACCAGGCCGCAGGCCTCGCCGTAGAAGACAAAGCGGGGGATGGCCGCGCTGAAAAATTCATTGAAGAAATGATCTATCGCCAGGGCGACGATCGAAACCAGAATGAATCCGGTGCAGACAGCATAGATGCCGGCCCTGACACGCGCCTCCGCATGCCCCTTCGCGACCGCTCTTCGGTAAAAACCATAAGAAAAATAGGCAAGGATCACGAACATGACGGCGGCGGAAGTGCCGTGAATGAAGGGGACGGGTGGCGTATGCGTGCCGCAGGCGCACGGAAACAGCGCCACGCCAGCCGCGGCGAGAGCGGCGATCTTGCCGAGCGCCATCTCCGTCCAGGTCATGCCGTTATAGGCGAGCAGGAAGGCCGCGATTGCGAACAGGAACCCGGTGAAGATCGATTGCGACCACCCGCCCTCCCAGTAGGAGGCACTGATCGAGGTCAGCTGGTCACGGGAAAACAGTTGCGTCAGCAAGGCCAGCGTCAGCGCGATCACGCCAACAACCAGCTTGATGGTGCGGTGGTCGATCTCTTGCCGTACTGGTGCCCTCAGCATAGCCCACATCTCCCTGTCTGGTCAGGTGCGCGTCTGTTTCTTGACCTCAATGATAATCGGCAACAGTTGCCATTGGCAAGAAAAACTGACAGCGGCGCGTCTTGCCTGCCCCGGCACTATCCCCGCCGCAGGATCAACGCCCCGGACGGATGCACCGCCGCCGTCCACCCCGGCGCCACCAGCGTCGTCGCATCCAACTGCGTCAGGATCGCCGGCCCCGCCACCTTCGCCCCCGGTGCCAACCCCGCCCGATCCAGCACCACCGCCTCCCGCACGCCCCCGGCGAAATGCACCGTCCGCCGACCCGCCACGACCTCCCCCGTGGCCGACGGCGGCGCCACCACCGGCGCCGGCAACTGCCCCGTCGCCTCCACCCGCAACGTCACCAGTTCCACCGGCGCCGCAAGCACAAACCCATACAACCCCTGATGCGCGGCATTGAACGCCGCCACCGCCGCCGCCGCATCGCCTTCCCATACCACCGCCAACTCGCCGCCCTGCCCCTCGTAGCGCATCAACGCCACCTCCGCGCAGGACCGATCCGCCGCCACCACCCGCTCCTCGTCGAACCACCGCGCCGCCTCCGCGCGCAACTCCACCAGCACCGCCTCTGCCACCCCCGCATCCGGCGCCCCGGCAACGGGCATCGCGCGCTGGAACTCCGCCCGCAAATCCGCCGCCAGCAGCCCCTCGGCGCACAGCACCCCCGGCGCCGGCGGCACCAATATCGTGCCAATCCCCAGCAAATCCGCCAACGCGCAGCCATGCAACGGCCCCGCCCCGCCGAACGGCACCAGCGCGAAATCCCGCGGATCATGCCCCCGCTCGACCGACACCACCCGGATCGCGCCCACCATATTGGAATCCGCGATCGCCAGAATCCCCCGCGCCGCCGCATGCAGCCCCAGCCCCAACGGCCCCGCCACCTGCGCCTGCACTGCTTCCGCCGCCGCCGCCGGATCGAGCCGCATCCGCCCGCCCAGCAACTCCGGCGGCAAATGCCCGAGCACGATATGCGCATCCGTCACCGTCGCCGCCGTCCCTCCGAGACCATAACACGCCGGCCCCGGATCAGCCCCCGCACTCGCCGGCCCCACCGTCAACGCGCCATCCCCCACCCGGGCGATCGACCCGCCGCCGGCCCCCACCGTCACCATATCCACCATCGGCAGACACAGCGGCCACTCCCCCACCTTGCCCTGGCTCGTCAGCCCGATCTTCCCATCCTTGATCAAACAGATATCGGCCGACGTCCCCCCGATATCCACCGTGATGATATTCCCGATCCCCGCCGCCTGCGCCACCTCGCGCGCGCCCACAACCCCCGCCGCCGGCCCCGACAGCGCGGTGACCGCCGGCGCCCGCCGGATCGCCGCCGCCCCCGCCACGCCGCCGTTGGACTGCATTAGCAACAACGGCGCCGCGATCCCCGCCTCTTCCAGCCGCTCCGCGAGCCGCCCGACATAGGTCGAAATCGCCGGCATCACCGAGGCATTCAGGATCGTCACCAGGCTGCGCTCATACTCCCGCGCCACCGGCAACACATCCACCGAAGCCGTCACCGCCACCCCCGGCAATGCCGCCCGCAACATCTCCGCCACCCGCCGCTCATGCGCCGGATAGGCAAAACTATGCAGCAGACAAATCGCGACCGACTGCACCCCCTCCCGCCGGCACGCCTCAGCGGCAACCTCCACGCTCGCCTCATCGAGCGCCTCCAGCACCACACCTCCCGGCCCCACCCGCTCCGTGATCTCGAACACGCGCGACGGCGGCACAGGCCGCTGCGGCTTGATCCAGGCATACAAATTCGCCCGCCGCGGAATATCCTGCCGCCCGATATCGAGCACATGGCGAAACCCCCGCGTCGTCAGCAGCGCGGTCCGCGCGCCCTTGCCCTCCAGGATCAGATTGGTCGCCACCGTCGTGCCATGCAGCACCCGCCCGATCGCCCCCTCATCCACCCCCGCCGCGGCCAACGCGAGCCGGACCCCGGTCAAAAACGCCTGGCTCGGATCGGCCGGCGTCGAAGGCGTCTTCGCCCGCCACGCCCGCCCGCTCGCCGGGTCCTGCAACGTGATGTCGGTAAACGTGCCGCCGATATCGACAGCCACGGAAAACCCGCCTTTAGACAACGGCATCGACATACTCCACGCGATGAAAGCCCTTCACAGCCGGCCGCACAGCCCGTGCCGCCGCGGTCGCCGCCGAATCCACCGCATGATCGCGGATCACCACCCCATACTCCCGCGCTGCCGCCGCCACCGAGACAAACCCGTTGGCCACATCGCGCAACACCTCCTCGGCCGGCCGGTCATGCGGATGCCCATGCCCCCCGCCACCGCCCGTAAAGATCCGCAAAATATCCCCCGGCTTCAGCTTGTTCCCATCCGACAGCGGCTTCAAAACCCGCTCCTGCGGCGTCCCAGGATTGACCACCGCGCCGCCAACCCCGCCACATTTCCCGCCATTCACCCCCCACGGCGGATTGGTCACGCTGTCGATCCGCACCGCCAGCTCCGAGCTTTCCGCCAGAATCTCATACTCCCGCACAATCCCGCACCCGCCGCGCCACCGCCCGGCCCCGCCGGAATCGATATTTACCCCATACGTCGTCAGCCGCACCGGATAGCCGAGTTCCAGGAACTCGACCGGATAATTCTCCTGCGCCACGAAATACACCGTATCGATCCCATCCGCCGCCGGCCGCGCCCCATACCCCACGCCCAGCCCGTCCGACATCAGGAACGGCTTGCCCCCCGCCAGCCCGCGCAACAACATGATCACATACGCCGAATGCGCCGCCGGCGCCGGCGTGCCGGCCACATTGATCAGCCCATTCAACGTCGCCAGCACCCGCATCATCGTCATCCCCCGCATCCCCAGCGGCGCCGGAAAATTGGGCTGCAACACCGAGCCTGGCCGCAACACGATCTCATCGATCGCCCGCGGTCCCCCCGCATTGCACACCTGCGCCGCATCGCCGCCGATGAAATACAGCCCCAGCGCCATCCCCGGCATATCCCGGTTCATCAGGAAATTGACCGGCCCCTTCGTCTGATCGTCGCTCTCGGTGGCATCCAGAATGAACCGATCCTCCGGCGTCCGCGTCAGCGCGAACCGCAGCTTCACCGGCCCCGACCCATGCCCGTCCGTATCCAGCGCATCCGTGAACCGATGCGTCCCCACCGGGAACGTCTCGCGCAGCTTGGCCCGCACCAGCGTCCGCGTCCGCTCGAACAACTGCGCCAGCGCATCCGCCAGCACCTCAGGCCCGAACCGCCCCGCGATCTCCGCCATCCGCTTGATCCCGAGTTCCACGCTCGCCATCAGCGCCCGCGTATCGCCCTGCGCCGTCGCCGGATAGCGCGAATTCCGGTAGAAAATCTCCAGCGTCGCCTCGTTCGTCACCCCCCGATCGATCAGCTTGGTCGGCGGAATGATGATCCCCTCCTGGAAAATATCCGTCGCATCCGGGCTGATCGACCCCGGCCTGATCCCCCCGATATCCGCGAAATGCGCCCACCCCATCACGAACGCGACCCGCTGCCCCTCATGAAACACCGGCGCCAGGAACACCTGGTCGTTCGAATGCGAAACCGCCCCCTTGCTCCCGTAGCAGTCGTTGTACCAATACAAATCCCCGGGCTGGATCGTCTCGATCGGAAACTTCGCAAACACCGGCCCGCAAATATCCCCGAACACCGGCACGTTGGACCCCACCGTCATCACCCCGTCGGCATCGAACAGCGCGGTATAGAAATCCTTCTTCTCGCGGATGAACGCCGAAATCGCGGTCCGCTCGATCAGCGCCTCCATCTCCGCCTGCGCCGCCCGAATGGCGCCCCGAATAATCTCCAGCGTAACCGGATCGCACGCGCTCATACGAATTCTCCAAGATGACAAGCGACCTTCCGTCCACCTTCGACAACACGCAACCCCGGCGCCTCGACTTCGCACCGCGAAAACGCCTGCAAACACCGATCCCGGAACGCACACCCGCCACCGGCCAGCGGCGCGTCCGACAACGCCCCCTTGATCGGCAAAGCCGCCCGATCCTGCTCCACCCGCGGCACCGGGACCGCCGCCACCAGCGCCCGCGTATAAGGATGATGTGGCCGCTCGATCAGATCGACCGTCGGCCCCTCCTCCACCACCCGCCCGAGATACATCACCAGCGTCCGCTCGCAGACGTAGCGGATCAGCGCGAGATCATGGCTGATATAGATCGCCGCCAACCCCAGCTCATCCCGCGCCGCCCGCAGCAAATTCAAGATCCCCGCCCGCACCGACACATCCAGCATCGACACCGGCTCATCCGCCACAATCAGCTTCGGCCCTGGGATCAACGCCCGCGCCAGCACCACCCGCTGCAACTGCCCCCCGGACAACTCATGCGGATGCCGATCCAACCACGCCGCCGTCGGCGTCAACCGCACCCGCGCCATCACCGCCTCGATCCGCGCCGCATGCTCCTCTTTCGGCACCCCGAAATTCCGCAACGGCTCCGCCAGCGACCGCCTGATCGTGAACCGCGGGTTCAAGGCATCGAACGGATTCTGAAACACCAACTGCGCCCGCGCCCGAAACGGCAGCAGCGCCCCACCCCTCCGATGCGTGATATCCTCCCCCTCGAAGACAATCCGCCCCCCCGTCGGCTCCTCCAGCCGCAACAACATCCGCGCCGTCGTCGTCTTCCCGCAGCCGGACTCCCCCACAATCCCCAACGCCTCCCCCGCCGAAACCGCGAGCGAAACCCCCTGCACCGCCCGCACCACCCGCCCACCCGAGTGAAAAACCTTCTCCAACCCCTCCGCAACAATCACCGCACTCATGCGAAAACCCCTGGCCGGCGCAAGCCGCGGAAGCCAAAAATTCGGTGAAGATCAAGCAGACAAAGGATAAAAGTTTTTTGGTTCTTTTTTTTAAAAAAGAACAGCACTCCCTTTTTGAAAAAAGGGAGCCAAAAACTTTTATCCATGCCTGCTTGCTCGACGCGGTACATCCTCATGCCGCCCACGTCGCCGGCAACGCCGCCGCGGTGCGCAGGGCAGGGGCCTCCGCCGCCCGGAAACACGCCACCCCCCCCACCATCGCCGGCGTCTCCGCAAAACAACGCGCCACCGCAAACGGACAGCGCGCCGCAAACCGGCACCCCGGCTTCGGATCGATCAACACCGGCGGCGACCCCTCGATCGGCACCAACTCCGCCGTCCCCCCATGCACGTCCGGAAACGCATGCGTCAGCCCCATCGTATAAGGATGCCGCGGCCGCTCCAGCACATCCGCAGCCCCCCCCGCCTCCACAATCCGCCCCGCATACATCACCGCCACCCGGTCGCACGCATACGCCACCACCGCCATGTCATGCGTCACCAGAATCATCGCGATCCCCAGCCGCGCCTGCAAATCCCGCATCACATCCAGCACCTGGCGCTGCACGATCACATCGAGCGCCGTCACCGGCTCATCCGCGATCACCAGCGCCGGCTCCAACGCCAACGCCAACGCAATCGACGCCCGCTGCCGCATCCCCCCGCTGAACTGATGCGGATAATCCCCCAACCGCCCCGGATCCAACCCCACCTGCCGAAACAACCCCTCCGCCCGCGCCAACGCCGCCGCCCGCCCCAGCCCCCCCCGCTCCATCAACACCTCCAGCATCTGCGCCCGCAGCCGCAACACCGGATCCAACGCATTCATTGCCGTCTGCGGAATAAACGACATCCGCCGCCACCGCACCTCCCGCCGCACCCGCTCCGCCGCCCCCACCAGCTCCCGCCCCTCGAACACCACACTCCCCCCCGCCACCCGCGCCGCATCCGGCAACACCCCCATCAACGCCCGCCCCAACGTCGACTTCCCACACCCACTCTCCCCCACCAGCCCCACGATCGACCCCGCTGGCACCTCCAGATCCACCCCATCCACCGCCCGTACCATCCCCGCGCGGGACGCATAATGCACCTGGAAATCCCGCACCGAGAGCAGCATCACGTGTCCCCCAGTTTCGGAAACAACAGCTTCTCCGACCCGCGTGAAATCATGAACCCCGCCAACACCATCGCCAAAATCGCCACCCCCGGCGGCACAAACCAGTTCCACGCCCCCCGCGACAACGCCTGGTTCGCATAAGCATCCTGCAACATCACCCCCCACGACATCGAAGCCGGGTCCCCGAACCCCAGAAACGACGCCGCCGCCTCCGCCAAAATCGCCCACCCGATCGCCACCGACCCATACAGCGCCGCCAACGGCAACACCTGCGGCAAAATATGCACGAACATGATCCGCGCATTCGAACACCCCGTCACCCGCGCCGCCTCCACCCACGCCCGCTCGCGCAACGACAACACCTGGCTCCGGATCACCCGCGCCGTATTCGGCCACAACAACGCCGTCACCGTGAACACCACAATCCCCGTCCCCGGCCGTGTCAGCGACGCCAGCACCAGCATCGTCGGCAAGAACGGCAACCCCAGCACCACATCCGCCAGCCGCGTGATCGCCTTGTCCACCCACCCCCCCAAATACCCCGCCAGCAACCCCAGCAACGTCCCGATCGCCACCACCGCGAACGCGGCGGTCAACCCCACCTGCAACGCTGTCCGCGCCCCATGGATCAACTGACTCGCAATATCCATCCCCGACGACGTCGTCCCCAGCCAGAAATCCCCCGAAATCGGCAGATACCGCGCAATCCGCCGGTTCGCCCGCAAAATCTCCGTGGGATGATACGGCGCCACCCGATCCGCCAGCACCGCCGCCGCAAAAATCACCCCATAGATCGCCACCCCCGCCACCGCGAAAGGCTCCGACCGCAAAAACCGCACCACCCTACTTCCGCGCACCAACCGACACCCGCGGGTCCAACCACGCATACGCCATATCCGCCACCGTATTCATCACCACCAGCACAAACGCGATCATGATGAACGCCCCTTGCGCCAGCGGATAATCGGAAGCCTGCACCGCCCCCACCAACACCCGCCCGATCCCCGGCCACGCAAACACCGTCTCGATCACCACATTCCCCCCGATCGACGCCCCCAGCCCCAACGCAAACGCCGTCACCACCGGCAGCAACGCATTACGCGCCGCATGCCGCATCACGATCGACCACCGCGACAGCCCCTTCATCTTCGCCATCGTGATGAACTCGTCGTTCAACACCTCCAGCATCGTCGCCCGCATCAACAACAGCGGCAGCCCCTGCAAGAACAACGTCAGCGTCAACGCCGGCAGACACAAATGCCACCAGAAATCCGCCGAAAACAGCCGCTCCCAAACGCCCCCGATGGTCCCCCCCGGGCTCACCGCCCCCCCCGTTGGAAACCACCCCAACCCGAACGCGAACACCGCCAGCACCAGCATCCCCAGCCAGAACTCCGGCGCCGCCCGCGTCGCCAGCGCCGTCGGGATCACAAACGCCTCCACCACCGACCCCCGCCGGAACGCCAGAAACGCCCCCACCACAATCCCGATCGCATACGCCAGCACCAGCGACACCACCGTCAGCACCGCCGTATTCGGCAACGCATCCCACAGCAGCACACTCACCGGCTGATTCTGCAAAAACGAAACCCCGAAATCCCCCCGCAGCAACTGCCCGAGATAAATCAGGTACTGCTCCCATAACGGCTTATCCAACCCGAAACTGCGCATCAACGCCGTGCGCGTCTCGTCATTGAAACTCGGCGACAGGAAATTCAACGTCGGATCACCCGGCATCAACCGGAACATCAAAAACGTCAGCGTCGCGACAACCCACAACACCAACAGCAAATGCCCAACCCGCTCGCCGACGACGCGCAGCATCCTAGGCAAGCCCAAGGCAAGGCAAGCGCTTCTTTTTTGAAAAAAAGAAGCAAAAAACTTTTATCCCCCTGTTGCCGTGCGATCGCGCCAAGGGGAGCGGCGAAGCCAAAATGTTCATTGGCTTCGCCCCTCTCCAACCCGAAGAACCCCAAGCGGATAAAGTTTTTTTGCTTCTTTTTTTCCAAAAAAAGAAGCGCTTCCTTCCTCCATCAATTGAACGGCGCCGTCGTCTCCTTGACCCCGGCGGGATAATGCAACATCCCCCCCACCAGCACGAACCCCGCTTCCTTCAGCAGCTTCTGCGCCGCCGCCAGATCCAGGCTCGCCGGCACGCGCTTGACGATATCCTTCGACGCCCACGCCTCCAGCGCCGGCGACACCCACGAGTTCGACGGCTCCGCCGCCCCGCCCCAGGCATCCTCGGCCAGCAACTGCCGGTCGATCATCGCCGACAGCGCCTGGCGGAACGGCTTGCTGTCGAACGGCGGCCGCCGCTCGTTATACGCGAGGAACCGGAACCCGATATCCAGCGCCTCGGACACCACGATATTCGGATTCGCCTTCGCCAGATCGCGCAATATCTGCGGGTCCCCAGTGTAGTCCGAAAGGAAGTTGATCTCGCCCGACTTGAGCGCCCCCAACGCCGCCTCGACATTCGGCATGATCCGCATGATCCAGCGGGCCACCTTCGGCTTGGCCCAATGCGTCGGATTGGCTTCCAGCACGATCTCCTGGTTCAACGCCGCCTTCACGATCCGGAACGGCCCCGAGCCCACCGGCTTCTCCTCCTGGATGCTCTCCGCCGTCTGCGGCTTGGTCTTCAAATCCTCGAAGATCGGCGCCCAGACATGCTTCGGCGCCAGATTGAGCTTCGCCAGCGACGAAATCAGGAACGCCGCGTCCGGGTTCTTGAGCTTGATCGTGAGCGTATCCGCCCCCGTCGCCGTCACCGAGGCGATATTGCGCACGAACGGCTTGTACATCGGCGACTTGTCGCCCATCCCTGGCGCTTCGAGGCTGAACACCGCGTCCTCGATCGTCACCGGCTTGCCGTCCGACCAGGTCATTCCCTTGCGCAGCGTGACGTTGACGGTGAGCGGATCAGGCCGCTCCACCTTCTCCGCCGCCCACGGCGTCGGCAGCCCATCGGGCCCCACCCGCATCAGCCGGTCCCACACCATTTCCGTCGCCCAGGAGCCCTGCGCCCCCGGAATATTGAACGGATTCAAATTCGTCGGCGGCGCCACCGAATTCAGGATGACATCATTCTGCGCGCCCAGCGGCGCCACATTCAGCCAGCTCCACGTCGATCGAATGCCGATCCCTGCCTGCGCCACGAAGGATTTCGCGTCCCACACCGACTTGTTGAACGCCACCACATTCTTCGGATGCACCAGGAACCCATAGGGCTGGTCCTGGTTGATCATCTCCTGCGCCTCCAGCACCAGCGCCTTGCGCTTGGCCAGATCAAGCTCCTGCCGCTGCGCCTGCGCCAGCGCGTCATAGGCCGGATTGATATATCCCACGAAATCATACCCGTTCTCGGCATTGGCCGAGACAAACAAGTTGTATGTCAGCTCATCCGGATCGCCCCGCTCCGGCCGCCCCACCATCTGCCACGTCGTCACATCCCAGCGCTTGCGCTCATACCACACCACCTGGGTAAACTGCTGGCCCGGCAACGGCCGCAAATTCACCGTCAACCCCAACTTTCGCCACGCATCGGCGACAATCTGCGCCGCCTGATACTCCCGTGGATCAGCCGCCTGCGGCTGCGTGATGATGGTCAACGCCCGGATCGGATCCCCGGCGGTCTGCGCCTGGGCGATCACTGGAACAAGCAAGCCAGCCAGCGCGAGAAGCGGTCGCCACATCGGAATACCCCCTGGATTTCGTGTTGCCGCCATAGAAGAGGGAATACCCGGGCGGTTCAAGGGGTAGTCAGGCAAGCGCTTCTTTTTTGAAAAAAAGAAGCAAAAAACTTCAATCCTTTCAGCACCTCCACCCCGCCCACCGTCCCCCCGGCACCGTGACCCGCGAAGGCTCAGGATGCGCGCGCGCTCAGCCCTTCTTCACATTGTGGAACAGCGGAAAACCGTTGAGGATTCCCGTGATGTTCCTGCGGAAGGCATACGGCTGGAACCACAGGCCCGTTGGCAGATAGGGGACATTGCGGAACGCCTCGGCCTGCATCTGTCGTGCGATGGTCTGTTGGCCAGCCTCGTCCGGCGTGTCCATGAAACGGGAAAACAGCTCCTCATACGCGCGGGACTCCGGCCAGCCGAACGCCGGACCAGCCTTGCCAAGTCCCCGCATGTAGGAATGCGTGGCAGGATTCGCCGCAAGCTGGCCCGGCACCGTCAGCGCGCATGCGTTCCAGCCGCCCTTCTCGACGGCTTCGCGATTGGCGATGCGCTGCAAAACCGTTCCCCAGTCGAGGGCAGGGTACTCCACCTCCAGGCCAACCCGGCGGAACATGTCGGCCGCGACCTCGCCCATCGCGCGCAGCGCCGGAATGTCGGTCGGCGCCAGCAACACAACCCGCGCCCCCCGATACCCCGCGGCCGCAAGCGCCGCCTTCACCCGGCCAAGATCCGGCTTGACGGTGATGGCCTCCATCCCCGTGTCGGAGGCGAATGGGCTGTTCGGGGGGAGGAAACCGCACTGGTCCCGCCACAGGGTCCGATCGTCTCCGATTGCGGCGATCATGAAGTCGGACTGCACGATGCCGCCCAACAGCGCTTGGCGTATCGCGGGGTTGTCGAACGGCGGATTGAGGTGATTGAAGCGGATCATGCCAACGATCCCGCCTTTGTCCTTGACCTCGACGGTGATGTCCCGGTGCCGGCCGAGCATCGACAGCAAATCCGCTGCCGGCTCATTCAGCCAGTCCACTTCGCCGGCCTGCAGCGCCGCCGCCGCGGTCGCTCCATCCGGGATCGTGTGCCATTCGACGCGATCGACATAGGCAATCTTCGGTCCGGCCGCAAAACTGGCCGTGCCGCCGCTGCGAGGGACGTATCCAGGCCACCTCTCATACGCCACGCGCGCGCCGGAGACGCGCTCCGCCGCCAGGAAGCGGAACGGACCGCTTCCGGTCATCTCGGTGACCTGCACCGTCCCCGGTGTCCGCGCCAGCCGCTCCGGCATGACCAAGGCACCGCGCGCCAGCGCGAACGGCAGCATCGGGAACGGTTTCTTGAGACGAATCTGCACCACCCGATCGGACGGGGCAGACACTTCCTCTGTGGCCGCGCGCAACGTCTGACCGAAAGAATCGCGCGGCGCCCAGCGCTCGATACTGGCCGCGGCGTCACGCGCCAGCACGGGCGTATCGTCGTGAAAGCGCAGCCCTTCGCGCAACGTGAGTTTCCAGGTCAGTCCGTCGTTTTCAACGACATGGCCTTCGAGCATTTGCGGCTGCGCCCGATAGCTGTCGTCCAGCGCAAACAATTGATCGAAAACCATATAGGCGTGGTTGCGGGTGACCACCGCGGGAGCGAAGACCGGGTCGAGCACCGTGAGGTCGGCCTGGGGCACGAATTTCAAAATTGTCCGCGCCTGGGCCCGGCCGATTGCCGGGGCGGCCAGACTGCCGGAAGCCGCAAACCGCAGGAACATGCGACGTTTCATGGTGGCTGTCCGACTCGTGACTGAGGCGTTCGTCATATCGGGCCTCCGGAGACGAACATTTCCCTCTCGACACACACTGCGCGAGCCCCCGCCGATGTCGCTGCTCCTGCGCGACGCTACCAGTTGATCCACGCTGGGAGCAAGTCGAGCGGTCCCTTGAGTGCGTCGTCTCTCCAATGACCCGTGACGTGATCGACCAGCAGCGCCATGCCCACTTCTGTTGTCGTCCGGCATCGAAGAGGGAATATTCAGGCGGTTCAAGAGGCAGGCGCAAAGGCGCTTCATTTTTGAAAAAAGAAGCAAAAACCTTCGAACCCTTCAGCACCTCCCCTCCGCCGTCGTAGGGTGGGGCGCGCTTGGGCGCCCCACCACCGCCCGGCGCCGTCGCCCGCGTCCGCCGTAGGATGCGCGAGCGCAGCGACACGCATCACCCCACCCGCCGCTGATGCCCCTGCCAATAGGGCTCCCGCAGCGTCCGCCGCAGGATTTTGCCGGCGGCATTGCGGGGCAGCGCCTCGATGAACTCCACCGAGCGCGGCACCTTGAACCCGGCGATGCGCGCCCTTGCATAGGCGACGATCTCCGCCTCGTCCGCCTCCGCTCCCGGCTTGAGCACCACCAGCGCCTTCACCGTCTCGCCCCATTTCGCGTCCGGCACCCCGATCACCGCGACATCGGCAATCGCGGGATGGCCATACAGCGCGTTCTCCACCTCGGCCGGATAAACGTTCTCGCCGCCGCTGACGATCATGTCCTTCACCCGGTCGTGGATATAGACATAGCCATCCCCATCCATCCAGCCGGCATCGCCGGTGCGCAGCCAGCCCCCGGGGAAGAACGCCGCCCCCGTCGCCGCGGGATTGCGCCAGTAGCCCTTCATCACCGCCCCCGCCCGCAGCACGATCTCGCCGACCGTGCCTCCCGGCACCTCGGCGCCATCGAGATCCACGATCCGCAACGCGAAGCCGGGATAGGGCTTGCCACAGGAGCGCAGCTTGCCCAAGGCCGGATCATGCGAGGCGGGGTCAAGCAATGTGCCTCCGCCGGACACCTCGGTCAGGCCATAGGCCTGCCACAATCCGGCATTCGGGCAGGCCGCCCGCGCCTGCTCGATCAACGCCTCGGCAATCGGCGAGGCCCCATAGACCAGCGTGCGCAGCGTGCCGAAATCGGCCTGCGCCGCCGCCGGATGCTGCACCAGCAGCCGGATGGCGGCCGGCACCAGCATCATCCAGGTGATCCGGTGCCGCGGTATCAGTTCGACCAGCCGCGGCGGATCGAACTCGGCCATGACGATGACGGTGGCGCCATTGCTCAGGCCGACGAGACCGCTGTCCGTGCCCGCGACATGGGACACCGGCATGCAGACCATCATCCGGTCCTCAGGCCCCACGGCAAGCGCCCCGCGCTGGCTCCCCGATGCCAACATCGTGGCCATGTTGGCATGGCTCAGCTCGACCCCCTTCGCCACCCCGGTGGTACCCGAGGTATACATCATCAGCACGGT
The DNA here is from genome assembly GCA_903928895.1 of uncultured Rhodospirillales bacterium. Lineage (GTDB taxonomy): Bacteria > Pseudomonadota > Alphaproteobacteria > Acetobacterales > Acetobacteraceae > CAIYPH01. Next base: position 38,681 of record CAIYSR010000043.1, on the reverse strand, counting down.
GTCGTCCGGCCCGGCAAGGCTGGCCGGCGCCTCCGCCGACTGGCCATCGCGCCAGACGATGAAGTCGGGCAGCGCCGGTGCGGCCCCGTCGATGGAAACGCAGGGCACTCCGTCCGGCAAGCCGAGCAGCGGCACCATCGGCCCAAAACCCGGGCCCACGAACAGCGCGGCGATATCGGCATCGGCGAGGATGGTGGCGATCTCCGCCGGCGCCAGACGCCAGTTCAACGGGATGGTGACCACGCCGGCCCGCGCTGCGCCGAGCAGCAGTTCGAAATAGAGATCGGAATTCTTGCCCAGCCATGCCACCCGCTGGCCGCGCCCGGCGCCGATTCCGATAAGCCCGTTGGCCACTTGGGAGGCATGGCGGTCGAACGTTGCATAGTCGGTGACGCGATCGTCAAGCACCATCGCCACGGCTTGGGGCTGATTTTCCGCCCGCGCCCGCAGCACTGCGCCGAACGTGGCACCCACCTGATCAAGTTCCACAATTCCTCCCAAAGCTTTTTTTTGATGACTACCGATCTCATTGCCACGACAATACTCTCATTCGGTCGATGCAAAAACCCCATTGAACCAGGGTGATCGCATTTGGCCCATTGGCGCGCATCGCCGAATATTCCCCCTCTCGACCCGTTCTTCACAGGGGGGCTTGGACTGCGAAGCGCAGCAAGGTCGGGGTGAGGGGGGCGTTTCGACCCGCCGGCAGCATCCGACATACGCAAACCCCGCTGTTCCCCAGGGCAATCGGGTGAAGGACACTCCTTGCGGTCCGCACGCCTCTCGGGTGGTCCGAGCGTCGATGGACCCAACGAAAGCAGGAAGATTGACCACGGAGGCAGGGAGGCCCGGAGAAGACATACCCCGCCGCTTGCTTCTCCCTGACTCCTTGCCTCTGTGGTCAATCTTCTTCCTTGCTTGCTGCTTTCCATTGCCGCCGGACAGAACGGGAGGTTCACCCGATTGCCCTGCCCCCTTCGCCGCCCCCAGCCAACACCCAAGTCGCCCATCCGCCCCGGGCGCGGCTACAATCTCCGGCACACCACCGTAAACGCCTCGGCGTCCAGCGTGTTCCCCGGCCCGCGCGCGAGCCCGACAAAGCCATGCGGCGGGGCCTCGCCGCGCGCCGTTTCGCTCGCCGTGACGATGAAGCCGGCGGCGTTGAGCGCCTGAACCAGCGACGACCAGGTGAAAAAACGCAGTCTTGTCTGGCCCAGGCGGCCATGCCTTGCGCCATCCCAGGCCCCGGCTGCGAGCCCCTCGATCACCCGCCAATACCCGAGATTATGGACCCGCACGATCAGGCTGCCCCCGGCCGCCAGCCGGGTTTCGACATCGCGCAGCAAGGCTTCGAGATCGGCCACATATTCAAGCGTCTCAATCAGCAGGATGCAGTCGAAGCCCGCCTCCGCCAGGTCCGCCGGCAGCGGTGCGAACGGCGCCTCGATCACGCGGTCGAGCAGGCTTGCCGCATGGGCGGCGGCCTGGGGGTGCGCTTCGAGCCCGGTGACGTGGCAGGGTTGGCGCGCTTTGAGCCGGGCGCCGAGGCCGCCCCAGGCACAGCCGATGTCGAGAATGGCGCTCGCGTCAGCCGGGATCAGGCGCAGCAGCGCGGCGTAGGCGGGTTCGGGGGTGAAGTCGGGGACGAGCGATGAGGGCGCGACAAGGGCGGCAACCGGGGTAGCGGCGATGGCTGCGGCAAGGCTCGCGGCGAGCGGGACGCGGCGCAGGGCCTCGTAGGCACGTTCGGCCATGGCGTCGCGGGCGGCCTGCGGCCGGGCGAGCCAGTCGCGGCAGAGGCCCGGCAGGTCCTCGGCGCCGCCATAGGCGACGCCGCCGTCATAGGGGTCGTGATCGGCGCTTTCCGAGACGACGAAGGCGCGGTTGGCGACGAGGTGGGAGAGGCGGACGGTCTCCAGGATCGCGAGATCGTCCCAGGCGTGCATGTTGAGCACAACGCGGGCGCGGGCGATGAGCCGGTCGCGCAGCCGGCCGAACGCATGCTGCAACGCCAGCACCTGAATGCCCTCGGCCCGGATGGCGGCGACGATGCGCTCTCGCCTGGGATGGGGCGAGCCGAAGAACAGGACATCGAAATCGCGCCCGAGCGCAGGGCGGACGGTCTCCAGGCTGCCGTGGTGGCCCGGCGGAACGTGATGGATGTTGGCGAACCCGGCGGCCCGCAGATAGCCGGTGCTGCTGGGCGCATAGTCCCAGATCGCCGCGGCGCCTTCGAGCAGGCGGCGGTATTCGGGAAACGCGGGCAGCAGACCGTGCTCGGCGTGGAGCTGCTCAAGCTGATAGACGATGTACGGCCGGGCGCCGAGCCGTTCGCTCAAAGCATGGTGGCGGGCGGCGAAAACTGTCGCCCCGGCGAGAATGTTGACGGCGCCGGCGGCGACCAGGTTCGTGCCGATCGTGCAGTCATGGCCGAGATCGGCCAGGGCCCCGGCGAGGGCCGCGACGGTCTCGTCGTAGGCCGCGAAATCCGGGTTGATTTCGATCTGGCAGATATGAAAACGGGCCATGATCCGGTGCCGGCCAGGAGGATGAGGGATGGTGCAGCAGATCGGCCGCCGATGCCATCCCGATCGCCCCGATTTTCCCTTGACACGACCATGGGTTAGTTATTAAATAAAACTCATATGACCGATCTCGCCACCCCCTTCCGAACCATCCTCAAAGGCCTCCTGGCCGTCATCGGCATCGTCGCGCGCAAAGAACCCCACCGCGACGCCTTCCTCGCGCGCATCTACTTCCACCTCAACCGCACCATCCAGCGCTTCGAAAAACTCGTCACCCACTGGCGCAACAGCACCCTGCCCAGGCAGCGCCAGCGCGCGCCACGCCCCGCCCGAACCCGATCCAACCCCCGCCTCCCCACCGGCCGAGCCTGGCTCATCCGCAACGTCGACCACTACAATTTTCGCGGCCACGCGAGCCAGCTCCAGCACTTCCTCGCTACCCCCGAATGCGTCGCCTTCCTCACCGAAGTCCCCCGCGCCGCCAGCATCCTCCGCCCCCTCGCCAAATCCCTCGGCATCCAAATGCCCGGCGACCCCCCACCCCCGAACCCCAAACCCGCCAAAAGTCCATTTCTCCCTCGCCCGCTTGCGGGCTCGGGCTCCGAACCAGACCGAGGGTGGGGTGATGCTGCGCGCAAGGATGACGGTTTGGGCGGGACACGCCTCACCCCCAACCACCCCATCTTTTCAAAAGCCCGCTAACCCGAGCCGCCCACGCACGCCTAAATTATTCCATATACGAAACAACAACGGAATCCCCCCCAACACCAGCCTTGCCACCCGCCCCCAACAATGGTGCCATCCCCGCCGCCGACTCCGAGGGGAAATACCATGACCATCACCGCCGCCGAACAGCGCCTGCTCGACGATGTCACCCTCGACCTCCCCTGGGCCCTGGTCGAAACCTTCGCCACGATGCACCGCTGGATGCCGGACGACGTCAACAAGGCCGCCGATGTCATCGCCGCCCGCCTGCGCGAAGCCGGCGTCCCCGTCGATGTCCACGCCCCCGAAATCTACCTCTCCATCCCGCTATCCGCCTCGGTGACGGCCGAAAACGTCGAATACCGCGCCAAGCCGCCCTCCTCCTCGCTCCCCTCGCCCCACGGCGTCACCGGCAAGCTCGTCAGCCTCAAAGCCAATCCGAAGGCCCTGCGCAGCTACAACCGCGACATCAAGACCCTCTTCGGCGGCTCCATCGCCTCGGTCGAGGAGGTCAAGAAACTGGTCGGTGGCAAAATCGTCGTCATGCAGGGCTTCGGCAACCCGGCGCTGACCTCGCTGATCGAGGAATGGGGCGGCATCGGCCTCATCGCCGTCAACCCCGGCATCGACATCCACTGGGGCACCTGCACCACGATCTGGGGCAGCCCCGACCTGCAGGACATGGGCCGCAAACCGAAAATCCCCGTCATCGCCGTCAACAACCCCAACGGCCAGAAACTCATCGCGCTGGCCGCCGCCGGCGGCGAATGCACCATCAAAACCGACCTGCTCGAAGGCTGGTTCGTCCAGAAAGTCCCGGTCGTCACCATCCAGGGCACCGACGAGCCCGAGAAATTCGCCCTCGTCCACGGCCACTACGACTCATGGGAAGTCGGCGTCGGCGACAACGCCACCGGCGACGCCACGCTGATGGAACTGGCCCGCGTCTTCTGGAAAAACCGCAAAAGCCTGAAACGCTCGGTCAAAATCGCCTGGTGGCCCGGCCACTCCACCGGCCGCTACGCCGGCTCCACCTGGTTCACCGACGCCTTCGCCCTCGATCTCGATCGCAACTGCATCGCGCAAATCAACTGCGACAGCCCCGGCTGCCGCTGGGCCACCAGCTACCACGACACCCGCGCCTTCTCCGAAAGCGCCCACCTCGCCGCCGACGCCATCCGCGACATCGTCCCCGACGCCGTCATCGCCACCATGCGCCCGCCCCAGGCCGGCGACTACAGCTTCAACAATATCGGCCTGCCCAGCTTCTTCATGCTGTCCTCGACCATGCCCGAGGCCCTGCGCCACGAAAAAGGCTACTATGACGTCTCCGGCTGCGGCGCCAACATCGCCTGGCACACCGAGAACGACACGCTGGAGATCGCCGATCCGCAGAACCTGCTGACCGACATGAAGATCTACCTCCTCTCCACCCTTCGCGTCGTCAACGCCGAAATCCTCCCCTTCGACTGGTCCGTCACCGCCGACGAATTCCTGACCACCATCGACACCTACCAGAAAGCCGCCGGCGCGCTGGCCGACCTCTCCCCCAGCCGCGCCGCCGTCACCCGCCTGAAATCGGCCCTGGCCAAACTCGACTCCGCCCCCATCCCCGCCCGCAACACCGCGATCCACGAACTCGCCCGCATCCTGGTGCCGATCAACTACACCAACCAGCCCCGCTTCCGGCACGACCCGGCCTTCACCGTGCAGCCGCTCCCCACCCTGGCCGTCGCCGCCGATCTCGCCGACATGACGGACCCCCACCTCCGTCGCGTCGCCGGCGTCGAACTCATGCGCGGCCAGAATCGCTTCATCGCCGCCATCGAGGCGGCCTGCCGCGTCGTCGAGCGCGCGGCGGGATAGACCATGCGCGCGCCCCGCATCGATGCCAGCATCAAGCGCGAGGCCCTGCTCAGCAGCGCCTTCTTCCGCTCGATGCGCCCCGAGGAAATCGACGAAATCCTCGCCTTCGCCGTCGAGCGCCGCTTCCCTCGCGGCAGCACGGTCTTCTCCAAGGGCGAGCCTGGCACCTCGATGATGGCCGTCCTCGCCGGCCGCCTGCGCGCCATCAACGTCTCGCTCGAGGGCAAGGAGGTCATCCTCAACGTGATCGGCCCCGGCGAAATCGTCGGCGAAATCGCCGTGCTCGACGGCAAGCCGCGCAGCTCCGACGTCGTTGCCGCCGAGGACACCACCGTGATCGTGGTCGAACGCCGCGACTTCCTGCCCTTCCTGTTCCGCCACGAATCGCTGATGGAGCGCCTGCTCGTCGTCCTGTGCGACCGCCTGCGCCGCACCTCCGGGGCGCTCGAGGAAATCGCCCTCTTCGACCTCCCCGCCCGCCTCGCCCGCCTGCTGGTCAAGCTGGCCGCCGATTACGGCACGCCGCTCGAAGGCGGCGGCACCCGCATCGGCATGAAACTCTCCCAGCGCGACCTCAGCAACCTCGTCGCCAGCACCCGCGAAAGCATCAACAAACAGCTCCGCGTCTGGCGCGAAGCCGGCAGCATCGATCTGGTGGACAGCCACATCGTCGTGCTCCGGCCCGACATGCTCAAGGCGCTCTACGAATGACCGCCTGTGGCCGATCCGCCACATCCTGCCCAATTGCAATGCATGCAATGCGGGGGTGCGGAGGTTTGTCTTCATTTTGACGCGATCTGAGCGAATACTGACACCTCCCCAGCCCCGCGAGGCGTGATGAAGCCGCTCATCGGCATTTCCTGCTGCGTGAAACTCTTCGGCATCGTCGGCATGCCGAACCATGCGGCCTCGGATACCTATATCCGCGCCACCGACCAGGTCGTCGGCGGTGTCCCCGTGCTGATCCCGGCCAACGGCGAAAAAGCCGACATCCAGACCCTGCTCGCCCGGCTCGACGGCATCATGCTCACGGGCAGCCGTTCCAACGTGCAGCCGGCGCTCTACGACGGCCCGCCCCACGCCGAGGGGACCCCCGAGGATCCCAAGCGCGATGGCGTCACCCTGCCGCTGATCCGCGCCGCCATTGCCGCCGGCGTACCGCTGCTGGCGATCTGCCGCGGCATGCAGGAACTCAACGTCGCCCTCGGCGGCACCCTGCACCAGCGCCTGCAGGACCTGCCCGATCGCATCGATCACTCCACGCCGATGCAGCCCAATGCGCGGGTTCGTACCGGCAAGGCCCACAACGTCCGCATCACCGCCGGCGGCTGGTTGCACCGCATCGCCGGCACGCTCGACCTGCCCGTGAACTCGCTCCACAACCAGGGCATGGACCGTCTCGCGCCGGGCCTCGTCGCCGAGGCGGTGGCGCCCGACGGCACCGTCGAGGCCGTCCGCGGCATGTTCCCCGGCTTCGTCGTGGGCGTGCAGTGGCACCCGGAATACGACTGGGAGACCGACCCGGTCTCGCGCCGCATCTTCGAGGAATTCGGCGCCGTGGTCTCCGCCCGGATGAACGCCGACCGCAGCGCCGCGGCCGACTGATCAGGCGTTCTGCCGGTTGGCCGCGGCCAGCGCGGCGAGTCCGTCTTCCAGCGTGACCCCGGCGGCGCAGCCGAGTGTCGCGATGGCGTGCGCCGGATCGCCGACGGAGACCCGGATATCGCCGGCCCGCGCCGGTCCGAAGCTCAGTTCCGGCGTTCGTCCGCCGATACGGTAGAGCAGCTTCGCGAGATCGAGCACGGAGGTCCCCGTCCCGGTGCAGACATTGGCGACCCCGGCGCCGGGCGTGGCGCCGGCATGGTGCATCGCTGCCACCAGGTGGCGCACCACGTCGGAGACCTGGATGAAATCGCGCACCTGCTGCCCGTCGCCATGGATCTCGATCCCGAGCCCGTCGGCCACGCGGCGGGCGAAAATCGAGATCACGCCGCTATAGGGCGAACGTGGATCCTGGCGGGGACCATAGACGTTGAAGAAGCGCAGCCCGAAACTCGGCACCCCGTGGACATGCCAGCCGGCGGCGGCGTGCAGTTCGGAGCCGAGCTTGTCCGCCCCGTAGGCCGAGCGCGGCCGGGGCAGCAGGTCCTCCTGCGCAACGGCCGCGCCGAGATCGCCATAGACCGCCGCCGAGGAGGCATAGACGACGGGCACACGTCCCGCGTCGCGCGCCGCTTCCAGCACGCGAATGGTGCCGCCGAGATTGACCCGGTTTCCCCCCATCCAGTCCTCGTTGGTGCGCGCGACCGAGGCGATGGCGGCGAGGTGGAAGCACCCCGCGGCGCCGTCGAGCAGCGCGCGCACCGCGGCCGGATCGGCCACGTCGCCGACGGTCAGCTTGCAGCGCGGATCGAGGTTCTCGCGCCGCCCGGTCGACAAATCATCGAGCCCGCGCACGGCATGGCCAGCGGCGAGCAGGGCGTCGACCAGATGGGAGCCGATGAAGCCGGCGGCTCCGGTAACAGCGAACAAGGCCACGCAAATCTCCGATATTGAGGGCGAGACCCTGCTCAGCCGCCCTTGACGCCGCCCGCGGTGAGGCCGGCCACGATCTCTTTTTGCATCAGCAGCGTCAACAGCAGAACCGGCAGCGTCACCAGCAAGGCGGCAGCGGCGAGCGGGCCCCAGCTGACTTCCTCGAAGGTCAGCACGTTGTAGACCGCGACCGGCAGCGTCCGGGTTTCGCGCCCGGCGAGGACGACGCCGAAGATGAAGTTGTTCCAACTGAAAATGAACGCCAAGATCGTCGCCACGACGATGCCGGGCCGCGCCAGCGGCAGGGCGATGTGGCGGAAGGCCTGCCAGATGGTGGCGCCGTCGACCAGGGCCGCCTCCTCCAACTCGTTCGGCAGCCCCTCGAAGAAGCCGATCATTACCCACACCACGATCGGCACCGTGATCACGAGATGGGTGATCAGCAGCGGGGTCAGCGAGCCCACCATGCCGAGCCATTGGAACATCAGGAACAGCGGCACCAGGTAGGACAGCCCCGGCGTGACGCGCGCGATCATGATCAGCGCCGCCATGTTGTGGGCCTTGGACTTGGCGATGCCGAAGCCGGCGGGCACGCCGAACAGCAGAGCCAGCCCGGTGGCGCCGAACGAGACCACGACGGAGTTGTAGAGATAGCCGCCGAGTGCCGGGTAGGCGAACCAGGTACGGCCGAACAGGTCGAAGTCGGTCCAGTCCAATGTGACGAAATCGTTCTTCTCGAAGACGTCGACGAAGTTCTGCAGCGAGAGCTTCGAGGGCCAGAACACCGGCGGATAGGCGGTGTTGTCGAGTTCGTTCTTGAGCGACAGGCTCAGCATCCACAGGAACACCAGCAGCGCCGGCGAAACCAGGGCGAAGACCGAGAGCGCGAAGCCGATGCGGCCGAACAGGCGGCGGATTTGATGGGCTCTCATGTCAGTAGGCCTGCCGCCGCGAGGTGAACAGCAGCATGCTGATCAGCAGGATGATGACGAAAAACACGACGACGATGGCCGAGGCATAGCCGATATCGTAGAAGCTGAAGGCTTCGAGGTAGAGCAGATAGTTCATGGTCTCGGACGCCGTGCCCGGTCCGCCGTTGGAGATGACGAAGATGATGTCGAGCGATTTCAGCGCGTCGATGGTGCGGATCACCAGCGCCACCATGATGTGCGGCCAGACCAGCGGCAGGGTGATGTGGCGGAACGAGTCCCACGGGCTGGCGCCATCGATGCGGGCGGCCTCGTAGGGGTCGATCGGCAGGGAGGCGAGGCCGCCGAGCACGATCAGCATCACCAGCGGCGTCCATTGCCAGGTCTCGACCATCACCAGCGTCGGGATGACGGTGCCGGGGGCGTACTGCCATTGCGAGGCGGGCAGGCCGACCGAGGTGAGGAGGTAGTTGAGCACGCCGAGCTGGGGATGGAACATCATCGTCCAGACCAGGGCGATGGCGACCGGGGTGGCCATCATCGGCATGATGAAGATGGTGCGGGCGAGGCCGCGCAGGGGGAATTCCTTGTGGAAGCAGACGGCGGCGGCGATACCGAGGATGACCGGGAAGAACACCGCCATCGCGGTGAAATAGAGCGTCCGCACCACCGACCAGAGGAAGCGCTCGTCGCTCACCAGGCGCTTGTAGTTGGCCAGCCCGTTGAAGGTGATGTTGCCGCCGACATGCCATTCCATGGTCGACATGTAGAGGGTGAAGATCCAGGGAAACACGATCACCGCGAACACCACCACGCCTGCCGGCACCAGGAAGGGCCAGTACTGGCGGGCGTAATTGCGCCCGCGCAGGCCGGTCGCGGAACTGGCGACGGTCATGCGCGGCACCGGGCCGGCGGGTCGATCACGGACGCTCTCCCTCGAATCCTTGTGGACCGATCATAGAGCCTCCGGCCCGCCGGGAAAGGGCCGATCGGATCAGGGAACCGGGAGATCCGCGATCTTGCAGAGGTTGAACTTGTGCCGCTCCTTGGCCGCGCCGTCGGCGAAAACGACGCGCAGCTCGAAGATGCAGTTGCCGTCGCGCGGCAGGGTGATGCGCCGCGAATTGTCCGGTGCCAGCGGCGCGCTGCCGAGGCGGTTCTCGGCCGCGGCGACGGCGCCACCGCCGGAGGGACTGGCGCGCAGCTCGGTGATGGCGCGGGCGGAGCGGTTGAACAGCTTGAACGAGGGATCGTCCGCCGGCTTGCCGGTGGCGGCCACCGGCACATTGCTGGCCGGCGCGGCGCCGACCACGACATCCTCGACGGCGCAGGTGTTGACCGCCTTGCGCTCCTCGGCGCGGCCGTCGGCGAACACCGCGCGGAGGTCGAAAATGCAGTTGGTGTCGAGCTTGCGGCGCACCGCGAAACTGCCCCCGGCGGCGATGGTGGTGGGATTGCCGGATTTGCCGTCGAGCCGGTTCTGGCCCCAGTTGGCGTTGCCGGCGGAGGTGACGAACAACTCGCGCACCGCCTGGCTGGAGCGGTTGACCAGATTGAACGATGAATTCTGCGCCCCCGCCGGGGGCGCGGGGGGCTTGGGTTGGGCCGAAGCGGCGGACATGAGGGCCACGCAGAACAAGCCAGCCAGCGCGAAACGACGCATCGGTATTCCTCCTGAACTCACCACCGCCCGATCTGGGCATTGCGGGCGCGGCGCACAACCAGCAACGTCCAGCCCAATTGCGGCAACACGAGGGACAGCGCCAGGATCGGCTTGGCCCAGCCGCTCGCCTGGACGAAGGCCAGCGCGACCAGCCCGCCCAGGGCGGCGAAACCCCAGTGGACCAGCGCCACGCGGCTTGCCGCGATGCCGCCGCGATGGGCGAGCTGGTAGAGGTGGCCGCGATGCGCCTGGGTCAGGCGGTCCCCGGCGAAAGCGCGACGCGCCAGGGTGAAGGCGACATCGTAGAGCACGCCGGAGAGCAGCATCGGGACCAGCAGGAAGCTCTGCTCGACGGCACCGAAGCGGGCGGCGGCGACGCCGAGGACGGCGAGGACGAAGCCGCAGAACTGGCTGCCGACGTCGCCCATGAAGATGCGGGCACGCGGAAAATTGAACGGCAGGAACCCGGCCAGGCCCGAGGCCAGCAGCAGGGCGGCGAAATAGACGAACCAGCCGCCCTGCTGCGCGGCGATGACGGCGAGGAACAGGCAGGCGACCAGCGCGGTGCCGGCGGCGAGGCCGTTCAGCCCGTCCATGAAGTTCATCGCGTTGGTGGCGAACAGCAGCCAGACCAGGGTGAGCGGGATGCCGACCCAGCCGATATCGACGGTGCCGAGCAGGGGCAGGTGGAAGACGCTGATCCACAGCCCGCTGCCGATCGCGGCCAGGGCGGCCAGCACCTGGGCGGCGAGCTTGATGGCGAAGGGCCAGTCGCGGATGTCGTCGATGAAGCTGACCACGGCGATGGCGCCGGCGGCGAGGATGACGCCGCGGAAATAGGGGTCGGCGATGCGCGAGAAGGTGGCGGTGCCGTAGAGCAGCGCGATGCCGAGCATGAAGGCCACCACCACGCCGACGCCACCGCCCTTCGGCGTCGGGTTGGCATGGGCCTTGCGGGCGTTGGGGGTGTCCATCACCCGGGCCGAGATCATCGCCCGCACCGTCACGGCGGAGACCAGGGCGAGACCGGCGCAGAACATCATGTGGCGCAGGAAAGCGAGGAGTGTCATGGCGCCTGCTTACCCCGGAGCGTCGAGGGGAGTATAGCGGCGTCGATGGCCAACCCGCGCGCCTTGCGACGAATCGTTCTCAACGCCGGCCTGGACGGGCTGCTGGCGGGGCTTGCCGTGCCGCTGGCGCAGTTCCTGGCGGCGCCCGAGGCCGATCCGTTTCAGCCGCTGTGGGCGATTCCCTGGGGGGCGGCGGCGCTGCTGCTGGCCGGCATCCCGTTCCGTCTCTCGGTCCAGTACTGGCGCTTCGCCGGGGTGTCGGACCTGCTTGGAGTGGCCGCCGCCTCCATCGCGGCGGCGGCGCTGTTCCCGGTGGTGCTGCACGAGGCCGGGGTGTTGCCGGTGACGCTGGCGTTTCCGGCCATCCATGCGCTGCTGCTGATGGTGCTGCTCAGCCTGCCCCGCATCGCCTACCGGCTGATGCAGGAGAATCCGCTTCGCGACGGCGTGCCGGCACAGTCGATCCTGCTGATCGGCGCCGGCGAGGGGGCCGATCTGTTTCTCCGCGCCCTGGCCGCCGACCGGGCGGCGCCGTTTCTGGTCGCCGGGCTGTTGTCGCTGGGCCGCAGCCAGACCGGACGGCGCATCCATGGCCATCCCATTCTGGGCGGGATCGACGAAGCCGCCGCCGTGCTCGCCCGGCTGCGCACCGAGGACCGGCTGCCCGCCTCGCTGGTGGTGACGGAGGCCGACATCGACGGGGCCACGCTGTCGGCCCTGATGGCGGCGGCGGATCGCGAGGGGCTGCGGGTGTTCCGCGCGCCGCGGCCGACCGCGCTCGATCCCGCGGCCGGGCGGGGAACGGTCGAGCTCAAGCCGGTGGCGATCGAGGACCTGCTGAACCGCCCGCAGGTGCCGCTCGACCGGGCCGGGATGGCGCGGCTGATCCAGGGCAGGCGCGTGCTGGTGACCGGCGCGGGCGGCTCGATCGGCTCCGAACTGGCGCGCCAGGTGGCGGCCCTCGGCCCAGAGCTGCTGATCCTGCTCGACAACGGCGAATTCGCGCTGTGGCAGATCGACCTCGAACTGGCCGAACTGCACCCTGCCATCGCGCGCCGCGCGGTGATCGCCGATGTGCGCGACGAGGCCCGCATCCGCGCCATGATGGGCGAGCTGCGGCCCGAGTTGGTGTTTCACGCCGCCGCCCTCAAGCATGTGCCGATCGTCGAGGCCAATCCGCTGGAGGGACTGCTGACCAATGCCATCGGCACACGGGTGGTGGCCGATGCCGCGCGCAGCGCCGGGGCGCGGGCGATGGTGGTGATTTCGACGGACAAGGCGGTCAACCCGTCCTCGGTGATGGGGGCCTCCAAGCGGCTGGCGGAGATGTATTGCCAGGCGGTGGACATCGCGGCCCGGGGGGCAGCCGGGGCGTCGGGCGGGATGCGCTGCCTGACCGTGCGGTTCGGCAATGTGCTGGGCAGCACCGGTTCGGTGGTGCCGCTGTTCCAGCGCCAGTTGGCCCGCGGCGGGCCTTTGACGGTGACGCATCCGGACATGGTGCGCTATTTCATGACGGTGCGCGAGGCGGTCGGGCTGGTGTTGCAGGCCTCGGTGGTGGGCACCTCCGACGCCGGCATGGCGGCGCAGGGCGGCATCTTCGTGCTCGACATGGGCGAGCCGGTGAAGATCGTCGAGCTTGCGCGCCAGATGATCCGGCTGGCCGGGCTGCGCCCGGAGATCGACATCGCCATCAGCTTCACCGGGCTGCGGCCGGGCGAGAAGCTGTTCGAGGAGATTTTCCATGGCCAGGAGCCGCCGATCCCGACTCCCCATCCCGGCCTGCTGATGGCCACCCCGCGCACCTCGGACCCCGCCATCGTCGGGCGCGCGCTGGACGAGCTTGCCGCCGCCTGTCATGCCGGGCAGACGCGGCTCGCGCTGGCCCAGCTTGCCCGATTGGTGCCCGAATTCGCGCATAACGCCGACGGCAGCGATCGCTCCGCCCGCGCCTGAAGGACCTTGCTTATGACCGACCTCCCCCCGATCCCGTTCATCGACCTCAAGGCCCAGCAGGCCCGCATCGCCGGCGACCTGCGCGCCCGGCTCGACCGGGTGCTGGCGCATTGCCAGTTCATCCTCGGCCCGGAAGTGGCGGAGCTTGAGGACAAACTGGCCGCGTTCTGCGGTGCCAGCCATTGCGTGACGATCTCCTCGGGCACGGACGCGTTGCAGATCGCGATGATGGCCGAGGGGATCGGGCGCGGCGACGCGGTGTTCCTGCCGGCGTTCACCTATACCGCGACGGCGGAGGTGCCGCTGGTGCTGGGGGCGACGCCGGTGTTCGTCGATGTCGATCCGCGCACCTTCCAGATCGACCCGGCGCATCTGGAGGCCCGGATCGTCCAGGTTCGCGCGGCGGGGCGGCTGCGGCCGCGCATGCTGGTGGCGGTCGATTTGTTCGGGCAGCCCGCGGACTGGCCGGCCTTGTCGGCCATTGCCAAGCGCGAGGGGCTGTTCACGATCGACGATTGTGCCCAGAGCTTCGGCGCCAGCCAGCACGGACGGCGGCTGGGCAGCCAGGCCGATGCGACGATGGCGAGTTTCTTTCCGTCCAAGTCGCTGGGCGCCTATGGCGATGGCGGCGCGCTGTTCACCGAGTCGGCGGCGCGGGCCGAGCTGTATCGCAGCCTGCGCACCCATGGCGAGGGGCCGACGCGCTACGAGGTGCTGCGGACCGGGATGAACGGGCGGATGGACACGTTCCAGGCCGCGGTGCTGCTGAGCAAGCTGACGGTGTTCGAGGAGGAGCTGGGGCTGCGCGAGCGCATCGCCACGACCTATGACCGGCGGCTCGGCAACGCCGTCACCACCCCGGCGCGGGTGCCGGACAGCACCAGCGCGTGGGCGGTGTATTCGATCCTGACCCGCAGCGCCGAGGCGCGGACCCGGCTGCAGGCGGCGCTCAAGGCGGAAGGGGTGCCGTCGGCGATCTATTATCCCAAGCCGCTGCACCACCAGCCCGCCTATCAGGCGCATCACGACGGCACGGCGCTGCCGGTGAGCGAGGACCTGGCGACCCGGATCATGGCGCTGCCGATCCATCCCGACCTGAGCGAGGCCGACCTCGATCGCATCTGCGTGGCGGTGCTGGCGAACGCCTGAGACCAGGTTCGGGGAGGAATGATACTTGCTTGGTTGGGCGGGGAAGCGCTTCTTTTTTGAAAAAAAGAAGCAAAAAACTTTTATCCTTTGGAGTATTTCATTCCATCCGCGGGGAAGCCTGGGGTGAAGTTTTTTTGTTTCTTTTTTTTCAAAAAAAGAAACGCTTCCTTCCTTCCGTTCCTCGCCTGCGATCTGGGAAGCTCATACCAACCCGCGCAAAAGCTGCAAGAGTCAGCCTTTGCGCGGGTTGGTATCAGTATTCAGCGCAGTTGTTATGAGGCCGCCTCGCGGGCGCGGCGGTAGAGCGCGGCGACGTCGGTGCGGGAGGGATGGGCGGTGCCGGTCTGGCTGACGGCGGCGGCGCCGGCGGCGAGGCCCCAGAGCAGGGCGTCCCCGGCGTCGCTGCCGGTGGCCAGCGCGAGCGTCATGGCGGCGAGGAAACTGTCGCCGGCGCCGACCGTGCCGCGGGCGGTGACCGGGATCGCGGGGCGCTGGATCACGCCCGCCGCGGTGGCGATCAACGCGCCGTTGGCCCCGAGGGTGACGGCGACCCGTTCGGCCGCGCCGGAGCGCACCAGTTCGGCTGCCACTTCGGCCGGTGGCCGGTCGCCGGCGAGGTGGGCGAGTTCGCGCTCGCTCGGCTTGATCAAGGCGAGGCCGTGGCCGAGGGCGGCGGAGAGCGCGTCGCCGGAGGTATCGAGAACGACATGGCGCCCGCGCGCGGCCTCGCGCTCGGCGATGCGGGCGTAGGTGTCGACGGCGAGGCCGCGCGGCAGGCTGCCGGAGAGCACGATCCAGTCGCCGGGTTCGCTGTCGAGCGCGGCGAGGGCGGTGGCGAGTTCGGCTTCGCTGACCACCGGGCCTTCGGGCACGAAGCGGTATTCGTTGCCGCTGGAGCGGTCATGCACCGTGGTCGAGATGCGGGTGGTGCCGGCGATCGGGATGGGGCGGCAGGGGATGGCGTAGCCGTTGAGCAGTTCGACCAGGAACGCCCCGGTGACGCCGCCGGCCAGCACGACGGCGCAGGTGTCGGCGTCGCATTCATGCAGCACGCGGGAGACGTTGACGCCGCCGCCGCCGGGATCATGGGTTTCGTTGAAGGTTCGGGTCTTGTGGAAGGGCTCGATCTGGTTGGCCTCGAAGGCGGTGTCGATGGTCGGATTGAGCGTCAGGGTGAGGATGCGGGGGGTCATCCCCGCATCCTAGACCATGACCGGGGTGGCGGGCGAGGAAGCGTTCAGGAAGCGACCGCCCGGCGCCACGGGGCGCGGTGGCCGCCGGCGCAGTAGCGCAGCACGCCCTGGGCGCTGGCGAGGTGGCCGGAGAGGATGTAGCGGCCGACCGCGAGGATGCGCGGGGCGGCGGCGCCGAGGATCATGCCGGCGACCGCGCCGCCGAGCCCGGCGAGTTGCAGCGCCGCGAGCAGGGCGAAGAAGGGCGAGGTTGCGGCCAGCGCCATGCTGCCGAGCAGTCCGAGCGCGATCAGGAAGGGGGCGGCGACGCGCAGGGCCTTGCCCGAGGCGAAGGCCAGCGCGACACCGGCGAAGCGCGGGTTCAGCAGCCAGGACAGGCGGGCGACCTGCTGGGCGTTGCCGGCGGCGATGCGGCGGCGGCGGCGGGCGTCCATCGCCTCGTCGGCGATTTCGAGCTCGACGGCGGCGATCGTAGTGTCGTAGGCGACGCGCCAGCCGCGGCCGAAAATCTCCAGCGGCATGATGAAGTCGTCGTTGATGGTGTCGGCCGGCAGCGGCTTCCAGGCGGCGCGGCGGAGGCAGTAGAAGGCGCCGTGGAGGCCCATCGGCGCGCCGAGGGCGGCCTCGCCCTGCTTCACCGCGATCTGGTACTGCCAATACTTGGCCTCGCCGGCCGAGCCGGGACGCTCGATGATTTAGGTGCCGCCGACCGCGCCGAGGCTGGGATCGGCGAAATGGGCGGCGGCCTTCAGCAGCGCGTCGGCCGGCAGCACGGCCGAGACGTCGGTCAGCGCGACGACCTCGGTGGTGATCATGGCGATGGTGCCGTTCAGCACCGCGACCTTGCCGCGGTTGCGGGTGTGCTCGACCACGCGGGCCTGCAGGCCGGCGCAGGCCGGCTCGGCGAGGGTGGCGCGCGCGATCTCGGCGGTGTCGTCGGAGCAGCCGTCGCAGGCGATGACGATCTCGAAGCGGTCGCGGGGATAGTCGAGCGCGGCGAGGTTGCGCAGCTTGGCCGCGATGTGGCCGGCTTCGTTGTAGGCCGGCATCACGATGGTGACGCTCGGCGCGGCTGCGGCGTCGATCGGGGCCGGGGTGGCGGCGGCGCGGCGGGAGAGGAGCTTCAGCGCGACCGGCCAAGCCGCATGGTGCCATACGTTCAGCGCCAGGGAGCCCAGGGTTACGGCGGCGGTGGCGTTGGTGATGAAGGTGTCCATGGCGAGGCTCCCAGCAGCAGGTTCGTGTAGGCCGCCTCCATGCTGTCCAGGCTCGCCGTCCGCATCACGAAGTCTCGCGGATTGCCAGAGCCCGGCCCTTCGGCGGCCTTGCAAGGGGGTAGGTGCAACCCCCGTGCCAGAGCTTCGCGCAACCCGAGGGCCAGGGCGTCGGGGTCCTCCGGTGCCACCAGGATGCCGGTCGCCGGGTCGATCCCGCCGGGCACGCCACCCACAAGGCTGGCCACCACGCTGCGTCCGCAGGCCTGCGCCTCCAGCAGCGCCAGCGGCAATCCTTCGGCCCGCGAGGGCAGGCAGACCACATCGGCGGCCTGGTAGAGCAGGGCCGTATCGTCGACATGGCCGAGCCAGACGACACGCTCCTGTAGCCCCAAGTCCTTTGATAAGGCTTGAAGATTTTCGCGTTCGCTGCCGGACCCGCCGATCGCGAGCAGGGCGTTGGGCACAGCAGCCAGGGCGCGCAGCGCGACGTCGACGCCCTTGACCCGCTCCAGCCGGGCGGCGATCGCGATCACCTGTGCCGCCGCCGGCAGCCCGAGCGCCGCGCGCGCGGCGGCGCGATCGCCGGGCGCGAAATGCGCGACATCGACCCCGTTCAGCACCACCAGCGGGCGCTGCCCGCCGAGGGCGGCGACCACGGCGTCCGCGACATGCGGGGCGTCCGCGACCAGGACCGGGCGGGCGATCCACATTGCAAGCTGCGCCAGCCGCCGCCGTTTCGCATTCTGCAAATGCCACGCGTCGTGCTCGGTATGGACATGTCGCAATCCGCCACACAGCCGGGCCGCCATGCCGGCATAGAGCAGCGGCCCGATGTGGTGGGTGTGGATCGCCAGCGCCCGTTCGGCCCGCAACAGCCGGGCCAGGCGCCAGACCACGCCGGGGTCGATCCCGGGGTGCTTGCCGAGATAGACGATCCGCGTGGCCTCGCGCGCCAGCCGCGGCCAATGCGCCTCGGCCGCGGCGCGCTCGCCCTCCAGGCTCACCACGAGCACCGGATGGTGACGCGCCTGCGCCCGGGCGAGTTCGAGCACCATCACCTCCAGTCCCCCGGGGACGAGATGCTGCACCACATGGACAATCGGCCGTGCCATCGTCGGTCTCCTCATCACACGCTGCCTGGCCGCGCAGGATGCGTGCCATGGCGCGGCGGCGGTGGTTCGCCGCCATCCCTCGCCGGCCGGGCTACCCCCTTCGGTGGCTCGGCCCGAGCGGAGCGATGCGGGCGAGGACTTTCAGGCCGGTCAGCGCCTCCATCTGGCGGATGCGGCGGATCGAGGTGTCGGACAGTTCCAGCAGCACGGCGAGGCCGATGCCGAGGCCGAGGCCGCCGCCGAAGCCGCCGAGGGCGAACAGCAGGGCCAGCGGCTTCATCGGCCGGGACGGCACCGCGGGCCGGTCGATCACCTTGATGCGTTCGGGGGCCTGGAAGCGCGAGAGTTCGCCGGTGACCTTGGCCATCTCGAAGCGCTTGCGCAGGGACTGCACGAGGTCCTGGGTTTCGGCCACCGCGCGCTGGCGCTTGCCGAGCTCGCGTTCGACCTCGCCCGACTCCTCCAGCGCGGCGCCGAGCTCGGCGACGCTTTTCTGCAGGTTGGCGAGTTCGCTCTTGACCTGTTCGAGCCGCGTGCGCGCGGCCTCCAGGGTGGCGACCTGGGAGACCAGGAGGGGCTGGGCGCCTTCACCCTCCTTTTTGGCGACGGCGGCGAGGTTCCACATCCGGTCGACGTCGGCGGCGGTGAGCTCGGTGCCGGCCTTGAGGAGGGCGGCGCGCTCCTCCTCCAGGCGGTCGAGCCGGCGCTGGGCGGCCTGGACCTTGGAATGGTCATCGGTGTAGCGGCTGCGCAGGAGCGCGAGGTCGCCGCGGGTGGCGACGATATCCTGTTCCAGACGGCCGATCACCGGATCGGTGCGGGCCAGGCGGGAGCGGGTTTCGGCGAATTCGCTGGCGGCGCCGGCGAGACGGGTTTCGCGCTCGGCGAGCTGCTCGCGCAGCATGGCGAGGCGCTGCAGGTTGGCGCCGCGCTGCTCCGGCAGCGACTGGGCATGCTGGGCGCGGTATTGCGCGACATCGGCCTCGGCGGCCTCGAGACGCCTGGTCATGCCGCTGAGTTCGCTCTCGAGGAAGGTCACGGAGCCCCGCATCGAGCTGTCCTCGGGGGCGGCGACGCGTTCCATGAAGCGTTCGCCGATATGCAGGAGCGCCTTGTCGATGCCGACGGGCGACGGCGCACGGAAGCGCAGCTCGACAAGTTCCTGACCGATCAATTGCACCGAGACCGCCGAGGCGAGCTCGGAGACCACGCGGTCGACCGCGGGCTGGGCCGCGCCCGGGGCGATCATGTGCATATCCTCGGCGACCGCCTGCATCACGTAGCGGCTGGTGAGCAGCGCGGTCAGCGCCGCCATGCGGTCCTTGAGGTTGGTCTTGATCGCGAGGTCTTCCAGGAAGGGGTTCAGCTTGCCCGGTTCCTGGATCAGGATGGTCATCTTGGTTTCGTAGGTGCTGGGCGCGAACTGGCCGACGCCGTAGCCGAGGAGGGGCAGCAGCAGGGTGGGCAGGAAGACGACGTAGCGCCGGCGCCAGGCGGCGGTGAGAATGACCTGCAGCATCTCGACGATGGGTGGGCTTTCGGGCGGGGTCGGCGCGGGCGCGGCGACGGACATGCGCAGTGCCTCGTTCACGGCCGGGCCTCCTGGGTGACGACGACCACGCCGGGCGGCAAGGCCGGGTCGAAGCGCAGTTCGACATCGGGGCTGACGCTCGACAGCTCGCGCGCCACCGCGACCGCGCGGCGCTGGCCGAGGACGGGAGTGCCGGTATCCTCGAAGCTGCCGGGCCGGCTGGTCACCCAGAAGCGCCGCGCGGTGCCGGGCGAGGCCTGGGCGAACTGGCGCAGTTCGGCGCGCTGGCTCGGGTTGGGGCTGACGGCATCGGCTTCGAAGCGGACCAGCAGGCGGCCGGGCACGGTGCCGCCGGAGGGGGGGGGCTGGTGCTGCGGGCGCGTGCGAGCATGGCCTCCACCGAGATCGGGCGGGTGCCGTCGGCGGCCGAAACCATGCGCTCGGTCTCCGGGATGTAGCGCACCGGATCCTGAGAGCAGGCGGCAAGGAGGAGGCACAGCGGCAAGGCCCGACGCATGGCGATGACTCCGGATGCGTGTCGCGCAGCTTAGAGCGGGATGACCGCTGATAGAAGCGGCGATCCCGCGCTACCGCTTTGTTTGATCGCATGATTCAGACCTGCGGTGCTTCAACCCTCGGTCATCATGCTTTAATCCTTCAATAATCGTGCCAAGTCCAGAATATCCCGCCGCCACAGCGTTGCGTCGGCTGCATTCCGAGCCGCGGCGGCCCAATTGGCCGGGACCGTGTTCCACAGGCGTCGGCGCAGAGCCGCGGCCGCGGGGTGACGCGGGGCCGCGGCATCGAGCCAGGCGAACCAGCGCAGGTCCTCGGCGCCCTCCACGAGATCGAGCAGATCGGCGTCGAGATCGGGTGCGGCGCAGAGGCCGGGCGTCGGCCAGAGGAATTGCACGTCGCCTTCGCGCCCGTCGGTCGGGTCGAAGGGGTCGGCGGTGGGCATGCGGGCGTGCCATTGCACGAAGCCGTCAGCGCCGGAGCGCCAGAGATAGGCGCCGGCGGCGAGGCGGGGCAGCGGCATGTTGTAGAGATAGGGGATCACGTTGGCCCGGCGCAGCGCCGCGATGTCGGCCGCGTCGGCGCCGTAGCCGGGATTGACGGTGGCGAGGCCGAGCTGGGGCAGCAGGGCGGCGTCCTTCGGGGTGTTGAAATGCCCGGCCAGGCGCGCGCGCGGGCTCGCCTTGTGGATGAGACCGGCGATCTCGGCGGCCTGGCCGAGCGTGCCGTTGTAGGCGGGCTCGTCGGCCGCACTCCAGATGACCGGCGGCAGTCCGGCGGCGGCGATCGCGGCTTCGGCGCGGGCGATGGTGGGCGCCGCGTCGGCGGCGCCGAGGGCACGCAGCGGGGCATAGGCGATCAGCGGCCCGCCATAGGGCGCCGCGGCGGCGATATCGGCGAGCACGCCATCGAGATCGTCGTCCAGCCGTCCCAGCGGCGGCATCGGGTTGGCCAGCCCGAGCCACGCCAGCGTGGCCATGTCGCATTTTGCCTGGGCCCGGGCCCGGCCGCGCGCCGGGGCCTTGTCCCAGGCCGGATCGGTGAGGAACTGGGGGGCGAAATCGAGGAAGGCGCCGACCCTGGCCGTCGGGCGCGGGCGGGCGGCTTGCAGCACCTCGATCTCGAACGGGGCGCTGGCCGAACCGCCGTTCCAGCGCAGCGCGACATGGCCCCGATGCAGGCCGGGCGCGCCGCCTTGCGCGATCAGGACCAGTGGGCGCGGCAGGTCGGGGCGCAGCGGGATGGCGGCGGTATCGGCGCGGAGATGGTTGGCGGAGAATATCAGGCCGGTGCCGTTCGCACCCGGACGGCGCCAGCGCCACTGGCCCCAGAGCAGCCGGGCAGGCAAGGCGGGACCGTCCCATTCGATGCTGCCGACGGCCGTGGCGGGGATGGCGGGGACGGCGGCGGCGAGGCGCAGGATGGCAATGCCGTCCGGCGCGATGGTGGCGGGGGCGGGGGCGGTCAGCGTGGCCGCGGCGACGCCGGGCGGCGGCGGGGGGGGGGTGAGAACCGGCCAGTTTTCGGCGAACCGTGCGGCGCGCAGGGCTTCGAGGGGGGCGACGCCATCGTTGCCGGTGGTGGCGGTGATGGCCACCAGGTTGAGAGCCGCGGCCGGGAAGCCGGCGAGTTCGAGGGTGAGCCGGCCGTCGGCCGGGATGGTGACATCGGCCGCGATGCGGCCGCCGCGGGGGGCGCCGATTGCGGCGAAGGGCGGGGCGGCAGGGTCGGCCTCGCGGTCCCGGCCGGCGAGATAGCGTTGCGCGACCCACTCGTCATAGGAGCGGCGGGTGACGGAGACATCAACCCCGTTGATCCGGACCCGGCGCTCCAGGACCGGGGGCAGGGTCTCCCATTCGCCGGGGTCCTCGGTCCAAAGGGCGATGTGCCAGAGGCCCGGGGGGAGGATGGCGGCGAAGCGCTCCAGGCGCATGCTGTGTGCCAGGACGGGATCGCCGCCGGCCCGGTTGACGGCGGCGACGTGCTGGCCGCCGACGCGCGGGTCCCCGGGTTGGACGGAGTCGAAGCCGGCGAGAGGGAGGGACCAGGCGGGGCCGAAATACCAGCCGCGCACGCCCGCGGGCAGGGCAGGCGGGGCGTCGAGGCGCAGGGGATCGACGTCGATCCCGCCATCGGGGGCGAAGGCGATGACTTTGAGCGGGGCGTCAGCGAGCGGCCTGCCGCGCGGGGTGCGCAGGCCGGCGAGGCGCAGCCGCAGGGTGAAGGGCCCGGGGGGGAGGAGGCGCTCCTCGTTGACCCGTTCGACATAGGCGGGGGCAGGGCGGTCGTCGATGCGGATGGTGAGCGGGCGGGAGGCGCCGGCGGTGTTGCGGCCGCTGACGATGAGTTCGGCCAGCGGGGGCGCCGTGTCGACGGACAGCCTCGCATCGGCCCGCGCCGTGCCGGGCAGCAGGAGGAGCAGCGCCAGAAGAAGAAGTTTCATGGGACAACGGCGGCGATTAGGGATGCGGCCGTGGCGGCGCGGGCGGCCCAGCTTTCGGCGGCGACGCGGGATTGGCGGGCGGTGGTGTTGGTGTCGGAGAGGCTGGCTTCGAGGGCGCGGGCGAAGCCGGCGGCGGTGGTCTCGACGGCGATGTGCTCGGCATAGGGGAGCAGGGCCGGGAAGGGAGTCGCCACGACGGGACGGCCGGCGGCGAGATATTCACGCAGTTTCAGGGGGTTGCTGGCGCGGATCTGGGCGTTGTCGCGGAACGGGATGAGCCCGGCGCTCCAGTTGCGGCTGTAGCCCGGCAACGCGGCGTGGGGGCGGGGGCCGAGCAGTGCGATATTGGGCTCGGCGCGCAGCAGCGCGAGATCGGTGGGCGCGACGTCGGAGCCGATCGGTCCGATGAAGATGAAGCGCCACTCCGGCAACAGCCGGGCGGTGGCGGCAATCAGGGGGTAGTCGAGCCAGGACGCCAGCGTGCCGTAGTAGCCGGCGACCTTGCCGTCGGGCAGGTCGGCCGGGCGGGGCGCCGGGGTGCTGAACAGGTCGAGATCGACGCCGTGCGGCAGGACATGGGTCTTGGCGGCGGGGAAGCGGGCGGCGATGGTCGGGCTGGCGGCCAGGACGAGGTCGGCGCGGGCGGCAAGCTCGACCTCCATCGCCAGGCAGGCGGCGTGGTCGACACCGGCGAGGGCGCCGAAATCATCGCCGGCATAGTAGACGACGGCGGACTCGCCGAGGGCGCCGACGGCATCGATGGCCGAGGGGAGGGAAATCCAGAGGACGGGCTTGTGCAGCCCGGCGGCGCGGGCGGCGGCGCCGACTTTGCGGGCGAGCAGGTGGCGGTTGAGGGCGCGGCCGAGGCGGCTGGTGGCCATGGGTAGGACCAGCGGCTGGATCACCGGGAAGGGGGCAGGGGTGGCGGCGCGGGCCGGTTTGGGGCGGAAGGCGGCAAGGAGTTTGCGCCAGGCGCGGCCGAGGTCGGACAGGGTGGGCCGGGGGCGGCGCAGGCCGATCGAGTTGGCCCAGAGGATGCGGTTGTCGCCGGGGAGATGGGCGATCAGATGCATCGTCGAGGACGGATGGGCGCCCCAGTCCTCGCCGAAGACGATGAGGTCGGTCACGGCGCCAGGCTCCGGATGACGCGGGCGGGGGCGCCGGCGGCCAGCACGCCGGGGGGGAGGTCGCGGGTGACGATGCTGCCGGCGGCGACCACGGTGCCGGCGCCGATGCGCACGCCGGCGGTGACGATGACGCCGGTGGCGAGCCAGACGTCGGGCTCGAGGATGATGTCGCCGATCTGGTCCTCGGTGTCCGGCAGCCCGGCGGCGCGGGCGGCGGCATCCATCGGGTGGCCGGGGAAGCCGGCGAGCATGACGCGGCCGGCCAGCCGCACGTTGTCGCCGATGACGATGCGGGTGCCGACCGAGAGCTGGCACTGCCAGCCGATATCGACGTTGTCGCCGATATCGAGCTCGGCGGTGGTGGCGCCGGCGCGGCCGATAAAGGTGGAGATGCCGGACATGCGGACATCGCGGCCGACCTTGATGAGCAGTGGCCCCCAGACTTGCGGCATGCCGGAGTAGAGCATCAGGCCGGGCGCATCGGTCTCGAGGCGGCTGACGAAGACCGGGGTCCAGTAGAGCGCGCGCATCGCTTCGGCGAGAAGGCCGCGGATGCCGAGA
Source organism: uncultured Rhodospirillales bacterium (assembly GCA_903928895.1). Lineage (GTDB taxonomy): Bacteria > Pseudomonadota > Alphaproteobacteria > Acetobacterales > Acetobacteraceae > CAIYPH01. Next base: position 14,583 of record CAIYSR010000043.1, on the reverse strand, counting down.
TGGGCGGCGTAGACGAGGCGATGGAGCGGGCGGATGACCGGGAAGCGCGCGGTGCGCGCCCCGGCGACGATCCGATAGGCGAAGCGGGCGAGCGGCGATTCGCGCCGCTTCACCCAGGCCTTGAAGGCCGACATTGCGCTCATTCGACGGTCACCGATTTGGCGAGGTTGCGGGGGCGGTCGACGTCGCAGCCAAGGGCCTCGGCGGCATGCACCGAGATCAGCTGGACCGCGACCGCCTGGGCGAAGATCAGGCTCAGGCCGTGGCCGGGCAGCACCACGGTTTCGGCCGAGATGGCGGCGAAGCGTGGGGCGTCGGCGGCGCCGATGAGGGAGATGATGGCGGCGCCGCGCGAGCGGACCTCCTCGGAGTTGGACAGCGTCTTGTCGGCGTGCTCGCCACCGCAGACCACGACTGGCGAGTTCTCGCGGATCAGCGCGATCGGGCCGTGCTTGAGTTCGCCGGCGGCATAGGCCTCCGCGCGGATGTAGGAGAGCTCCTTCAGCTTGAGCGCGCCCTCGGCGGCGATCGCGGCGGCGGGGCCGCGGCCGATGAACATCGCCTCATTCTCGTAGGCGATGCGCTGGGCGACGGCTTTGAGCTGGGGTTCGAGCAGTTCGGTTTCGGTGCAGATTGCCGGCAGGGTGGCGATTTCCATCTCGATATGGGCGCGCTGCTCGGGGCTGACGGTGCCACGGGCTTCGCCCAGCGCCAGGCCGAAGCGGACCAGGGCGAGGAGCTGACAGGTGAAGCTTTTGGTGGCGGCGACGCCGAGTTCGCGGCCGGCGCGGGTCGGCCAGACCAGTTCGGCGTCACGCGCCATCTGCGAATGGGCGACATTGACGACGGCGACGCAGGGGATGTCCTTGGCGCGGAACATCTGCTGGACCGCCAGGGTGTCGGCGGTCTCGCCGGACTGGGAGACCAGGATGGCGACGGTGTTGCGCGAGAGCGGGGCGTTGCGGGTGCGGAATTCGCTGGCGATCTCGAGGTCGCAAGGCACCCCGGAGAGCTCTTCGATCCAGGCGCGCGCGGTGCTGGCGGCATACAGCGAACTGCCGCAGGCGACGACGACCAGTCGTTCGGCGGCAGCGACGGAAGGGGTCAGCGTGCGGTTGTCGAGCCCGGTGTCGGTGCGCACCAGGGCGGCCGGCTGGGCGGCGATTTCCGCGCGGGTATAGGTGTGGAAGCCGGCCAGGGCAGCGGCTTCCTCGGCCTCGGTGACGACCTGCCAGTCGCGGTTGGCGAGGCTGCCGGCGCGGTTGGCGATGGTCACCCCGTCACGCGTGAGATCGGCGATGTCGCCATCCTCCAGGGCGGCGAATTCGTGGCAGAAGCCGGCGAGCGCCGTTGGATCGGAGGCGACCGCAGAGGTGCCCTCGCCGCGGGCGACCATGACCGGGCTGCCCTGGCGGGCGACCACAAGGTGATCGGGAGCGTCCTCGAAAAGGACGGCAATGGCGTAGGCACCATGAAGTTGGGCGCAGGTTTCGCGCACCGCGGCCACCGGGGCGGCGCCGTGGGCGCGGGCGACGGCGATCAGGTGGGGGATGACCTCGCTGTCGGTGTCCGAGGCGAAGCTGTGGCCTTCCGCGATAAGGTGCTGACGCAGTTCGGCGTGGTTCTCGATGATGCCGTTGTGGACCACCGCGATGCCGTCATGAACATGGGGATGGGCGTTGCGGGTTTCGGCGCGGCCGTGGGTCGCCCAGCGGGTATGGGCGATGCCGGCTTGGCCCGCGAAGCTGTCGTCGAGGCCGGCGCTCAGGCCGGCGGCGCGACCGGCGACCTTCTGAACCGCGAAGCCGGGGCCAGCGACGGCGATGCCGGCACTGTCGTAGCCACGATATTCAAGGCGCCCGAGGGCCGTTACCAGATCGGCTGCAACCGCGTGACCATTCACCAAACCGACGATGCCACACATGTTCCGAGCTCCATTCAACCGTTGCGTTGGTTGAGCAAGCGCAAGGGCCGTGCCAGCGGGTGTGCGGGAGATTCGGCGGCTGTTTCGCAAATTGCAACGCAGGTCGCGTTGCCCGTGCATCAGAGCGGGAAACCCTCTGGCAAAGCGCCTTCCTTTCGCCACTGCGAGACCTTGCGGTAGACCGTGGAGGGATTGATCTGGAGCAGGGCGGCGGCGCGCGGGATATCGCTGCCGGTGCGCAGAAGGGCGGCGAGGACCATGCGACGTTCCATTTCGGCCAGCGGCAGGATTTCGACCCCGGGATCGACGCTGAGGGTGGTCGGCAGGGAAGGTGTGGCGATGGGCGAAGGCAGTGGCGAGGGGGAGGGTGAGGGCGGGGTGAATGGGGGGGGCGAGTTGGGCTCGTGCAGATGGGGATCGGCAGATACCTGAGGTTCCCAACCGGGTGCGGGCGCGGTGGGCGGCGGCGGGGGCGGCGCCAGGGCGGGGCGCGGCGAGTAGTGCGGCCCGGCGGCGCGGTTGACCGGTGGAGGGATCATCGCGGCCTCGACCATTTCGCCGTTGTGCAGCACCACGATATTGCGGATCACGTTCTGCAACTGGCGCACATTGCCTGGCCACGGATAGGCCAGCAGCATGGCCTCGGCGTCGCGGCTGAAGCCCTTGAAACCCTTGTTCTCCTCGGTGTCGAACATCGCCAGGAAGTGTCGGGCGAGGAGCAGGACGTCCTGCTCGCGGTCCCTCAGCGGCGGGAGTTCGACCGGTACGACGTAAAGCCGGTAGTACAAATCCTCGCGGAAGCGACCTGATTCAACCTCCATCAGCGGGTCGCGGTTGGTAGCGCAGACGAAGCGGACGTCGACTTTCTCGAGCCGGGACGAGCCGACCGGGCTGAAAGTGCCGGTCTGGACGAAGCGCAGGAGCTTGACCTGCATGTCGAGCGGCATTTCGCCGATTTCGTCGAGGAATAAGGTACCGCCATCGGCGAGCTTGGCGGCGCCGATGCGGTCGCTGATGGCCCCGGTGAAGGACCCTTTGACATGGCCGAAGACCTCGCTCTCAAGGAGGTCGCGGGGGATGGCACCGCAGTTGAGTGGGACGAATTGTTTGGCGGCGCGCGGGCTCATCTTGTGCAGCGCCTCGGCGGCGAGTTCCTTGCTGGTGCCGCTTTCGCCGGTGACAAAGACGCTCGCCTTGCTGGCGGCAACGCCTTGCAGCGTGTCGTAGACGGCGCGCATGCGCGGCGAGGCGCCGATGAAGCCGGCATAGCTCTTGCGGCTGAGCTGGGCCTCGGCCGCGTCGAGCCGGGTGCGGGTGTCAACAAGGGCGGTTTCAAGGTGGACGCGGGCATGGGCGAGGGCGCGCTTGTCGAGCGCATTGCGCAGCGTGACGCCGAGCCGGTCGCGGTTGTAGGGCTTGACGACATAGTCCTCGGCGCCGCTACGGATGGCCTGCTTGGCGAGTTCCATGGAGGCAGTCGCGGTGACGACAACGACGACCGCGTCGACCCCGATGTCGCGCAAGTTCTTCAGCAGTTCGAGGCCGTTATAGTCGGGTAGTTCGATGTCGAGCAGGATGCCGTCCGGCTGCCAGCTGCGGGCGGTATCGAAGGCGCTGCTCGCGGTACTGGCGACCTGCACTTCGTGGCCAAGGCCCGTGAGGAAAATCCTGGCGAGTTCGGCCTTCGCCGCCAGATCCTCGACCACCAGAATGCGGCTGGGCGCGCCGGACGGAGGGGTCACAGGCTGACCGCCTCCGCGGTGTGGACACGTCGTGGTGGCTGCGTGATCATGCCGACCTGGCCTGCGCGATGACGCGGTCGATGTTGAGGAGCGTGTCGTCGGCGAGGGTGCGGATGTTGTGAGCGATCGCCACGAGGTCCATCCCGGCGTCGGGCTGGCGCATGACCACGCGGGTGGTGGCTTCGAGGGTGGCGGCGCCGACCGCGCCTGCGGCGCCGGCCATGCCGTGCGCCGCGCGGCGCACCTCTTCGTGGCGGCCGCCGGCCGCGGCAGCTTCGATTTCCTCGGTCAAGCGCGCAAGATCGATCCGGAACAGTTCGAGCACGCGCAGGAAGTCCGCCGGCGGCAGTTCGCGCGCGAGTTCAGTGGCAAAGCCCGGATCGATTGGCATGAGTTCTCCTTAGATACGCGCCTTCAAGGCGGGAATGCGGTGAAGGCGGGCGCGAAGATTGGCCATCTGGCGCGGGAAGAGCGAGCTGAAACGCCAGGTTTCGCGGTCAAGCTCGGCCAGCAGTGAGGGGTTGTCGCGGTCGTTCAGCACCGCGCCGATGACGTTGGCACCGACCGCGGCAAGCTTCGCCCGGGCCTCGCGCACGCGGTTGGCAGGGGTGCGGCCCGCGAGCGTGACGAAGATCGTGGCGTCCGCGGCCGCGGCGGCGGCGGCGCCAGGAATGATGTCGGCATCGCCTGAGAGCAGGGGGGCGGTGTCGAGCACGACCATCCCCCAATCAGACTTCCAGGCGTCAAGCCTGGCCCGCAGGTGGCTGCGCTCGCGCCAGCCTTCAGCCCCGGCGATGCCGACATCGGCCAGAACGGCGAGGCCCAGCGCGTCGAGACGGACGATTTCGCCGGGCAGCGGGCGCAGGCCGAGGATACGAGCAACCCCGGGGCGGGCGAGGTTGAGGTCAACGAGCAGGGAGGACGCCTGGGCGCGACCGTCGTCGGGCTTGTCGGCCATCATCGAGAGCCCGGCGCGCCGCGCCAGAGCGCCGGCAATCAGGGTTGTGCCCTCGCCGAATTCAGCCGCCACCACGGCGACCGAGCGCGCGCCTGAACTCGCGACCGCGTGCCAGATGGCATCGATCTCGGGATGGAAAGGAGAAATCTGGATCATGAGCGCCGTCCTTCCTGGGGTTGTCGGGCGCTCTGCAAGGGTTGTGCCATAGATCGTCTCATTTTTCGTATATTAGATCAAAATACGCAACAGACCAATAATGGACAGCACGGAAACGGCGTCGCGGACATTGGACATGAAGATCGCCCAGTCCGACTGCTCAGTGTTGGGAACATAGATCGTGTCCCCCGGGCGGACCACCGGAAGCAGGCTGAAGTCGCCGGTCTTGGCGAACTTCATGAGGTCAAAGACGCGGGCTTCGTTGGCGCAGCAGGACAGGTTCACGACCACGATTTTCTCCTGATAGGCGTCCTTGCTCGGGCCGCCGGCCTCGGCGAGGAGGTCGAGCAGGGTCATGCCATCCGAGAACTGGTAGCGTGCCGGCTTGCCGACGGCGCCGATGACGCGAACGGTGTTGGCCGGGGTCTGTTCGAGCCAGTTGCGGTTGCGGTCGGGGACGAAGATGACGTCGCCGGGACGCACGCGGGGGAGCAAGGTTTCGTCGCCGCTTTCGAAGAACTGTGCAAGGTTGACCTTGGTCACCCGGTCGCGGCCTTCGCCGCGGTGAGTGACGCGAATGTTGAAGAGGTCCGCCGAGGTGGCGGGGCCGTCGGCGGCGGAAACGACGTCAAGGAAGGTCAGGTTGGGCTCGAAGGCGTAACGGCCGGGCCGGCCGACGGCGCCGAGGATGTGGATCGAGCGGTCCGAGGGCAGCTGGGTCCATTGCATGCGGACGTCGTTGGGGCTGACCGGGGTTTCGCGGATGGTGACGGTGTAGCCGCCGCGCAGCGAGGGCAGGCTGGTGACGGCGCCGCCGTTGGAGAGAAAGTTTTTGAGATCGTAGTTGATGGCAGGGCCGGTGTCGCCCTGGACGATCTCGACCTTGGTGAGATCGCCCCGCTCGGTCGGCCCGCCGGCATGGGCGACGAGGTCGATCAGCGACATCTCGTCGGACCATTCATAGCGGCCAGGAGAGCGGACCGCACCCATGATCCGGATGGACCGGCCCGGAGGCGTGCGCAGCCAGTTTGCCTGGTCGAGGCTCTGGGTTTTCTCAGGCACGAAGATGGCGTCGCCGGGGTCGACCTTGGGCGGCTTGATCCGGCTGGTGGTCGTGCTGTCGGCGTAGGCCGCCAGATCAAAGGCGTCGACTTTGCCGTTGGCGCGGATGATGCGGATCTGTTTGCTTTCGGCGAAGCGGGTGGGGCCGCTGGCATTGGCCAGAATGTCGAAGAAGCCGGTGCCTGGTGCGGCCTCGAAGGCGCCGGGCTTGGCCACTTCGCCCATCACGTAGACGACATTGCCGCCACTTTTGACCTGCTCGACCTCGTGGGCGACGAAGACGGTGGTGCCGGTCGCCAGCGCCAGGTTGAGGCGCTGGTCGCCGGAGTCGAGGTAGCGCTTGAGGTTGAACAGAAGAGGCTCCCCGGTGGGCGGCAGGATGCGGATCTGCTCGACCTGGGCATAGCGCGTCACGCCGCCGGCGCGCAGGAGCGCGTCCATCACGGTCATCCCAGGCTTGAAGGAGTAGCTGCCGGAGGTCTGCACCTCGCCGAAGACCCGGATCGCGCCGCGGTCCTCGCCGGCGTCACCGGTGGCTTGCAGGGAGCGGGCGTCGAACTCGATCTGGACGTTGCCGATCAGGGGGGAGGCGGGGACGAAGATCTCGTCGAGCGGGCGCAGCGTGGGCAACAGCTTCTGGTCGCCGGTGTCGAGATAGCGCTTGTAGTCGAACGAGGTGACTTGGACCTGCCCGTTGGCGCCGGTGCGGCGGAGCTGCATCTGGTCGAGCTGGGCGCCCTGGGCGAGGCCGCCGGCGGTGTTGAGGGCGATCTGCACGGTGGAGCCGGCGGGCAGTTCGATCTGACCGGGCTGTTTGACGAAGCCGAGCACGGTGAGCGGCAGGCGGCGCTCTTTCAATGTCACATTGAAGCGGGCGAGGTCACGGAAGCTGGAGGCGAGGATCGCGCGGATCTTATCCCGCGCCTGGGTGGCGGTGAGGCCGGCGACTTCGACGGGGCCGGACTCGGGCAGGTCGATGCGGCCCTCGCGATCGATCTTGAACGGGGCGGCAAAGGCCTCCTCGCCGGGCAGGGTGATGGTGAGGACGTCGCCGACGCCGAGGCGGGTATCGGCGCGACCGTTCGGCTGGGCCGCGGCAATGCCGGGGAGCAGAGCCTGGAGCAGGATCAGCAAAGCGAGGCAGAGGCGGGCCATCACGCGCATCCCTTGATCGGCGGCAGGTCAAGGCTGGCGCGCAGCCGGTCAATCTCCTGGTCGAGACGGTCGAGCGTGAGGGCGACGTCGCGGTAGAACCCGCCGGTGAATTCGCGTCGTGCGCGGTTGGCGGAGAGTTCGACCATGTTGACGGCACCGCTGTGGGTGCCGCGGTCACGCGCGACCGTCTCGGTGACGCTGAGATGGGCGAAGCTGCAGCGCAGGCGGTCTTCCATGCCTTCGGGGGCGGCGGGGTCGACCAGTTGGGCGGGCCAGCGGGCTTCGGCCATGCCGCCCTGGCCGACCGGGGGCCAGGAGCTGGTGCAGCCGGCCATCAGGAGGAGAAGGGCCATGGCACGTCGCATCGGTCTAGGCGGACGTTTGGGTGGTCAGGGGACGCATGGCTCTCTCCGGTCGCGGTATCCGTCATTCCCGCCCGTCCGCTTTCCTGTCGGCCGGGATGTGGCAGCAACGGGCGTGCCAGCGAACCGGCAGCACGACGCGGCGAGAATCGCATTTTGCAAGGCGGCATGCAAATGAATACGGCGCGGCCTCCACATCGGAAGCGCCAGCACTGCGGGAGTTCGACGCGATGGGTGAGATATGGTGTCTGCTTGACAGTCGCGGAATGGGCGGGATCGAGACCCATGTGGCGGAGCTCGCGGCCGGGCTGCGTGCGGCAGGCGAGGATGTCCGGGTGGTGTTTTTCGCCGATCACGGGCCGCATCCGCTGCGTCGGCGGCTGGAGACGGAGGGGCTGGCATGGGAGGCGCTGGCGGGCGGGTTTGGCGCGCTGCTGGCGCGGCTGCGGGCGGGGCGGCCAAAGCTGCTGCACACCCACGGCTACAAGTCCAATCTGTTCGGCCGCTTCGCGGCGCTCCTTGCCGGGGTTCCGGTGGTCGCCAGCTATCATGCCGGCGAGACGCCGGCGGGGGCGGTCGGCTGGTACGATCGGCTCGATCGCTGGACTTCGTTCCTTGGCGGTCGGATCGCGGTGAGTCGGCCGATCCTGGCGCGGCTGCCCTGGGGCGGCACGCTGGTGCCGAACTTCGTCGCCCTGCCGGCCGTGGCGCAGGGCGGGCGGACCGAGACCGTCGCCTTTGTCGGCCGGATGTCCCACGAGAAGGGGCCGGACCTGTTCGGCGCCTTGGCGGCGGCAGTGCCGGAGGGGCAGTTCATCGCGTTCGGCGACGGGCCGATGCTGGCCGAGATGCGGGCCGCGCATGGCGGGCGGGTGGCGTTCCGCGGCGCGCGGGCCGGGATGGAGGGGGCCTGGGGCGAGATCGGGTTGCTGGCAGTGACGTCGCGGGCGGAGGGGCTGCCGCTGGCGGTGCTGGAGGCGATGGCGAACGGGGTGCCGGTGGCCGCCTTCGCGGTGGGGGCGCTGCCGGAGGTGATCGAGGACGGGGCGAACGGTTACCTTGCGCCGGCGCAGGATGTGGCCGCGTTGGCCGCAGCGGTGCGCCGGTGGCTGGGCGCGGATCGGGCGGCGCTGTCGGCGGCGGCGCGGCGGACGGTGGCGACGCGGTTCGGCCGGGAGGCCGGGGTCGCGGCGATCCGGGCGGTCTACGATCGGTCGCTGGGACGGCGCACGGGTTCCGGCTGAGGTGGTCGTGCGGTCAGATCGGCATCGGGCCGGTGCGGCCGAAGCGCCGGCCGGCGCGGAAGAGGAAATCGATCAGGGTGCGGATGCCGGGTCGATGGGGCAATGGGGAGATGTCGGTCAACTGCCACAGCCGCTGCGCGGTTTCGACGGCGCCGCGGTTTTGGGGGTCTTCCGGGATGACGAGCAGGAGGGGGAGTGCGATATCGAGCCCGGCGACGATCATCATCAGATCATAGACGGTGCAATCCACGCTGGACGCCTCGTGCAGCACGGCGATGGGTTGCTTGGCGCCAAGCTGCTCGGGGATGTCGCGCGGGTCGTTCACGGCGAGGATGCCGATGCGCAGGAAATCGCAAATCTCGGTGACCGTGTGGACAAGGCCGGGACGCGCGACGCCGTTCGTGGTTTCGACCACGATCAGCACCGGGTCGTGCAACGTCGCACCCGGGCGGACATGGGCGGTGACGGGATCGATCTGCCATACGTCGTCGTCGGTTCCGAGTGGCATTTGGAAACTCCACGGTGACTGCGTTGCGTCATTCGATGCGCTGGAGTCTCGGCGGTACTGTGGAAAAGGTGAATATGTCGCTGAGTTAATAGATCAGCTGGAACCGCTATAAGAGCGTTATTGTGAGCGAATGCGATGGCGGCAGGGGAGCGCGCAGCAGCAGTTTCCGGCGGGTATCGCCGTGCAAGGTTGCCTGGCAGTGACAACTCTGTCATAGGCCGGACAGGATCGTGGCGTCCTACGCCGCGTTGCGAAACACGAGTCGACAAGACCCTGAGGAGGCGCTCTCAATGACTACCGCCCAATTGGCCATCATCATCTGCGGTATTGCCGCAGTGATCTATGGTCTGATCACCACCCGCCAGGTTCTGGCGGCCGATGCCGGATCGGCCCGGATGCAGGAAATCTCGGCAGCCGTGCAGGAAGGCGCCGCAGCGTATCTGAACCGGCAATACACCACGATCGGCATGGTCGGCGTGGTCATCCTCGTGCTGCTCGGCTGGTTCCTCGGCACGAATGTGGCGATCGGCTTCGCCATCGGCGCGGTACTGTCAGGTGCGGCCGGCTATGTCGGCATGAATGTCTCGGTGCGCGCCAATGTGCGGACCGCGCAGGCTTCGTCCAAGGGCCTGGCGGCGGGCCTCGACATCGCGTTCAAATCGGGCGCGATCACCGGGCTGCTGGTGGTGGGCCTCGGCCTGCTCGGCGTGGCCGGCTACTACTTCACGCTGCGCAGCGGGGCCAAGGGTGCCGATCTGCGCCCGGTGATGGAGGCCATGGTGGCGCTGTCGTTCGGCGCCTCGCTGATCTCGATCTTCGCCCGTCTCGGCGGCGGCATCTTCACCAAGGGCGCTGACGTCGGCGCGGACCTGGTGGGCAAGGTCGAGGCCAATATTCCCGAGGACGACCCCCGCAACCCTGCGGTGATCGCCGATAACGTGGGCGACAACGTGGGCGACTGCGCCGGTATGGCCGCCGATCTGTTCGAGACCTATGCGGTCACGATCGTCGCCACCATGCTGCTCGGCAACATCTTCTTCGCCGCCGGCGCGGATGCGGACAGCATGATGCTGCTGCCGCTTTCGATCGCGGCGGTGGGCGTGCTGACCTCGGTGGTTGGCACCTACTTCGTGAAACTCGGCTCCTCGAACAACATCATGGGTGCGCTCTACAAGGGCCTGCTCGTGACTGGCGTGTTGTCGATCGTGGCGATCGCGATCGTGATCAACCTGTCGATCGGCTTCGGCGGCAGCTTCAAGATGTCGACGGGGGCCGCGGTGACGGGCATGGGCCTGTTCGAATGCGCCCTGGTCGGGCTCGGCGTGACCGGCCTGCTGGTGTGGATCACCGAATACTACACCTCGACCGAGTATCGCCCGGTGCGCAGCATTGCGCAGTCCTCGACTACGGGCCACGGCACCAACGTGATCCAGGGGCTGGCGATTTCGATGGAGGCGACCGCGCTGCCGGTCATCGTGATTTCGGTTGGCATCGTGCTGTCGTTCCTGGTGGCCGGGCTCTATGGCATCGCCATCGCGGCGACGACCATGCTGTCGCTGGCCGGCATGATCGTGGCGCTCGACGCCTATGGCCCGGTGACCGACAATGCCGGCGGTATCGCGGAGATGTCGGGCCTGCCGCCGGATGTGCGCAAGGTGACGGACGCGCTCGATGCGGTCGGCAACACCACCAAGGCAGTGACCAAGGGTTATGCCATCGGCTCCGCCGGTCTCGCCTCGCTGGTGTTGTTCGCGGCCTATACCGAGGACCTCAAGCACTACTTCCCGAATGTCGTCGTCGATTTCACCCTGCAGAACCCCTACGTGGTGATCGGCCTGTTCCTTGGCGGCCTGCTGCCGTACCTGTTCGGCGCGATGGGCATGACCGCGGTCGGGCGTGCGGCGGGTTCGGTGGTGGTGGAGGTTCGCCGCCAGTTCAAGGAGATCCCGGGGATCATGGAAGGCACGGCCAAGCCGGAATACGGCAAGGCGGTGGACATGCTGACCAAGGCGGCGATCAAGGAAATGCTGCTGCCGTCGCTGCTGCCGGTGGGCGCGCCGATTGTGCTGTATTTCGTGATTTCGTGGGTTGGTGGCCAGGGCGCTGCGTTCTCGGCGGTGGGCGCAATGCTGCTCGGCACCATCGTGACCGGCCTGTTCGTCGCGATCTCGATGACCTCCGGTGGCGGCGCCTGGGACAACGCGAAGAAGTACATTGAAGAGGGCAACCATGGCGGCAAGGGTTCGGACGCGCACAAGGCGGCCGTGACCGGCGACACCGTGGGCGATCCGTACAAAGACACGGCGGGCCCGGCGGTGAACCCGATGATCAAGATTGCGAACATCGTGGCGCTGCTGCTGCTTGCGGTGCTGGCGCACATCGCACACTGAACGGAGGCATTTGCCGACATGCAGGACCCCGGAGGGAGACCTCCGGGGTTTTTCATGTGTGACGAATTGCTGCAACGCAGCATTTTTCTGGACAGGGCCGAGGCCTTCGGTTAACCCCCGGCCGATCTATCAGCCAGGAGTGCCGTCATGGACGTCAGCAAGATTTCGACCGGCCGCGAGCCGCCCAACGACATCAACGTGGTGATCGAGATTCCGCAGGGTTCGGCGGTGAAATACGAAATCGACAAGGAGAGCGGAGCGATTTTCGTGGACCGTTTCCTGTTCACGCCGACTGCCTATCCCGCGGCCTACGGGTTCATCCCAGGCACGCTGTCCGATGACGGCGACCCGGCTGATGCGCTGGTGCTGGTGCCGGCGCAGGTGGTGCCGGGTGCGGTGGTCCGGGCGCGGCCGATCGGCATCCTGTTCATGGATGACGAGGCCGGCAACGACACCAAGATCATTTGCGTTCCGCACGACAAGATTCACCCGCAGCATGCCCTGGTGAACGATATCAATGATCTGCCGGAGATCACCCGGCGCGCGATCGCCCATTTCTTCGAGAACTACAAAGATCTCGAGGAGGACAAGTGGGTGAGGGTGACGGGGTGGGGCGGACGCGAGGCAGCTGAGGCGGAGATCGTGAAGGCAATCGCGGCAGCGAAGAAGGGCTAGCGGCCTGCCGCCTTCCGATGGAAGGCGTCCTGGCAGGGGGAATAGGGCGTGCCGACCGGACAGGCGGCGCGAGCGGCTTCGAAATCGCGTGGCCGGCGGCAGGGCTGCGTGGGGCAGGCGCTGCAGGGTGAGAGCCTTGTGTCTGGTGGTGGCAGGCGCAGGCGCGTGGACAGGGCGAGGGCGCCACGCCAGGCGTGCCAGAGCCCCCAATCCGGATGAACGAGCAGACCGAGCGGCGATGGCGAGAGCGCCTCAGCGCGCTGCGCCCAGCGCAGGAACGGGCGGTGGGGCGGACCGCCGAACGGGTAGAGCGCAATGCCGCCGAATTCGTGCGCCATGGCACCGATGATCCGGCGCGACCAGCGGTCGAGCGGGTGCGACGCGCCGTCGCCATATTCGGCTGACGCGGCGAAGACAGGCCATTGGCGCGAGCCGGTCCATCCCAGCATGAGGAGCGTTCCCGGCGGCGTCTGATCGGGCAGATCGGGGACGTGATCGTCTGGCGCTGGATGGAAGCCGCCGCGCAGGGCGAGGCCGCGCGCCTCGGCGATGCGGGCCAGGAGTTCATAGCTCATACCAACCCCCGAAGAGAACGATGCCGCCTTCATCAGTGAAGGGAAGCGCTTCTTTTTTGGAAAAAAAAGCAAAAAACCTCCATCCCTTGGAGTCCGTCGTTTCATCTGCGGGGAGCATGGGTAAGGTTGTTCTGTTGCCATTTTTTAAAATGAAACGCTTCCTTCCTTGCCTTACCTCCCGGCGACCCGCGAAGGTCAATGTTCTGCAGGGTTGGTATCATCGCGAGAAGGTGGCCACCACGTCCTGCACGCCGGTGAGGATGATCTGCGCGCCGATGCACAGCAGCAGGAAGGCACTGAGGCGGGCGATCGTGCGCCGGGCCGGGGCCCCGACGAGGTGGGCGATGCGGTCGGCGGAGCGGTAGGCGACCCAGATGCACAGGGCCATCGCGCCAGCGGCGACGGTCATGCCGATGAAGAAGGCAGCGAGGGCCGGGCCGTCGGCCGGGCGACCGGCACCGAGCGCGACCGCGACGGAGATGGTGCCGGGGCCCGTGGTGAAAGGCAATGTCAGCGGGAAGAAGGCGATCTCCTCCGCGGCGGGGCCGCTCGATCCGGCCTGCTCCTGCTTGCGGGCCTCCTGCCGTTCCGGGGCGGATAGCAGGTCCCACGCGTGCTTGGCCACCACCACGCCGCCGGCGAGGCGCAAGGCGGCGAGGGAGATACCGAAGAAATTCAGGATATAGGCGCCACCCCAAAGTGCCCCGAGCATAACGAAGAGGGAGTAGAGACCCACCTTGCCGGCGATGCGGGCGCGCTCATCGCGCGGAAGATGGGCGGTGACCTCATTGAAGATGAAAGCCCCGCCGCCCGGATTGACGATGGAGAAGAAGGCAGGGAAAGCCAGCAGGAACGCGGCGAGAGCGGCGTTCATCGTCCCTCCGGCGGAGGGGCGGTCTGGCCGGGGCCAAGGGGGCGGACCATGAAGACCGAATCGAGCCAGCGCCCGTGTTTCCAGCCAACGCCGGGCAGGATGCCGGCATGGCTGAAGCCACAGGCACTGTGGAGCCCGATACTGGCTGCGTTATCGCTGTCGCCGATGACGGCCACGATCAGACGGTAGCCGTCGGTCTCGCAGCGCGCGATGAGTGCGCTCAGCAATGCCCGCCCGATTCCGTGGCCTTGGCGGGCGGGGGCGACATAGACCGAATTTTCGACTGAAAACCGGTAGCCGGGGCGGGCGCGGTAGGTGCTGGCATAGGCATAGCCGACGATTTCACCGTCCAGCAGCGCCACCAGGTAAGGGAACCCCTTGTCGACGACGGCCCGCCGGCGCTGGGCCATCTCCTCCGTGGACGGAGGCTCGAGCTCGAAGCTGGCTGTCCCCGTGCGCACGGCGTGCTGATAAATCGCCGAAATTCCGCCGATATCGTCATTCAAGCTGTCGCGGATGATGAGGTCCATGGCGGGAGCTTTGCGCGACTTGAGAAGGGCGGCAAGCCCGGACTCTCAGGCGTCGCGGGGCTTCTCCGTGGGCATGCAATTCACGCATGTCTCGACTGAATTCACACCGAGTTCCGCTTGCCTGGGTGGAAGTTGATCGATATGCCTCAATAAAATTTTTAATATCATATAGTTATGGAGATATTGCAGGTTCAGGGGTGGGTGAAATCATCGTTTGACACCCCCGGCCTCCGAGCCTAGAAAGCGCCTCCCGACGGCGACCATGGATTTCGGTTCTGCCGGTTGGGTTGTTCTTTAAAAATTGTATATGGAATGGAAGGGATACGTTGGCGGCGTTCCTCGTCGGTTATTCGCAAGGGTGACTGGGTTTGTGGAAGTTCATGAGTTGGGTCATATTGGTCTTGCTTGATGAGTGTCTTTAGGGATGT
>CAIYSR010000042.1 GCA_903928895.1 uncultured Rhodospirillales bacterium | reverse complement strand
GCCCATGCCGCCGCCGCCGCCGCCGCCGAGCCCGGTTGCCCCGCGCGCCGTCGAGCCACCGCCGCCGCCGGTCGCGGCGTTGCCGGTGAAGCCGACATTGCTCAACGCCACGCTGCCGCTGGCAACGAAGATCGCGCCGCCGGCGCCCATGCCGCCACCGCCGCCGTCATTGCCGGCGCCGCCGGTGGCTTTGCCGTTGATGATGTTGACCCCAGTGATCTGCACCGACCCGCCGTTGACGAAGAACACCCGGTTGGCGTTCTGGCCGTTGATGGTCACGCTGCCCGCGCCGTTGATAGTGACCGCGGCGGTGATCGCCGGGAGCGGGCCGGTCAGCGTCACGGTGGGGACGCTGAAGGTGATGGTCGAACCCGGGGACAGGTTGGCCTGGGCAATCGCATAGCTCAGCGTGCCCGTCGTCGTACCGGCGCCGTTGTCGGTGGCGGTGTTGACGACGAAGGAGGCCGCATGCGCGGGTCCGATGTCCGCCACCAGTCCGGCCATTGCGACCGCGGTCAGCGCGGTCGAGAACATCAGGCCGCGAGCCAGGCTGGCACGATGCGATGCGGCCGGGCGTGAAGCTGCGTTGTGAGCAAGCCCGGAGGACTTGGTCGAATGAGCCTGGGTCATGGGCAAAACTCCCTCTGGGGCGGCGACATTCTGGTTCACCGCAGGATGGATGCCGGCGTGGCCGACGGATTGGATGTGGCTGAAAGCTGGCCTGTCCCCGGACGTCCGGTGGAAGCCGCAGGTGCAGGTGACGACAGTCCATCAGCCCCGGCCCGCGTCACCACGGGGCCGTTGCGCAGAAGAATGGCATCGATGACGGCGGCATCCCCTTCGGAGATGTCGCCCGCCAGCCGCTTGAGCTGGATCAGGTTCAGCAGGTAATTGTATCGGCTCGCGAGCAAGGTCCGCCGTACCTGGAACAAATCGCGCTCGCTGTCGAGTACTTCCGTGATCCGTACCAGTCCGGCGGTGTATCTTTCACGCTTGGCCTGCACCACCCGCTCCTGCGCGGCGGCGGCGCGTGCGACATCGTTGGCGCGGCTGCTGTTGCCCAGGATTTCCTCGTAGGCGGTGCGGACCCGCTCTTCGACTTCCAGGCGCTGGTCGTCGGTGCGGTAGCGCGCGGCACGGGCGCGGGCATGGGCGGCACGGGCGGGGTAGCCGCCGCCGTCGGCATTGAACAGCGGCACCGTCAGGCGCAGCAGCCACGTCTGGTCGGCCGTCAACGAACCGCCGCCATAGACCGAGCCGCCGGTCTCGTTGCGGCTCTGGGTGTAGGTGAAATCGATACGCGGGGAGAGCGCGGCACCCTGCGCCTCAAATGTCGCCCAGGCCTCACCGGCGGCATTGACCAGGGCCACCACCTCGGGGTTGCGCTCACGCGCCGCCTCAACCCAGGCCTCGACATCGATCGGCTCCGGCGGCGGCATCGGGATCGGGCCGCCCAGCGGCAGCAGCGCCGTGACCTTGCCTGACACCCGACGTTCCAGCGTGGCGAAAGACTGGGTCAGCGTCGACGCCGCGGCCTGGGCCTGGGCGCGCGCCTGCATCAAACGCGAAATCACCTCGTCCTGATCGACCTGGCTGGCAAGGCCGCGCTGCACCCGCAGCGTCATCTGCTCCTGCTGCACCGCCAGCGCGTTCTCCTCCGCCCGCGACACCACCAGGGCGTCTGCCGAGCCGAGCACTACCAGATAGGCCTGGATCAGGTCGAAGATTACCCGCTGCCTGGTGCCGTCGAGCTCGGCCTGGCTGCGTCGGGCGGCGAAATGGGAGCCGTGCAGCTGGGCGAACAGGCGCGGATCGAACAGCGGTTGCACCACCTGCAAGGTATTGCCGTAGTTGCTGAAGCTGCTCACACCCACGCGATAGATTGAGGAGCTCGAGCGCTTGACGTTGAGCCGCTCGTTGGAGTTGTCGAACACCCAGCTCGCGCGCGGCGCAAAACCGAGCAGGGCGTCGGTCAGTGACCGATCGGCGGCGGTCTGTAGTGCCGCGGCGTTGCCGATCGCCGGGCTCGACTGAAGGGCCCGGACCAGCAGGTCCGTCACCCCGTCCGCGACGGGCGCAGGGGCCGGAGCGGTGGCCATCAGCCCTGCCGCGATCGCCCCCAGCGCGAGGCCGCGCGCGATTCTTCGAAGCGGCATCGCGATCATGGCGCCACCTCCACGTCGATGCGGCACTTGATGCCGGCGGGCAACGCGAGGTCGGCGTTGGCGATGTTCATCCGCACCGCGAACATATCGGTCTTGGGGTCGATCACCGGGTCAATCAGATCGATCGGCGCGCTGCGCGGCGCGAGGCCGGGCAGGTCGAAGGTGAGACGCACTGGAGAGCCGACGCGCAGGCCGGCCCGCAACGCCGCCGGCAGCACCGCCTCGGCATAAAGCCGGTCCAGCTTCTGCACCACGAGCACCGGCTTCTCGCCGGCACGCTCACCTGGTTGCAGGCCGCGCTCGGTGACGACGCCGTCGATCGGGCTGCGGATCTCGCGTACCGCCAGCGCCGCCTGTGCGGTTTCGAGCTCGGCACGGGCTTGGGCGGAGGCCTCTTGCGCGACGGCGACGTCCTGGGCGGCAATGTCGCGGTCGGTGGTGAGTTGGTCGAGGTCCTGCTCGGAAATGACGTGCTTGGCCAGCAGATCGCGGTTGCGCGCCACCGTGCGGTCCATCATTGCGAGCTTGGCGCGACGCTGGCGCAGGGCGGCGTCGGCGGTGGCTCGGATCCGAGCCATGCCGAGCTGGGCGAGTTCGACCTCGGCATGCAGCCGGGCCAGGACCTGCCCCTTCGCAACGCGAGCGCCGCGATCGACCAGCATCTCGGCGATCACGCCGGGCACCAGGGCCGCAAGCTCGCCGCGCTCGCTCGCGGTCACCTGGCACGGCGCGTCAGGCAACACCGCGGCGCGCGCGGACGCACCGACCAGGCACAACCCGGCGAGGAGGAGAATGCGGGCGCTAAGCATGCAGCCTCCGCAGGAACACCAGACGGACGCTGCGCCAGAGTTGCAGCCCGAGCGGCTCGGGGGCGAGCGCGAAGCGGACATGCATGCGCCCGTTGAGGAAGGTCTGCGGCAACTCGGACTCGGTGCGCAGCTGAATCTCGAACCCCGCCTCCTGCATATGGGCGAGGTTGTCGCGGTCGCGCTGCGCCGCGAACGGCCCACCGCCCTCGATGGCGAGCACCGTGCTCGGCAAAAGATCGGTCGCCTCCGGCACCAGCCGTTGCACCCGGGCTGGCAGGGTGGTGAAGACATCCCAGCCCGGCCGCACGCTGATCTCGGGTCGATCCTCGCGCAGCGCGGTGCGCAGCAGGGCAATGTCGCCCATCGGGGCAATGGTGCGGATCACTGCGCGCGCCGGATCCCAGATGGTGGCGAAGGCCTGACCATGCGCCATGAAGCGGCCGGGCAGATCCTGCGGTTGCGGCACCAGGAAAGTGCCGGCAGCGGGGCTGCGGACGACAAGATTGGCAAGATCACGCTCGAATTCCTGCTGCTCGCGCTGGGCCTGCACCATCTGCTCGCGCAGCGCTCCGGCACGGCCCGGATCGATCGCCTGCGCCTCGGTCAGCAACGCGCGAAACTCGGCCAGCCGGGCCCGGCCGCGCACCACCTTGGCGTCGATATCAGGTTCGTCGAGCCGTACCAGCGGTTGCCCGACGGCAACCTGACTGCCCGGCATCGCAAGCAGCCCGACGACGACGCCGTTGACCTGCGGGCGCACCCCGGAATCGTCCGGCATCATCACCACCCCCTGCGCCACCACGGCATGGGGCGCCGGCAGCAGGAACAGCAGCGCGGCAACCGCGCCAGCCAAGGCGCCCAGCCCGATCACGCCGCGGCGCCGGTGCTCGCCCTTGGTCTTGCGCAGGAAGCCGACGAGTCCGCCGACCGGAGCGGCGAAGTAGCCGGCCAGAGACCATACCGCCAGGATCAGGCCCAGCCCCGGGTAGCGCTCCGCGACGTAGAACGAGATCACCAGCATCAACGACAGCCGGTAGATGAAGGACGACGGCGCATAGAGCGCGAACCACCAGCGCTCGCCCAGCGTCGTCACCGGCACCGGCGCGGCGGCTTCGCCCATCACGTGGCGGCGGAACAGGCCTGAGAGATACTGGCCGGAGCGCATGCCGAGGCCGGGCATGCCGAGCAGGTCGGTCAGGATATAGTAGCCGTCGTAGCGCTGGAGCGGATTGCCGTTGAACAGCAGCGTCGAGAAGCCGCTGATCATTACCACGTTGTAGCAGATCGCCCGCACCGCCCCGCTTTCCGCCTGCGACCAGATCATCAGCGCGATGGCGCCGATGAACATCTCGACCAGGATGCCGGCCGCGCCCACCACCATCCGGTCACGCCGCCGCTCCAGCACCGCCGAGGCGGAGGCATCGACATAGGGCACCGGGATGAAGGCGGCGAACAGGATGCCGATCTCGCGCACCTCCGCGCCGAGGCGGCGCAGCGCCAGGCCGTGGCCGAGTTCGTGCAGCACCTTGACCAGTGGGTAGACCGCGCCGGCCAGCAAGAGGTTCTCGGTGCTGAGCAGCCGGTCCGACACGTCAGCGGTCAGCGCCGCCCAGTGCATCACGCCGATGACGGCGCCAATGCCGACCACCACCAGCCACAGCGCCATGCCTGCCGGGCCGAACATCCAGCCGAGCCAGGGCACCAACCGGTCGAGCAGGGCCGTCGGGTCGAGCAGCTTGAGCTTGAGCGAGAGCGGCGTGCGCAGGGCGTTGACCCATTGCCGGCGCCGCATCATCGCGCGCCGCTGGTCGAGCTTGCCGATGTCCGGCACGGTCTCGGTCTGCAACAGGTCGAGCGCGTGGAGATGCTGAACGAATTGCAGCACCTGCTGCGGATCGGACTCGCCGTCGCGCTCCTGCAAGGCGATCACCACCTCGTCGAGCCCGCGCCGACCGTCGAGCGCGCCGAGCAGCTCGGCTCCTTCGCCGGACACCCGGTAATAGCGATGCGCCGCGCGGTCATGGAACACGTACCAGACCTGGCCCTGGTAGACATGGCGGTAGCTGTCGACATGCGGTTTCAGCCGGAGCTGACCGGGGGCGACGGGGCCCTGCGCGTGCGATGCCGCGGACTGGCTCATGGGATCCACTCCCACAGTTTCAGCCGCGCCCAGGCGAGCATCGCATGGGTCCAGATCCAGATGTGGCGGCGCTCGCCGGCATCGATCTTGACAATTCCCTGCATGCCCGGCCGCAGCTCGGTCCGCGCGCGCGCGTGTAGCTCCTCCGTCGGGGTCTTGAGATCGGCCTCGACGCGGAAACTGGTCTGGCCGTCGCGCGCGCTCGCGATCGGGGTGATCCGCACCACCTCGACCGGCCAGAAATCATAGGGCAGCGAGGACAGCACCAGCCGGCCGGTCTGGCCCGGCGCGATATCAGCGAAGTCGGACTGCTCGACATCGACGGCGACGCGGAACCGTTCGAGCGGGGAGAGTTCATAGAGTTGCTCGCCATGGCGGAGCGGCGCACCGATCTGCTGGGTCGGGTCACCGGCGATGACCAGGGCGTCGAACGGCGCGACCATGATGGCACGAGAGAGGTTCTCGTCGACCAGCTTGAGCTCGGCCTCGAATTGCTGGCGCCGGGCCGTGGCGATGGCGGCGGCGGCCATTTCGCGGCGGCCGACGGCATCGGTGACCTGATGCTGGGCCTCCGCGATCCGGGCCTGGAAATTGAGCCGCTGCAACCGCAGGTCCCGGTCGTCGAGGCGGGCCAGCACGTCGCCAGCCTTGACCCGCTCGCCTGGCCGCAGGCGGGCCTCGGCGAGGTAGCCGTCGAACGGCACCACGATGGCGCGCTTCTGCTCGCCCTCCAGCGTCGCCCGCGCGGCCACGCGGTAGTCGCCATTGGCAAACCCCAGATAGAGCGCGGCAGCAACGGCGAGACCGAGCATCACCCAGCGTGCGCGCGGCGCATCCACGGTCCAGTCACGCAGCGCATGCCGTGCGGCGAGGCCAGCATGCACCGCGAGGCTCTGCTGCGCCTCGAAGCGCAAGGCCATCAGCGGGGCGAGCAGGCGCACCAGTTCGCCCCATGCCGTTCGCGTCGCCGTCGCCGGGGGGGCACCCTGGCCCTCGCAGCACAGCACCAAGGTGATGCGGTCGATCTCGACCGGAAAACTCGCCGCCCAGTCCGCATTGTGCGACCGACAGAGCCGGCCATGTGCGCCGATCGCGGCCATCTGCTCGTCCGGCACCGGCCACAACAGCGGCACAGCAGCGGCCGCGGCCTCGTCGAGCGTCGCCTCCAGGGCGACGATGAAATCGGTCTTGACGGTCGCGAGGCCGCCACGCGACGTCGCGACCGCCTTTTGCGGCCCGATCGCGGCGACGCCAAGGCTCACCCGCACGAGGCCGAGCTGGTCGGCGAGAAACGTGCACAGCGCCTGCCCGACCGAGGCCAGGCTGCCCTCGGACGCGGCGAGCGCGATCGCCTTCAGCACCATGTCGGCATGGCCGCGATCAGCCTGCGCGTCACGGTTGCCGATGATGCGGCTGAACCACGCGGTGCCCCACTGCGCCAGCCGGGTGGCGCGGTCGAGCTGGCTCTCGGCGTGGGAGGCAACCTCGAGTGCGACCACGCCTTCAAGCTCGTTGCCCACCATCACCGGCACTGCGATCTGGCTTGGCAGGTCGGCCGGCATGTCCACCGCGCCGTTCCCGCCGCCGCTCTGGCCGACGGCACGGCGCAGTTGGAGACAGCGTTCGGCGGCCTTGGCCAACAGGAAGCTGACCTCGCCGCCACCATAGGTCGCGGTCCGGGTGTAGCGCAGCCCTTCGCCGGTGCGCAGCGCGACGAAGCCGCCGAGCACCACATGGCTGCCTTCGGTGACCGTCAACGCCTGATCGATCGAAGCCACCACCAGCCGCAGCCATGCCTGGCTGAAGGTGGCGGGATCGTCGGATTGCAGCAGGTCACGCCAGGCCCCCGGGTCGACAAAGGCTCCCTTCCCCGGCGCGCGCAGCCCTGCGAGGCCGCCGCTCACGTGCGGCGCATCCAGCAATCAGCGCGTTGAAGAAGAGTTGGCGCCACCATGCGTCCTCAGCCGAGCGGACCGAAGTTCTTTTCGTAGTCTTCGATCGTCTTGACCAGCATGCCCATCAGCCGCTTGGCCGCGTGCGGATTGAGCAGAATGCGGTCGGACAATTCGACCGAGATTTCCTCTCCGGCATTCATCCAGGCCTGGCTGGTGCCGAACAGCACCATCACCTCCTCGCGCGTGGTCGCAACATTGCAGACATTGGCGTAGGCGGTCCGCATCTTGGTGTCGTCCCACCGGATCTTGGTCTGCCCGACCATGCTCGTCTTCGGGCCGGGACGCTCTTCGCTTTGCATTTTCTACTCTCTGTCGTTGGAGGCGAGTGTCATCGTCAGTTCGTCTAGTCGGAGACCCTGTCGCAGGATCGAGCCAAGGCACGCCCCATCGCCGCCGGTCAGGCGGCGATGGTCACCACGCCGGCCACCACGATCGGGGCGGCGAGATCGAGAATGAGTTCCGGCGCATCGACGCCATCGAGCAGCAGCACCGGCCCGCTGTTGTGGCCGCTGTCGCTCACCCAGTAGCCATGGGTTGCATCGAGGATGAAGGTCGATCCGGCCGGCCGGATCGCAGCACTCGCCGGTGAAACCGGCGGCGGCAGCGGCGCCTGCACCGACAACGCGGCCTGGGCGAGTTGGCTGAGGCTGTTGCCCGAGGCCAGGGTCTGGTTGCCCGAGACGAGATGGATCGACCCCGTATGCCCGAAGATCACGTCCGCGGTGCCGGCGGTGGTGATCACGTTGGAGCCCGCACCACCAAAGGCGATATCGGTGCCGGTGCCCAGGGTGATGGTGTCGTTCCCGCCCAGGGCGTTCTCGCGGGTGCGGGCGTCGATGACCCCCACGCCGGCGGTGGCGCTGCGCGTGACCTGGCCGGAGGCGCCGAATACCACATCCGTGCCGTTGCCCACGGTGATGGTGTTGTTGCCGGCGCCACCAAGGATGATGTCGTTGCCGTTGCCCGCAGTGATCGTGCCACCGGCCACCGGCAGCGGCGAATTGAGCCCGGCCAGCGGCCCGCCGGTCGTCACCGGACCGACATTGCCATAGATCGGAATGGTGCGGCTGATGATATCCGGATGCGAACCGTCGGCCCGGACCGCCGCACTCAGCAGGGTGAAGCCGGTGACGTTGACGGTGCCGAGATGGCCCAGGATCACCGCATTGCCACCGCCGGCCACGATGGTGTTGGTGCCGGCGCCGCCGAAGATGGTGTTGGAGGCATTGCGCGCGCCGATGCCGACGTTGATGACATCGTTGCCGCCGAGATTTTCCTCCACCGTCTGCGCAATCACCACGCTGCCGGTCCGCGCGTCGCGGGTGACGGCCCCCGAAGCGCCGAACACCACGTTGGTGCCGGCACCGGCGGTGATGGTGTTGTTGCCGCCGCCGCCCATGATAATGTTGTTGCCGTTGCCCGCGGCAATGCTGTCGTTGCCGGCGGCGAAAGCGGTGTTGAGGCTTGCCGCGCCGCCATTGGTGTTGGGCACGATGTTGCCGAGTTCGGGTACCGTGCGGCTCCAGATGTCCGGTTTCGAGCCGTCGGCACGCTGGCTGGACGTGTAGGTGCTCATATTGGCGTTGTCGACGACGCCGAGATGGCCGAGCACGATGTTGTTGCCGCCGCCGACGGTGATCTTGTTGGCGCCGATACCGCCGAACACGATGTCCCCGACCAGGCCGCGCAGCCCCACCGTGATGGTGTTGTTGCCGCCAATCGTCTCCTCCACGGTCGAGGCATAGACGATGCCGCCGTTCAGCGGGTTGCGGGTGACAGCGCCCGCGGCACCGAAGATCACGTTCTGGCCGAGACCGGCGACGATGGTGTTGTTCCCTGCACCGCCCATGATCACGTTGGTACCGTTGCCGGCATAGATCGTCGAGCTGGTGGAGCTGGCAAGGCGATCAAGCCCGAGCGTGCCCTCGTAGCTGAGCGGCGAAATATTGCCGAGTTCCGGCAGCGACCGGCCGATCACGTCCGGATGCAGGCCGGTCAGGCGCTGGGCCAGGGTGAACTGGGTCTGTGCCGAGTAGTTGATCTGGCCGAGATGGCCGAGCAGCACGTTGCTGCGGCTGCCGGCAATGATCAGGTTGTTGCCGATCCCGCCCAGCACCGCGTTGTTGCCGTCCGCCACGGTGATCTTGTTGTCGCCGCCGTACTGTTCTTCGAGCGTGGTGGTGAACACCAGCACCTTGGTGGTGGCATCGCGCGTCACCGAGCCCGCCGCACCGAGCACCACGTTGTTGCCGACGCCAGCAGTGATCTGGTTGTTGCCGGCGCCGCCGATGATGACGTTGTTGCCGCCGCCCGCCGTGATGGTGGCGCCATAGGCCCCTGCCGCGGGGATGACATCGAGCCCCGGGGTGACCGGCGCCCCCGCCACCTGGCTGCCGATCTCCGGCAGATAGCGACCGAGCACGTCCGGCCGACTGCCATCGGCGCGGGTGCGGGCCGAGAACGAGGCCCAGACCGAGAGGTTCACCTGGCCGAGATGGCCCAGGATCATGTTGGCACCCTCGCCGGCGGTGATGGTGTTGTGGCCGAGCCCGCCGAAGATGACATCGCTCGCCGTGCCGCCGACGCCGATTGTCAGCGTGTTGTTGCCCGAGAGCGATTCCTCGGTGGTCTGGGCCGACAGCAACGCGTTGCCCGCGGTGCCGTCACGGGTGATCATGCCGCCCGCGCCGAAGACGATGTCGGTGCCGGTGCCGGCAGTGATGGTGTTGTTGCCGGCGCCGCCGAGGATCACATCGGTGCCGTTGCCGGCCACGATGGTTGCCCCCGCGGTGGCCAACGCCACGCCATCCTGCGAGCGGAAATAGCCGATGATATCGGGCGTCAGTCCGGTGCGGTCCGGCGTCGCAAGCTGGTCCAGGCTGATGTAACCGATATGGCCGAAAATCACGTCGTTGCCGTTGCCGGCGGTGACGGTGCCGGTGCCGGCCCCGCCAAAGACGAAATCGGCGCCATCCCCAGTCTTGATGACGTTGTTCCCGCCGATCTTCTCCTCGCCGACCTGGGTCTGCGCGGTGTGCAACGCGATGCCGCCGGCCAGCAGACTATCCACCACCACCTTGCCGTTGGCGCCGAACACGACCTCCTGCGGCAGCGTGCCTTCGCTGGTGGTGATTTTGTTGTTGCCGCCGCCGCCCATGATGATGGCGGTATTGTCGGTGGTGATGAAGCTGTTGCCGGTGCCCGCCGCCGCGCCGTGATAGCCGGTCACCGTGAGCGCCTGGTAGACCGCGCCCGATCCCGGCGTGCCGGTGGTAACGCTGCCGAAGCCGCCGAGAATGACGTTGAAGCCGGCGCCCGAAGAGGTGCCCGAGCCCGCGTTATAGATGCCGGCATGGATGGTGTTGTTGCCGGCGCCGCCAAAGATGAAGTCGTTGCCGGTGCCGCCGGTGACGGTCGCGTCGCCGCCGGCGGTCTCGTCGGTGGTATGGGCGGAAACGAAGTTCACGGCCCGCCCGAGCGCGCCATCGCGCACCACGACGCCTTCGTGCGCCATGATGATCTCGGCGCCGTTGCCACCATTGATGATGTTGGCGCCGATGCCGGCCACCACCACATCTGTGCCGGAGCCCAGGGTGATGACATCCGCGCCGCCGACGCCGACTTTCGCGGTCGTCGTGAACAGGCCGCTACTGCCGCCGGCGGGGCCGTCCACGGTGCCGAGATTGCCGACCACCACATCATTGCCCGAACCCGAGGCGATGGTGTTGGCGCCCACGCCGCCGAACAGGATGCTGTTGCCGCCGCCGCCGGTGATGACGTTATTGCCACCCACCGTGCTGTCGGCCACCGCCAGCACCACGCCCGCGGTGCCATTGAGCGTGACGGTGCCGGTCGAGCCGAAGATCACGTCATGCCCGGCGCCGCCGGTGATGGTGTTGTTGCCGCCGCCGCCGAAAATATAGTCGTCGCCGTTGCCGCCGACGATGATGTTGTTGCCGTCGCTCGCCGAAGACGCGTTGTCGGAGATCTGGGTCGCCGTGATCGTCGTGGTCGACGGATCCGTCGGCCTGTTCGGGCCATTGCCGAAGATTACGTTGTTGCCGGCGCCGTTGACGATGCTGACCTGGTTGTCGCCCTGGCCGCCCCAGATCGTGTTGTTGCCGCCACCGGCGACGATGGTGTCGTTGCCCTGGCCGCCCCAGATCGTGTTGTCGCCGGTGCCGACGATGATCACGTCCGCGCCGGTGCCGCCGATGATGGTGTTGTTGCCGCTGCCGGCATAAATCGTCAGTCGCCCGCTGGTACCGGTAATGATGTTGTTGCCGTTGCCAACCGTGATCGTGGTGTCGCTGGCCGCCCCGGTGATGACATTGTTGCCGTCGCCGAGCGTGATCACCGGATCGACATGGACGCCGGACAGATCGATGGTGTCGTTGCCGCTGCCGCCGGTGATGGTGACATCTGCGGTGACATTGCCGGTGAACTTGACGGTGTTGTTGCCGTCGCCCATGTCCGCCGTGATCTTGCCGGTCCCGCTATAGGACACCGGCGCGCCGCCATTGCCCGCCACCGTGAAGGTCGAGCTGTTGCTCGAGCCCTGGCCGCCGGTGCCGTTGACGATGAAGGTCTGATCGGGGCTGTAAAGGTTGCCGCCGTTCTGCTGCTGGTCGGAATTGACGCCGATGTTGAGCGAGGCGGTGGTACCGACCTGATGGACCAGCAACGGCGTCGAATGCTCGGCCGCGTAGCTGTAGGAGAAGCTGAGCAGTGTGACATTGAGGATGTCGAACTGGCCCTCGTAGAGGGTGACCTTGCCGAAGCCGAAGTCGATGCCCACCCAGAACCAGGCATAGATGCGCGCCTTGAGGTCGCCCGAGATGTCGAACATCTTCAGCGGGTCGTGAGTCAATTCGTCCAGCAGCACGGAGGCGTGGATTTTGCCGGTGCCGCTGGGGTCATGGAGCTGGAAGTTCACCGTGCCGGTGATCTCGCCGCCGATGCCCGCCGCCACCAACACCAGATCGACGCCCGCCTGCACCCCGATCGTCGCGAAGAACGAGAGCTGCGGCCCCAGCGTGTCGTCGACGTAGAACCCGTCGAGCAAATCCAGGAACTGGTGGTCGGACATGTAGCGCATGATGCCCGAGGTATCGTAGCCGAACGCCAGATTGATGTGCACGCCGGCGCTGAAATAGACCGACGCGATCACCGGCACCGGGCCGACAAAGAAGTGGAAGTCGTAGCTCTTGGAGAACACGAAGCTGAACGTCGGCAGCGTCACGTGCACGAGGTCGACCGGCGAGACCTGCCCCATCAGCAGCCCGATCACCGCCATCGGGTCATGCAGGATCGGGAAGTCGATCACCGGCTTGCCGCCGGCGCCCTTGCTGCTCTGCAGGCTGTCGATCTGGCTGCCGACATTATGGCCGCCGGCATTGACGGTGTTGAGCTTGCTGCTTGCCGCCGAGGACGACGCGTTGGTCAGGCCTGCATGCGCGGCCGAGGTGTCGGCGTGGCTGACCGCGCCCTTGGAACTCAGCGGATCGACGTTGCTGCTGGTCAGCGACGTCTGGCCTGACGCATAGGTCGCGCCGAGCACGAAAGTGCCGAAATTGAGCCCGATATTGCCGCTGCCCGAATTGGCCAGCGCATCGAGTGTGTTGATCAGCGTGGTGATGTCATCGAGAATGCGGATGAACTTCACCGCCTCCTTGATCCCGGGCGTGCCGATCGTCTGCGCGATATCCAGCAGCGAGGTGTCCCCGATGATCTGCGAAACGCCAGGGATCGGCGCCGTCAGGAAGTCGAGGAACGGCTGGATCGGACCGGTCACCTTGTGCAGGTCGTCAAGGATCGGCTTGAGGAACTTGGTCAGGAACGAGCCGAGATCGAGCGTCACGTCCACGAATGTCAGCGGCGTCACCACGCCAGAGACGATCCCGCTCGGCAGCGTGCCGATAAAGGCCTTGTCGTAGCTGTAGACGAATTCAAGCTCCGTCGTCACCGACGGCGCGGCCGACGAGACGCTGCCGAAGCCGAAGCCGGTATCGATGTTGAGGTCCACCGTCAGCGTCGTCGCCAGATAGGCACGCACCACCTTGCCGCCCCCGAACTGGCTGAACAGCAGCGTGCCGGTGGTGCTGGTGTCGTTCGGTCCGATATCGGCGATCACGTCGCCGACCAGGCTGGTGCCGGTGATGGTGGTGGTGCCGCCCAGCGCCGACGCGCTCAGCGTGGTGCCGTTGGTCGCCTGCGCCGTCAGGAAGCCGAGATTGATCGAGGCGCTGAAGCCCGCCGGCAGCGATACCGCGAGCGCGAGATCGAGCGCATGGGTGGTCCTGAAGTTCACCGTCAACACATCGGCCGGATCGTTGTTCGACACGAAATTGGTCAACGCGTTGGCGGTGCCCATGTCGTAGACGAAGAAGCCCTTGTTCTTGAGATAGCCGAACCCGAGCGTGCCCTGCAGCACTACCTGGATATGCGCCTGCGCATTGTTCAGCGACAGCCCAAGCCCGGGAATCCCGAGATCGGTGCTGAGATTGACCGAGGTATCGAGCAGCGTGGTGCTGAACTGCCAGACGAACGAGATGATGGTCGGTGCGTTGATGCTGTCGATGTAGGAGTAGATCTTGCCCGGCATCCCGATCAGGCCGAGCACGTAGTTCAGGCCTTGGGTGACGATGTTCTGCGTCGTCGCGGGCTGGCCGGGATGGTCGGCGATGAAGCTGTCGAGCATCGACTGCAACGTGCCGATGACATCGTTGTGCAGCGTGGTGAAGAAGCCGCCGACCTTGCTCAGCGCGGGTCCGACGAGGGGCAGGTTGCTGTTGTAGATCGCCTTGGCGAAGGCGCCGCCCGAAAGCAGCGACAGGAAGGAATCGAGCCCGTCGATCACCGACTGCGGATCATCGAGGAACGAGCCGAGGCTGAGGCCCGAGAGGCTCGGGGAGTTCGCCGTCACCGTGCGGGCCGGCAGACCGGTGATGTTGGTGGTGTTGAACAGGTTGCCGATCTGCAAGGTGATCGGGCTAAGGCTCTGGCCCCGCACCGTCACTGGAAGATTGACGTCCAACGCCGCGTTGGCGGTGAACTTCACCAGATCGCTCAAGGCGTTGCCGGGGGTGCCGAGTTGCCCGAGGTTGGCGAAGGTGAGTATCCCGGCGCCGGCGGTGGCACCGCCGAAAGCATCATTGAGCGAAACCGTGAAGGCCGCCGGCGCAGCCGCCAGCGTACCGACTTTGAAGCCCGCGGTCCCGGCGGCGGCCTTGCCGACATCGGCGCCGAGCACGGCCGTGCCACCCACCACCTTGGCGCTGAACGCACCCAATCCGGCGGTGAAATTGAGCTTGGTCGCCTCGACTCCGAGGCTCGCCTGCACCCCGGTCAGCGGCACGCCATGGCTGTCATTGCCGGTCTCGAGGAAGAAGCGGTTGCTCGCCGAGGCCGGCTTGTTGAGCGTCCCGGTGAGCGCCCTGGCCGCACCCGCGGTGGTCTTGCTCGCGCTATCCGAACCCAGCCCGAGATCGGTGGCAATGTGGCTGGTGTTGATCGATTCGATCTTCAACGTCGCCTTCGGCGTGGCGTCGGCAACCGCGAGGTTGTTGATCACATTGCCGCCGCCATCGGTGCCCAGCACCTTGTCGGCCGCGCTCAGTACCAGCTTGCCGCCGCTGCTCGCCACCGTGACGATCTGGCCGAGCGAAATCTGATAGTCCTTCACCAGCGGCTTGCCGTCGTTGCCGGGGAGCACGACGTTCTCGAAGTGGAGCGCCTTGGCACTCACTGTGGTGGCATTCACCGCGTCGCGGACCGCCTTGACCAGATCGGCGACCGTGGTCCGGCTCGCATCCGCCGCAACATCGACCTCGGCGGTCACCCCGGCGCCGATCTTGACGTTGAAACTATAAGCGTCGCCCGCGTGCGCGGCCGTCAGCGCCGACGACCCGACGACCTTCTCGACGGTACCGTTGTCGATACCGATCCCCGCCGTCAGGTTCAGCGCCGAAAGCCCGTGCGCCGGGTTGGTGGTGCTGTCGGTCAGCGTCAATTTGCCGGTGGCCACATCGTAGGTGGCAAAACCGGTCGCCCCCTGGGCCGTCGCCTTGGTGTTGAGCAGGTCCACCAGGTTCTGCACCGTCGCGGTGCTGCCGAGGCCGGCAACACTGGCCGTGAAGCTCTTGCCGTTGCCGAGCGTCACCTTGAGATCATCGACGCCCGCGGTGCCGCTGCGCAGCCCCTTGCCGCCGTTCAACGCACTCAGCAGATCGCTCGTCGCCGCCGGCACGTCGCTCGCGCCAAGGTTGATGCCAAGGGTGAGCGCCATGGTGACGCCCGCGCTGACATTCAGCATGCCGGTTGCGCTCGCGCTGGCAATGCTGCCGATGGAACTCGCCAGGCTCGACAATGCGCCGCCGTCGCTGCCCAGGAACGTCGTCAGATCGGTGAGGTTCAGGTTGAACGGTAGCGTCGTCGAGATGCTGGCCGGGGTATAGGCGATATGAAAAATGATATTGTGGCTGGCGTCCTGCGTCAGCGTCACGTAGTTGCCGCCCAGAGCCGTGTTCATATCGGTCTGGATCGCGGTCAGCGTCCCCGCCGGATCGTTCTGCGCGGTGCCCACGGCGACCAGGAAGTTGGTCGAGAAATTGAGTATCTGGTCGAGGCTCAGCCCGATCAGCGGAATCTGCGCGCTGGCGAGGCTGCCGTCGAGCTGGTCGAAGGTCTGCTGGATGGCGGCCAGCACGTCGGCCGCCGCCAGCGTCGCGTTGAAACCCCTGATCTCCACATGCGGCGTCGGCGCGCTGCCCTGCAGCAGCACGCTCGGATCATCCATGGTGATAATGATTTCGGGCGAGGCCGCCGCCGCCAGATCGACGCTGCCCACCGTCATGTCGATCGAGGTGATGTCGAGCGAAGCAAAGGGCTGGCCGGCCCGGCCCGACGCGAGCTGGAACGACCACAGCGAGGTGAAGTTGCCCTGCGCGATCGAATCGGTGAGCTGATGGAGCGTCACCACATTGGGCACCGCGTTGGCACTGTCGCTCATCAGCAGCGAGGCGGTGATCGCAACATAAACATTCGCCGGATCGAGCGGCGCGGTGAACGCCATCGGCCCGAGCGCCCCCGAAATCACCACCGGCTGGGTGCCATCGGTCGGCACCAGCGAGACATCGACGGTCGCGGAGATGCCGGTGTTCTCCAGCAGCAGCCGGTCTGACAGGGTCTCGCCGTCGAGCGCATGGCCGAGAATCTCGCTGGTCTTCGAGCCCGCCGCATTGATATCGCCGCCGACCAGGCCAAGCACGCCAGGCATCAGCGAGCCATTGATCGCCGAAATCATCAAATCGACCGGATCGACCCGCAGCCCCCATTGCACCGCCACCCGCTGGGCGGACAGCGACGGATCGGCGCCGAGAGCGGTATGGATCGCGTCGTAGATCGTGGTCTTGAGCGCGATGCCACCGGAGCTGTCCACATCGGCATGCACCAGCGAGCCCATGTTGAGCGTGGTGCCGGCCGCAAGGCCAATCTGCGTCGGATCCACCGCGATCGCCGCCAAGGCAGTGTTGAGCGCGCTGGCAAACGTCGTCGCCGAGGAGGTCGAGGCCGGGACCGAAACCACCACCGGGGCGAGGCTGCCGACCGAGATGATGAACTTCGTCGCTGTGCCCCAGCTCGGCGTGCCGATCGCGGTGCCGGCCAGCACCGCCTGATAGTTGGCGCCGCTCACCTGGGCCGCCGACGCCAGCGTCCCGCTGGTCAGCCCGACCACCGTCGGCGACGGGCCGGAATAGGCCGCGTAGGTGTCGGTGATGTCGATCTTGTGGCTGACCGTGTCGTAGACGACATTGAGCTGGTTGTTGCTGAACGCCGACTGGATCGCGGTTTCGAGGTTGCTCAGCGTCCAATTCGGATCGATGGTGACCGTCGCCACCGCACCTTCGCGCCCGATGATCTGGATGTCGGCCAGCCCCGTGCCGGAACCTTTTATCGCATTCGCAGTGAGCGGCGTGGTACCGCCAGCCGATGCGGTGGCAACCACCGGCAGATCGGCCAGCTTCACATCGGTGGTGCCATTGAGCCCGTCACCGATCGTCGGCCCGCCCGGCTGGTTCACGTCGCTGCCGAGCGGATTGAGGCTGAGCCCGACCGTGAGGTTCAGCAACACATTGGATGCAACCGACAGCGTCGCGTTGGTCACCGCGAGATTGCCGACATTGCCGAGCTGCAGGTTGAAGTCCGCCGTCGTTGAGACCGTCGGCAAGGTGAACTGGTGCGACAGGCTGAACGTGATGGCGTTGGTGTTCGCATCATAGGCCAAACCAAGCTCGCCGAGCAGTGTGGTGCCGAGCGCGGCGGCCTCAGCCGGAGTGGTGGTAACGGTGTCATAGCCAGGAAGTTGCAGCAGGTTGGCGAGTTGGATGCCGAAGGCGCGAATATTGGAGAACAGCGAGCTGCCCGAGGGGCTCGTCACCGTGATCTTGTTGGCCGCCGTCAGCCCCGAGGCCACCGAGATCGGCCGCAGGTCAACCGCCCCGCCGTTATTATAGGCCGCGATGTACGGCTTCAGCGTACTGGCCGCGATCGCCGCGTTCAGCGCGGTCACGAGGTTGTCGACCGTCGCAATCGGTCGCGCGACACGGAACACGTCGAGATAGGTCGGCGCGAACTTCAGCGCGGAGACCTTGCCGTTGTCGAGCGTCACCAGCATGGCGATCTGCGCCGGCAGGTTCGACAGGTCGCTGGGGCTCAACACCTGGCCGATCACGTCATGCCCGGCACCCGCGCTGATCTGCCCCTCGGTGAACCCGAGCGCCCCCACGGTGGCCTGGAGCGGCTTGATCAGCAGGTCGTTGAACGCCGTCGCGAGGTCCGTCACCTGGCCGATCGTGGTGCCGTTGGTGAACGGGATCGTGATGTCCAGGCTCGGCACTTGCGAGAGCGTGTCGAGATAGCTTCCCACCTTGCCAAGCTGGCCGGTGATGTCGCCGGGCAGGAACGTATGGAGGCTGGTGGGGTCGAAAGTCGGGTTGCCCGTCGCCGTCTGCAACGCCGAAACCAGCGCCGTGGTGCCCACCACCTGATCGGTGCCGACTTCATGGCCGGTCACCTTGACATGCACCGCCGAGGTGATCGTCGAAATCCCGGGAATCGTGTGCGCATCCGTCAGGAACAGCGGCAGATCGAGCAGCGGGACCGCCGCGGTGCCGTTCGTGTTGCCGCTGACTGCCACCGTGGTAAGCGCGCCGCCGCCGGTCAGCGACGAGGTATCGCCGCCGTTGATCGCCGAGGCATCCGAACTCAGCACCGCGCCGGTGGCCGAGAAGGTCGAAGCAGTCAGCGTCGCCGCAACACTGATCGGCACCGAATGCGCCGGATCCACCGTCAGCGCCAGGATGCCGACATCGAACTCCTTGCCCGACAAATCGGCCGTCGCGGAGAAGGACGTGGCGAAGGACGCATTGGTCAGATGGAAAGCCGCTGCCTCCTGCGCCGGGGTCGAGCTGCCGGTCAGCGAAGCCTGGTCGACGGTGAGCGAGAAGCTGAACGCATAGGAGGTCGCCAGCGAATTGCCGGCGCTGTTCGGCACCGACATCCCGAACGAGCTGCCGGTCGTGCCCAGACTGATGTCGAAGCTCGACGACAACAGGTCGGTGATGCTGAAATTCAGCGTCGTCGTCGTGCCGGTGAAGCTGCCGGACACCGCGGCGTGGTGCTGCGCATCGTCGGTGCCCAGAATGTTCTGGATGCCGGTCTGCAACGCGCTGGCCAGCGTGTTTACATTGTTGAGGTCGCTCGACAGGCTGGACGCCGCAAGCTCGGTCTTGATCGCGCTGATGATGGTGTTGTCGAAGATCGAATGGATCTGGGTGATCCCGCCGGCCGTGGTGCTGCCGTTGGCACTGATCAGCGCCGCCGTCTGCCCCATCGCGCCCACCGACTCGAGGCCCTGCAACACCGTTTCAAGATTGGTGAGGTTGGTCTGGACGGCATGGAGCGCCGCCTGACTCACCGGCCCGGCGGAAAGGAGCAGTCGTGGCTCCAGACTTTCAATCACCATCGCCCGCTTCGGAGCCTTGGCATTCTGGCGAGCGTAGGCCCGGCGAGCCGCACGGTTCAGCAAACCCATCTTGGCGAATCCTAGGACGTTTATGCCTAAGTCAACTTAACTTGACCGAAACTGACCGGGTTTTGCCGGAGAATCAGTAACTCCCAAGGGCGTCCCGTGTGAGCAAGCGCGGCAGCGGTGGAGGTTTCGTTTGATGCGGCGTTAGCCGGCGAAGGCGAGGATGAGCGCGAGCGGCATGGCTGCAAGGGCGTTGAGGGGGTTGCAGCCTTGTTTTCTG
>CAIYSR010000041.1 GCA_903928895.1 uncultured Rhodospirillales bacterium | reverse complement strand
TCATGGTGCTGCCCAAGCGCTGGATCGTCGAACGCACCATCGCCTGGCTCAACCGATGCCGCAGGCTGGCCAAGGACTGGGAATGCCTCAACCGCTCGGCGCTCGCTTTCCTCCGATGGGCGTCCATCCGCATGATGCTCAAAAGGCTATGTCGGAACAGTATTTGATCCCGGATGGACTCTAACGCCTCACCGGCGCCTTGCTAGACCGCCTCACCCACCACGTCAGCATCCTTGCCATGCACGGCTGCAGCTACCGGCTCAAACGATCCGCCGGCCGGCAGCGCATCATCGCCAGTGACCAGCTTTTACGCGACCCCACTGGCCGGGGTTGCGGCCGTCAATGACAGTGAAATGTTGCTTGGTGTTTAAGAATGTAGATCCTGGGGAGGCGAGTAAAAAATGACGAATCTTGGGCATGGTGCCATGAGCTTGCGGGCCGTATTGATGACAGCTGTGTCGACGCTGGTATTGTCCGCGATGTCACAGTCGGCATCCGCTCAGTTTATGGCTGGCAACGGTACAGCCACGGGTTCCGGTAGCATTGCCATCGGCGGTACCGGCGCATTCGTCGCGACCGTTACCAATAGTCCCTACTCGATCGCGATCGGGACAAATTCCGCGGCGGCGTTGGGGTATAATGCTGTGGCCAGCGGCGCTTCCTCAACCGCGATAGGCGACAGCGCCACGGCTGTGGGTGTTGGCGCGGTGGCAACTGGCCGCAACGCTAGCGCGGCTGGCAACAACAGCTTCGCCGGCGGCGCCAATGCTAACGCGGCACAGACCAACAACCTAGCTGTCGGCGCCGGTGCCAAGGCGCTGACCGGCGTCAACGCGACGGCCCTCGGCACCTCCGCGAACGCGAATGGAGCGTCGTCGGTTGCGGTGGGAGATACGTCGAGTGCTGCCGGCAACAACAGCTTCGCGGGCGGCGCCAACGCCAGCGCGGCGGGCATCAACAGCTTCGCCGGTGGCGCAAACGCCAATGCCGCCGGGAACAACAGCTTCGCCGGCGGCGTCAATGCCAGCGCGGCGCAATCCAACACCGTGGCCCTCGGCAACGGCGCCACGGCACTAACCGGGACCAACGCCACGGCGCTCGGCACGTCCGCGAACGCGAACGGCATTTCGTCAGTTGCGGTGGGCGACACGTCGAGTGCCGCCGGGAGCAACAGCTTCGCCGGTGGCCTGAATGCCAGTGCGGCACAGACGAACAACGTTGCTGTCGGCGCCGGTGCGAAGGCGTTGACCGGCACCAATGCGACGGCCCTCGGCACCTCCGCGAACGCGAACGGCGCCTCGGCGGTTGCGGTGGGCGCCTCTTCGAGTGCTGCCGGCAACAACAGCTTCGCCGGCGGTGTCAACGCCAGCGCGGCGGGCGCGGGTAGCTTTGCCGGTGGCGCCAACGCCAGTGCGGCGCTCGCCAATACCGTCGCGATTGGCAATGGCGCGCAGGCCACGGTAAACGCAAACGCCACCGCCCTCGGCTCGCAGGCCATCGCCAGCGGCGCCTCGTCGGTTGCTCTCGGGGCCAGCAACGCCGCTGGCACCAATAGCTTCGCTGGTGGCTTCAATGCCGGTGCAGCTGGCTTCGGAGCTGTTGCAGCGGGTTATAACACCACGGCTGGTGGCAATAACAGCTTCGCTGGCGCAACCAGCGCCAATGCGTCCGGTACCTCGGCGGTCTCGATCGGCGAGAACACGACAGCGTCCGGCGCTGCCAGTTATGCGGGCGGCTCCAACGCGACGGCCTCGGGTAATTTCTCGATTGCCATCGGGCAGACCGCACAGGCCACCGCTCAGAGTGCGACCGCGATCGGCAACGCAGCTTCGGCAACGGGCGTCAACGCGGTCGCCATCGGCACTGGTGCCACGGCGACCGGATCGGTCGCGGTTGGCGCGGGCAGCTTTGCGTCCGTCGGGTCCTCGGCTTACGGCGACAACTCCTCCGCTTCCGCACCAGCCGGCACCGTCGCTACCCAATCCGCCACTGCCCTCGGCAATTCGGCTGTTGCTTCCGCCGTGGGTTCTGTCGCCGTCGGCGCAAGTGCGCAGGCGACAGGCTCCAACAGCAGCGCCTTCGGTCAGGGTGCGAGCGTCACCGCCACCAACGGTACGGCGCTGGGCCAGGGCGCAGTCACAACCGCACCCAATTCTGTGGCCCTCGGTACGGGTTCGGTTGCCAACGCGCCGAACACGGTATCGGTCGGATCGGCGACCAACCAACGCAGGATCACCAACGTGGCTCCCGGTATGTTCGGCACCGACGCGGTGAACCTCAGTCAGGTGCAGGGCATGTTCCGTACCGTCAACCGCGGCATCGCCATGGCGATGGCGATGGGTAACAACCTAACACCGTCCGCTCCCGGCAAAACCACGATCAATTTCAGCGGTGCCACGTATATCGGTGAGATCGGGTCGTCTCTGGTGGTAACCCATCGATTGAATATCGAGACGCCGGTGTTCCTGAGCGGCAGTGTCGCCGCCGCTCAGAACGGCGGCTGGGCCGGTCGGATCGGCGTCGGTGTGGAGTTTTGAAAACGTCTCAAGCGGTGGAATTGCCGCTCCTCGCGATTGCGGTGTTCGGCCTTTGCTTGGCGCTGCCGGGAGCAACCTGGGCACAACCGGCGGCATCCGGACCAGCGGCGATAGCGCCTTTGGCACCGGCGCCCCAGCAGAAAAACGATTGGGAGAACTTCCCATTGATGTTATTGGAGAAGGTGTACCGTGGCCCCCTGCGGGACACCGTCATCCAACGCTGGCGCGATCCGATCGACGGTTCGGTGTGCTTCCTATATCTTCCGATTTCCGCTCCTCTCGTGCCGCAGTCGCAATCAGGCTACGCTCAATACGGCCCTAATCAGATAGGCTCGATCAGTTGCGTCCATAACACCGAGGTGGTGCAGATCTGGCAGGGAACAGGCGCTCCGCCCGTGCCGGGGCAGAGCCCTCCCAAGCGATAGACCGGCATGTGAGTCCCTGCCTCCCACCGATCAGCAAGGCCCACCATGTGGACGACTGAGACCCGCGCCCGTCACGACCGCAGGAATCTCCGCTATCTCAGTGTGTTGACTTCCACCGAGACCTGACCCGGGATTTCCACCGAGAAGTGACCTGCCTTGAGGGCCATTTTTCCCTTAAGCCGGATGGGGTCAAGTCTCAGTGGAAATCAACAAGCTGCAGCATAACCAGCCCGGCCAGCCGCAGCAGAACGCCTACATCGAGCGCTACAACCGCACGGCCAGGCACGAGTGGCTCGACCAGCACATCATTGAAACCATCGAGGAGGCACAGGATTTCGCCACACAATGGCTCTGGACTTACAACAATGATCGCCCGAACATGGGTATCGGCGGCATCACACCCGCCCAGAAACTGAAAATGGCCGCGTAAAGTCTACGAGCGGACCCCGTTAGAAATGGGGAGATTACCCGAGACCAGCAGTTCCGAGGAAACATCCGATGTCGATCACTTTCGATGAAACCGGGCGGCCACGGGAGCAGGTGATGGCCGAACTGGAAGGCTTCCGCGGCGGAGATGCCGCTTGGCGCGATGGGCGCGTGCCGCTCTACGTGTTCAGCGGGCCGCCGGAGGTGCAGGCCATCGGGCAGGCGGCGTTCAACGCCTATTTCTCCGAGAACGCGCTCGGCGCCCGCCGCGCCTTCCCCAGCCTGCAGCACATGGAGCAGGAGGTCATCGGCATGGGGCTGGACCTGTTTCACGGCCCCGATGGCGCCTGCGGCAACATGACCTCGGGCGGCACCGAAAGCATCGTCATGGCGGTGAAGGCCGCCCGCGACCATAGCCGTGCAACGCGTGGCGACAGCGGATTTCG
This sequence comes from uncultured Rhodospirillales bacterium, assembly GCA_903928895.1. Classification (GTDB taxonomy): domain Bacteria; phylum Pseudomonadota; class Alphaproteobacteria; order Acetobacterales; family Acetobacteraceae; genus CAIYPH01. The sequence goes on along the minus strand of CAIYSR010000041.1, from coordinate 64,870 downwards.
CGGCAATCTGGTGCTCCCGGTCTCGGCCCATCCGGCGTTCGACAAGGCGGCGGCGCTGATGGATCTGAGTGTGCGGCGCGTGCCGCTCACCGCGGACCTCGTCGCCGACCCGGCGGCGATGGCGGCGGCGGCCGATGGCGACACCATCATGATGGTGGGATCGGTGCCGTGCTTCTCCTACGGCACCATTGACCCGATCGCCGCCCTCTCCGAAATCGCGGCGGTGCAGGGTATTTGGCTGCATGTCGATGCCTGCGTTGGCGGCTGGATGGCGCCGTTCGCCGCCGATATCGGCCGGCCGATCCCGCCGTTCGATTTCGGCTTGCCCGGGGTGAGCTCGCTGTCGGCCGACCTGCACAAATTCGGCTTCTGCCCCAAGCCCGCCTCGACCATTTTCTATCGAACCGCCGAATTGCAGCAGCGGCAGGAATTCGCCTTCGACGTCTGGCCGAGCGGCCGCTTCGCCACCCAGACAATGGTCGGCACGCGGCCGGGCGGGGCGGTGGCTTCAGCCTGGGCGGTGATGCGCTTCCTCGGGCGGGCGGGGTATCGCGATATCGCCCGCGATGTGCTGGCGATGCGTGATGCCTATTTGCGCGACCTCGGCGCCATCCCAAGCATGCGGGTGCGCGGCGCCCCGGCGCTGGCGAATATTGCGTTCGGCTGCGACGACATCGACATGGGGCAGGTCGCCACCCTGCTCAACGAACGCGGCTGGATCGCCGGCCAGGTGCGCACGCCGCCAAGCCTCCATCTGATGCTCTCGCTACACCACGCCGACGCGCGCGACGCCTATGTGCGGGACGTCGCGGCCTGCGTGGCCGCCGTGCGGGCGAACAGTGGCGCGAAGGCCGAAGCCGTCACCTACGCATAGGTCCTGCGACGCGATCGCCTGATGCTCGCCGGCGCAGACGGTCCCCTTGTGCGTGACCGGCCCGAGATAGGCTCGGGTGTTCAACACCTTGTAGATCGCCCCCTTATCAAACGGGCCGCCTGTCTTGGCGAGGACGCCCTCGGTGTAAAACAGCATCCAGGCAGGACCCTGCGCCGAATCCGCTCCAGCCCGTTGATCTAATGCGGGAATACGGATGATGAAGGCCCCCCCGATCGGCGCCGAGTGGGACTCCACCTTGAACGGGTTTTATTCATCTATATCAATGAGTTGTGTTCATTTTAGTTGGGGTCTATCTTGGCCGCTGATTCATAAGCGTTCTCAGACAGCCTCTAAGCCGGAAACCGTCCATCAAAACAGGGCAACTTCACTCGGGGATCGCGGCACTGTGGAGGTTGCCGAAGCCTGGTCGGGTCGTTAACGTCATTCCAAAGGCCCGGCCGCCCGACGTCTGTGGCAAAATCCGGGCAGGGGAGGAACAAATGTCTGGAACTCGCTGGACCCGCAGAAATATCCTTGGTGCAACGGCCGTCGGCACTGTGGAGGTTGTCGCGGCCGGGCGGCGCGCGCTCGCCGCCCCGGCCATCGTAAAGGGCTCGCCGCTGACCTACTGGGGCGGGCTCATCTTCTCGGAGAAGGCGAATCGGACGCTCTCCGGCTCCATCAACGCATGGGGTGCGCAGACCGGCGTGCGCACCGAGGTGGTGATGGTCAACCAGAACGACACGGTGCAGAAGGTGTCGGCCGCCATTGCCTCGGGCACCATGCCGGATGCGCTCGACGTCAGCCTCGACCTTTTGATCGTGCTGGCCCGGCAGGGCGTTTTCCTGCCGCTCGATGACCTCTATGTCTCGATCGGTGCGCAGAACGGCGGCTGGATGGCCCCGGTGGACAAGGCGAGCCTCATCAACGGCGGGCGCTTCGGCATTCCCTTCGGCGTCTCGGGCAACATGCTGATCCGCCGCAACGATGTCCTCGCCAAGGCCGGTTTCGCCAAGCCGCCGGCGACCTGGGTGGAACTGGTCGCGCAAGCGGAGAAGGCGGTGAAGCCGCCGTTCTTCCCGATGGGCCTCACCCTCGGCAATTGCGGCGACGGCAACACCCAGATCAGCGTCCTGCAATCCTATGGCGGGCGGATCGCCGACGATGCCGGCAAGAAGGCCGCGATCAAGTCCGACGCGACGCGGACCTATCTCGCCTGGGTCAAGGATGCCTACGACAAGAAATTGTTCCCGCCCGGCGTGACCACGTGGGACGGGGCGGGCGACAACAACGCCTATGCCGCCGGCACCGTGGCCTTCGTCGCCAACACCGGCTCGATCGGCATCGCCGCGCGCAACGACGATCCCGAGCTCTACAAGGGCACGCTGTATTCCGCGCTGCCGGCCGGGCCGCTCGGCGTGGTTTCGCCGATTGCACCACAGTTCCGGGTGATTCCAAAGACCTCCCGCAACCCCGACGCGGCCAGGGCGCTGTTCGAGCATCTCGCCCGACCGGACTATACGGCATCGTACTACGCCAACGCCATCTATGGGCCGGTGCTGCAGAACGAAACGAAGCTGGCGGTGTTCGACGGCAAGGACCCGATCCTCGCGGGCCTGCTCGACCTCGTGCAGCGCGGCACCGCGCCCGCCTACCCCGACGTATTCAACGCGGCCTACGCCGATGCCTACAACAATTTCGTCATTCCGAAGATGATCCAGCGCGTCGTTGTCGACCGCTGGGACGCCGACCGCGCCATGGACGAAGCCCAAGGCCGCATCCAGGCCATCTACGACAAATATGCCTGACCGGGCGGCGTTGCGCGGGGCCGACGCATCGGAGGAGCCGAACCCTGCGCGCGCCACCCGCGGAGCGTGTTGCTGATGGCGCGCCACCTGGGGCAGGGGGCGTTCGCCTATTTGCTGGTGCTGCCCGCCGTGCTGCTGGTGCTCGGCCTGATCGGCTACCCGTTCCTCTATGCCGTGCTGATCTCGTTCACCAACCGCGTGGTCGGCAATGCCGGGCATTTCGTCGGTCTGGCGAATTTCCGCTATCTGGCCAATTCGCCCGATTTCTGGGCCGCCGCGCGCAATACCGTCACCATCGTGGTGGTGAGCGACGCCCTCAAGCTCGCCATCGGTCTGTCGCTCGCTTTGCTGGTCAACCAGCGGCTGCCGGGCCGCGGCATCTTCCGCGCCATCCTGATGCTGCCCTGGGCGATGCCGGCCTTCGTCGTCTTCCTGATCTGGCGGGTGGTCTATGCCCCGATCGGCGGGGCGCTGAACCTGGTGTTGGGCGCCGCCGGCATCACCACGGAGATGATCGACTGGCTCGGCGAACGGCCAACGGCAATGCCGGCGGTGATCCTGGCCACCGTGTGGCGCGGCTTTCCGTTCTGGTTCGTCTCGATCCTGGCGGCGTTGCAGACCATTCCCGCCGAACAGTATGAGGCCGCCCGCGTCGACGGCGCCAATGCCTGGCAGCGCTTCCGCGCCGTGACCCTCCCCGCCATCCGCCAGGTGGTGGTGATCACGGTGCTGCTGTCGTCGATCTGGACGGCGAACGCCTTCGAGAACGTCTGGCTGCTCACCCAGGGCGGCCCGTCGGATTCCACCATCGTTTTCCCCGTCCTGGCCTATTTCGGCATGCAGACCATGCAGCTCGGCCAGGCGGCCGCGGTGTCGGTGGCGATGCTGCCGGTGCTCGCGATCATGGTCTTCGCCACCACCGCGGTGGCGCAGCAGGGCAGCGACGAATGACGCGCCGGCAGGCGCTCTGGGCTGGGCGGGCGGCCAGCTATGCCTCCCTCTGCCTCGCCGCCCTGCTCATCCTGTTTCCGGTCTACTGGATGGGAGTGACCTCGCTGAAGCTCCCGCGCGACATCCTGCGCACCCCCTCGCTGTGGCCGCATGCCTTCACTTTGAACAACTACCGCATCCTGCTCGAGGACCGCGGCTTCCTGCTCAACATCCGCAACAGCCTGATGGTGGCCGGCGCGGTGACGCTGATCGCGATGACAATCTCCTCGCTCGCGGCCTATTCGCTGGCCCGCTTCCGGACCCGTTTCCGCGGCGCTATCGGCCGGCTGATCCTGTTCGCCTACCTCACGCCGACCTCGCTGCTGTTCATTCCGCTTTCCATCGTCATGGCGCAGCTGCGGTTGAGCAATTCCTTGGTCGGACTGGTGCTGGTCTACCTCACCTTCGCGCTGCCGCTGGCTACATGGCTGCTGCAGGGTTATTTCCGCGGCGTGCCGCGCGAGCTGGAGGAGCAGGGCATGATCGACGGATTGTCGCGCCTCGGCGCCCTGGTGCGGATCGTGCTGCCGCTGTCCGCGCCCGGACTCGCGGCGGTGGCGATCTTCACCTTCACCGGCGCCTGGAACGAGCTGCTGCTGGCGCTCGTCCTGATCTCCTCGCCGGGCGCGCGGACGGCGCCGCTGGCGCTGAACGATCTCATCACGTCGGACACGCTGCCCTGGGGCCCGCTGATGGCCGGGGCGGTGCTGTCTTCGCTGCCGCTGATCGTGCTGTATTTCATCGCCCAGCGCTTCATGGTGCAGGGTCTGACGGCGGGCTCGGTGAAGGGTTGAAACTGCAACATCGGAAGGGGACGGACATGGCGGAACGCGGCATCAGGATCGGGGTGGGCCAATTCAACGAGCTGACGGACGAGAAGCTGCGCTTCGCGGCCCAGCTCGGCGTCGAGGGGGTGCAGATGAACACCCCGAAGCTGCCCGGCGAGACCAAGTGGGAGGAAAAGGACCTTCGCGCCCTGGTGGACAAGACCCGGGAATACGGCATGGTGCTCGAAGCCATCGAGAACGTGCCGGTGCATTTCTATGACAAGGTGATGCTCGGACAGCCCGGCCGCGACGAGCAGATCGAGAACTACTGCGACACCGTGCGCGCCGTCGGCGCGGCCAGCATTCCGGTGCTCGGGTACCACTTCATGCCGAACTCGGTCTGGCGCACCGACCGCATGGCGCCCGGCCGCGGCGGCGCGGGCTGCACACAGTTCGACCTCGCCGAGGTGGAGAAGCGCTCAGGACGCGACGCCCTGCTCGAATTCCTGCCCACCGGGCTCGGCCACCAGTCGGCGATGCCGCTCTACGAGGGCGCCAACGTCGTGACTGCCGAACAGATGTGGGCCAACTATGCCTATTTCATCGACGCCGTCCTGCCGGTGGCCGAGGCCGCCGGCGTGAAGCTCGCGCTGCACCCCGACGATCCGCCGGTGCCGATGCTTGGCGGCGTGGCGCGGCTGTTCTGGAGCCCGGACGGGTTCAAGCGGGCCTGGGAATTGAGCAAAGGCAGCCCGGCCTGGGGGCTCGACCTCTGCCTCGGCTGCTGCTCGGAGATGGCCGGCGGCAAGGCGAACGTCCGGGAGATGATCGAGTTCTTCGGCCCCAAGGGCCGGATCTTCTACGTCCATTTCCGGGACGTACAGGGAACTGTGCCGTTCTTCACCGAATGCTTCCTGGGCGAGGGCAACTACGACCCGGCCGAGGTGATGACGCTGCTCCGCAAGAACGGCTTCACTGGTTTCCTGCTCGATGACCACGTGCCGCACATGGATGGCGACACGGACTGGAACCACCGCGGCCGGGCGCACGCGATCGGCTACATGCAGGGACTGCTGCGGATGGGCGATCTGGCGGCCGGGTAAGCAGCCTCGCGCATGCCAGCCGGTACTCGACGCGGCTTGCTCCTATCAGTTCATGAGAGGGCATCGGGGGACAGCGAGACGGATCGTTTAAAGAGAGGTGTTCATGAATGATCCGCTTCGGGAACGCCCCCGCCGTTCCCTGGCATCATCCCACAACTGATGATCGCTGGTCCCGCGCACCCAGAACACGGGCGGACCTTCAGGTTCCACTAACCTTAAGGTCGCGGCGATTCCGGCAGCCGATTCAGCCACTGACGTTTTCGCTCGTTTTCGCGGAAGCACACAGGAATACACGCGCGCTCATAACCTGAAGGTCAGAGTTTCAAATCCTTTCCCCGATTTGAAACTGTGCACCTGCAATATCAAAGCACTAGGGAGATCTCCCAGTTCGCATCTTTATCGCATCTGGCATACCAAGTCTTTTCACAGGGTTAGACGCGAAATCGCGCTTGGTCTGACATTTTCGTTTAACACATGGGCCTGTTTTCGGCATGTGGTTTCCCTCCCGCGTGCTTCGTGCGGCCGGCTCCCGTCCGCCTGTCCAGCACGGCCCCTCCCACCCCAGCGGCATTATCAGGCCCGGAGAATCAGGCCGCTCCGTCCGTCCGCTATCCCCGCTCGGCATTGAGGATGTGGTCCCCGACCTCGGACACGGGCAAAGCCGCGTTCCCTCCTCGGGGTAAAACAGCATCCAAGCAGGACCCCGCGCCGAATCCGCTCCAGCTCGTTGATCTAATGCGGGAATGCGGATGATGGCGGGGTCCTGATCGGAGCCGATTGGGACTCCACCTTGAACAGTTTTTCCCTATCTATATCAATAATTTGTTATTATTCTAGTTCGGGTCCATCTTACCTGCTGATTGACAGCCCGGGGCATTGAAGCGCGAGCCGCCCTGCGCCGGGACGGAGCACCGGTGGGTCGCCCTCCGCGTCCTTGATCTCACGCTGCAGCGCGGCCTCCTCGACGGGGTTGCCCCAGGGGTGCTCCGGGTCCGGCCAGGGAAGGCAGTCGATCAGCAGCCGTGTGTAGGGATGCGCGGGCGAGACGAATACTTCAGCGGGATCGCCCGCTTCGACGACCCGGCCCCGGTGCAGCACGAGCACGGAATCGCTGACGGCGTAGGCGGTGGCAAGATCGTGCGTGATATAAAGGATCGAAATCCGGTGCCGGTCGCGCAGCTCGACGAGGAGGTCGAGGATCGCCGCCCGCAACGAGGCGTCCACCATCGAGACGGGTTCGTCGGCCACCAGCAGCCGCGGACGCAGGGTCAGGGCGCGGGCCACCATCAGCCGCTGCCGCTGCCCGCCGCTCAGTTCGTGCGCGAAGCGGTCGAGCAGGGCGGGATCGAGCCCGACATGCCGGCAGGCGATCTCCATGGTCGCCCGCGCCTCGGCGCGATCGGCGGCAACGCCGAGTTGCAGCAGCGGCACCATGAGGCTGCGCCCCACCCGGTAGAATGGATTGAAGGCGCTGTAGGGATCCTGAAACACCGCCTGCACCGCCCGGCGGAAGCCGAGCCTGGCCGCGCCGCGCATACCGGTCACGTCCTGCCCGGCGAAGCGGACCGATCCCGTGCTCGCGGGCGTGAAGCCAAGCGCCATGTTGCCGAGCGTCGTCTTGCCGCTGCCGCTCTGCCCGACCACGGCGACGATGCGGGCTGCGGTGGCGGGCAGGGAAAAGCTCAACGGATGCAGGGCCGGTATCGCTCCCCGCCCGAACAGTCCGCCGCCATAGGACTTCCCGGCGGCCTCGAAGGCCAGCAACGGCTGCGCCTCCGTCCCGGGGTCGGGAACCTTCGACCCCTTCGACGGCCCGCCGACCACCGGGACGCTGCGGATCAATTCCGCCGTGTATGGATGGGCCGGGCGGGAAAAGATCGCGCCCGCGGCGCCCTCCTCCTCCAAGTGCCCCTCGCGCATGACCGCCATGGAATCCACGCTCTGTGCCATCAGGCCCATGTCGTGCCCGATCAGGATCATGGCGCTGCCGAGCGCCTCCTGCGCCGCCCGCAGCGTCTGCATGACCTGGCGCTGGGTCACCACGTCGAGCGCCGAGGTCGGCTCGTCCGCAATGATCAGGCGCGGGCCGAGCGAGATCGCGATGGCGATGCAGACCCGCTGCTTCATGCCGCCGGACAGTTCGTGCGGATAGCGGGCCGCGACCGCGCCGGGCAGGCCGACACGGTCGAGCAGGCCGGCGACCTTGGCATCCAGCGCGGCGCGCGACAGGCGGATTCCATGCGCCGCCAGGGCATGGCCGATCGATGTGCCGATGCGGAGCACCGGATTGAGCGAGTTCATCGCCCCCTGCGGCACATAGGCCACCTTGGACAGGCGCATCGCGGCGTGCGCAGCTGGGTGGAGCCCGACGAGCTCCTGGCCGTCGAGGCGGATGCTGCCGGCGGCGACGTGGCCGGGTGGCCGCAGCAGGCCCATCACCGCCAGGGCCACGGTGGTCTTGCCCGATCCCGACTCGCCGACCAGGCCGAGGCGCTGGCCAGGCCGCAGTGTGAGGCTAACATCGCGCACCGCCAGCACCGGCCCGGCCACAAGCTCGTAGCGTACTTCAAGCCCGGCGATTTCGAGCAACGGCACCCCGCTCACGCGCGGCGCCTCAGGCGCGGATTGGCGGTTTCGTCGAGGCCCGTCACCAGCAGGTACATCCCTACGAACAGGATGATCAGCACAGCCACCGGCTCGAGGATCCACCACCACAGGCCGCGCAGGAAGGCGCCGTCGAGGATCATCCAATAGATGGTCATGCCCAGGGTCGGCTCCCCACGGGGACCGAGGCCCAGGGCCTCGAGCCCGACCGAGGCCAGAATGGCGGCGGAGACGGCGGAGACCAGCCCGGCGCCCAGATAGGGCAGCAGGTTGGGAATCATTTCGTGAAAGATGATCGAGAGGCCGCCCTGACCGGACAGCCGGGCCATCCGTACGTAGTTCGCCTCGCGCATGACCAGGACCTGCGAGCGGATCTGCCGTGCCGGCTCGCGCCAGGCCAGGCCGGCAATCACCAGGGCCATCAGGGTCGTCGTCATCTGTCCCGGATAGGCCGAGGCAAGCACGATCAGCACCAGCAGGCCCGGCACGGTCAGCAGCACATCGACCACGGCACTGATCAGCCGGTCCGTCCAGCCGCCGTAATAGGCAGCCACGAAGGCCAGCACGGTGCCGACGGTGATGCCGATCAGCCCGGCCAGCAATCCGACCTTGGCGGTCAGCAAGGTGCCAAGCACCAGCACAGCGGCGAGATCCCGTCCGGCGGTGTCGGTGCCGAGCCAGTATTCCGCCGAGGGCGGGTGCGCGATCGCGGCCGACAGCGGGCGCGCATCATCGAGATCAACCAGCAGCAGCCCGGCCAGGCAGGAGGCAACCAGCAACCCCAGCAGCACGAGACCGCCGACCAAGCGCGTGTTCAACCCGCACCTCCCGGGCGGACGCGCGGATCGAGCAGGGGATAGAGCAGGTCGACCAGCAGCATCATGCCGGCGATCATCAAGACGATGATGAACACCACGCCGTAGATCACGAAATAGTCGGATTGCTCGATGGCCTGGAACAGCAGGTTGCCCAGGCCCGGGTAACCGAACACACGCTCCACCAGCACCGCGCCGGCGGCGAGATGACCGATCTGCAGGGCCAGCGCCGTCACCTGCGGCAGCAGGGCATTGCGCAGGCCATAGGAGAAGAAGCGGCGCCCGGCGGACAGCCCGTTGGCCTGGGCATAGGCCATGTAGTCCTCGCCCTGCACGGTGATCATCATGCCGCGCATCGCCAGCGCCCAGGTTCCTATTGAAGCGAGCACGATCGACAGCGCCGGCAGGATGGAGTGGCGCAGCACATCCAGCACGAAGGTCGCGGTCAGGGCGGGTACGGCGGTGATCGAGAAGCCGCCCTGCAGCGGGAACAGGCGCCAGGTGAAGGCAAACAGATAAACCAGGACCAAGCCGAGCAGGTAATAGGGCAGCGCCGCCAGCACCATCACGCCGGGCGCGAGGAAGCCCAGGATGCGCGATCCGCGCTCCCACGCAATCAGCGCGCCCAGCACGGTGCCGATGCCGAAGGCGAGGAAGGTGGCCGTCAGCAGCAGGCCGATCGTCCAGGGAAGCGCCCGCAGGATGAGATCGATGACGCGGGCAGGATAATGCGCGATGGAATAGCCGAGATCGAAGCGCGCCATGCTCCGCAGATAATTGCCGTATTGCGTGAGCAGCGGCTTGTCGAGGCCGAACTTCTCCTCATAGGCGCGCACGAGGTCCTTGATGTCGGTCAGCGCGCCGCCGCTTTCGGTCAACTGCAGGAGCTTGGTCTCGACCGGATTCTTCGGTGCGAGCTTCGGGAGCAGGAAGTTGAGGCTGGCCGCGGTGAACACCACGGCCAGCAGCAACAGCAGCCGCTGGCCGAGCCAGACGACGAACATCAAGCCTTCTTCTTCAACCCATGCACCACCAGCATGGTCGAATGGTAGGAGACGGTGGGCGACTGGTAGGGATTGGCCTCGGTCGGCCAGCCGGTCCAGTTGGTCGTGTTGAACGGCACCCGGTGGTACCATTGGGCGACGGGGATCTCCACGGCATCGTCGATCCAGATCTCGAATGCCTGCTTGACGAGTGGGCGCAGCGCCGGGTCGTTCACCGGCAACTGCCCGACCTGGTCGGCCAGCGCATCGAATTTCGCATTGCGCCAGCGGTTGTGGCGCGTGGTGATCTCGCCGACCGGGCGATAGAACTTGCTATGGTAGAGCAGCATCGTGTCCTCGGGGTCGAAGATGCTGCCGCCGTGGCCCCACATCACCAGGTCGGCCTTGCCGCCATAGGCGAACTGCTGGAAGTCGGGCCTGCGGTTGTAGATGATCTGAAAGCCGGCGCGGCGGAACTGCTCCACGACAATCGGGCCCATCAGCTCCAGCGGCGGCGGCACCACCATTTCGCCCTGCCAGCGCTTGCCGTCCTTCGCCCAGAAGCCCTCGCCGTCCTTCTTGTAGCCGGCCTGCTCCATCAGCGCGCTGGTCCGGCGCAGGTCGAAGACGTTCACGCCCTTCGCCTTCGCCATATCGGCGATGTCATCGAGGTAGGGCTTCAGCACGGGGAAGTCGGGATACGGCGTGAAGGCCTGGTCGGCCGCGCCCTCATGGAAGATATCGATGATTTGCCTGACATTGATGGCATGGCGCATCGCCTGGCGGATGCGCAGATCCTGCACGGCGGGGCTGTCGAAGTTGAACCAGATCGAGGTCACCCACCAGTCGGTGTAGCCATAGGGCGACTTGCGGTCGGTCAGCGTGGTGACCGCGGGCGTCTCGGCGAGGATGCGCTTCATCAGCGGCACCGGCGCCTCGACCATCCAGTCGATCCGGCCGGCGACGAGTTGCTGGGCCATCTGCTGCGGCTCGCCGCGCGGCACCGTGATGATGCGCTTGGGCGCGGGCAGCTTGGCGAAATAGGCACCGGCCTGCGCGCCGGTGAAGGCACCGGGCTTCGCCCCCCACCAATCGTCGCGCCGGTCGAGCACGATGCGCTCCGGCGTCGCCGCGACGACGCGGTAAGGCCCGGTCCCGATCGGTATCTTCTTGTCGATATCGAGGTTGGTGAAGGCAGCGAAATCGGTCACCCCGTCGATGACATGCTTGGGCAGGATGAAAACGTTGGCGGCCGTGAATTTCACGGTCAGCGTGCGCAGCACGAAGCGCGGGTCCCGCCGCTTGAGGTCGAAGCGGACGGTGAGATCGTCGATCTTGACGGCCTGCTTGAGCACGGCGGCGACGTCGCTGGCGACGAAAAGGTCCTTCTTGCCCTCGCCGTTCTGGCGCAGCAGCTCGAAGGTTGCGACGACGTCGTCGGCGCCGAAGGGCTTGCCGTCGGCCCAGGACACGCCGGGCCTGAGGGGAACGGTGACGGCGGTGAAGTCGTCGTTGAAGGAGAAGCCGGTGGCGAGGAACGGGATGTGCTCGCTCTTGAGGTTGTTCCAGTAGAACAGCGCCTCGTAGACGAAGACGATGTGGTTGCGCGGATCGTTGCCCACGGCATAGGGGTTGAGGTTGCCGTAGTTGCGGAACGTCGGACCGGCTGGCCAGGCTTCGGCGATGAGCGTGTCCTTGCGATCGACCTCGTCCATCGCGGCCGCCCATTGCGGCACCATGGCCGCCGCGGCCGCGAGGCTCAGGCCGCGACGCGTCAGCCCGCGTCGTCCCGTCCGCTGGTGGGCGCGCGTTACTCCTGTGGCGTCGGACATCGGGGTTTCCTCAGGCTTGATTTGTCATTGCCGCAAGGGTTGCAAATTCTATCAAATCGGTCAAGATCATATAGTATCCTGGCAAGCCCCCGATGTCCTTTGCTCCACCCGCCGAAACCGATGCCGACACCGTCACCAGCTATCGTCGCGTCGCGACGCGGCTGCGCGCGGAGATCCTCAGTGGCGAGGCCGCGCCCGGTTCCTGGTTACGCATGCAGGCGGTGGCACTGCGCTGCGGCGTTTCGGTGCAGCCGGTTCGTGACGCGCTTCAGGTGCTCGAAGGTGAGGGTCTGGTCGAAATCCAGCCCAATCGCGGCGCCCGGGTGCGCGGCCTGGATCGGGCGCGGGTCGTGCACATGTACGAAGTCCGCGAGGCGCTCGAGTCGTTCATGTCGCGCCGTTTCGCCGAGGAGGCGAGCCTGATCGACATCCGCCGGCTCGAGGACATCCAGCATCGCCACGAGGCCGCCGGCGACAATCTGCAAGCGGCCATCCGCGCCAACGGGGAATTCCACCGTGTCATCTACACCCACGGCGGCAATCAGGACGTCATCGAACTGGTGACCCGCTACATCGATCTCGGCTACATGCTGTCCAGCCGCTACCGCCATCCTGCCGGCTACCTCGCCCGCGCCCGGCGCGAGCACCATGCGCTGATCGGCGCCTTCCACCGCCGCGATGCCTCGGCCGCCGCCGACATCGGTGCCGCGCATGTGCGCGCTGCCCGCGCCGCCGTGCTCGCCGGCATGGACGCCGCGGCGGCCAATTCCTAGAGATATAGCGCAGGCCGGGGACACCACCGGACACCGGGAGACGTCATGAACCTCACCATCCGCAGCATCACGCCGTTCCCGGTCTGGATCGGGCACCGCAATCAGCTCATCGTCAAAGTGATGACCGAGGATGGCATCGTCGGCTGGGGCGAATCCGGCTTCTCCGGCCGCGAGCGCGCGGTCATCGGTGCGATCGAGCACTACGCCCCCCTGTTGCTCGGCCGCAACGCCTTCCACATCGGCGCCTTCTGGCAGGAACTCTACCGGAGCCAGTATTTCGAGGGTGGCCGCGTGCTGACGGCGGCCATCTCGGCCATCGACATCGCGCTGCACGACATCAAGGCGAAGGCCCTCGGCATCCCCGTCCACGACCTGCTCGGCGGCCGGCAGCGCGACCGCGTGCCCTCGCTCGCCTCCGTCCAGGCTGCCGGCGAGGCGATGCTCGACGAGGCCGAGCAGTTCATGGCCGCGGGCTTTCCCGCCATCCGCCTGCAACGCGGCTTCGGCCGGCGTGCCGACGAGCCGGAGGCGATCTTCGAACCGCGCGAGGCCATCGCCGAATCTGCCCATTGGTGCACCAGGGCACGCGAGCGCCTCGGCAGCCAAGTCGTGCTCGGCATCGACTATCACCACCGGCTCAGCCTCGCCGAGACCGGCTCGTTCTGCCAGCGCATGCCGCGCGGCACGCTTGACTTCCTCGAGGAGCCGATGCGCGACGAGACGCCCGAGGCCTACGAGGCGCTGCGGCGGCTGACCGACATCCCCTTCGCGCTGGGTGAGGAGTTCGCCTCCAAATGGCAGGCGCTGCCCTATATCGAGCGCGGCCTGACCAACTACATGCGGCTCGACGTCTGCAACATCGGCGGCTTCACCGAAGCGATGAAGGTCGCCGGCTGGTGCGAGGCCCATTACATCGACCTGATGCCACACAACCCGCTCGGGCCGGTCTGCACCGCGGCCTCCATCCATCTCGGCGCCGCGGTGCCGAATTTCACCTGGCTCGAATACAACCGCTCCCGCTTCCGACCGCCGCCGCAGATCGAGCTCGACCTGTTCCCCAACGCGCCCGCGCTCGACGGCACCAGCTTCCCGGTCCCCACCGGGCCGGGCCTTGGCATCGAGGTCAACGAGGCGCTGCTCGGCCGCGAGGAATTCCGTGCCTGGAACCCGCCGATCCTGCGCCGCCGCGACGGCTCCTTCACCAACTGGTAGCAACACCCATGACCAAGACCGTCCTCATCACCGGCGCAAGCGGCAATATCGGCAGCAAGTTGCGCGCCCATTTCTCTGCCCTCGGCTGGAGCTTGCGCCTGCTCGACGTCGACAGCGGCGGGGAGCCCTCGATCCAGCAGGCCGACCTCTCGGTCTGGGACGAATCCTGGGTCCGCGCCTTCGCCGGCGTCGACGCGGTGATCCACCTCGCCGGCCGGCCCTCGCCGCGCACCAGCTGGGCCGAGGTGCAGCAGTACAACCTCGATCTCTGCCTCAACGTCTACGAGGCCGCCGCCCGCCAGGGCGCCAGGCGGCTGGTGTTCGCCAGCTCCAACTGGACGGTCGCCGGCCAGCGCTTCGAGGACTTCCCTTTGACCACCGACGTCGAGCCGCGTCCGGTGAATGCGTATGGCGTGTCGAAGCTGGTCGGCGAGCGACTCGGACGTTCCTATCACGACCGCTGGGGTCTCTCGGTCATCTGTTTCCGCATCGGCTACTGCCAGCGCGGCGAGAACCGGCCGGGCGCCCACATGGGCTGGGGCAGCTGGGGGCAGCTCATGTGGCTCTCCGACAGGGACCTCTGCACGGCCATGGAGCGCAGCGTGGCGGCGGAGGGCATCGGCTTCGCCGTGCTCAACCTGATGAGCAACAACCCCGGCATGCGCTGGGACATCGCCACGACCGAGCGCGCCCTCGGCTGGACCGCACAGGACGGCGCGGCGCCGGAACTGACGCCTGACATCGTCGATGGCGAGGCCGCCGCCCGCCAGACCCGCGCCCTGCAAACCCAACTCGACACGCTCGACCAGACCCGGAGGTGGTAGCGCCCATGGAAATCTCCTGCGTCCTGCCCATCGCCGCCGAGCTCGGCGAGGGGCCCGTCTGGTGCGAGCGCGACCAGGTACTCTGGTGGGTGGACATTCGCGCGCCGTCGGTCAATCGGTTCGACCCGTCGAGCGGCGCCAACACGGTTTTCGCCATGCCCGAGCCGGTCGGATGCCTCGCCTTGGGCGCTGGGACGCACATCCTTGTCGCCCTGGCCTCGGGGCTGTCCTGGCTCGACCCCGAAACCGGCGAGCTCGCGCCCTTCACGCCCATCGAGGCCGACGATCCCCGCACCCGCCTCAACGACGGGCGCTGCGACCGCCAGGGTTGCCTGTGGGTCGGCTCGATGAATCGCGGCCCGGACGGCCCGGGCGGCGCGCTCTATCGCGCCCATGCCGACGGCACGCTGGCGCGCGTGCGCGGCGGCATCGGCGTGCCGAACTGCACGGCCTTCAGCCCCGACGGCAGGACCCTGTATTTCGCGGACTCGCCGACCCGGCGGATCCGCGCCTTCGATCTGGACCCTGCCACCGGCGGGCTATCCGGTGAACGTATCTTCGCCACCATCGCGGACGACGCGGGCGTGCCCGATGGCGGCACGGTCGATGCCGAGGGCTGCCTCTGGGTCGCCCATTGGGATGGTGCCCGGCTCAGCCGCTTCTGCCCCGACGGCACGCTGGACCGCGTCGTGTCCCTGCCCGTGCGCCGGCCGACCTGCATGGCGTTCGGCGGGCCGGACCTCGACGTGCTCTACGTGACCTCCGCTCGCGCCGGCCTCACCGACCCGGGGCTGGACGATGGCGGCGTGCTGGCGTTCCGGCCAGGCGTGCGCGGCCTGCCGGAAGCCCGGTTCCACGAACCGGGTCGCAGCACATCGGAACTGGGCCGGCCCTGAAGATTACCGACAGATCCGGTGGCACGGCTTGCGCCAACCCGGTCGTCCGCGTCTCGACCGATGCCGGCATCCGCGGGTTCGGACCGGTAGAGTTGACCAAGCCGTAAATCCGCCCTTCGCCATCCATCTGCGCGACGGGCTGATCGGCGCGCATCCCACCGATGTCGAGCGGGTGATGCTGAGCTTCCGCCGGCGCGGTGCGTTCTAAGCAGGCATTCGCAGGACAGACCACGGATGCATTTGCAAACATCGTGCGGGCGAAAGCCAGCTTAGCTCTCAGCAAGAGCGCAAACCTGAGAGGGTTTGCTTAGCCCTGTGGTGCCGCCGTCAGCGCGCTGACGATCGCGCTGTGGGACCTCGCCGGCAACGCCGCCTGCGTGCCGGTCAACAAGAAGTGCGGCGGCAAGGTGCGCAACCGCGTGTACTCCGAGGGCGGATCGCTGACGGATGAGGACTGTCAATCCGCCGACGGACGCCAAACATTGCCTCAGGTTTCATCCACGGTCGCGCGTTAAGCCAAGTCTAAACTTAAACCAAAATGTCTCCGGGCAAAACCCAGGTGGTTCAGTCGCGTGTCACCATCAACAATCCGACGTCCGCCGCATGGGCAACGACCAAACCAGCGCGCCGGTTCCACGAACATGAACCAGCGCCTGTTGTTCGATCTTCGATTGCAGCGATTTCAAGCCCACGGCGGCGTCAGTGCGGCACTGTCGCGGTGCGGAGCCAGCGTCGTTACTGCTTGCAGGTCGTGACCTTGGTCATGGCAGTAGTGGCGTCATCCTGGGTCTTGTAGGCTCCGGCGACACCGATGACCGTCATGGTGGTGGTCGTTGTCGTTTCAACAACGCTGCACTTCATCGTCGCCTTGTCCTGAACGACCGAGAACTCGGCCGCAAGCACCGGCGTCGTTGCCGCGACCAGGAAAGACAGGGCGAATATACCGGCTACGAAATTTTTCACGAGCGGTCTCCTATTTGGGCCCCAAAAGCGGGACTGGATACCATTGGGCCGCGGTCCCCCCGTAACGCCAGACCCGGAAACTACCTATCGTGCGTTTCGCCGACCGCCGCGTGAACGCGATCAAGGTCTTGGAATCCCCGCCGCCGCAACCTCCCCGCCGCCCCCAAAAAGCTCCTTGACGCGACCCATAGGTAATTTTATTTAACTATCAATGCAGGTTCGAACCACCCGCCTCGCGCGCCTTCTCTCCGGCCTCAAGGCCGCCATCACCCGAATTGCGACCGGCGCGCGCCGCCCCACCCAGCCTCCCCTCCCCGACGAAACCCACATCGCCCGCGCTTTAGCCTGCCTCGAACACCTCCTCACCCTCTGGCGCGCCGGCGCCCTGCCCAGCGCGAGCGCAGAGTGCTCGTCCAGCGCGAGCGCAGAGCGCTCGTCGCCCAGCGCGAGCCCAAACCACCCGTCCGGCGCGTCCGCTCCGCGTTTGTCGGACGGCATGACCGGCCCGAGCCTGCCCCCCCCCCGCGCCGCCGCCTCTGCGCATGCGATCGCCCCAACACCAACGCCCCTCCGGCCCAGTCCCCGCACGCCCGCGACGCCGCCTCCGACCGCGCCGCGATCCGATCCGCCCCGCAAGTCGGCCGGCCCCGCGCGCGTCGCCCCATCC
Organism: uncultured Rhodospirillales bacterium; assembly: GCA_903928895.1. Classification (GTDB taxonomy): domain Bacteria; phylum Pseudomonadota; class Alphaproteobacteria; order Acetobacterales; family Acetobacteraceae; genus CAIYPH01. The sequence continues at coordinate 47,759 of CAIYSR010000041.1, read as the reverse complement.
GCAACATCCTGCCCCCGCCTTGCCCCGCCCCCGGCCGCGGCACCCCCCTCCCGATTCATTTTCGACTCCCGCGCCGACCCCGCTTCTTCACGCCCATTTCGTTCCGTTTACGTAATTTATTATCTCCCCACTCCTACCCCCAGAAACGTCTGCACCCCGCCCCCACCGCAGCAACCTTCCCGCCGTCCGCTCGCGGGACCGACGAGACGGCGACCGTATCAACCAACACGGTCGAGCAGTGCCACGATGCCCGCGCCGTCCTTGCCTGCGGCAGCTCCGATCAACGTGGGAAACAGAAGCGTGTCAACGGCGGTCGGAATCCAGGCCAGCGTGGCGGCGCAATAGCAGGCCAGTGGTTGTGCGGCGGCGTGACATGACCCTCGTCGATCGGCCGGTCGGTGAGCCCCCCACCAGCTCTGTTCCCGCCGACGGAAACGATAGCGTGTACCTACGCCCCCTCGCCCGACCGCAAGCCGCAGGACATAATGCAGCGCCATACATCGCCGCGAGGGCAGACCCCATGACCCGATTGCACCGCCTGCTCCTGCTCTTCCCCTCCCTGCTGCTGGCGCCGGTGACCGCACGGGCCAGCGATCTCGCGCTCGCCAGGGTGATGCTGTCATCGGGCGGCGTCGGCTACGTCGAATACGCCGCCGACGTCGCCGGCGCCACGACCCTCGGGATCGACGTGCCGCTCGACCAGGTCGACGACGTGCTGAAATCCCTCGTCGTGTTCGACGGCGCCGGTGGTGTCGGCGGCTTCACCCTGCCCGGCCGCGATAATGTGCGCGCTGCCTTTGCCGAAGTGCCGTTCGGGCCGGAGGCGCTCGATTCACCGCTCGCCTACCTGAACAGCCTGCGCGGCGTGACAATCGAGGTCGTCGGCCCACGCCCGATGACCGGCCAGGTCATGCGCGCCGAGACCGTGCAGGAGCGCGCCGGCACCACGGGAGACGCCCTGGCCCAGCGTACCCGCATCACACTCATGACGGTCGCCGGCCTGCGCCAGTTCATTCTCGAGGATGCCGAGACGATCCAGGTCGCCGACGCCGACCTGCGCCAGCGCATCGGCCGTTCGCTTGAGGCGATGCGCCGCGATGCCGGCCAAACCACGCGGCACCTCACGCTGCGGACGCAGGGCGAGGGCAAACGGGTGCTGCGCGTCGGCTATGTCGCCGCGGCCCCGCTGTGGAAAGTCTCATACCGGCTGGTGATGCCGGGTCAGGGCGCGGCGAAGGCCCGACTGCAAGGATGGGCGGTGTTGGAGAATGCCACCGGCGCCGACTGGAACGGCGTGGAGCTCGCACTGCAATACGGGAATCCGGTCACCTTCCGCCAGGCGATCTATCGCAGCTACTTCGTCCAGCGGCCGGAAGTGCCGGTCGAGGTGCTCGGACGCCTGCTCCCCGGGGTCGATACCGGCGCGCGGCAGTTCCCGCCCCCTCCCCCTGTACCTGCGTTGGCCCCTGCCCCCTCGAGCGTGGCGATGCGCGGCGGAACCGCCCTCGCCAAGAGCGCCGCCGGCATGCCGGCCAACCCGGTGGCGGAAATGGCAGCCCCGTCGGAGACCGTGGACGCCAGCGAAGGCGCGCAAGAGACCGTGTTCGTGCTGCCCGGCAAGGTCGTGCTGGCGGCCGGCCACACCGCCTCGATGCCCATTCTTGACCGCGAGGCAAAGGCGCAACGCGTCTACCTCGTGCAGCCCCGCCGACCCCATCCACTGGCCGCGATCCGCCTGACCAACGACACGCCGACGACCCTGCCCGCCGGCGTGCTGACCCTCTATGATCCGACCTCCCCCGCCATGTTCGCCGGGGACGCCCGCCTCGGCGGCCTGCCCGCCGGCGAAAGCCGCCTGCTCTCCTTCGCCGAGGACCTCCGCAGCACCGTCACCTGGACCCAGACCGACGCCACCACGATCGCCGCCGTTACGGCCGCAGCCGGTGTGCTGCATGTCGACGAGCGTCTGCGCTGGACAACCCGCGTCACGCTCGCGGCCCCCGCTGCCGAGCCGCGCGAAATGCTGGTCGAAATCCCCAAGCAGCCCGGTGCCTCGCCGGTCCCTGGCGACGCCGACCACCCGTCCGAGGAGACCGCCACCGCATGGCGCTACACCGTCGCACTCAAACCTGGCGAGACCCGCACCCTGACCGTCCATGCGGACCGTATCAATCGCGAGCAGGTCGCCCTGCTTGACAACACCACCATCGTCGTCCGCCTCCTCGCCGCCGCCGAGGTCGATGCCAAGTCGAAGGCCGCCCTGCAGCGCCTGGCTGATCTCTACAAGGCTCGGACCGCGCGTCGGGCCGAACTCGACAAGGTCAACGCGCAGTTCGACCAGATCGAGCACGACCAGGACCGTATTCGCCAGAACCTTGCCGCCGTTCCTTCGAACGACGCGCTCCATGGCCGCCTCGTCCGGTCACTGGAGGCGCTCGAAGGCCGCATCGATGCCCTGCATCATGCCGCCGAGCAGGCCAAGACTGCCGTCGATCGGGCGCAGCAGGAGCTCGAGACTGCAATCCTCCAGTTCACGCTCTGATGCACCGTGATAGGGCATTCGGCCGCACGCCGGGCGCAGGGGCGATCTGCCCGTCGAGGTCTCCGCTGAGCGGGAAGGCCTGCTTTGGTCTCCCGTCCGGCGACGGTGCGGCCGTTCTGCGGCTCCGCCGGGCCTTCAGGAGCCACTCCACCGTCGAGCGTCCATCGCGCGCGCAAGACGTTGTGATGTGCGATACGTAAGGCCAATGTCGACAAAACGGAGGACGCAATGGGCGATCCACACGCACTGATCAGTACCGATGAACTCGCCGCAATCCTGGACGATAAATTCCTTCGGGTTTTCGATTGCTCGACGACCACCGTGCCGCCGCCCCCGGGCAGCGATGTGCCATACGTTGCCGTGCCCGGCCGACCGGCGTTCGAGCATGCACACATTCCGGGCGCGGACTTCCTCGACATCCAGGGGGAGTTCTCGGACCAAACGACCAAGCTGCTGTTCATGATGGCGGCGCTGCCACAGATGGAAGCGGCGTTCGGACGACATGGCGTCGGTCCAGGCACCCGTGTCGTCCTCTACAGCAGCGGCAGCATGATGATGGCGACACGGTTTTGGTGGATGCTGCGCGCGCTCGGGTTTGACGCCGCCGTCCTCGATGGCGGGTTCGACAAATGGCGAACCGAGGGACGCCCGGTCGAAAGCGGCGAGGCCAGGGGCTATCCGGCCACGACATTTCGCGCGGTACCGCGCCCTGGGATGTTCGTTGACAGGACGGTGGTGCTCAGTGAACTGCATCGCCCCGGCACCGTCATCGTCAATGCGCTGAACGACGATCTCCATCGGGGCGTCGGCCCGAGCCGCTACGGTCGTCCAGGACGCATTCCCGGCAGCGTCCAGGTCTCCGCTGCGACCCTCGTCGATCCGCTTACCAAGGGCTTCACCAGCCTGACCGACGCGCAAGACAAGTTCGCCGCAAAAGGTGTCAGCAAGGACAAGCGCGTCATCTGCTATTGCGGCGGCGGTATTTCGGCCACGATCGATCTCTTCCTGCTGCACCAGCTCGGCTACGATGACATCACCCTTTACGATGCATCGATGGGTGAGTGGGCGAGGGATGACTCATTGCCGATCGAAACCGGCTGATTCCGACCGGTTGGCCTTCAGGACAGGTTGGCCTTCAGGAACATGCGGATATGACGCACGGCCAGCGGGATCAGTTCTGGCGGATCCTTCCAGGGATAGAGACTGACCTGCGCATTCGGAGCGAGTCGTGCGGCCTCCATCGCCACAGCGTAGGGATGGGCCGGAACGTCATCCGGGAGGATCAGAAGCGGGGTTTCACACGACCGCACAAAATCGCGCGTCACAGTGAAGACGAAGTCAGGGTTCGTGCGGTACATCCGGGTCAGGAAGGCCTCGACCATCGGCATCGTCACGTCGGGCCGCCGCTCGCACAGGGCGGGGCCCCAGCCGGCCATATTGTTGTTGAAAAACATGTCTCGCATCTCGGGGCGGGAGCCGCTGGGCTGCGCCAGCACCGCGGCAACCACCCGCCCTGGCGCGCGCCGCAGGAGGTTCCAGATGAAGGGGCCGCCGATGCAGAAGCCCAGCACCATAAACTCCGAGACGCCGAGATAGTCCATCAATCCGAGTTGGTCATCGGCATAGGCATCCCACGGCCGGTCGGGCTCCAGCGGCCCGGAAGACTGACCGCCGGTGGCGTTGCGCAGGTCCATCGTGATGCACCGATACGTGCCTTGGAAGGCCTCGATCGCGTTGAAAGGGGCCTTCTCGGCGACGTATGGCATGGTGGCATTCAACCCGCCGCCGGGCAGCAGCAGCAGTGGAAAACCGGTGCCTGCCTCTTTGTAGTGGATACGTACGTCACCGCGTTCGTAAAATGGCATGTGGCGCCCCTTGCACGGATTTGCAGCACTCGCGTCGGCACCGATCATGCCTCCGGGAGGCGCGCGTGTCGATGCGACCGCTCCGGCTCGTCCACACACTCAAGGCGCCGCCGTCGCTCCCGGCAGCCGTCCGAGCAGCGCCTCCAGTTCGGCCACGCTCGCGGCCACGCCCAGAATATGCCGGTCCGGCCGGATCACCATGGACTCGGTCCCGACCCGGTCGAGATAGTCGCCCGCCTCCCCCGTCGCGGCCACGCCGACCGCGCCGCGCAAATCGAGCCCCGCCTGGGCCGCCGCCGCCAGCAGCGCCGGGCGCGCGAGCACGGCGAAGCGGTAGCCCACGACATCATCGAGCCGCCGCCCATCCGCAAGACGCGGCTGTGCTGCCCGGGTCCCCGCCGGCGGCGGTGCGTCGCCGTGCAACCCTGGTCCCAGCGGTGGCGCGATCGGGCGCAGCAGGGTCGGATTGGCGAGCAGATCGGCGTCGCGCCGGCGTGCCTTCTCCGGGTCGGTGGCCTGGATGATGCCCCCGAGTTCCACCGCCAGTTCTATGAAGGCCCGGACATGCTCGCCGCGCTCGGACTGATAGCTGTCCAGCAGCCCCTCCGGCGCCCGCCCGGCAATCACCTCGCGCAGCTTCCACGCCAGGTTGTTGGCATCGCGCAGACCGGAACACATCCCCTGCCCCAGGAACGGCGGCGTCTGGTGCGCCGAATCCCCCGCCAGGATCAGCCGCCCCCGCCGCCACTGCGTCGCCAGCGCCGAATGAAACGTATAGACCACCGCCCGCTCGATCCGCGCCGTCGCCGGCGTCACCTGCCATGGCGCCAGCAGCGCGAAAATCCCGGCCGGCTGAGTGATCGCCACCGGATCATCCCCCGGCATCAGCATGAACTCCCAGCGGCAGCGCTTGCCCGGCATCGGCACGAAGGTGGTGGGCCGGACCGGATCGCAGTACTGCACCGCATCGATGATCCGTCCACTCGCGTCGCAGGCATGCTCCAGCCCGGCCGGCGGCACGTCGAGGATCATGTCGACCACCACCCAGCGCTCATGCGAGCGCAAATCCTGCAACGCGCTGCCGATGAAGCGGCGCACCACCGAGCGCGCGCCGTCGCAGCCCACCACATAGCGTGCCGTCAGCGCTCCGAGATGCCCGTTCGAGAGGTCCTCGTAGCGCACGCGGACATGATCCTCCGCCTCGTCGAGCGCGAAGGCCTCGCAGCGCAGGCGCATCTCCACCGTCGGCAGGCCCGCCAACGGCGCCCGCAACCCCGCCTCGAGCTCCGGCTGGTGGAACCGGTAGGCGTGGTTCCACCCCTCCGGCCCGACCCCGCCGCGCTCGAGCAGCACCAGCAGCTTCCCCTCGGCATTCAGATGGCGGATGTTCCGGCTGACATTCATGTTCGGCAGGATCGCATCCGTGATCCCGAGGGTCTGGAACAGCCGCATCACCTCGCCATCGGCCGAAACCGCGCGCGGCAGATGATAGACCGACGGCTCGCGCTCCAGCACCACCACGCGCAGACCATCGGCGCCGAGCAGGTTGGCCAGCGCCGCGCCCACCGGCCCGCAGCCGACGAGCACGACATCGGCATCGGGAACGAAGCTCACGCCGCGCTCCGCCCCATCTTGGCCGCCAGTTCGGCGCGATACTCGGCGATCGGCCGGAACCCCGGCGCGGTCCGGCAGAACGCCTCCGAGCGTGCCCGGATCGCTTCGGCCGGCAGCGACAGATCGAGCGGCTCCAGGCAGGGCTGGCTGACATAGAATTCGGTGTCGCAGAACAATTCGAGCCGGTTGCCCTCGGGATCGCGGAAATAGACCGACCACGCGTTGCCATGGTCGACCGGACGCATATCCGTCACCCCCGGCGCATCCTTCACCCGCCGCCACATCGCCTGCAACAGCTCGACACTGTCCATCCGGAACGAGATCTGGTTGATCGGATTGAACTCCAGCACCTCCGGCCGCCCCGCGATCAGCGCGATCTGGTGATGCTCCCGCGGGTCGGAACTGGTGAACACGATCTGCGATCCCCGCACCATGCCGCGATCGGTCTCGGTCAGGCCCATCACGGCGGTGTAGAAATTCAGCATAAGGTCCATGTCATGCACGTAGATGCCGACATGGCTCATCCTCAGGGGCGGCATTTGGGTCATTCTGGGCTCCGGTTTCACGGCTGCAACAGGTGCGGCAGCCAAAGGGCGATGGACGGAAACAGCGTCAGCAGGATCAGCACGGCGAAATCGGCGATCAGGAACGGCACCACCCCGCGATAGATCGTGCGCATCGGGATATCCGGGGCGATGGCGTGGAGCAGGAAGACGATGATCCCCATCGGCGGATGGATCAGCGCCAGCTCGACCTGGATCAGGCAGACGATGCCCCACCACAACGGGTCATAGCCGAGCGCGGTCACGATCGGCAGCACCAGCGGCAGGGTGATGAGGATCGAGGACATCTCCTCGAAGAAGGTGCCGAGCAGCAGATAGACCACCAGCAGCAGCGCGATCACCCCGAGCGGCGGCAGATGATGCGCCTCGATCCAGCCCACCAGCGCATCCGGCACATGCGCCAGATTGACGAAATAGGTGAAGATCGGCGCCGCCATCAGCACCATGTAGAGCATCGCCGTCACCGTCGCGGCCTCGTACATCCCGGCCAGCATCCGCGCCCAGGTGAGCCGCCGCCGGATCACGGCGAACAGCAGCGCCAGGATCGCCGCCGCCGAGGCCGCCTCGTTGACGGTGAACACCCCGCTGTAGAGCCCGATGAAGATGCCGAGGATCAGCCCGACCGACGGCGCCGCCCGCAGCGCCACCGCCCGGCGTTCTGACCACGGCACAAACGGGCTGACCGGCGCCACGGTCGGATCGCGCCGGACCACGATGGCGATGGCGGCCAGATTGAGCACGATGGTCAGCAGTGCCGGCAGGATGGCGGCGATGAACATGTCGAGAATGAAGGTCTTGGCCACCACGCAGTAGATGATCATCACCAGCGAGGGCGGGATCAGCGATTTCAGCGTCCCCCCGGCGGCGATCACCCCGCTCGAAAAACCCGGCGCATAGCCCCGCCGCAGCATCTGCGGCAGCGCCACCTTGGCGAAGGTCGCAGCCGTCGCCGTGCTCGATCCGCAGATCGCCCCGAATGCGGCCGAGCCCCCGATGGTGGCATAGGCCAGCCCCCCGCGGCGATGGCCGAGGAAGGCGGCGGCGGCGGCATAGACATCCTCCGAGAATCCCGCGACCGAGGCGAAACTTCCCATCAGCAGGAACAACGGCACCGCCGCAAGATCGGTGCTGCCGAGCACGAAAGCAGGCTCGGTCGCCAGGAACGACAGCGCCGGCAGCCAGCCGCCGCCCTGCAGCGCAAACCCGACCACGCCGACGGCAATCATCGCAAACGCGATCGGCACCTGTGCCAGGATCAGGACGAACAGCGTGACGATGCCGAGCGCGCCGGCCAGTGCGGGGTCCATCCGGGCTAGACCGCGTGCATGTCGCGCGCCGGCCGCGTGTGGCGCAGGCAATCCCGCAGCACCAGCAGCTGGAACAGCGCCGAGATCACCATCATCGCCGCGACCGCCGCCCACACCGGCGCCGTTGGCAGGCGCAGCATCCAGGTCGCGTTGCCGTCGAGTGCGGCCTGGCGGGCATAGACGAGGAAGCGCCATGCCATCAGCACCAGCACCACCTCCACCAGCACGGCGGCCGCGACATCGGCCAGCCGCCCGGCGCGCAGGCTGATGAAGCTGGTGACGAAGCGAATGGTGATCGAACTGCGCTCGATGATCGCCAGCGGAATGCAGAACGCCACCGCGAAGGCCGCCACCAGCCCGCCGAGGTCGCGCACCGCATCGATCGGGCTCGCCAGGAAATAGCGCAGCAGCCCGTCGGCTATGGTGGTGGCCGCGAACACCAGCAGCGCCCCGAGCCCGATCGCGGCAAGCCCGCGCGCCGTCCGGCGCGCGGCCTGTTCGATGCGCGCGATCATCCTTTTGCGCGCACCCGGGCCAACTCCGCGTCGAGATCCGCCTTGAGCTCCTTGTGGCGCGGGCTCATCGCCACCCAGGCGTCGCGCATCGGCGTGAACAACGCCTGAGCCGCCGCCAGTTCCGCGGCCGAGGGCATGACGATGTGCTGCTTCGGATCGCTCTTCAGCTTGCCCAGCATCTCGTCATTATAGGCCGCGATCGAGGCCGACCAGGCGTCCGCCAGCTTCTGCCCGCCATGCTTGAGCATCACCGCCTGCACCGCGGCCGGCAGCGCCTCGAATTTCTTGCGGTTCATCAGGATCAGCAGCGGCACCACCCCGAGGCCGATGAAGAAATGGTTGTTCGTCACCCGATCGAGCCCGAAATCAAAGAACGGCGACATGTGCGAGGTGGTGCCGCTGATGGTCCGCCGGCTGATCGCCTCCGGGATCTCGGTCACCGGCATGCCGATCGGCACCGCGCCCAGCGCCCTGATCGCCGCACTCTCATTGGCCGAGGACGCGCGAATGGTCTTGCCCCGCAAATCCGCCACCGAGTTAACCGGGAAATTGGTGTGGATCGAATAGGGCGCGGTGCAGAAAAACCCGAGGATCACGAAATCCTTGTAGTCCTGGAACACGCCGCGCGCGGCCATCCGGGTCGCGACATCGGTGCCCTCGCGCAGGTCCTTGAACTGCCCGGGCAGCTCGAACACCTCGGTATCCGGAAACCGCCCCGGCGTGTACGACGGCACCACCCAGGCGATATCGGCCACCCCGTCGAGCGCCATCTGCGCCTGCTGCCCCGGATTGCGGCCAAGCGCGCCGTTGGGGAACATGTCGAAGACCACCGCATTGCCGGTCTCCTTCTGCACCGCCTCGGCAAAGGGCTTCATCACCGTGCGGAACGTCACCTCGTGGTCCGGGGTGAACACCGACCATTTCAGGTGCTCCTCGGCGCGCGCCGACCGGGCCAGCATGGCAGCCGGCAGACCGCCGGCGATGGTAAGCAAAGTGCGACGTTTCATCGGTACGTTTCCATATTTTCTTATTGGGCGGATCAGGAGACAGAATTCAGGCGCTGCGCCGCCAGGTGACGGGGAAGCAGTCGTCGTCATCGGGATGGCTGCCGGCCACGAGGTGCGGGCTGCCCGTCACCGCCATCGTCGCCGGCCGCGGGTCCCACCGCACATCGCGCCCCATATACCGGGTCGAAATCGCCATCCGCCGGCGCTGCGGCGAGAAATTGCCCTCCGCCCCATGCACCGTGAGCGGATGATGCACAATGCAATCCCCCGCCTTCATGTTCCACGACAGGAACCGCAGCGACGGATCGCCGCGCCGCTCGGAGAAATTCGGACAGGTCTCGAGATCCGACTTGAATTTGGGGTCCTTGTCCGGGATCGCGGCCGCGTAGAACTTGCCCCATTTGTGGGACCCCGCGATGTATTCCAACGCGCTGTTGTCCGGCCCGACATCCACCAGCGCCACCCACACCGACAGCACATCATTGCCTGCCAGCGGCCAGAACGGCAGATCCTGATGCCAGTCCGTCATCTCGACCGTGTTGGGTTCCTTGACGAAAAGCTGGTCGTAGAACACCCGCACCTCGTCGGCCCCCATCAGCTCCGCCGCAATCGCCCCGCATGGCGAATTCAGCACCCAGTCGCGGAAATCATCATCCCAGCGCCATACGAACGAGTTGATATGGAACCGCCCGGTCTTGCCGCCGAGTGCCGCCGTGACCTCGCGCTTGCGCGCCATGGCATGCTCGGCATCCATCACCCGGTTGACCGCATTGCGCATCCGTTCCAGCCATTCGGCATCGAACATCCCGCGCAGACACACCGCGCCATCCGCGGCAAACAAGGCACGATCCTCGTCGGTAATCCGATTGAGCGGTGTCCGGTTCATGGTGTTTCCCCATTTGGCGCCTTCAGGCGGCGCGTTGTTGTTGACCCGATCGTGGCAGGCTGGTCGCCCCGGCGATCCGCCCCGTCAGCTGGGCCGCTGCAGCCGTGACCCGTTCGGTCAGGGCTGCCCGGTCGGTGATGGCAAGGCGCACGGTCGACAGCGCGATGATGACGCAGCCGAGGATGTCGCCGTCGCGGCCGAACACTGGAGCGGCCAGACCAAAAAGACCGGGATCCAGTTCGCCCTCCGAGACGGCATGGCCGGCCCTGCGGATGGCGGCGAGGCTCGTGCGAAGTTCCCCGAGACTGCTCAGGCCAAGTTCGGCAAACGCTGCCGCGCGGGGCGCGTAGAGCCGCGCGAGACGGGCGGGCTTGAGATGGGCGATGACAATCTTTGAGCCGGCGCCGCGGTGCATCGGCAGCGTCTGGCCCCGTCCGAAACTGAGACGCAATCGTTCAAGCCCCGGCGCCTGGTGGGTGGTGACAATCCGGTCGCCATAAAGTGCGGCCAGCATCACGTCGCAGCCGGTGGTGGCCACGAGGTCAGCGATCACGTCCATACCGTGTACCATCATGGGATCGGCATTGCGGATCAGCCGGTCCAGTTCGATGATGCGCGGTCCGAGACTGTATTCCCCCGCGCCGACGCGAATCACCAAGCCAGTGGCAAGAAGTTCGCGGACATAACGATATCCGGTCGGACGGCTCAGGCCGTGCGCCTGGATGATCGCGTCAGCGGTCCAGACCGGACAGTCCGCCGTGAACAGATCCATGATCGCGAGCGAACGCGCGAGTCCGTTCACATGGAACCCGTCCCGCCCCGACCGACCCTGTGCTTCTTCAGCAGCCTCACCGTTCCCCCTCATATTATCGTTATCTGAGATTAGGAAAACTTGCGGCCACCGGTCAACCATCCTGGCGCCCTAGAATCTCGTATTCTGATAATGTCGGCAGCGACGTTGCCGCGCATCCGCCGGAATCTGGTTCGGCCCGACCATGACCGGCACGATCGCAACCGCGGAAGCAACCGTTCTCTGATCATGGCGTGGCCTTGCGGATCGCCGCGCCGAGCCCGGGTGTCCTAAACATTGGAATAGTGAGCCCGAGCCGGCGACGCATCGAGGCGAAGCTCAGGTGGCGACGGCGCCGGCCAGGTCAGCCGGTTTCGGTGTAGTTCCAGTGGCGTTGCCAGAACGGCTGGCCGTCGATGGTGATGGCGATATCGGCCGAGGAGGCTTGCCCGGTCGTCAATGTGCACACCCGCAGTTCGGTGCGGCCGACCGGACGCTCGATGCGTACCGTGGTCGTCGAATGCATGCGCGCCAGATCGGGCCGGGCGGCGCTGACGGCCGCGCCATATTCATGCTCGGTCGCCACCACGGTCGCCGCGTCGATGCGCACGCGCTCGGTCTTGGTGGCGGACAGGCGGACCGTGTCGGTCATCAGGTCGCGTGAGAGGTCCCAGGTCTGGCTGCCGCCGCCGTCGTTGGGCGAGCCGAGGACCTCGGGTTGCAGGCGCCCCCAGTTCGGGCGCGGCGCCACGCCCTCGGGGGGCGGGCAGATGGGCAGGCGGACATGGCTGGCGCCGTGATGCAGGGTCAAGGTCGCAGGCACCGGTGTCGGCCAGATGCGCGGGAAATCGGCGCAGGCGACCGCGACGCGCAGACGCTCGCCGGGCAGCAGACGGTACGCGGTCGCCCGCAGCGGGACCGTCACCCGGCATCGCCGCCCCGCGGTTGCCTGCGCCGCGAGGTCGATCCAGCCGGTGGTGATGAGGGTGGAGCGGCCATTGGGGGCCACGGCCGAGAGCTTCACCACCAGGTTGAGCGGCAGGGCGCTCGCGGTGACGTCGAGCAGCGCCTCGGCATTGCCGATCAATTCGAGCGGTTCGAGGGGCGCCGGGCCGGTGAAACACAGCGAGCGGGCATCGTCGGCGGCCTGGTCGCGCGGGAGCGCCGGGTCGAGCGCGGTGGTCCAGGGGTCCCACGCCAGGGACTGCATGCCGACGGTGGGATCATAGGAATAGGTGCTGCTCTCGCCATCCCCCGCCGCGTCGGCAAACCCGCCGTTCCGGGTGAGAAAAACATCCCGCCGCTGCTGGCGTTCTGGCGGCCAGGCCTGCTCCGCCCGCCAGAACCCGTCCTGCCCCTGCACATACAGAGACACCGGGGCCTCGTCCTCGATCCCGGTGTGCCTTCCCATCAGCCAGCGGTCGAACCAGCGCTCCATCTCGGTCAGCCCGGCGGCCGGCGCCTCCTTGCCGGTATCGGGGAATTCGTGCTTCCAGGCGCCCATGATGAGGCGCTTGGGGGCCTGGATGGCGGAGAAATCGAGGGGCGTGCAGTCGGTATAAAGGTCGCGCCAGCCGCAAATGCTGAGCGTCGGGCAGGTGATCCGCGCCATGTCGGCGACGCGGGCGCGCCAGAACCCGTCGAACCCCGGATGGGCGGCGAAGGCGTCGAGCCATGGCGGGTTGCCCTCCAGATGCTCGGCCCAGATCCGCGCCCAGCGCCCGCCGAGGTCGAGGAACTGCGGCGGCATCAGGTTGTAGGCCGCCATGCGCGGCCCCCAATCGGCGCGCATCCAGAACCCGGGTCTGGTGCCGCCGAGGGACACCACGCCGCGATGGAGATCGGAGGTGGCATGGATCGGCACGATCGCCTTCAGGTGCGGCGGATTGGTCGCCGCCGTCGACAGCGCGGTAATGCCGGGGTAGGAGACGCCCCACATCCCGACATTGCCGTCGCACCAGGGCTGGGCCGCGATCCATTCGACGAGATCATGCCCGTCGAGCGCCTCCTGCGGGTCGAAGCAGGCGGGGCTGGTGCCGCCGGAATTGCCGAGGCCGCGCAGATCGGCCGTCACCCCGGCATAGCCGCGGGCGGCGAAGTGGCGGTGCACGGTCTCGACGTTGAGGCGCCCTCCCCGTCCGTCCTTGTGGTAGGGGTTGAAGTTGAGGATCGCGGGGCGGCGGTGGTTGTCGTTGGGGCGGATGATGTCGGCGGCGAGTTCCACGCCGTCGCGCATCGGCACCAGGGCGTTGCGCTCGAACAGGATGTCGTTGTTCATGGCTCAGCCCGCCACGTCGCGGGCGAGGTGGGCGACACAGTCGCCGCGCTCGACCCGTCCGAAATGGCGCTTGCAGACGACAAAGCCGTCGGCCTTGTAGTGGCAGGCGACCGGGGGGCGGGCGGGGTTGTCGACGAAATGAACCAGACCGCAGAGATCGCCGGCGCGGACGACGTCACCGAGATCGGTCGCGGGTTCGAACAGTCCGGGCTCGGGCGCATAGACGAAAAAGTCGCGGCTGGGGAATTCGACCAGCCGCACCGGCTCGTCCGGAGGCGCGCTCGCCTTGTCGGTGATCCCCATATGGGCGAGCAGCCGTGCCAGCCCGCGCTCCACCAGGGCGACACCTTGCCGGTTCACCCGCCCGCAGCCGCCGTATTCGCCGCCGATATAGGGCACGCCATGGCGCATGCAGGCATGGGAGGCGTAGGCATAGTCCGGCGCGGTTTGCCACATCAGCGAAAGCGGCGCGCCGAACGCCTTGAGCGCTGCCAGCCCCTTGCGGTTGACCTCGGGGTCCGGACTTTCATGGACCGAGGCAAACGGCAGGTAGTCGAGCGACGAGCCGCCGGAATGCAGGTCGACCACCACGTCGGCGCGCGGGAAGAGTTCGCTGTCGACATAGTAGGCGATCTGCTGCGTCGCGGTGCCGGCTGGCTCCCCGGGGAAGGCGCGGTTGAGGTTGACCTCGTCGATCGGCGATACCCTGGTGCCCGCGAGGGCGGCGGGAAGATTGATCGCGGGCACGATGATGACGCGGCCGCGCACCTGTTCGGGCGTGAGGGTCCGGATCAGCTTGAGCAGCCCGATCTGTCCCTCATATTCGTCCCCGTGGTTGCCAGCCATGAACAGTGCAGTGGGGCCGGCCCCGTTGCGGATCACGTCGATCGGGATGGCGATCATGCCATAGGCCGAGCGGGTCACGGAATGCGGCAGGTTGAGCCAGCCGATCTGCTTGCCATCGCGGTCGAATTCGACATCCGTCCAGATCTTCGTCTGCGGCGCCATCGCTCGTTCCCCCGAAATATGTCATCCCGGGATTGCCCCCGGTGCGCGGCCGGTCTGGCCTATGGCTGGGCAGCATAGGCGACGGTGCGCGTGCCCGGCAACGGTGCGGTTGCCGCGCTGCGAGTCCGGCAACCTCGTCGATTTCGGCGACGATACCGCCAATGTGACGCTGGAATTGAGAGTCTTTTCGAACCGGTTCATTTGCGGGCCAGATGTTGGAAATCCGGCATGAATACATCCCCCGCGCGTCCTGGGTCCTGCTGACCCCGAGCGTGCCCATGATCCTCACCAGCATCGCCGTCCGCTTGGTCGGCGACCGGCGCGCCCTGGCGCCGAACGGCCAGCGTGACAACAAGTTCTGTGCTGTGTTGTCACTCGATGCCAAGCCTTCCTGGCACCATCGGTCGTGACGCGCGATGCGGCGCCCAGTGACCGGTTCACCCCCTGCGGCTGGCAGGCGGCCTGCATGGCGCTTCGCGGGAGCTGGGACCGTGCCTTCCCACCCGGCCCCGTTGCCTCGGCGCCAAACCTGTCTAGGCTGCGGGCCAAAGGAGACCGCCATGAAGATCACCGACCTGCGCTGCGCCATGATCGGGCGCCACCCGATTCTGCGTATCACCACCGACGAGGGCATAAGCGGCTACGGCCAGGTCGAGCACTTCAAGCCCTACCTCAAGCCGTTCATCCTGCATTTCCGCGATTTCCTGCTCGGCCAGGACCCGACGCTGGTGGAGCGGGTGATGCGCCGCATCCGCGCGCGCGGCGCCTTCAAGCCCTGGGGTTCGGCGATCAGCGCCATCGAGATGGCGCTGTGGGACCTCGCGGGCAAGGCGGCCGGCCTGCCCGTGCATCGCCTGCTCGGCGGCAAGGTGCGCGACAAGGTCCGCGTCTATAATGGCGCCATCCGCCAGCCGATCCCCGAGCAGACGCCGGAAGCCTATGCCGCGGCGGCGCGCTGGATGATGGCCCGGCCCGAGGGCTTCACGATCGTCAAGCAGGGCATCGCCTTCCACAGCGAGATGCGCATGACGGATAATTTTTTCCTCGGCGATTCCGCCCCTCCCCTGCCCATCCACGGCTGGCAGGATCGCGGGCTGATGACCGAGCGTGGCATGGGCCTCGCGCTCGATTGCGTGGCGGCGATGAAGGACGTGCTGGGCGACAAGGTCGGGCTCGCGCTCGATTGCGGCCCCGGCTTCATGCTGTCCGATGCCATCCGTTTCGCCCGCGCGGTGGAGAAGCACAATCTGCTCTGGTGCGAAGACATGCTGACGGGCGACTACGTCCCCTACGTCAACGCCGACGTCTATCGCGAACTGACGGCCGCGACGACCACGCCGATCCATACCGGCGAGCAGATCTACCTGCGGCAGAACTTCAAGGACCTCATCGAGCGCAAGGCGGTGCGCGTGGTCGGGCCCGACCCGTGTGACGTCGGCGGCATCGCCGAGTTGAAGTGGATTGCCGAATACGCAGATTTGCACGGCGTGATGATGGCACCGCACGGCACCGGCAACGGTCTGCTCGGCCTCGCCGCCCTGGTGCAGGTCTGTGCGACGCTGCCGGATAACTACATCGCCTTCGAACTGCCGAAGGGCGACCCCGATTGGTGGTACGACATTCTCGACGGTCTGCCGAATCCCGTCGTCAAAGGCGGGTTCATCGAGGTCTGGGACCGGCCGGGCATGGGGGTGGACATCAACCCGGAGCGCGCCAAGCCCTATCTGGCCGAAGAAGACCTCGGATTCTTCGACTGAGCGCGATGCGGTCTTGCAGGCCAGCGCAGGACGGTTAACCTCGCCGGAAAGGCGGCGTGGCGCCGCGGCACCAAAAGGGGGGATTCCGCATGGCTGGATATCGGATCGGACGGCGTGAACTGCTTGCCGGCGCGGCGACGGCGGCGCTGCTGCCAGGCGCCCTCGCGGCGCAGGGCAACAAGACAGGCGTTGACGCCAGCACCTGGACGCCGGACTACATCAACAAGCTCGCCGGCACCGCGGATTACGATACCGCCGCCGAATGCGCCAAGGTGGTGCCGCTCGACTACAAGGGGCGGCTGACCTACTGGTACTGGGGCGTGAATCAGGCCTCGACCGAGATCGAGCGCAAGATGGAGGCGGATTTCTTCGCCGCCTTCGCCAAGACCTACCCGAATATCGAGCTGGTGAAGCAGAACCTCGACTACAACGCCATGCTCGACAAGCTGCGCACCGCCTCGATCGGCAAGTCCGCGCCGATGGTGGCCCGCCTGCCGATCCTGTGGGGCTCGGAATTCGCCGCCAAGGGCCAGCTGATGGCATTCGGCCCCACCGATGTCGGCTATTCCGAGGACGAGTTCTGGCCAGGCGCGCTGAAATCCGTCACCTGGAAGGGCAAGCGCTACGGCGTGCCGACCAACAACGAGACGATGGCCTTCATCTGGAACGCCGCCATTTTCAAAGAGGCCGGTCTCGACCCCGACAAGGCGCCGGCGAGCTGGGATGACGTGGTCGCCTACTCCAAGCAGATCAAGGACAAGACGGGCAAGAACGGCTACGGCATGGTCGCCCGCGTCAATGCCGGCAACACACCCTTCCGCTTCATGCCGCAGCTCTGGGCCTATGGCGGCGGTGCGCTCGACGAGGCGGAGGCGAGCCCGACCTACACGAAGATCATGCTCAACAGCCCCGGCGCCAAGGCCGCACTGCAGGCCTCCTACGACATGTATGTGCGCGACAAGTCGGTGCCGGTCTCCGCGCTGACCAACACCCAGACCGAGAACCAGGACCCCTTCATCGCCGGCCAGATCGCCATGATGATCAGCCACCCCAGCGAATACGCGCTGATGATCGAGCGCGCCCGCAAGGCGACCGGGGCGGACAAGCAGGTGGCGGACAATGTGGTTGCCAACATGCGCTACGGGCTGATCCCGCGCGGCCCGGCGCGCCGCGCCGTGGTGTTCGGCGGCTCCAACGCGCATGTGTTCAACCCCAACATCGTCGAGGGCGGCATGGACCTCCAGGCGGTCAAGGCCTTCGTCGCCTTCATGACTGGCCCGGAATGGTCGATCAAGCTCGCGTGGAACATTTCGAACCCCGGCAACGTGCGCGGCTTCCGCACCAAGTGGATGCGCGAGCGGCTGGACACCATCCGCTTCCTCGATGTCTCGACCTCCATGCTGCCCAACGGCATACCCTTCCCGGTGCTGCCGCAATCGGCCGAGATCATGAACATCATCGTGCCGAACATGCTGCAAAACACGCTGACGCGGAAAATGACACCGGACCAGGCGGCCGAGAATGCCGCCAAGGAGCTGAGGGCGCTCATCAACGACCTCTGATATGAGCGCCGCCCCTCCAGGCCTGTGGGCGCGGATGGTTCGCCACCGCGCCGACTATCTCTATGTCGCCCCCGCCGTACTGGTGATGGTGCTGGTGATCGCCTATCCGGTTTGGTTCACTTTCTACCTCTCGATGTTCTCCACCCCGCCCAATCTCGCGCTCGAGGACAAGATCTTCGTCGGGCTCGACAACTATGCCCGCATCCTCGGCGCGGACTCCGTGCACGAGGCCTCCCTCAACACCCTGGTCTGGACGGTTGCCTCGACGGCGCTTGCCTTCGTGCTCGGCTTCGGCGCGGCATTGGCGCTGAACCGGCCGTTCCGCGGCCGTGGCCTGCTGCGCGGCATCCTGCTGGTGCCCTACGTCATCAGCGCCGTGGCCGCTGCCTATGTCTGGCGCTGGCTGCTGCACTCCGATCTCGGGGTGCTCAGCGCGCTGGCGATGGCGACCGGCCTGCGCAGCCAGCCCTTCAACTTCCTCGACAACACCGACACCGTGCTCGCCTCGCTCATCATGGTGAACGTCTGGAAGGAATTTCCCTTCGTCATGATCATGATGCTGGCCGGCTTGCAGACCGTGCCGGACCAGCTGCTGCGCGCCGCCCAGGTGGATGGCGCCGGTCCCTGGCAGCGCTTCTGGCACATCACCGTGCCACATCTCGGCAACGTCTCGCTGGTGACGGTTCTGCTGCTGCTGGCGGCCAACTTCAACGGCTTCACCATCCCCTGGGTGATGACGGGCGGCGGCCCGGCCGGTGCGTCCGAGATCTGGATCACCCAGATCTACCAGCTCGCCTTCGGCCGCATCCGCTTCGGCCTCGCCTCGGCCTACTCGGTGATCCTGTTCGCGGTCATGATGACCATGGGCTACTTCTATGTCCGCGCCCTGGTCGGGCGGGACCGCGCGTCATGAGGCGCGGGTTCTGGCCGCTCGCCGGATGGCTCTATCTCGGGCTGCTCGCCGTGTTCTCGCTGCTGCCGATGGCCTGGATGCTGATCACATCGGTCAAGACCCAGTTCGCCGCCATCCAGTTCCCGCCGGAATGGATCCCCAGCCACCCCACGCTCGATGCCTATGCCGAGTTGCTCTCGCCCGGCCGCGAAATCGGCAGGGTGTTCCTGCGCTACCTGCTGAACTCGCTTTGGGTCTCCACCGCCACCACCGTGCTCGGGGTCATCGTCGCCGTCCCGGCCGCCTATGCCTTTTCGCGCTTCCGCTTCCCCGGCCGCAATCTGCTGTTCTACGGTGTGCTGCTCAGGAACATGTTTCCCGCCGTGGTGTTCCTCATGCCGCTCTTCATCATGATGCGCTTCCTCGGCCTGGTGAACACACAGCTCTCGCTGATCCTCACTTACCTCACCTTCGGCCTGCCGCTATCGATCTGGCTGCTGAAGGGGTTCTTCGACAACATCCCCATCCAGCTCGAGCAGGCCGCCCGCATCGACGGCGCCTCGCGCTTCAAGGCCTTTCTGCTCGTGGTGATGCCGCTCTCCTCGCCCGGCATCATCGCGACTGCCATCTACTCGTTCATCCAGGCCTGGAACGAATACGTCTATGCCCTGACCTTCCTCAACGACGACGCCAAGCTGACCCTGCCGGTGGGCCTGCAGCACTTCTTTACCGAATACGCCACCAACTGGCCCGGCCTGATGGCGGCCTCCTTCATCATGAGCGTGCCGGTGGTGGCGATGTTCCTGGTGCTGCAGAAATACTTCGTCCGCGCGCTGACTGACGGCGCCGTGAAATCATGAACGGAGAGCGCTGCTGATGGCCGAGGTGCGGCTGGCGAACGTGCGCAAGGGCTATGGCGAGGCGCTCGCCGTGGACGACCTGTCGCTGAGCATCGCCGACGGCGAATTCGTCGCCCTCGTCGGCCCGTCCGGCTGCGGCAAGACGACGACGCTGAACATGATCGCGGGGCTGCTGGAGCCCGATGGCGGCGACATCCTGATCGACGGCCGAAGGGTGAACGACCTCGACCCCAAGGACCGGGACATCGCCATGGTGTTCCAGAACTACGCGCTCTATCCCAACAAATCTGTCAGGAAGAACCTCGCCTTCCCGCTCCAGATGCGGGGCCTGGCGAGGGCCGAGATCGCGCGGCGGGTGGACGAGGCGGCGCGCATGCTCGATATCGGCCATCTGCTGGAGCGCCGGCCGCGTGAACTTTCCGGCGGTCAGCAACAGCGTGTCGCCCTCGGGCGCGCCTTGGTGCGCGAGCCCAAGGTATTCCTGATGGACGAACCGCTCTCGAACCTCGATGCCAAGCTGCGCGTGCAGATGCGCTCGGAGCTCAAGCGCTTCCACCAGGACCTCAAGGCGACCATCGTCTACGTCACCCACGACCAGCTCGAGGCCATGACCATGGCCGACCGGATGGCGGTCATGCAGGGCGGCAAGCTGCAGCAATACGACACGCCGGAGCGCGTCTACGCCCATCCCGCCAACGCCTTCGTCGCGAGTTTCGTCGGTAGCCCGGCAATGAACCTCATTCCCGTCCGGGTGACCGATGGAGGCGTGGCGGGTGGCGGCGTCGCGGGCGGCGGCTGGGCTCTTGACCTACCACCCGAGCTTCTCGCCCGCGCGCGCCAGGCCAGGGGCGGCGTGCTGCTCGGCATCCGTCACGGGGCGATCCGCCTGCTGCCCTCGGCCGCTCCAGGCACCGTGGCGGCGGAGGTGCTCACCGTCGAGCCGACAGGCGACATCACCTTCCTCAACCTGCGCCTCGGCGACACCGATCTTGTCGCCAGCGTGCCACCGGAGCAGCTGATCGCCGCCGGCCAGCGGTTATGGCTTACCTTTGACATGGCGCGGCTGCACCTCTTCGACGCGACGTCGGAACGGGCGCTTTAAGGTCCGCGAGAGGCCGGGATTGTTGATGTCCAACGAGACTTGACCCGGGCCTTGCACTGAGTCGTGACCCGACGTGAGCGGCGTTTTCCCTCGCGCCGGATTGGGTCAAGTCACTGCTTTGTCCTTTCGCGTTCGGTGGCTTTGGCGCTGGCCTTGAAGCGGAATCTGTCGTTTCCGGTTTCCATGAGGTGGCAGTGCTGGGTCGGCGAAGGCTCGACCAAGATCGAGGACAGCACGACCTTCCTGATGCTGATCACGCTGGCTGGCGGCCGAAGTCGCGGAAACAGATCCGGGGCAGAGGCTGCGTCGTGGATGCTGACCGTACCGCCGACCAAGGACGGCTGCCGTCAAAACACCGAATGCTTCCCTGAGGCGCGAGCCAGACCGAATCTGTGCCGGTGGCCGCGGGGTCCGTACGATTTCATATTACTACGAAAATGAGGGTATTTCCCTCGAACCCATTGATGTGATGGTGGGCGCTGTAGGATTCGAACCTACGACCCGCTGATTAAGAGTTCCTTCACCGGAACATCGGCATCGCCCGAAATCGTCTGTGACGAGACTGGATTGCCCCGCTCGGCCTACGATGACAACAAGGTTGATGGCGCGATGGCCCGCGATGACACGCGGCTACCCTCGACTACCCCGTGGGAGCAGCGTGGGACGAGGGGCAGCCGATCCAAACGCTTCCGGGGCGCCACGGGCCATAAACGACCGCTCCGAAAAATCTTTGCTGCGATCATCGGAATTTCGGGTGTTCGGGCTTACCCGGCCGGAACCTGTCAAGCCCTTTGTTTTCCGCGTGGATGAGACCGCGCCCGGCGGATTCCACTGTTCGCCTGGAACCCCATGTTACCTGCCCTGCGCGTGCCCGCCTACCGTCCCTGGGGACCGTAGGCGGCGGCAGGCAACCCAAGCAGGAAGGAGAACCCGATGGTTCTCGCAGACAAGTTACGCGACATGAAGCAAAGCCTCACGGCAGCCATGCGAATGGCTGGCAACCCGGCGCGAAACCGGGACCTCGGTCGTTTGTCGAGCGGTTGCGCATCGACAGTATACCACGAGGTGCTCGCACCTGGCGAGATTGCTAAGGACGTCGTTCTCCGCATTCGTGAGGGAAGGCACGTCACCGCGGCGACGACCTGGGCCTTCGCAGGCCTGGATCCGTTGCAGATCAGCGGCATCGCGCCGATCGGAACAGAGCACGCCGTCGCTGCACGGAACCTCGGCCTGCTGATCGGCGCAGGCAAACCGGACCAACTGACGGGCCTCGTTGGGGACGTATACCCGGGCGGTTGGAACGACATCCTGCCCACTCTGCCGGTGACCACCGCCGTCGACGAGGATGGCGTTCCCGACGAGCTGACGCCGCACAGCCGCAACGTGATTGCCCGGCGCTGGGATTCCGTCATCAGGGACTTCCCCGACTTTGCAGTGCGGCTTCTCCAGGCCGAGGCTGAAGAGTTGCTCGGCTTGGCCGAACCGTACGAGGATGAGGTTTCCGAGGTCGCAGAGGCGGACGGTGACACCAACCAAGAGGGCGACATCGTCGAATTCGACGCTGGCGTAAGCGCCGTAGGCAACGGCCCCGAGATCGACCTGCAGGACGATGGGGTGGACGAGCACCAGCTCGCCATGTGGGAAATCTTCGAAGCGGTCCCCGCCGCCGAGCCGGACGACAAGGCCGAGCAGACCGGTGAAGCTCCCCGGACCAGTGGCGCAGATGGCGTCTTCGACGCGGAGAACGCCGACATCGGGCTCGACTTCATCGATCATGCCGACGGTGAAGTGGGCGTTGCAGCGTACACTGAGGTCGACATCAATGGTGGCGAAGACCGCGGTGCCGCCCAGGCCGATGTCGCCGACGGCGAACACGCGGGCGAGCCGACGCGCACCGGAGACCGGCAGCCGGGCGAGAGTGCGGCTGGGGCGGTGCCGCCAAGCCCGCCGGGGACGCCAGCTCAGCTGCCGCCGCCCGATTTCGAGTACTTGGACAAGCTGCTCGACGAGCCCATCCTGAGAAGGCCGCTGCTGTTCGGGCACACTCTGGAACGGGATGTGGTAACCGGCTTGGTGGCCGCGCCGGCAGCCGGCAAGACGACCTACATGATGCACGTCGCGGTGGCCGTTGCTGCAAACATCACCTGGGCCGGCCAGCGCCCATCCGGTCCGCTCAGGGTCATCTACGCCAACCTTGAGGACAACCAGAACGAGCGGCGGCGCCGCCTCAAGGGCATCGCGCGCCACATGGGCGTGACCGACCGGGACGCCCTGCACCGGATCTTGGTGTGGTGCGCCGGCCGGATGCCCCTGCTTGCGAGGGAGGAGGGCAAGGTCGTGCCGACCCCGATGCTCGAACGGCTGCGCTACGCCGTAAGGGCGCACCAGGCCGATGCCGTCTTCATCGATCCGGCGGTGCTGGCGAGCGAGCTGGACGAAAACTCGAACCCCGAGATGACCGGGTTCGTCGAGGGGCTCAAGGATCTGGCCAGCGAGTGCAACTGCGCCATCATGATCGCCCACCACACGAAGAAGGAAGCGGGCAACAAGATCAGCATGGACAGTGCCAGAGGCGCTAGCGCGTTCCCGGCGTCTTTGCGCTCCATGATGATGCTCGTCGAAGCGCCCCCGCCGGCCCACTCGGCAGGCGGCAACGCGGTCCAGGCGCCGAAGCGCGTCAATCTCCACTGGCTCAAGCGCAACAACGGCCCGTTGCCTGAGGCGCCGGAAGTGTTTGAGCGCGGCTCGGTGAGCATCGAGAACGGCGACGCCGAGAATCCGCCGGACGAGGTCGGTTTGCTGATCCCGATCGGCTGAGGGCACCGGCACTCGGCAGGCGGGCGTGGCCGCAGCGGCCCACGCCCGCCACCCGGCCGATCACGGCACCAAGAAGGCCCCTCTCGGCTGCCATGAGGGGCCTTTGTTGTTCCGAGATAGCAACTCTAACCGCGGCGCCGATGCTGCCCTCTTTCGGGCGAACAAGGGCCATTTTGGGAAACGTCGCTCCCCAACCCCAATCTCTACGCTCGCTGGGCATCGCACCACCCGGCGCCGGGGGGAGAGGTGGGGGCGACCTCCCCCCCTAAAGGGGGGGAGGATCGTCCCCCCATCCAGCCGCCCATCGTCTCGCCGCGATCCGCCAAAAATCCGCCGCTTTCGCCAAACCACCGCCGACAACAGTCCGTTGGGCCGCGATGCACTGCCTCGGCCCCGATTTCACCAGCGATCACCAAAACGGAGGCGAAGACATGATCGACGAACACACCAAACCGCGGCTTGGCAATGGCCTGCGGCCCCTGCCGCAGGGCGGCAGCACCGCGCGGCCCGCGCCGCCAACCGAGGGCGTGGCCAAGCCGGCGATGCCGGGCGCCGGGCTACTCACACCGGCCGAGGCGGCGAAGCGGCTCGGCGTGGATATGCGGGTCCTCGAACGCTGGCGCGGCACCGGCGACGGGCCGGCCTACGTCAAGTTCACCAGCCGCACGCTGCGGTATCGCGCCGAGGACCTGGATGCTTTCGTCAGCGGTAGGGTGAGGCGGAACACCGCCGAGTGATCGGGCGCTGGCGCCGCCCCGGCTGACTGGCCGTCGGAGTCCGCCGGGCCAGACAGATGTGATCACCGTGCCCCGCACCGGGGCGTGACCGCAACCGCGAAGCCCGCCCCCAAGGCGGGCTTCGTCGCATCTGGAGGCGAACGAAATGACCGACCGACCCGAGACGCTGAAGGCGCTGTTGGCGCGCTTCTGCGGAAACTCTTACGAGCCCAGGGATGCGCCAAGCGTCAGCCGAGCAGACGCCATCCGGCAGGGCGACGACCCGCTGAACCTGCTGCAGTACATGGCCGGCCTGGGCATGCCTGTGGCCGGCCTCGACGACCTGCTCGCCATCAACGCCGACGACGGCGAGGAGGAAATTGCGGCGTCCAGGGTGGCCGAGGGCATCGCCGTGACCGTCGCCAGCGGCGGCATCTGGGCGCTGTTCACGCCATGATCGACATCGACAAGAAGGACATCATCGCCACCCGCCGCACCTCGGACGGGCGGTTCGTGATCTTCACCGGCACCGACGTGCGGCCGAGCTGGCCGCTCCGCTGGTGGGGCGCCGTCGCCGACACCGGCGGCGACGGCTTCGGCCTGCTGGCCAGGCTCGACGGACTCTCTGCCCCGGACGGATGGACGGCGCGCCAGTTGCTGGCCGTCGCCCAGGCGCGCATGGCGGCCGAGGGGGAGCGGCATCCTTCGACCGCAGCGGCCGAGGCCGTCGCCCACCTGGAGCTGGCCGCCGCCGCCTTCCGGGAGCCCACCGGGCAGATGGCACCGGACGCCCCCGTGGTGTTCGAGCCGGGCGACGAGGCGTCGCCGTACGGCTGGACCGTCGCCCGTTGCGGCGCGTTCCGCCTGCAACTCTGTCCGGACCCGGAAGGTCAGGGCGAGGGCGTCACGCCGCAGCAGGTGCTGATCGTGCTCGACCAGCTGCTGCACGACGGGGCTCGGGCCTTCTCGTTCGCGAGAGGGCTTTGGGTGTGCCGGAGCCACGTCGCCGCCGCGCTGGCGGCCGAGGTCCGGCGGCTCGAAGCCGTCCGGGCCAACGCGCCACAGCCGTGATCACTGGCCACAACGAAGAAACGCCAAGGCCCGCGCCGCCAGGGCGCGGCGCCGTGGCGCGCACCACCCCGAAGGAAACCACGACCATGCAAGCCCTCGCCAACCTCCTCGCCCGCGGCAACGCGATCAAGGCCATCACCGTCACCATCAGCATCATCATCGCCTGCGCCGACGCCACGCGCCGGCCCGAAAGGAAACCGACATGAAGGCCACCATCACCAGGGCCCTGCTGCAGGGCCTGCCGGCGCCGGCCGACGGCGCGGCGAAGCTGCGGGTCTTCGACGACCGGCTCCCAGGCTTCATCGCCGAGCGGCGCAGGACCGGCATCACGTTCTACATGCGCTACGCCGACGAGCGCCGCCGGACCCGCGAGGCGAAGCTCGGCCGGCTCGGTGACGTGACCCTGGATCAGGCCCGCCGGGCGGCCGAGCGCATCCGCTCCCAGGTCAGCCTGGGCGAAGACCCGCTCGCCGAGCGCGACCGCCGCCGCGCCGTGCCCTCGGTGGCGGCGTTCTTCGAGGACCGTTACCTGCCCTACGTCAAGGAGCGC
Source organism: uncultured Rhodospirillales bacterium (assembly GCA_903928895.1). Lineage (GTDB taxonomy): Bacteria > Pseudomonadota > Alphaproteobacteria > Acetobacterales > Acetobacteraceae > CAIYPH01. The sequence goes on along the minus strand of CAIYSR010000041.1, from coordinate 22,057 downwards.
CTGGCCAGCATCCGCGAGGTCGAGCGCTACTTCCGCATGCGCATCCTGCCAGCCTTCGGCAGCAAGGCGATGGACGAAGTCACGCCGGCAGACGTGGCCGCGCTGCGCCAGCGGATGATCGCGGAGAAGCTCTCGCCCTCCACGGTCAACCGCCACCTTGCCTACATCAGGGCCTGCTTCAACATGGCGGCGAAGTGGCAGGTCGTGGAGGGGCGGAACCCGGCGGCCTCGCCGGGTATGCTGCGCGAGCGGCAGCGCGACCACTACCTGACGGCGGTAGAGACGCGGGCGCTGCTGGGGGCTCTCGACGCCAGCCCGTCGCGCAGCGCAGCGGCCGCGCTGGCCCTACTCGTGGTCAGCGGGGCCAGGAAGCAGGAGATCATGGACGCCCGCTGGGAGCACGTCGACCTGGGCCGCTGCGCCATCACCGTGCCCAAGGCGAAGTCCGGGAGGGCCAGGACGATCCCGCTGAGTCCGTTCGCCGCCGAAATCGTGCGGCGCCAGCTGGCGCGGCGTGAGGGGGACAGCCCGTGGGTGTTCCCCAGCCCGGTCGACCCGACTAAGGCGGTGGCCAACGTCAAGAAGGTGTGGGAGGCGGCGAAGAAGGCGGCGGGGCTGCCGGACCACATCGTGATCCACAGCCTGAGGCACTCGTTCGCCTCGGCGCTGGCGAACTCGGGGATCCCGCTGTTCGAGATCGGCAGGGTGCTCGGCCACTCGCAACTCGCAACGACGACGAGGTACGCCCACCACGCGCCGGAGCGGCTGGTGGCCACGGCCGCCACGGCGGCGCTGGCCTGGGACCTGCCCGCCGAGCGCATCAAGGAACTCGCAAAGGCAGCGTGAAGGAGGGGAGAGGGCCACGCGGCCCTCTCCCAGCCGCTCCTTGAATCCAGGGATTCTTGGCATTCGCACCCGGCACGGATTGTTCCTGTAGCCATGACGCTGCATCACTGCCCAAGAAATGAGCATCCCTATCGAAATCTTAACGGAAGTCGAGTGCTCGTCTCCCGGTCGCCCACTTGGCGATGCCGAGCGACAATGGGATACCTGCGGAAACTGCGGCGTCGGTATCCCTCTCGTGGCTTCTTCAGGACGAAAGACACCAAAATCCATGCCCGAATTAGACGCGCCACCAATTGGCCACAGCCAGACAGTCGCCGCGCCGCACCCGGCCGTCAACCTGAGGGGTTTGGGCAACCATGTCTTCCTGAAGTGGTTCGCCCTTGTCAACGCTGGCGTCCTGCTGACGACGGTCTTCTGGATGGGTTCGCTTTCGTTGGCGTTCCCGATCGTGGGAACTGGTGGGGCCTTTTTGGCCCTCCTGTTGTCCCGCTGGTTGGCGAGGCGGGCACATCAAATCTCGATCATCGATCCGCAGAAGTTCAACTCTGACCGTGAGCGGGCGCTGCATGGAATTGTCGCTGAACTCGCCGGCCGCGCGGGCCTCCCTGTGACCCCAGCGGTGGGCATCTATCACAGCGCCGACATGAACGCCTTCGCCACGGGCCCAAGCCAGTCCCGATCGATGGTAGCGTTCAGCTCGGCTTTGCTGGAAGCGCTCCCCGAAAACGAATTGCGGGCGGTCGCCGCCCACGAGATCGCCCACATCGCCTGCCGGGATATGCTGGTGATGGTCCTGCTCCAAGGTGTGGTGAACACCATCGTACTTGCGGCAACGGTCCCCATTGCAGTGATCAACTGGGTGACGAACCAGGGCGACAGTTACAGTTGGCTATTGGACATGACGCTCCGCCTGACACGCGTTTTCGCCGCTGTGGTTCTCGCTTTCCTCGGCAGTCTGGCCGTCAAGGCCTTTTCCCGTCGCCGGGAATATCGCGCCGATGCTCTTGCGGCCCAACTCGTCGGCCCCGCCCCAATGGCCGCCGCGCTGCGGCGCGTCAGCGAAGACCATACACCAATCCCATCCCGGCAGATGGCCTATGCGGCTCTCAAGTTTTCCGGTCGGCCGGCGTTATTGGAATGGTTCTCGACCCACCCGGCAATGGAAAAGCGCATCGCCGCCTTGGAGTCCCTTGAGAACACCGCGCAGACTGCCACTGTCGCACGGGATACCCAGGGCGAGCAGACCTAGGAACCAACAAAGGCAGGTGAGGGAGAGGAGAGGGCCGCACGGCCTATCTCCTCTCTCTTTTTTCCATCCGCGACCATTCGCGGCCTCGACGCGGAGCAGGGGCGATCGACCATGGCTTGGATGAAGGGGGCTCGCCATTCTTCAGCACGCCGACCTATATTTTTGTAACGACTAACAACCGAGAAAGTGAAATTGTAGATGTCGAAGTCGATGAGGCCGATGCTCTTGGTTACTCTTTTGCTTTCACTCGCAGCCTGTGCGAGCCAGCCGCTCGAACCGGCTTACTTTGTGTTTACCCTAGGCGACAAGATTCCCGCGTTCTTTTTGGGTCTCGGCCACGGCTTGGTCGCGCCACTGGCCCTCTTGGCAAGTCTCTTCTTCAAGGTTCGGATATATGAGTGGCCGAATCATGGGTGGTGGTATGATTGCGGGTTTGTCCTCGGTATCTTGATGTGGGCCGGTGCCGGCGCGGCATCACAACGTTCTGCGTGAGCCACGCTGCAAGAGACTTGATCCGCAGTGAGCATGACCAGGCCGCCGCGGTGAGCTGATCGCCGAGTTCGGCCAAACGGCAACCACGAGGGTCGGAGAGGCACGGGCGCGCCGGCCTATAGGGAGGAGGGCGATCCTTCCCCACCCTTGCCGCCCGAGACGTGCAACGGCTTGGTCGGCTGCAAGGTCACCCAAACGGGCCTCAACCGGCGTCTACGGGGGCCTCCTTGAGCCAGAGGTTTGTCCTCGCCCAGGAGCCGGGATGGCGGGCCGTCTGCGGACCAAGAAGGGCCTTCCGGGGCGACTCTTTGCCGGGGTAGGCGGGCACTTGCCGCTGTCGTGCTTTCAGGCAGCGACGGAGATTGAGAGAAAATCTTCGCAGCCACAGCCAAAGGTGATGGGAGTTCGGGAGGGCGCCCCCCCTTAAGGGGGGACGCCCCCCACCCCAGCCGGCACGGGTAATCGCGGGGTGAGACATCGCGTGGAGTAGCCGAGGGCAGAAGCGGATTGCCGAAAGAGGCTGCAATCAGCCTCGCTGAGGGCCGCGCTTCGCCCGAGATCGCCCCACCTCAGGGGCACAGCTTTGCCAACCTCCTACGAGCCAGGAAGGGCCGATTTGGGGTTCTTCCATGGCGGGTTGCCGCCTCCTCGGCAGGCCCGGTCTATCGCCTTTGTTCCGGTCGTGCCGCCAGTGCGGCCGTGCAGGCCCCGCAGACCAAGCGGATTTCATGCGGATGCTCCCCACCGAGCACATCCCGTGAACCCTAAGGCTCCGTCTCTGGCGGGGCCTTTTGCTTTGGAGACGACCGAAATGAACGACACGAAGGAGACGACCCTGGCCGATCTTCGGCCCCTGACTCTGCTGCTGGCGAACGCGGAGGCCAACGAGGGGAAGGAGGGGCTCCGCGACGAGGTCGCGTGCCTCGCCGGCGCCCTTGGACTGCGCCTCGGCGTCGTCGAATTTGCCGGTCATGCCGGCGCCCTCCTCCGGGAGGACGGGTCGCCCGCCCTCTGGGCCGAGCTGGATCCGGAGGGTCCGCACGGCGAGGCGTTCGTGGACCTGGGCTGCCCGCCGGACCCGCGAATGGTCCGGCTGATCAACATCGTCATCTCCGCCCCCGAGGAGTCCCTAAACGGCGGCGAGGGTGAGGACCGCGTCTTCAGGCTTGCCGCCGGCGGCGGGCTGCGGTTCGGCTTCGGCGACGGGGTGGACATGTTCCCAGGCGACGCCTGCGGGGTGGAGTTGCGCGGACCCCTGCGTCTCTCCCTGAGCCCGTCCGCGGGGTGCTGGTTCGTCTCCGGCGAGGAGGCGGGCTGATCGCGCCGCTGCCGGCGGGGGGGTGGGGGGAGGCGCTCGGGCGCCCCCCCTTCTCCTTTTTTGCCATTGGTCCACGGCACTGACCTGCGGCGTGGCGTGTTGCGAAGGGAAGCAAGTCGTGTGACGCTGGAAATGCCCAGGATCGCAACGTCGACGACCTCCGGAGTGTCAGCCCATGGTGTCGAGATCAGCTCTCCTATTCGCGCTCGTCGCGATGTCGTCCGTCCCGGCGCGCGCCGAGCAACTCCTCGACTACGGGGGTGTGCAGGTCGAAGCCGCCGTCAGCCCGGCTTACGCCAAGTGCTTCGCCGCGGCCGGCGGGAACGACCTCGCCATGGCCGCGTGCATGGCAGACGAGACCAAGGTGTGGGACCGGCGCCTGAACGTCGCGTACGCGACTCTGCGCTCGCGCCTGCCCAAGAACGACTTCGCGGCTCTCCAGGCGTTCCAACGGCTGTGGATCGGCGACCGCGACGCGGCGTGCCGCGACAGCGGGGAGACCGGGACCTCGGGGCGCGTGACGGCGGCCGGCTGCGTGCTGCGGTCCGTCGTGCTGCGAGCCGTCGAACTCGAAATCCGAGCCGGCACCGGCGGATGACTAACCGAACACCGCCAGGGGGGAAAAGTTAGGGCGCTCGGCGGTCAATTCGGAGGAAGAGCGTGGGAGGGCGAGGCGCGAAAAACGCTGCACTCGCCGTAAGTTATTGGAAGTGATGGTGGGCGCTGTAGGATTCGAACCTACGACCCGCTGATTAAGAGTCAGCTGCTCTACCAACTGAGCTAAGCGCCCATCACATGCCGAGCGAAGCGGGGGAGCACGCCCCCCCTGGCCGTCGGGAAGCGGGCTATAGCAAGCAAGGTTGGGGCTGTGAAGCCCCAACCTGTCCCGAGTTACCCGCTTTCGTTCAGGCTGCCTTCGCCATTCCGCGCAGGACGTACTGCAAAATGCCGCCATGCCGGTAGTAGCTCACCTCGTCGAGCGTATCGACGCGGCACAGCACCGGCACCGTGTCGAGCGTCCCATTGGCGCGGTGGATGACCAGGCTGAGGTCCATGCGCGGGCTCAGTGCGTCGAGGCCGATGATGTCCAGCGTTTCGTCGCCGGTCAGCGCCAGGGTCTTGCGATCCATGCCCTCCTTGAAGGTCAGCGGCAGCACGCCCATGCCGACCAGGTTGGAACGGTGGATGCGCTCGAAGCTTTCGACCACGACCGCCTTGACGCCCAGCAGCATGGTCCCCTTGGCCGCCCAGTCGCGCGACGAGCCGGTCCCGTATTCCTTGCCACCGATCACGACGAGCGGGGTCTGCTGCTTCTCGTATTCCATCGCCGCGTCGTAGATCGAGAGTTGCTTGGTGGCGCCGGCGAGGCGGGTCATGCCGCCTTCGACACCGTGGAGCATCTCGTTCTTGATGCGGATGTTGGCGAAGGTGCCGCGCATCATGATCTCATGGTTGCCGCGCCGGGCGCCGTAGCTGTTGAAATCCTTCGCCAGGATCTGCCGCTCGCCGAGATATTCGCCGGCCGGGGAGGACTTGCGGATGTTGCCGGCGGGGGAGATGTGGTCGGTCGTGATCGAGTCACCCAGCACCGCCAGGATCTTCGCGCCGCGAATATCCCCGGTCGGCTTGGGCTCCATCGTGATCCCTTCGAAGTAGGGCGGGTTCTTCACGTAGGTCGAGCGGTCCGACCAGCCGTAGGTGTCGGTGCCGGCGGCGACCGAGATCGCCTGCCACTGCTTCGGCCCCTTGAACACCTCGCCGTAGCGCTTGAGGAACTGATCCCGCGACAGGCACGCCGCGACGACGTCGGCGATTTCCTTGTTGGACGGCCAGATGTCCCTCAGGAACACCTCCTTGCCGTCCCTGGAGGTGCCGATGGCGGCGGTGGTGATATCGGCGGTGATTTTCCCGAGCAGGGCATAGGCGACCACCAGCGGGGGCGAGGCGAGATAATTGGCACGCACATTGGCATGCACGCGCCCCTCGAAGTTGCGGTTGCCGGACAGCACGGAGACCGCGACCAGCTTGTTGTCCTCGATCGCGTCGACGATGGCGTCCTCGAGCGGGCCGGAGTTGCCGATGCAGGTGGTGCAGCCGTAGCCGACGGTGTTGAAGCCGATGGCGTCGAGATCCTCGGTCAGGCCGGCGCGGTCGAGATACTCGGTGACCACCTGGGAGCCCGGCGCCAGCGAGGTCTTGACCCACGGCTTCGGCGTCAGCCCGAAGGCGCGGGCCTTGCGCGCGACCAGGCCGGCCGCGACCAGCACGTAGGGGTTGGAGGTGTTGGTGCAGGAGGTGATGGCGGCGATCACGACATCGCCGTGGGTCAGCTCATAGTTCTTGCCCTCGACCGGGGCCTTGGTGCCGAGATCGCCGGCCGCGACGCCCAGGCTCTTGGTCAGCTCCGTATTGAAAGCGGAGGTCGCGTCCTTCAGCAACACGCGGTCCTGCGGGCGCTTGGGCCCGGCGAGCGAGGGCTGCACGCTCGACATGTCGAGTTCAAGCGTGTCGGTGAACACCGGGTCGGGCGTGTTCGCGTCCGTCCACATCCCCTGCGCCTGGCAGTAGGCCTTGACCAGCTCGATGCGCGCGGTGTCGCGGCCGGAGAGATGGAGATAGTCGAGTGTCACCTGATCGACCGGGAAGAAGCCGCAGGTGGCGCCGTATTCGGGGGCCATGTTGGCGATGGTGGCGCGATCGGCCAGCGACATCTCCTGCAGCCCAGGCCCATAGAACTCGACGAACTTGCCGACCACGCCCTTTTTGCGGAGCATCTGGGTGACGGTGAGCACGAGGTCGGTCGCGGTCGCCCCCTCGGGCAGACGGCCGGTGAGGCGGAAGCCGATCACGTCGGGGATCAGCATGGCGATGGGCTGGCCCAGCATGGCGGCCTCGGCCTCGATGCCGCCGACGCCCCAGCCGAGCACGCCCATGCCGTTGACCATCGTGGTGTGGCTGTCGGTGCCGTAGAGGGTGTCCGGGTAGGCAAAGGTCTTGCCGTCAAGCTCGGCGGTCCAGACGGCCTGGGCGAGGTATTCGAGGTTGACCTGGTGGCAGATGCCGGTGCCGGGGGGGACGACGCGGAAATTGTCGAACGCGGTCTGGCCCCAGCGCAGGAAGGTGTAGCGCTCGCCGTTGCGCTCGAACTCCACGTCCACGTTCTTCTGCTCGGCATCGGCCGTGGCCGAGAAATCCACCATCACCGAGTGGTCGATCACCAGATCGACCGGCACCAGCGGGTTCACCTTGGCCGGGTTGCCACCGAGGCGGAGAATGCCGTCGCGCATCGCGGCCAGATCGACCACCGCCGGAACCCCGGTGAAATCCTGCATCAGGATGCGCGCCGGCTTGAACGGAACTTCCTGCGATGACGACGCCTTGGCCAGCCACCCGGCGATCGCCTTGGCATCATCGACCGTATAGGCGCGCCCGTCCTCGAAGCGCAGCACGTTCTCCAGCAGCACCTTGAGGCTGACCGGCAGGCGCGAAATATCGCCGATCGCCTTCGCAGCCTCGGGGAGCGAGAAGTAGGTGTAGCTCTTGCCCTGCACATCGAGTGTGCGAGCGGTCTTCAGGCTGTCGTGCCCGACGGATTTCATGCGATCGGCCTCCGCGTTGCTGCCGCGCACGCACGGGAGAGCCCGGCGGTGGGCATTGGGTGTCTATGAGTAACGGCGGGCTTAAACCATAGTTGTCACCACCCCGCAAACGAGGCACGGAGCGGGCGCAGAGAAAGGGTCGCGATCGTGCTGGAGGCTCAAGGACTGGTGGCTGAGGGACTCGTGGCGGACGGGCTGGCCGCCTTCCGCGGCGAACGGCTGGTGTTCGAACGGTTGCGCTTCGCCGTGCCCCCGGGCGGCGCGATGCTGCTGGTCGGACCCAACGGCTCCGGCAAGTCGACCCTGCTGCGCCTGCTCGCCGGCCTCGTCCGCCCGATCGCCGGCACCTTGCGCTGGAACGGCGAGGACAGCCTCGCCGACCTGCCGCTGCACGCCACCCGCGTCGCCTATGTCGGCCACCAGGACGCCATCAAACCCGGGCTCTCCGTCGCCGAGAATCTGCGCTTCTGGGGCGCCGCGGACGCCATCGCCGGCGCCCTCGCCGCCGTTGATCTCGCCCGCCTCGCCGATCTGCCCGCGCGCATGCTCTCCGCCGGGCAGAAACGCCGCCTCGCGCTCTCCCGTCTCGCCCTTTCCGAGGCCCCGATCTGGCTGCTCGACGAACCCACGCTGGGGCTCGACGTCAACGCCGTCGCCCGCTTCGGCCTGCTGCTGGCCGGCCACCGCGACCGTGGCGGTCTCGTCATCGCCGCGACCCATCTGCCCCTGCCGCTGCCCGGCGCCGTGGAGTTTGCCCTCGCATGATCCGCCTGCTCGCCCGCGAAATGCGGCTCTCCGTGCGTCATGGCGGCGACACCATCGCCGCCCTGCTGTTCTTCGTGCTGGTCTCCGCCCTCTTCCCGCTCGCCATCGGCCCCTCCCCCGAAACCCTCGGCCGCATCGCGCCAGGGATCATATGGGTCGCGGCCCTGCTCGCCGCGCTGCTGCCGCTCGACCGCCTGCTCGGCGCCGACCTCGAAGACGGCTCGCTCGACCTGCTGCTGCTCTCCGGCCTGCACCCCGCCGCCATTGCCGGGGCCAAAGCCATGGCCCACTGGCTCGTCACCGGCCTGCCGCTGCTGCTCGCCGCAGCCCCGCTCGCGCTCATGCTGCGCATGCCCGACGACGCCATCCCTGCCCTGCTCGCCGGATTGCTGCCCGGCACGGCCGCGCTGTCGCTGCTCGGCACCGCCGCGGCCGCCCTCGTGCTGGGCGCGCGGCGCGGCGGCGTGCTGATGCCGCTGCTGATCCTGCCGCTCGCCGCCCCGGTGCTGATCTTCGGCGTCGCCGCCGCCGATGCCGCCAGCGGCGGGCTCTCGCCGCGCCCGCATCTGCTGCTGCTCGCCGCCTTCCTGGCCGGCACGATCCCGCTCGCCCTCACCGCCGCCGCGGCGGCCCTGCGCGAGGCCGCGGAGTAGAGTCAGGCAAGCGAAGCGGCTCTTTTTTGAAAAAAAGAACCAAAAAACCTTTATCCGTTTGGCCTCCTGCGCTCCCGGGAGAGGGCGAAGCCGAACGGGCGGAAAGTTTTTGCTTCTTTTTTCAAAAAGAAGGGCTTGCTACCCCCGCGCCATATATCCGCCGTCGCAAGGGATGGCCGCGCCGGTGACGAAGTCGGACGCATGGCTGGCAAGGAACACGGCGATGCCGGCGAGGTCGTCCGGCGTCCCCCAACGACCGGCCGAGGTGCGGGCCAGGATCATCTCGTTGAGGCCCGGCACCTGCTCACGCGCGGCCACCGTGAGATCGGTATCGATCCAGCCGGGCAGGATGCAGTTGCACTGGATGCCATCCTTCGCCCAGGCCGCGGCGGTAGCCTTGGTAAGCTGCATGATGGCGCCCTTGCTGGCGGCGTAGGGCGCGGTATGGGAGGCAGCGAACAGGCTCATCACCGAGCCGATATTGATCACCTTGCCGCCACCGCCGGCCACCATATGCGGGTAGACGAGCTGGCACAGCAGGAAGGCCGAGGTCAGATTGGTGTCCAACACGCGATGCCATTCGGCCTCGCTGAGGTCCTGCGGCGCCTTGCGCACGGCGATGCCGGCGTTGTTGACGAGAATGTCGATCCGGCCGCAGCGCTCCATCACGGCCTCGACCAGGGCCGCGCATTCGGCTTTGCGGGTGACATCGGCGGCAACGAAAATGGCGCCGTGGCCAAGATCGCGCGCCGCCTTGTCGCCTTTGGCCTGGTTGCGGCCGGACAGCACCACCTGCGCGCCGGCCGCCGCCAGCCCACCCGCCATGCCAAGGCCGATGCCGCCGTTGCCACCGGTGACGATGGCGACCTTGCCGGTCAGATCGAACAATTTCATACCCTGCCCCTTCGCATTGAGACATCTTCGGTATCACCCCGAACGGCGGGGAACAACCTCCGCGCCGGCGCGATCACGCCGCCGGTTTGAGCCCGGCTGCGCCAGTGCGCTGCGGCGACCCGTTACATCTCAGCGGGCGATCGCCACCCCGATCCGCACCATCGCCGGAACGCGCCCCAGCGTCCGGAGCAGAGCGGCGCGCCACTTCACACTCCCGTGATCGCCGAGCGCTGCGCTTCCCAAATCCTTGGTGGCCGCGGCACCGAGGAGCTGAGTTCCGCCCCCCCGATGGCGGGATGGATCCCATAGGCCAGCACTGGCAGCTTCGTCCTCCGCGAACCCGCCGACACCGGTCCGCCCCGCAGCAGGCCAACCAGAAAGCCAGAAAGGCTGCCGCGGAAATCGTTCCTAAAAAGGTATGACATGATGCGCTTCGTGTGATCTTCAGCCGGACCGGCTGGCATCATTGTGCAATGCAATATAGTTTTGCCAGCCGGCATGATACGATCTCCAAATCCTTCCGCGCGGCCGGACTGCGGAGGGGCCTGCGGCCTTGCGTGCGATCTCGAAGCAGACCAATCATCGACACCGATTCCTGTCTCCACCTGGAAGCCATCATAGATGCGACCGCGTATCCTCCTCGTCGCCGTGGCCGACTGGTTCGGCCCGACACGATTGCCCCGCGCCCTGAAACTCGCCGGCTTCGAAGTCGGCATTCTTGCCGACCCCGCCGGGCTGCTCGCCTTGTCGCGCCACGTCGACTATCGCTTCAGCCTGGACGTGCGGAATTTGCGGATGGGCGTGATCGGGCCGGTGGTGCGCGCCATTCTGGCGTTCCACCCCCGTTTCGTCGTCCCCTGCGATGAGGCGGCGGCACATCTGTTGCAGAACATGGCGCTCGCCTGGGATGGCGCCCGCGCGCCGGGTGGCCAGTTCCGCGTGGCGATGCCGCCGATCGTGCGCGAGACCCTGCTCCGCTCGCTCGGCGAGGCCCGTACCTTCCCGGTCCGCTCCAGCCGGCCGCTGGCCCGCCGCATGGCCGCCGGGCTCGGCATTCCGGCGCCGCCGAGCGCGCCGGTGCCGTACCTCCAGGTCGCCAAGGGCTTCGCGCGCGACAACGGCTGGCCGGTCGTGCTCACCCGCGAGGGCCGCACCGGCGGCGATCGCGTCCGTGTCTGCTACGATCTCGATGAACTCCGCGCCAGCTATGCCGACCTCACCTATACCGAGCCGCCCCGGCGCGGGCTTGGCTGGGCGCTGCGCTACGCATGGCATTCGGTCGCGACCGGCCTGCACGTGATCGGCGACCTGACGCAGCCGCTGCAGGACGGGCCGCAACTCGCCATCGAGATCATGCCGCCCGGCCGCCCCGCCAGCTATTCGGCGGTCTCGCTCGACGGCCGCTGGCTCGGGGGCTTTGCCGCCGTCTCGGAGCGGGTCTATCCGCCCAACAGCGCCGCCAGCAGCGCCGTCCGCCTGGTCAATGATCCCGGGATGACCGATGCCGCCCGCAAGCTGGTCGGCCGCCTCGGCTTCAGCGGCTTCAGCGGGCTCGACTTCCGGCACGACGAGGCGACGGGCAAGCTGTGGTTCCTCAAGTTCAACCCGCGGCCGACGCCGCTCACCCATCTCGGCGGCTTCGCCGGTGGCGACCTGTGCGCCGCCCTGCTCGCGGCCAGCACCAACGCCCACCCGGTCCCGCCGACAAAGTTCCGCGAAGCCACCGTTGCGTTGTTCCCGCAGGACTGGATCCGCGACCCCGACGCCGAGGACCGCGGCACCGACATCGCCGACCTGCCGGTCGACGACGACCGCCTGACCACCGCCCTGATGGCGATGGCAGCCCTCGCCCGGCTGCGGCGCTGACCGTCCGCTCTATCCTTCGGCGAGGGCCTCGCGGGTCGCCCGCACCCGCTCCACCCGCCGCCCGTCCATCTCGGTGACCTCGAACAGCCAGCCGCCGAAGACGATGCGATCCCCGGCATGCGGCACCCGGCGCAACAGCGCCAGGATCAGCCCGCCGAGCGTGTGATAGCTGCCCTCCGCCGGCAGGTCCGGCAGGTCGAGCCGGGCCTTGAGCTCGTCCACCGGCAAGGCCCCGTCGAGCGTCAGCTCGCCCTCCGGCACCGCCTCGGCGCCCGCCGCGGGCTCGGGCAGCTCGGGATCGCCGACAATTGCCTGCAACACGTCCGCCGCAGTGACCAGCCCCTCGAAGCTGCCGTATTCATCCAGCACCAGCGCCATCCCGCGCGGATCCGCCTTCAGCCGCTCGAGCGCGTCCAGCGCGGTCACGGTATCCGGCATCACCATCGGCTGGCGCAACGCGGCCGCGATCGACAACTCCTTGCCATCGAGGATGCGGTCCAGAATATCCTTGGCCTGCACCACGCCGACCACGTTGTCGATCCGCCCGTCGCACACCACGAAGCGCGAATGCGGCGCCGATTTCAAAGCGGCGATGATGTCGGTCGCGGCATCGGTGCGGTCGATCCAGGCGATATCGGTGCGTGGCGTCATGATCGCGCGGACCGGCTTGTCGGCCAGCCGCAGCACGCGCTCGATCATGTCGCGCTCGCCCGATTCGAGTACCCCGGTCTCCTCGCCCTCCACCAGCAGCGCCTTGAGTTCCTCTTCCGTCACCGTCTGCGGCGGCGCCCGGTGCGCGCCGAGCAGATACAGCACCGCCGCCGAGGATTGGCTGAGCACCCACACCACCGGCATCGTCATCCGCGCCAACACGCGCAGCGCCGGCGCGGCCACCACCGCCACCCGCTCGGGCTGCCGCAGCGCGAGTTGCTTGGGGACGAGTTCGCCGAGCACCATGGTGAAATAGGTGATCACCACCACCACCACGGCAAGCGACAGCGACACCGCGAGCTGCCCACGTCCCACCACCTGCTCCATCAACGGGGTCAGGCCCTGGGCCACATGGGCACCGCCGAACACGCCGGACAGGATGCCGACCAGGGTGATGCCGACCTGCGCCGTGGGCAGGAACTGCTGCGGCTCCTCCGCCATCTGCCGCGCCAGAGTCGCGCCCTTGACGCCCTTGCGTTCCATCACCGAGAGCCGCGCCCGGTTGGAGGAGATCAGCGACAACTCGCCCAGCGCCAGCAGCCCGTTGAGCAGGATCAGCAGCAGGACGGTGACGATATCGGTGACGATATCCATGACGGCACGTTCCAATCGATGTGGTTGGCCCATCGGTCCAGGGCGAACCCCATCATAGCGGCGCCACTGGAAATAGCGCGCCCCGTGATGTTGCGGTATGCAGGCCGCATGCCGCCTTTGCCCCCGACCGCCCTGCTCCTCGGCCTTGCCGGCCTGCTCCCGTTCCTCGGCTGCGCCGGTGGCGCGCTGCTGTTGCAGGGTGACAAGGCCGCCGCCTACCTCTCCGCGCTGATCGCCTATGGCGCGGTGATCCTGGGGTTCGTCGGCGCCGTGCACTGGGGGTTCGCCCTGCTCCTCAACCCCGCGGTGCCGGGCCAGAAGCTGATGGCGGCCAAGCGCCTGGCTGGCGGCGTGGTGCCGGCGCTGATCGGCTGGAGCGCGCTGCTGCTGCACGCCGCCCTCGGCGCGACCGCGGCGCTGCTCCTGCTGCTCGGGGGTTTCATCGGGACGCTCTACGTCGAACAGGGCATCGCCCGCCGCGGCGGCCTGCCGCGCGGCTACATGGTGCTGCGCTGGGCGCTCAGCGTGGGGGCACTGCTCTGTCTCGGCCTGACTACGATTGTACGAATATTGGGACTACGCCTCATATTTTAAACTTTTCTCTGGATTTAACCATTCGTTCATGATTGGATAAGGTCCTCCCCCGATGAGGCCCGCCATGTCCGCCGAGATCATCCCCTTCCCCACCCCGGACTTTGAAAACCCCGAACATCGTCTGCGCCGTGCCCTTGCCGCGCTCGATGCCGCCGTGCGCCAGCAGCGCGCCGCGGTGGCCGACTGGCAGACCGCCATCGCCGACCTGCGCCGCAGCATGACCAGCCTTGGCGCCTCGCTGCACGGCTACCGCGCCCGCGTGGCCACCCTGGACAACCAGGCCGAAACCCTCGCCGAGACCGCCCGCCGCCTCCAGTCCACCGAACCGGCGCTCTGAGGGTCCCGGACAACCCACAAATGCCGCGCCGGGGGCTGCCCGGCGGCGCCGAACATGCTGAACTCGCGGGCAGCACAGGATCACACGGGCCCGCATGTTCGAACTCTGGATTCCCATCACCGCCGCCGCCGCGCTGTTCCAGACCTGGCGCACCGCCCTGCAGCAGAAACTGCGCGGGGTGCTGTCGGTCAACGCCGCCGGGTTCGTGCGCTACCTCTATGCCCTGCCCACCGGCCTCGCCATGCTCGGACTCTATACCTGGGCCAGCGGGCATGTTCTCCCGGTCCCCGGCCCGATGTTCTTCCTGTGGTGCGCGCTGGGCGGCCTGTTGCAGATCTTCGGCACCTCGCTGCTGATCATGGCCTTCGGCTTCCGCAGCTTCGCCGTCGGCACCGCCTACGCCAAGACCGAGGCGCTCCAAGGGGCGATCGCGGCCTGGATCATCCTGGGCGAGGCGATCTCGCCCCTGGCGGGGATCGGCATCGGCCTCGGCGTGATCGGCGTGCTGGTGCTCTCGCTCGCCGGCATCGGCCTGTCGCGACGCGAACTGGTTGCGGCCACCCTCCAGCCCGCCGCGCTGTGCGGCCTCGGCTCCGGCCTGATCTTCGCCTTCACCACCATCTTCATCAAATCCGCCAACCTCTCCCTCGGCGGCCCCGACGTCATCCACCAGGCCCTGCTCACCCTGGTCGTCACCAATATCCTTCAAACCCTGATGCAAGGCAGCTTTCTCGCCGCCCGCGAGCCCGACCAGTTGAAAAAAGCCTTCACCACCTGGCGCCATTCCGCCTGGGTCGGGACCCTCTCGGCGATGGGCAGCGCCTGCTGGTTCAGTGCCTTCGCCATGGCCCCGGTCGCCCTGGTCCGCTCCGTCGGCCAGGTCGAAATGATCTTCACCCTGCTGTTCAGCCGCTTCTATCTCAAGGAACGCATGAAGCTGGGCGACATCGCCGGCCTCCTGCTCATCGTCTCCGGCGTCGTCCTCGTCCTTATCGGCCGCTGAGCAGCGGCACCGCCGCCCCCAGCTCCGCAATCTCGACGTCCGGCGACCCGGGCAGCACCTCCCGCGGCGCGCCGGCCCGATTGCACCACATCACCCGGAACCCGAAATCCGACGCCGCCCAGGCATCCCAACCGTTGGACGAGAAAAAGCAGATCTCCGCCGCCGCCACCCCGAGCCGCTCGACCGCCCGCCCATAGGCCAGCGGCGACGTCTTGAACGCCCCCACCTCGTCCACCGAAATCACCTCGCCCATGAACTCCCGCACCCCCGGCCGGTCCACCAGCGGCGCCAGCATCGAAGGCGACCCGTTCGACAGGATCGCCAGCCGATACCCCGCCCCCGCCAACGCCGCCAGCACGCCCGGCACCTCCGGGAACGGCTCGAGCCGGTCGTACAGCCCCAGCAACCGCCGCCGCAGCCCCGGCACCTCGATGCCCAATGCCGCCAGCGCATAGTCCAGCGCATCCGCCGTCACCTGGCCGAAATCGGCGTAGCGCCCCTGCATCGTGCGCAGCCACGAATAGGCGATCTGCTTCTCCCGCCACAGCGCCGTCAGCGGCCCCACCCGATCCCCCAGCACATCCCGGCACCCCGCCGCCGCCGAGCCAAAATCGAACAGCGTCCCGTACGCATCAAACACGCACGCCCGCACACCCTCGAACCGCCGGTCCATCACACCCTCCTATTCCGGCGACACCCGTGCCGCGCCGATAATCCGACCATCGCCCGCCTGCACCAGCACCGCCAGCGCCTCCCCCGCCGGCGCGACGCCCTGCACCGCCACCGCGGTCCCGTCCCATGCCCCGATCACCGCCACCTCCCGCACGATATTGGCCTCCACCAGCGTCGCCCCGGCATTCTCCCCCCGCGCCACCTTGGTGACATGCTCCCGGTCATATCCCACCAGCACCACCTGCCCCGCCCCGCGCCCCGCCCCCAACGCCACCCTCACCGCATCCCCCGCGCGCACCGCCGAAACCGCGACCTCCGTCCGCCCCCCCGCCGCAATCGCCCGCCGCAACCCAGGCCCGTCCGACCCCACCACATCCACCGCCCCATCCACCACCGCCTGCGGCGTGTAGATCCCCCCGATCCCGGACAGCCCGGCATAACGCTTCTGCCGCGTCGTCGCCCCCTCGAACGCATAAGGGTCCACCCACCCCAGCCCGTTCCAGTACGTCACGTGGAACGCCAGCGCCAACACATCCTCCCGCCCCGCCAGCCCCCGCAACAGCCGATCCGCCGGCGGACACGACGAACACCCCTGCGATGTGAACAACTCCACCACCACCGGCCGCTCCGCCCCGGCCACCATCGGCATCACCATCAACGCCACTGCCATCACCACCGCCCGCATCGCCGCCTCCTCTGCCTACCCCAAGATGACCCCCGGCACGCCCGATCCGTTACATCCATTGGCATCCCGCCAAACCCGGCATACCGTCCCCCAAACGCCACAGGGGACCATCCATGCGCCGCCTCGCCGCCACCCTCCTCGCCGCCACCCTCCTCCTGCCCCTCCCCGCCCTCGCCGCCGGCACCCTGCGCATCGGCACCCAGGAAGACCCCGACCGCCTCGACCCCGCCCTCGGCGGCACCTTCGGCGGCCGCTTCGTCTTCACCGCCCTCTGCGACAAACTCTGGGACCTCAAGCCCGATCTCACCTTCACCCCCCAACTCGCCACCAAATGGGAATGGTCCGACGACGGCCGCGCCCTCACCATCACGCTGCGCCCCGACGTCACCTTCCACGACGGCGAGAAAATGACCGCCGACTCCGTCGCCTGGAACCTCGAACGCTTCCGCACCGCGCCCGACAGCGTCCGCAAAGGCGAACTCAAACCCATCGCCGGCGTCGATGTCATCGACCCCACCACCATCCGCATCCGCCTCGCCCTTCCCTACGCCCCCCTCCTCGCCGTCCTCTCCGACCGTTCCGGCATGATGGTCTCCCCCAAAGCCGTCGAACGCCTCGGCAAGGACTTCTTCACCGCCCCCGTCTGTTCCGGCCCCTACAAATTCACCGAACGCGTCGCCCAGGACCACATCACCCTCGATCGCTACGCCGGCTACCGCGACCAGGCAGCACTCCACTTCGATCGCGTCATCATCCGCCCCACCCCCAACGCCACCATCCGCCTCACCAACCTCCAGGGCGGGCAACTCGACATCCTCCAGGACCTCTCCCCCCCCGACGCCGCCAAAGTCAAAGCCGACCCCAAACTCAAACTCGCCACCATCACCGGCCTCGGCTACGCCGCGCTGAACATCAACATCGCCAACGGCGCCGGCGCCACCTCCCCCTTCGCCCGCGACAAACGCCTCCGCGCCGCCCTCGAAGCCGCCATCGACCGCAACATCATCAACCAGGTCGCCATGGAAGGCCTCTTCACGCCGAACAACCAGACCGAAGCCCCCGCCAGCCCCTACCACAACACCGCCCTCCCCCTCCCCCCGCGCGACCTCCCCCGCGCCCGCGCCCTGCTCAAGGAAACCGGCATCGAACACCCCACAATCGAAATCAAGGTCCAGAACGCGCCGCGCGACCAGCAGGTCGCCGAAGTCATCCAGTCCATGGCCGCCGAAGCCGGCATCACCGTCAAAGTCGCCGTCGGCGAATCCAATGCCAACATCGAAGCCATGAACCGCGGCGACTACACCGCCCACCTCAACAACTGGTCCGGCCGCGCCGACCCCGACGCCAACCTCTCCGTTTACCTCGCCTGCGACAGCTTCCAGAACTGGGGCAAATACTGCGGCCCCGACTTCAACAAAGCCCTCGAAGCCGGCCGCGCCGAAACCAACCAAGCCAAACGCGCCGCCATCTACCACCAGATCGCCAGCATCCTCGCCGAAGACCGCCCCATGCTCTTCCTCTACAACGTCACCTGGCTCTTCGCCCACTCCGCCACCCTCAAAGGCTTCACCCCCATCCCCGACGGCCTCATCCGCGTCCAGGGCCTCACCATGGACTGACCCCGAAAACAACAGCTCCCCCCGTCATCGCGAGCGCAGCGCGGCGATCCAGGGCAACCGCACCAAACGTCGCGCCAGCGCCGCTGTGGAAACGCCACGACGCGACGATTGAAGGGGACTGAAGTTTTCTGGCAGACAAAGAAAATCAGCGAGGAAGGCCTTCTTTTTTGAAAAAAAGAAGCAAAAAACTTTCATCCGTCGCAGGAGGCGTCCCGCAAACCCAGCGCCGTCGCCGCCAAACGCTGGCGCGACGCGCAGCCTCGCCGATCAGACAGCATGCCCAACCAGCGCTCCAATCCCGGCCGTCAATGCCATCGCCGCCGCCCCCCAGAACGTCACCCGCGCCGTCGCCCGCCACATCGCCGCGCCGCCGGCTTTCGCACCGACCGCGCCGAGAACAGCAAGAAATCCCAGCGATGCCACGGGGAGCACGACGGTCAGCATGCTCGGCGGCGCCACGATCGCCACCAGCAGCGGCAACCCCGCCCCCACCGAAAAAGTCGCCGCCGACGTCAGGGCGGCCTGGATGGGCCGCGCGGCGGTGATTTCGGAGATGCCGAGCTCGTCCCGCGCATGGGCACCGAGCGCATCCCTGGCCATCAACTGCTCGGCAACCTGCCGGGCCAGGTCCGGATCGACCCCCCGTTGCACGTAGATCGCGCTGAGTTCCGCGTGCTCATGAACCGGGTTGCCAGCCAGCTCGGCCCGCTCTCGCGCCAGATCGGCCTGCTCGGTATCGGCCTGCGAACTGACCGACACATACTCGCCGGCCGCCATCGCCATCGCCCCGGCGACAATGCCCGCAGCACCGGCGACCAGAACCTCCGATTGCGCCCCCGCCGCCGCCGCGACCCCGAGGATCAGGCTGGAAGTCGAAATAATCCCATCATTGGCCCCCAGCACCGCGGCACGCAGCCAGCCGATGCGGGAGACGACATGACGTTCGTCATGCTGGTACGGGCGCATCATGCCGGGCTTCCGCCTTCCATGTTCTGATTGATCCTCGTCATCGCTGCGTCCCTCTCCCGTCCTGCGTTCATGCTCCGAGCCTTCCTTCGAACTGCGCTCACGGGCAACGCAAGTCCGGAACTCGCGGATGCCTTTGCGCGTATGATCTGCGCACCACCGTTGGCGTGATGCGCGCGGCAACCATAGCAGGTATAGTTGCTCCTATCGCGGTCGATGTGGCAGGTGGCGCATTGGGTGTCGTGGTCACCTTCGAGGGCAGAGAACTTGTCATGCGCGAAGCGCGCCCGCTTCCAATGCGCTGTCGTGTGACACGATGTGCATGGTGCAACCGGACTGCGACAGGCGCTCGACGCCGGTGCAGTATGGCGAGCTCTGAGAGCGGGTCATCGATCGCCGTCACGCTGGCCGGAGGCTGATCCATGCTTCGCATCGTTGCCTTCCTCTTTGCCCTCCTGCCCGCCCTCACGCTGGCGCAGGGATCGCCGTTCTCACCACCGCCCACGGTGGTGCAGGTCAACGGCAGCGTCACCACCGGCGACTGCAAGGTCCCGATCCTCACACTGGGTCCGTCGAGCTACAACACCGACATCACCTGCTACAACGCCACCGGCACGCTCAATTTCGAGCGCAACGCCGGCGGTCAGAACGTCATCACGTTCCAGAACACGAACGTGGGCGGCGTATCCGCGATCGCCTTCATGGGCTTCGATCCCTACTACCCTCTGTCCATCACGACAGGCTCGATCTCGGGCACGACGATGACCGTCGCTTCGGTGATGTCGGGCATCCGGATCACGCCGGGCATGTATGTCTATGGCACCGGCGTGTCGGGCGGCACATTCGTCGTTGCGCAGATCAGCGGCAAAACCGGAGGCGCCGGCACCTATACCGTGTCCCCGGCGCAGACGGTCAGTTCGACCACCCTGACGGCACAGCTGGTCCGGGAGCACTTCGCAACGGGATGGGGCAACAACCCGCAACCGGTCGGGTTCGTCGAAGTCAGCACGTTCGACGGCCAATCCGACCCGCTCGAGCCGCCGCCTGAATTCTTCCTGTGGCAGACCGGTGGCGTCGATGCGACGGGCGGGACGTTCGTCGCCTGCAACTTCACCGCCGGATCGACCTCATTTTCGGGCTGTTCCGGGACTATCGGCGCCAACGGCAATTTGATGTTCGGCGGCGTCTATGGGATCAGCTACGGCCAGACGCAGACGCCGGCAACGTCCGGTATCCAGGCCCGGACCACGTTGGTTTCAGGCGGCGGCACCACGTCGGGCGTGATGTCGGCCCCGGCAACCGCGTCAGGAACCGCCGTCGGGGTGGTGTTCTCCAACCCCTCCTACGCCCAGCGGCCGGTGATGCACGCGACCAGGACGGGGCAGCTTGCGTTCGCGAACTGGGACAATTCGACGGCGCTGAACATCGACCGGATACTCGACAGGATCAGCATCGGCGGGTCTGTCGGCGTTCCGCAGGCGATGTTGCATGTCGGCGGAACCGGTCGCTTCGATGGCAACCTCGGCCATTTCGGCACCTATAGCGACAACTGCTACGACTATCACGCCCCGTCGAGCGGGGACACGTATCAGCTTCCGACCGGAAAATGCGGCGCGTTGCTGGTGCCCGCCGGCGCACTCGCAACCCTCGCGCTGAAACTGCCGGCCAGCGCCGGGGACGGGCAGATCGCGTGGTTTCTGACCACCAAGCCCATCGCGTCGCTCACGGTGCAGCCGGGGGCAGGTGCGACGATTCTGTCGGGCACGGTGCCGGCAACGCTTGCAGCTGGCGGGTCATTTCAGATGATCTACAGCTTCAATGACGGCGCGTGGCACACCATGGCGGCAGGAACCGGGTCGGTGAGCGCTTCACCGCCGTACACCGCGGTGATCTCATCCAGCCAGACCGTCACGCTGCCGTCGGGCTGGACCGCGCTGCGCTATCGCATGGTCGGCGCGGCCGGAGGGTCCGGCTGCGGCATCGTCGTCCCCTCCGGCACTGCCGCCTCGGCGGGCGGCACCGGGGGCACCGGCGCCACCGTTACCGGGGAACTGCTGGCCTCGCAGGTCAACGGCGCGACCTCCCTGGTGGTGACGGTCGGCACCGCCGGAACGTCCTGCACCGCCTCCGGCACGACCGCGAACAGCACCGGCAGCACTCCGACCGCCGGCACCGCGACCTCCTTCACCCTCGGCGGACTATCCTTCTCCGGTGCCAACGGCGGTGGAGCCGGCAGCAACGGGCAGCCCAATGCCGCCAGCGCGGGCGGCTCCAGCGGCTCGGCGGTGGCGCAGGGATCGAATGCGTCGGGCTCCTCGCCCGGCACCACCGGCAACGGCGGCGTCAACGGATCGGCCGGGGCGGCGACCTGTTCGACCGGCGTGTTCATCGCCGGGTGCGGCGGGGCGGGCTCGCCGAACGGTACCCAGCCGTCGCTTGGGCAGAGCAACGTCTTCCCCGAAATGCCCACTCCCGGCGCCCCCGGGCCGGGCCTTGCGACCACGCCGGTTGCCCTCGCCGGCATCCATCCCCTGACGACCTATCTGCTCGGCCCCGGCGACGGGCGCGGCACGCCCGGCGCGGCGTCGTGCTCCACCGGCGCGCAGAACGCCACTGCGGCGACCTATGGCGGCATCGGCCTGCACGGCCAGGGCGGTTCGTCCGGCGCATCCTGTACCGCAGCCAACGGCGGCAATGGCGGCGCGGCGGCGGGCTACGGCGCCTCCGGCGGCGCCGGTGCCCCCACCCTCGTCGGCTTCACCGCCGGCAACGGGGGCCCCTCCACGGGCGGCGCGGTGATGATCGTGGTCTACTGATCCCGAAGAACTGTGGCCTCTGGCCCGGTAGGGCCCTGGGGGCCAGGGCTGTTCCAGCATCCCAGGGTGGACGAGAAGGCCCTGCCCCACGACGCCCCCCCCGAAAAAACCCCTTGAACCGGTCCCCCACCCGTCATAGGAATAAAATCATGACCAAGGCGCCCACCACCCAGGACCCGGCCCGCGCCTTCGCCCCGGAATTCGCCTTCCGGCTCATCGCGATCCTGACCCCGCTCGCCGCCCATGTCTGCCATGGCTTGATGCGGCACCCGCGTTTCGCCCCCCTCATCCTGCTCCTCTGCACCCGCATCGCCCGCGCCGGCCAGCGCATCGCGCGCCTCGCCGCCCGCGTCCAGTCCGGCCACCCGCCCCGCCCGC
>CAIYSR010000040.1 GCA_903928895.1 uncultured Rhodospirillales bacterium | reverse complement strand
CGGCGTGCGGCGGGCTTCCTCGCCGGGGCCGCGCGCCGGCGGCGGGGCAGGGGCGGCACGCGCCGCGGTGTCGGCGGCGGCGGCCTTGGAGCGGGACTCTTCCTCTTCGCGCGCCTTGGCCTCGGCCAGGGCCTGATGCCGCGCTTCCTCCTCGGCGGATTTGCGGGCCTCCTCCTCGCGGCGGCGGGCCTCTTCGGCGGCGGAGAGGATCGAGATCTTCTCCTGTTCGCGACGCTCAGCGTCACGGCGTTCCTGTTCGCGGCGCTCGGCCTCGCGGCGGGCGGCATCGCGCTGCTGCTCGAGCAGTGCCCGTTGGCGCGCGGCGAGTTCGGTCTGGGTCAAAGCGCGACCGGCACCGGCCGGCGGACGCGAAACCGGCTGCGGTGGGCGCGGCGTCGGCACCACGGTCTGTGGCGCCACGGCGGCCGGGGTGGGACCCGGGCTCGGGGGAGCCTGGGTCGACGGCGCAGGTGTTGCTGTCGGAGCCGGCGCGTGATGCGACGGTCCATGGGTCTGGCCGGGGCCGGGGGCACCCGGCGCGCGCTTCTTGCGCACCTCGACCTGCACCACCTTGGTGCGGCCGTGGCTGAAACTCTGTCGCACGGATCCAGCATCCACGGTGCGGCCAATTTCCAAGCGGCCCGCGGGGCGCAGCGAAAGCCTGCCCTTGCCCGTGTCCTGATCGTTGCCTTCGCTCATCTACCCGTCCGTTCTGTACTCATCCGCGACCCGCATCGCCCGACAGCCTCACGCCGCCAGACCCGCAAGCCGCTCCGCCTCAACGCGCAGCATCGCGGCCAACCGGCCCGGTGCCACCACCACATGCACGACATGGTCGCGCCCGAAAACCGCCCCGAGTTGCGCGGCATCCAATGGCATCACCACTGGAAACTCCGCCCCCCGGCCACCCAGGAACCGTGCCCGCTCCTCGCCGCTGCCGTCGCGCGCCTGGACGACCAGACCGACCCGGCCCGCCGCCATCCACTCCCGCGCCTTGACAAAGCCGAAAGTGGCCTGCCCGGCGCGACGGGCAAGCCCCAGTGTATCCGCGATCCGGCGGGTCAACGCCAAGCCGAGCGCGGCGCCGAGATCGGCCGGCACCGTGACCTGGCCGCGGGCCGCCTTCGCAAAAGCCCCCCGCTTACACGCGGTTTCTATCACATCCCCCCGCGCGCTCAACCAGATTCCCCGGCCGGGCAGCTTTGCGGCGATGTCAGGCACGACCTGCCGGTCGGGGCCGATGACCAAGCGGATCATCTGCTCCTTGGGCAGCCTTTCGCGGGTAACCGCACAGCGGCGCAGCGGTCCCGTTTCCGGCTCGTCGTCGGCCGCATCCGGCACATCGTCGCCGGGATCGGCCTGGTCCTCAGGCCTCTGTGGCAGCTCCATCTTCCCCTTCGAACCAATGCGCCCGCGCGGCCATGATCACCGCGTTGGCCGTCTCCTCGTCCATCGCCGCCTCGCCAACGATTTCAACCAGCTCGTCGGAGGCGAGATCGGCCAGATCGTCGATGGATTTCACGCCCTTTTCGCCGAGCGCGACGAGCATCGCCGGGGTCATGACGTCGAACGAGGCGACGTCGTCGGAGACCCCGAGCTCGATGCGCTTGTCGTTCATCTCGTTGTCGCGTTTCACCAGGTGGGCTTCGGCGCGGCGGATCAGTTCCTCGGCGATCTGCTCGTCGAAGCCTTCGATGTCGGCAAGTTCGTCCATCGGCACGAAAGCGAGTTCCTCGATGGTGTTGAAGCCCTCCGTCACCAGCAGGCCGGCGATGACGTCGTCGACGTCCAGCGCCTCGACGAAGAGGCCGGTGCGGCGACGGAACTCCTCCTGGCGGCGCTCGCTTTCCTCGGCCTCGGTGAGGATGTCGATGTCCCAGCGGGTGAGCTGGCTGGCAAGGCGCACGTTCTGGCCGCGCCGGCCGATGGCAAGGGACAACTGGTCATCCGGGACCACCACTTCAACCCGTCCAGCCTCTTCGTCCATCACCACCTTGGTGACTTCGGCGGGGGCTAGGGCGTTGACGACGAAGGTCGCGGTGTTTTGCGACCAGGGGATGATGTCGATCTTTTCGCCCTGGAGCTCCTGGACGACGGCCTGGACGCGGCTGCCGCGCATGCCGACGCAGGCGCCGACCGGGTCGATCGAGGCGTCGCGGCTGATGACGGCCATTTTCGCGCGGCTGCCGGGGTCGCGGCTGACCGCCTTGATTTCGATGATGCCGTCGTAGATTTCCGGCACTTCCTGGGCGAACAGCTTGGCGAGGAAGCCGGGATGAGTGCGGGAGAGGAAGATCTGCGGGCCACGGGGCTCCTCGCGGACGTCGTAGATGTAGGCGCGGACGCGATCGCCGTTGCGGAAGCTTTCGCGCGGGATCAGCTCGTCGCGGCGCAGCAGGGCCTCGGCGCGACCGATTTCGACCATGAGGTTGCCGTATTCGGTGCGCTTGACGACGCCGTTGACGACTTCGCCGACGCGGTCCTTGAATTCGTCGTACTGGCGCCGGCGCTCAAGCTCACGGACGCCCTGGACGATGACCTGTTTGGAGACCTGGGCGGCGATGCGGCCGAAATCGATCGGGGGCAGCGGGTCGATGATGTGCTCGCCCGCCTTCGACTCTGGACGGAAGCGCAGTGCGATATGCAGCGGGATTTGCGTCTCCTCGTTCTCGACGGTCTCGACGATCTCGGTCCAGCGGGAGAGGCGGACATCGCCGTTCTTGCGGTCGATGGTGGCGCGGATGTCCTTTTCGTGGCCGTACTTGGCGCGGCCGGCCTTCTGGATCGCGTTCTCGATGACCTGGAGCACGTCGTCGCGCTCGATCATCTTTTCGCGGGCGACGGCGTCGGCCACCAGCAGCAGTTCGGGACGGGCAATGGCGGTATCCATGGAAATCGAGCCCTTTCAGTTCGTCGTCGGTATCTGCGCGGCGGTGGCCGCGATCAATTCGTCGGTCAGCACGAGCTTGGCCCGGCGCATGTCGGCGAAGGGGAGTTCGATGTCGCCGCCTTCGTCGAGCCGCAGGCGGGCGATTTCGGCGTCGGCGCCGAGGACCACGCCATTGGCGCGCTTGCGGCCTTCGACCGGGAGGTTCATCTCGACGCGGACGCGGTGGCCGGCGAAGCGGTTCCAGTCCTTGACCCGGGTCAGCGGGCGGTCGATCCCGGCGGAGCTGACTTCGAGGGTCCAGTTGCCGGGGATGGGATCGGCGACATCGAGCACGGCGCCGACTGCGCGGCTGATGGCCTCGCAGTCCTCGACGGTGATGAGGGCGCCATCGGCCCGGTCGGCCATGATCTGCACGGTCGGCCGTTCACGCCCGAGTACCGCGGCGCGCACCAGCTCGAAGCCCATGTCCAGCAGCGTGGGCATGACCATTTCGGCGATGCGGGCATCGAGCCCGGAGTGATTCAGCAGGTGTTGGACCAAAACAAAAAAGGCGGCCCGTTAAGGCCACCCCCCGATGAGCGCGGAAGATTTAGAGAAGCATCCTTATACGCCGGTGGAGGGGCGGCTGCAAGCGGGGCGTGCCGCGCGGATTGTCGGGTGGGGCCGGCCCGGTTAGGTTGGGGCCATGAATGTGACGCCCGAACTGTGCCTTGTGATCCCGGTCCTCAACGAGGAGGGCAATATTGCGCCGCTGGTTGCCTGTGTCGATGCCGTGCTGCAGGGCGTGGCGTGGGAGATCGTGTTTGTCGATGACGACAGCCGTGACGGCACGCGGGCGGCGATTGCGGGGGTGGCGGCGCAGGATCCGAGGGTGCGGCTGATCCACCGGATCGGGCGGCGCGGGTTGTCCTCGGCGTTCATCGAGGGGGCGCAGTCAAGCCTCGCGCCGTATATCGCGGCGATGGACGGGGATTTGCAGCACGACGAGACGGTGCTGCCGAAGATGCTGGCGGCGCTGCGGGCGGGGGATTGCGATATCGCGATCGGCAGTCGCTATGTCGATGGTGGCGGAATCGGGGCGTGGGATGCGCGGCGGGCCGGGATGTCGACGCTGGCGACCTGGCTGGCCGGGATCGTGTTGCGCACGCCGGTTTCGGACCCGATGAGCGGGTTTTTCATGCTGCGGCGCGATGTGTTCGCGCGGGCGGCGCGCAAGCTCTCGGCGATGGGGTTCAAAATTCTGCTCGATATCATCGCCTCGCTGCGGGAGCCGCCGCGGATCAAGGAATTGCCGTATCAGTTCCGGACGCGGGTGTCCGGCGAGAGCAAGCTCGATGCGGGCGTGCTGCGGGATTATCTGCTGCTGATCCTGGACAAGCTGGTGGGGCACATCGTGCCGGTGCGGTTCCTGCTGTTCGCCGGGGTGGGGGCGCTCGGGATCGCGGCGCATCTTATCGTTTTGAACGCGGGGCTTGCGGTGTTCGGGATGGATTTCCCGGGCGCCCAGACGCTGGCGACGGCGGTGGCGATCATCGGGAACTATTCGCTCAACAACACCTTCACCTTCCGCGAGCGGCGGCTGAAAGGGTGGCGGTTTTTCGGCGGGCTTGTGACGTTCTCGCTGATTTCAAGCGTGGGGGCGGTGATGAACGTGAACGTCTCGTCGGTGCTGTTCGGGGCGGCACATTCGAGCTGGCTGTATGCCGGGCTGCTGGGCGCGGTGATGAGCCTGGTGTGGAATTATGCGGTAAGCTCGGCGGTGACGTGGCGGCGGTGAGGGGGGGGCAATCCCAGGCGGGTGGGTCGCAGGAAGCTGCCCGTCGAAGGGCACCTTTCTGGCCAATAGTTGGACTCGTGTGAACCTGGCGGTAAGGTTTCCGCGGTCCGAAACATCACTACGATCGCTTGATGAAATTGGATGGCGTGATCTGCGATATTGTGTCCGTACCCGCGTCGCAGAGCCTGCTGACCGCCGCGGGTCGATCCGATTGACAGAGCCCCAAGTTGTTGCGCATTCGGAAATAAATGTACGTCGTTGTCGCTTTAACGCACAAATTGACGCAAAAGTGTCTCGACCGTGGTCGGGCTGGCCGTTTCTGTGGTAATTGCATCCCGATGATCACTCACTCAGCCCGCTGGAAGCACATGAATGAGCAATGAACTCGCGGTCAAACCGCGCGATCTCGTTACAACCGAGATCGCGTTCCAGGCCAACCTCTATGCCGACCCGAACCCTTCCCGCCGATGGCTGCATGCGACCCGGAGGGCGTGGGTCACTACCGCGCTTGAAGGCGAGATGGCCAAAGGCGCGAAGCTCGTGCTTGAGGTCGGGGTAGGCGCTGGTCTCTACACTCGCTTTTTGTCTGACCGCGAATGCAGTGTTCTGGCACTCGACATTAACCAGGGCTTCATCGAGGCGGTCGCCGCGCTTCCCGGCGTGACCGCGCGCTGCCAGGATGTCTGTGACCTTCGTGATACCGGGTTTGATCTCGCATTGTGCTCGGAAGTGCTTGAGCACCTGCCGCCAGACCGATCGGAGCTGGCACTTCAACGCATGCACGACGCGCTGCGTCCGGGAGGCGCTTTGGTACTGACCACGCCTCAATCCTATAGCACAGCTGAGTTGTTCGCCCGTCTGCTCGATCTTCCGCTGGTGCTGGCTTTCGCCAAGCGCCTCTACGGCGCCGCAGATGCGCTCGGCCATACGAATAGACTGACACATGGCCAATTATCCCGGCAGCTGACTCGTGTTGGTTTTATTGTCGAGGTCAAAGCACTTCGCGCGCTCTACGTCCCGGTGTTGGCAGAGTTCTTCGGCGCTTCCGGTCAGCGGATTGCGTCATGGCTGGAGCGGCGAATACGTAACGTTCCAGTGCTGTCGGGGCTGATTTGGACTCAGTGCTACGTACTGCGGCGCGCAGATCAGCCGGTTGAAGGCACATCTCCGTGACAAATTGCGCCGCGGTGCCGCTGCCCGATATCAGTGTGGTCGTTCCGGCCTACAACGAGGCTGCCGTGTTGCCGAATTTCATCGCCCGTACAAAAGCGGTACTGGAAGCGACCGGCGCGAGTTGGGAAATTGTATTCAGCGACGACGGCAGTCATGACGAAACCGCTGCGCTGGTGCGACAATTTCACGCACTGGACTGCCGGATCGGTCTGGTGTCGCTGTCGCGAAACTTCGGCAAAGAGATCGCCATGACCGCAGGCCTCGATCAGGCGCGTGGACAAGCCGTGGTCGTTATCGATGCCGATCTCCAGGATCCACCGGAGCTCATTCCGAGCCTCATCGCGCGTTGGAAGGAGGGTTATGATGTCGTTTATGCACGTCGAACCGAGCGGGACGGCGAGTCAGCGGTGAAACGCGCCACGGCCCACTTGTTCTACCGTGTGATGAACCATCTTGCCGATCGGCCGATTCCGGCCGACGTCGGTGATTTTCGGCTGATGAGCCGGCGCGCAGTGGACGCCCTGTTGCAGCTGCGCGAGCGTCACCGCTTCATGAAGGGCTTGTTCACCTGGGTGGGCTTTCGTCAGGTTGAGATTCTCTACACCCGCGCCCCACGTGCCGCCGGCGACACCAAGTGGAACTACTGGCGGCTCTGGAACTTCTCCATTGAAGGGATTACCAGCTTCTCGATCCGACCGCTTCAGTTCGCATCCTATATGGGATTCGTCATTGCAGTTGCGGCGGCAGGATATGCTTTCTACATCGTGTTGCGCACGTTGTTGTACGGAAACCCTGTCGCCGGCTATCCGTCCTTGCTGGCGATCGTGCTGTTCCTTGGCGGCGTACAACTTATCACACTTGGCATCATCGGCGAGTATATCGGGCGGATATTCAATGAGACCAAACAACGTCCGTTATATGTTATCGGTGGGCTGTTGCCGGCTGTCACGAGAAGCGCAATATCGGGCGTCGAGGCTCATATGAGAGGCGGAAGCACCGTAGAAGACAAGCCACGTCGCACTCCCTAGAGCATTGTTGAAATTGATGAGCGTTCCGACAATGGCCTATCTCACTGTCTTTTCACGTGATTCACGTTTTCTGAGCGGTCGGCCTCAGCCGATCACGCTGTGGAGCACCATCAACCGGACTGGGGTCTGGTCGGGTTGGTGACGTGGTGCGATCCCACGAGGCCTGGGGCGCTCTGGCCGTTCACGGTCGGTCTGAAAGATCTCGAGGAGGCTCCGTCCCATGGACGGCGGCTTCGGAACCACGGCTCCGCCTTCAGCCGAGCGTCAACGACACCGCTCTCGGTCATGATCATGTCCCGCCTTTGACTGTGACGCCGACCGCTGGAATCTTGAGCTCGAACGAGCGGGTGGGGGGGTGGGAGGGGGTGCGATAGCGCAGGAGCAGCATTTGCGCCTCTTGGCCCGGGATATTGGCGGTGATGGGGAAGGTGGCGATGCGCTCGAAGCGGTCGGACAGGACGAAATCCTGGAACCGTGCGATGGAGGGCTGGTCGGTCCAGAAATCCCTCTGGAAGACCACGTATTCGATGCCGTAGCGCTCGAACATGGCAGCGATGTCGGCCTCAGACACGCTGCGATCGTTGATGCCCCACTCGCGCATGATGCGGACATCGACAAGGAGCTTCTCGGCGCGCAGGACGAAAAGTTGCGGGGTGGGTTTGGCAGCCCGGAGGGCTGCGACGAAGTTGGGCGAGCGGAGGCCGTGAAATACGACGGCGTCATCCTGCGAGGTGTGGGCGAGCAGATAGTCGGCGATGGCGGGATATCCGGCCACGCGGGGTATGGGGTTGACGGCCAGCGTGAGCGCGAGGGAGGTCGCGCTGAGCGCCAGAGCAGCGGCGGGGGCAATGCGGGCGGGGAGCAACCGGACGACCAGCAAGGCCGCGAGGACGGCGATGGGGGCGGCCAGGAAAAATCCGTAGCGGGCCTCGCGGTGGGCGAGCGGGCTGATGAACAGGTAGTCGGTGACGAACCAGGCGATCATCAGCACGGCAAGTCGGCGCTCGGCGACCGTACTCCAGCCGCGCAGGACTGCCACGACGAGATACGCCGCCGCCGCCAGCAGCGGGGCGATCCGGGCGATTTCCGGCAGAGCGCTGGCGTACCAAGTCAGTGCATACCACGAGACATGGGAGCCGGCCTCTTGGCCGACACCGCGGATGGTGTCGAGGTTCTGCCAGGCGACTATCACGGTGAAGGCGCCAAACGGGATGAGAAGGAGGATGCCGAAGGCAGCGACGAGCCAGATTCGTCGGTCACGCAGCGCCCGCCAACCGCGATCCGCCAGAAGTACGGCAGCAAAGGCCAAGGCGGCAAACAAGGTGGTCTGCTTGGTGTAGACCGATGCTACCAGCAAGACGACCGCAACGACGAGATGGCTGATTCGGTTCGAGTCGAGGAAGCGGATGAGATAGAAGCTGGCTGCGATCAACAACGCGAGGGCTGGCATTTCCAGCATCACCTGGCGTGACCAGAGCGCGATGACGGGCAGGCTCAGCAACAGCAAGGCGGCACCGGCCGCCATAATGGGCGACATCGCTGTGCGGCACAGGCGGTAGAAATAGGTTGTAGCAACGACTGTAAAACCGAGAACCACCATTTGTGCTGCAGCATGCGAGTATCCGACCAGCGCATAGATCAGCGCTTCGACCATCGGAAAAATCGGCGGATAGATTGCAATCGTTAAAGCCGGGAAGCGAAAATAGTATTGGGAGACAAATTTGACGGGCGATCCAAAATCGCCAGATGCAATGAAATCGAGGATCAATGCCCCATTCATGGAGTGAGATCCCGTATCACTCCACCAGAAGTCGCCGGCCATCGGCGAGGTCAGTAGATACAGGACTATTGCGCCTGCGAGCACCACGATCGCAGCCGCGTCGCTGCGCAAGATCGTCCGCTTCAACGCACTCATCCGGGATCCCGTCCAATTCGATTTCGGCTCAATATGAGTTTAAGCGGCCGGATGGCGCCGGGGCAAGCGCCGAGGTGCTGGGGTCGTGATGTACCCGGGCGGCGCAGGGGAGCTGTCCGGTGCGCGCGCTTTGGTGCGATCTCAACCTTCCGCATGTTGCATCTGCTGCGGCTATCGCCGGGCGACTTCCCAATAGAGCGGGGTGCGGCCTGCGATCAGCGCCTTGGTTTCGTAGCGGGTGGGGGGCCAGCCGTCGGGGTGGGTGGTGGCGGGGGGAGGGACGTCGAACAGGGTCTGGTTGGCCAGGACTTCGGTGACCCAGGACTGGTAGGTCGGGTCGTCCGAGGCAATGCGCCAGAGGGCGCCGGGTTTGAGGGTGCGGGCGAGTTCGGGCAGCAAAGCGGGGTGGACGAAGCGGCGCTTGGTGTGGCGCGCTTTCGGCCAGGGGTCCGGGAACATCAGGAACAGGCTGGACAGGCAGGCGTCGGGGAGACGGCGCAGCAGGTCGCGCGCGTCGTCGTCCCACAGGCGGAGGTTGCCGGGCAGGGTTGTGTCGGCCTCGCCGCCTTCGGGGACGAGGCGGGCGAGCAGGGAGCACAGGCCCTGCTCGAAGACTTCGCAGGCGATCAGGCCGATGTCGGGGTTGGTTGCGGCCAAAGCCAGGGCATGCTCGCCGCCGCCGAAGCCGACTTCGAGCCAGAGTTCGGTGGGGCGGGGGGTGAAGGCGGCCAGGGGATCGGGGGCGTGGGCGATGTCGAAGCGCATCCGCGGCAGGGTGGCTTCGAGCAGAAGTTCCTGCCGCGGGCGCAGCTTGTGGCTGCGCAGGCGTCCGTAGAGCCGGTCCGGCTGCGGCTTGAGCGTTATCGCCCGAACGCCGATTTCAGGGAGCCGACGAGGTCGGTCTTCTCCCAGGTGAAGGTGCCTTTTTCGGCGTCCGGCTCGCGGCCGAAATGGCCGTAGGCGGAGGTCACGGCATAGATGGGTCGGTTGAGGTGAAGGTGCTCGCGGATGCCGCGGGGGCGCAGGTTGACCAGCTCGCGCAGGGTCTTTTCGAGCTTGAGCTCGTCGATCTCGTAGGGGTTGCCGTGGAGTTCGACGTAGACGGAAAGCGGGTCGGAGACGCCGATGGCGTAGCTGAGCTGGAGTGTGCAGCGCTCGGCGAGGCCGGCGGAGACGACGTTTTTGGCGAGGTAGCGGCAGACATAGGCGGCGGAGCGGTCGACCTTGGTGGGGTCCTTGCCCGAGAACGCACCGCCGCCGTGGGGCGCTGCGCCGCCGTAGGTGTCGACGATGATCTTGCGGCCGGTCAGCCCGCAGTCGCCGTCGGGGCCGCCGATGACGAAGTTGCCGGTGGGGTTGATATAGATCTCGTTTTCCGGCGGCATCCAGCCGACGGGCAGGCTGGTCTCGATCAGCGGCAGCAGCATGCGCTTGATCTGGCCCTGCTCCAGGCCGGCTTCGTGCTGGGTGGAGACGACGACCGAGGTGGCACCGACCGGCTTGCCGTCGACGTAGCGGAGCGTGACCTGGCTCTTGGCGTCGGGCAGCAGGCCAGCGACGGAGAGGTCTTTCGCCTTGCGCAGCTCGTTGATGCGGCGGAGCACGAGATGGGCGTAGTAGAGCGGGGCCGGCATCAGCGAGGGGGTCTCGGTGCAGGCGTAGCCGAACATGATGCCCTGGTCGCCCGCACCTTCGTCCTTGTTGCCGGCGGAGTCGACGCCTTGCGCGATGTCAGCGGACTGGGCGTGCAGGTGGACGGCGACATCGGCGTTTTTCCAGGAGAAGCCTTCCTGGTCGTAGCCGATATCATGGACCGCCATGCGGCAGAGATGGGCGAGGTATTCGTGCGTGATGGTGTCGGGCCCGCGGGTTTCACCGGCGAGGACGATGCGGTTGGTGGTGACCAGGGTTTCGCAGGCCACGCGCGCATAGGGGTCGGCCGCGAGGAACGCGTCGAGCACGGTGTCGCTGAGCCGATCGGCCACCTTGTCGGGGTGGCCTTCCGAGACCGACTCGGAGGTGAACAGGAATTCGCCCTTGTCGCGCATGATCAATCCCGTGCTGACTGTGATGGAACCGGGTCACCCCGGGGTTCAAGCCGGGCTGTGTCGCCGATCCACCCCCTGGGGTCAAGTCATGCCGAGCACATCCATCATGCTGTAGAGGCCGGGCTGGCGGCCCTGGACCCACAGTGCGGCGCGGACAGCGCCGGTGGCGAAGGCGCGGCGGTCGAAGGCGCGGTGGGTGAGGGTGATGTGCTCGGTGCCGGCGGCGAAGATCAGGGTATGCTCGCCCACGACCTGGCCGCCGCGCAGGGCGGCGAAGCCGATGGCGCCGGTCTTGCGGGCGCCGGTATGGCCGTCGCGCCCGCTTTCGGTGACATCGGCGAGGTTGACACCCCTGCCCTTCGCCACCGCGCGGCCCATGCCGACCGCGGTGCCGGAGGGGGCGTCGACCTTCTGGCGGTGGTGCATTTCGACGATTTCGGCGTCGTAAGTCTCGGCCGGCAGGGCGGCAGCCATTTTTTCGGCGAGCGCCAGGACAAGGTTGACGCCGGGAGAGAAGTTGGGTGCGTGAACCACGGCGACGTGTTTCGCGGCCTCGGCGACCGCCGCCTCGTCCTCGGGCGAGAGCCCGGTGGTGCCGAGGACCCAGGCGCATTGGCTGGCCGCGATGGCACGGGCATGGGCCTGGACGGAACTGGCATGGGTGAATTCGACGACGACATCGCTGATTGCCGCGAGCGCCGCCATGTCGGGCAACACGGCGATGCCCGCGGGGGTTTCGGCGCCGGGACGGTCGATCCCGCCGGTGACCTTGGTGGCGGCGGCCAGAGCCTCCTCGGCAACCAGGCGGCCCATGCGGCCGGCGATGCCAGCGACCCCGATACCTCTATGCATTCCCATCCCCTTCCCGATCGCGCCGCGGCGCGCCATCCTCACGGTGTAGCGGAGTTAAACCACATGAACGAGATCACCGACACTGCCACCCTGCGCGCGCATTTCGGGGCCCCCGGCGAGCGCGCGGTGCTGAAGCAGCTTGACCATCTCGATCCGCATTGCCGGGCGTTCATCGCGCTGTCGCCGTTCGCGGTGCTGGCGACCACGGATGGGGAGGGGAATGTCGATGCGAGTCCGCGTGGGGATGCGCCGGGGTTTGTCCACGTGCTGGATGCGTGGACGCTGGTGTTGCCGGACCGGCCGGGCAACCGGCGGATCGACAGTCTGCAGAACATCGTCGCCCATCCCGGGGTCGGGCTGATTTTCTTCGTTCCCGGGATCGATGAGACCGTGCGGGTCAACGGCACCGCGGTGATCACCACCGATCCGGCCGTGTTGGCGCCTCTGGTGGCACAGGGGAAACTTCCGAACAGCGCGATCGTGGTGACCGTGCGCGAGGCCTACTACCATTGCGCCAAGGCGCTGATCCGCTCGAAATTATGGGACCCGGCGACGCGGATCGAGCGGTCGAGCTTTCCGTCGCTGGGGCAGATCCTGGTGGATCAGATCGGCGGGGCCGGGGTGGCGGAGACGGATGCCAGCCTGGCGGCGGCGTATCGGAATGCGCTGTATTGAGGCAAGGAAGCGCTTGCTGCGTTCCTGCGTGAAACGCAAAACGGGCCGAGGTTGCCCCCGGCCCGTTGCTTGTGTTGCCGCGAGGAGGCTCAGCTCTTCATCCACGCCTTGTCGAGCACGCGACCGTTGTCGAGGTCGAAGCCGTTGTGCGGGGTGACGCCGCCGACGTTCTTGCTATGGGCGGAGAGGTAGTCGCGGAAGCCGGGCACGATCACGCCGCCTTCCTTGTTGAGCATTTCCTGCATGTCCCAGATATAGGTCTTGCGCTTGGCAAAATCCGTCTCGGCGCGGGCGTCGGCGAGAAGCTTGTCGAATTTCGGGTTGTTCCAGTGGCTTTCGTTCCAAGGCGCGCCGCCCTTGTAGGCGACACCGAGCATCTGGGTCGCCGCCGGACGGCCGCCCCAGTAGGAGGTCACGAAGGCGCCTTTGAGCCAGACATTGTCCCAGAAGCCGTCGACCGGCTCCTTCTTGAGGTCGATCTTGATGCCGGCCTTGGCGGCGGAGGCCTGGAACAGGGTGCACATGTCGACGGCACCGGCGAAGGCGGCGTCGGAGGCTTGCAGCGTGATCTTGGCGTCGGCCATGCCGGCCTTCTTGAAGTGGAACTTCGCCTTTTCCGGATCGTACTTGGTTTGCGGGAGCTGGTTGTGGAAGAACGGGTCGCCCTTCGGGATCGGGTGATCGTTGCCGAGCGAGCCGTAGCCGGCGAACAGGGTCTTGGTGATCTGCTCGCGGTCGATGGCGTATTTCAGGGCCAGCCGCATGTCGGGGTTACTGTACGGCGCTTGGTCGATCTGGGCGGCGATCACCGGATGCCAGCCACCGGGGGAACGCATGACCTCGATCTTGGCGTTTTTGGAGAGCAGGCCGACCGTGCGCGGATCACAGCGGTTCATCAGGTCGATCTGGCCGGAGATCAGGGCGTTCATGCGCGCCGAACCATCGGCGACGACGGTGATTTCGAAGCTGTCGAGCCAGCCGTGGTTCTTTTTCCAGTAGTTCGGGTTGCGCTTGCCGCTGACGCGCACGCCGGGCTGGAACTGCTCGAGGGTGTAGCCGCCGGTGCCGATCGGCTTTGACCAGTCGGTGTGGCCGTTCGGCACCACGATGAGGTGGTAGTCGGTGATGACCTGGAGGAAGTCGGCGTCGCCGCCGTCCAGCTCAATGGAGATCTGGTTGGGGCCAAGCTTCTTGATGTCCTTGATGGCCTTCATCGGCCCGGCAGCGCCGGACTTGGTTTTGCCGCGATGCAGGTTGAAGGAATAGATCGCGTCATCGGCATCGAAGGTCTTGCCGTTGGAGAACTGTACGCCCTTGCGCAGGTTGAGGATCCACTCGGCCGCCCCCTTGCGGACTTCGTAGCTCTCGGCGAGTTCGGGCATCGGCTTGTTGTCGGGGCCGTTCTCCATCAGGCCGTTGAACAGGCCATAGGCGGCGATGATCATGACCGAATCGGTCCAGCTGCCGGGATCGACGCTGTCGGTGGTGCTGCCGCCGGCGAGGCCGAGGCGCATGTGGCCGCCCTTGCGCGGAGCGTCGGCGGCGGCGGCGATCTGCGGCACGCCTGCCAGGGCGGTGGCGCCGATGCCGAGCGCCGAGGCGCGGCCGATGAAGTCACGGCGGGACAGGCTTCCTTCCGCCAGGCGCAGTTTCAGGTCGTCAAACTCGGTCATCGTGTGGTCTCCCCTGGGTCGGATGTCGCGGCCGCCTTCGGCATGCCGCTCCGTTATGGCTGCCTTGTTTGTCGCACGGGTGCGCGGCAGTGACAATCGGCCACTTCAGGACGCCAGAGCCCGCATGATCGGATAAAGATCGCCCTTGGCCTCGAAGCCGATGCCGGGTAGTTCGGGCATGGTCAAGATGCCGTCCTCGACGCGGCAGCCGTCGGGGAAGCCGCCGAAGGGTTGGAAGACGTCGGGGTAGCTTTCGTTGCCGCCGAGGCCGAGGCCGGCGGCGATGTTGAGGGACATCTGGTGGCCGCCATGGGGGATGCAGCGGCGCCAGGACCAGCCGGCGTCCTTGACCACCGCCAGTGTCCGCAAATATTCACACAGGCCGTAGCTCAGGGCGCAGTCGAACTGGAGCCAGTCGCGATCCGGCCGCATGCCGCCGTGGCGCAGGAGGTTGCGGGCGTCCTGATGGCTGAACAGGTTTTCGCCGGTGGCCATCGCGCCGGGGTAGAATTCGGCCAGGGCGGCCTGGAGAAGGTAGTCGAGCGGGTCGCCGGCTTCCTCGTACCAGAACAGGTCGTACTGCTTCATCATCCGGGCGTAGGCGATGGCGGTTTCGAGGTCGAAGCGGCCGTTGGCGTCGACGGCGAGGCGGGCTTTGCCGTTGAGTTCGGTGAGGACGGCCTCGATGCGGGCCTGGTCGGTGGCGATGGGTTCGCCGCCGATCTTCATTTTCACGACGTTGTAGCCGCGGTCGAGGTAGGAGCGCATTTCGCCGCGCAACTGGGTGTGGTCCTTGCCCGGGTAGTAGTAGCCGCCGGCGGCGTAGAGGAAGACGTGGGGGTCGGCCTCGGTGCGGTAGCGTTCGGCGAGGAGGCGGAACAGAGGGCGGCGGGCGATCTTGGCCACAGCGTCCCATACCGCCATGTCGATGGTGCCGACGGCGACGGAGCGCTCGCCGTGGCCGCCGGGCTTCTCGTTTTTCATCATGGTGGCCCAGATCCGGTCCGGATCGAGATTGGTGCCGGCGTCATCGAGCAGGGTGGCGGCCTCGGCCTCCATAAGGCGGGGGGCGAAGCGCTCGCGGATCAGGCCGCCCTGGCCGTAGCGGCCGTTGGAATTGAAGCCGTAGCCGACGACCGGCTTGCCGTCGCGGATGACGTCGGTGACGACGGCGACGACGGAGGTCGTCATCTTGGAGAAGTCGATATAGGCGTTGCGGATGGGCGAGGCGATGAGATGGGTGGCCTCGCGGACATCGACGATGCGGACTGACATGGGAGCTCCGGCGGGTTTCGGGCGCTTATAACGGAGTCCGGTCGGGCGGAAAGGCTGGGGCGACGGTATCCTTTCAAGCCTAAACGGTTTTCCTTGACTTTGCTGCACTGCACATTGTAGGAACAGGGTGCGCGCCTTGATGTGTTTCTGTGCGCTGCCACCCCGCGTCTTAAGCCCGAGCGATCGGCTATGTGGGGGCACGCTTCCTGGTAGCTCCTGTCTCCCAACAATTCTGCGCCGGCTCGCGGTCCTGCCGACCGCGATTTGCCCGTGCCCGCCGCCTGTGCGGTGGCGCGCGCGTGGCACCACGCGAAAGACTATACCTTATATGATCAGCTTCGAATCGCTTGGCCTCGCCCCCGCCCTTCTCAAGGCGCTGGCGGCTGAAGGCTACACCACGCCGACCCCGATCCAGCAGCAGGCGATCGAGCCTGCGCTCGCCGGCCGTGACGTCCAGGGCATCGCCCAGACCGGCACCGGCAAGACCGCCGCCTTCGCCCTGCCCATCCTTCAGCGGCTGGCGGCCCAACGCAAGCCGACCGTGCGCGGCGGATGCCGCGTGCTCGTGCTGGCGCCGACCCGTGAGCTCGCCAGTCAGATCGCCGAGAGCTTCCGCGTCTATGGCAAGTTCATCGGCGTGCGCGTCATCACCATGTTCGGCGGCGTGCCCAAGGGCAAGCAGGCTCGCGCCATCGCCGGTGGCGTGGATGTGCTGGTGGCGACCCCGGGCCGGCTGATCGACCACATGCAGGATCGCACCGTGCGTCTGGACCAGACCGAAGTTCTGGTGCTGGACGAGGCCGACCACATGCTCGATCTCGGGTTCATCATCCCGATCCGCCGCATCGTGACGACGATCCCGAAGGACCGTCAGACGATGTTCTTCTCGGCCACCATGCCGAAGGAGATCGCCGGCCTCGCCGAGACCATGCTGCGCGACCCGGTGCATGTCGCCGTGGCGCCGGCCGCGACCACCGCGGAGCGCGTCGACCAGCATGTGATCTTCGTGGAAGGGGCGCAAAAGCGCGCCACCCTGCTCGACCTGCTCGTCGATGTCGCCACCGGGCGGACGCTGGTGTTCAGCAAAACCAAGCATGGCGCCGACAAGGTGGTGAAATACCTGGAAGACAACGGCATGCCGGCCGCGGCCATCCATGGCAACAAGAGCCAGCCGCAACGGGAGCGGGCGCTGCACCAGTTCCGCACCGGCGAGCTGCGCGTGCTGATCGCGACCGACATCGCCGCCCGCGGCATCGATGTGGATGGCGTCTCGCATGTCATCAACTTCGACCTGCCGAACGTGCCGGAAAGCTACGTCCATCGCATCGGCCGCACCGCGCGCGCCGGGGCCACGGGTGTGGCGATCAGCCTGTGCGCGGGGGATGAGCGTCCGTTCCTGAAGGGGATCGAGAAGCTGACCCGTCAGCGCGTGCCGGTGATGCCGATGCCGGGCCGGATGGCGAAAGCGGCCTAAGCCGGGCCTTTAAGCTGGACGGTTCGGCGGACCGTCCAGGTTCAACGGACAGAAAGTTTTTGCTTCTTTTTTTCAAAAAGAAGCGCTTGCCCCAAACCCCGTCCGCCGCGCTCTACGTCCGCCGCGCGATGATTTCATAGGGCGCGATCACTTTTCGGGTGATCGCGCCGCCCATGTTGGCGATCTTGGCCGGGCCGGTGGCGCCGAGCACGATGCCGAGGCTGATCGGCGGCATGCCCGCCTCGGCCTGACGGGCGCGTTGTGCCGCCATGGCGGCGAGCGCGAAGGCGGCGCGGTCGCGCTCGGATTCGACGACGAAGCCAGCCGCCTCCAGGGCGGCGCGGTAGGCGGCGGGACTCTCCACGAAACTCGTTGCCGGCACGCTCGACCAGGGCAGCGGGAAGGCCAGCTCGCCTTCGCCGATGCGCATCACATCGTAGACGGCGAAGAACCCGCCCGGCTTCAGCACCCGATGGACCGCCGCGAACATCGCGGCCTTGTCCGGCACGTTCATGCCGACATGCAGCAGTGTCACCCCATCGAAGGCGGCATCGGGAAAGTCGAGCCGGTCGACATGAGCCTCGCGGAACGAAACCTTTTCCGCCATGCCCATGCGCGCGGTCAGGCTGGTCGCCACCGCCACATATTCTGGCGTGAGGTCGATCCCGATCACCTCGCAGCCGTAGCCCGCCAGGTGCCGGGCCGGACCGCCGAGGCCGGAGCCGATGTCGAGCAGGGTCATGCCCGGCTTGAGGCCGAGCCCGGCGGCAAGTTCGGTTGTGGCGAGGGCGCCGCCGTTGTGGAATTCGTCGGCGCCCATCAGATCGGCCGGGCTGAGATGATCGACGTCCTTGCCCATGGCCGTCAGGGCCGCGAGCAATGCTGCTTCGAGGCCGCCGTGGCTGTAGTGCTCGGTCAGGCTGTGCTGGACACTCATCGTGTTTCCCCGGCCGGTCATCCCAGCCATTTTTCCATGAAGATCAACGGGTCGGTGCCGTAGCCGAGCCGCTCGTAATAGGTCTGCACGCCGGCATTCTCGGGCTCGATCAGCAGGTTGACCTTGTCGCACCCGAGTGCGACCAGCCGCCGCTCGACCTCCGCCATCAGCCGATCCGCCAGGCCCTTGCCGCGCCAGTCCTGCCGCACGGCGAGGCGATTGATCCAGCCGCGCCGACCGTCGTAGCTGCCGAGCACGGTGCCGATCACCTCGTCGTCCGCCACGGCGAGGAGGAACAGCTCCGGGTCGCGTTCAAGCTTGCGCGCCAGCCCATCGAGCGTGTCGGACCGGCTCGGGTGCAGCCCGCAGCCGTGCCACAGCGAATTGATGGCCTCGTGGTCCGCCAGAGTGCAGGGGCGCAGTGCGATCTCAGGCATCACAGCCCTCTCGCCGCAGCAGCGCGATCACATCGTCGATCGCCACATCGCCCTTGGTGAAGGCCTTGCCGATGCCGCGCACCAGCACGAACACGAGCTTGCCGTCGCGCGCCTTCTTGTCGCGGCGCATGTGGCTGACCAGTTTCTCCGCCGAAAACCGCCGGTTGAGGTGATGCAGTTCGGCCGGCAGCCCGACGGCGGCGATATGGGCGATCACCCGTTCCGCCTCGGCGGCCTCGCACAGTCCGAGGGCGGCCGACATGCGAAAGGCGAGGCCGATGCCAACGGCCACGCCTTCGCCATGCAGAATTCCGCCATAGCCGATTTCGGCCTCCAGCGCGTGGCCGAAGGTATGGCCGAGATTGAGCAAGGCTCGGCCGTCATTGGGCTTCTCCTCGCGCTCGTCATCGCCGACCACGAGCGCCTTGAAGGCGCAGGCGCGCAGGATCGCCTCGGCCTGGGCGGTGCGGTCTCCGGCGATCACCGCGGCGCCATTGGCTTCGCACCAGGTGAAGAACGCGCGGTCCCCGATCAGGCCGGCTTTGACGATCTCGGCGTAGCCGGCGCGGAGTTCGCGCACCGGCAGGGTGGCCAGCACCGCGGTATCGGCGATCACCATGCGCGGCTGGTGGAATGCCCCCATCAGGTTCTTGCCGTGACGGGTATTGATCCCGCTCTTGCCGCCGACGGAGCTGTCGACCTGGGAGAGCAGCGTGGTGGGGATCTGCACGAACGGCAGGCCTCGCAGGGTTGCCGCAGCCGCGAAGCCGGCGAGATCGCCGACCACGCCGCCGCCGAGTGCGATGACGGCGGTGCGCCGCTCGACCCCGGCATCGAGCAGCCCGTCCACCACGTCGGCGAAGGTTTGCAGGTTCTTCGACGCCTCGCCCGACTTCACTGTGATCGAGGTGGCCTCGATCGCGGTTTGCGCGAGCCCGTCCATCAGGGCGGCGAGGTGGAGCGGACCGACCGCATCATCGGTCACCACCACGGCGCGCTTCTGCGGCAGCACCGGGGCCAGCAGCGCGCCGGCGCGGGCGAGCAGGCCCTCGCCCACCACCACATCGTAGCTCGCCTGGGACAACGTCAGCGACAGCCGTCGCGCTGGCTGCCAGGCGACCAGGGCGTCGAGCACATGCCCGGTCGTCACCTCCGGGCTCTCGTCGCCGCAATCGACGATGACATCGGCCTCGGCATAGATCGGATGGCGCTGGGCGATCAGGCCCGCCAGCACGTCCTCGTGGGCCCCGTCGCGCAGCAGCGGCCGATGGGTGCGCCCCGCCACCCGACGCAGCAGCACCGGCAGGGTGGCGCGCAGCCATACCGCCACGCCCTCACGGCGAATGGTACCACGCGTCTCGGCGTCCATATATGCCCCGCCCCCGGTCGCCAGTACCAGCGGCTCCCCGGCGAGCAGGCGGCGGATCACCCGGCGTTCGCCGTCGCGGAACTCCTTTTCGCCGAAGCGCTCGAACAATTCGGGGATGGTGCAGCCGGCGGCGAGCTCGATCTCGGCGTCGGCATCGCGGAACGGCAGGCCGAGCCGTGCGGCGATCCGCCGGCCGATCGAAGTCTTGCCGGCGCCCATCAGGCCGACCAGCACAATGCTTCGCCCGTCCAGATGGCTGGGCAGGCTGAAGCTTTCCTTGAGAGCAGTGTTGCGTGTCATGATGCGCAAGGCTAGCACAGGCAGCCACGTCAGGGCCAAATCCGGCCCGCGACAGCCTGGCCGAGGTGTCATGCGCAATATCGTCTGGATCGTGCTTCTGCTTCTGATCCTCGGCCTCGGCGGCGGATTCCTTGCCCTTGGCGCGTTCCCGCCCGAACCGAAGATGCAAGCCATCCAGAAGGTCCTGCCCAACGAGCGGTTCGCTCCGAGACCCTGAGATGGATCGCCATATCGAGGCTTTCCTCGAAATGCTTGCCGCTGAGCGCGGCGCGGCCCGCAACACGCTGGTGGCTTACGAGGCGGACCTCGAGGACTTCGCGCGCTTCGTTGGCGGGCGGGGCCAGACCACCACGACGGCGGACGCCGAGACGCTGCGGGCCTGGCTGGCGGCGCTGAGTGAGGCGGGGTTCGCGGCCCGCTCGGCGGCGCGCAAGCTCTCGGCGCTGCGCCAGTTCCACCGCTTCCTGGTGGCCGAGGCGCTGCGCGAGGACGATCCGACCCAGCTGCTCGACACCCCCAAACTGCCGCGGCCGCTGCCCAAATACCTGACCGAGGCCGAAGTCGACGCACTGCTCGCCGCCGCCCGCGTCCGCCCGCCGGCGCAGGCGCCCCTCGTCACCGCGGCGTTGGAAATGCTGTACGCCACCGGGCTGCGCATCTCCGAACTCCTCGCACTGCCGCGCACGGCGCTGGCCGGGGACGCCGCCCTGCTCATGATCAAGGGCAAGGGCGGCAAGGAACGCCTGGTGCCGCTCTCATCGGCCGCCCGCGACGCCGTGGGTTCCATGCTGGAGGGACGGAAGAAACCCAACCGCTGGCTGTTCGCCAGCCGCGGCGGCAAAGCCATCACCCGCCAGGGCTTCGCCCTCATCCTCAAGCAGATCGCCAACGACGCCGGCATCGACCCCGAACGGGTCAGCCCCCATGTCCTGCGCCACTCCTTCGCCAGCCACATGCTCGCCCGCGGGGCCGACCTCCGCAGCCTGCAACTGCTGCTCGGCCACGCCGACATCGCGACGACGCAAATCTACACCCATGTCCTGGCGGAGCGTCTGCAACACCTCGTCGAGGCGCACCATCCGCTCGCTACGCGAGCTGCGACCTGATCAGCGCCATATCATCGTCATGTGGTGGATAAGGAAAACTGGCGATGTCCGAGGGCGGACTGTCGCCGTAGGGGCGGTTGCAGGCCGAGACATCGGGGCGCTCGGCCCCGGGACACCCCGAGGTACGGAACGGCAGGCCGCTCGCCACGATTGGCTCCAGTTCCGACGCAGGCAGTCCAAAATCCGCCAGTCCACCCGCGTCATCGAAGCGCATCGCGCTGAACGGCACGCCCGCATATTCGAGCAGATAGCGCGCCAGTTGCAACCGCCGCCATCGCGCCCGGGGCGGTGCCGACCGATGGGCCAGAAGCGAGCCGCGTTCAGGAAAGAAGCAGAACAGGTGGCTGTGCCCGCCGGCCTCGTGCAAATCCCGGCAAATCTGCAAGATATCGTGATCCGTCTCGCCGAGCCCCACGATCACATGCATGCCGATCCGGCTGGGTCCGAAAATCTCCCGGGCATGGCCGAACACCTCCCAGTATTTCCGCCAGCTATGCGGACTCCGCCGGCCTTTGCCGCGGTGCTCGGCGAACAGCCCGGCGGTTGCGGCATCGAGTGCCACGGTGAAGATATCCGCGCCCGCGTCGGCCAGGGCGCGCACGTCCGTCCGTTCCATCGTGGTCGGGTTCGACAGGATCGAGACCGGCACGGTGGACGCCGCCACCCAGTGCCGCAGAATATCGAGCGTATCCGCCTCTGCCCGGGGATGGGTGATCATCGAGATGCACATCCGCTCGAATGGGCCCGGCGCCGCGGCCACCCGATGGATCACCTCGTCCAGCCGCAGCGTCGGCCAATCGACCCGGATGAAATTGCGATCGGCATAGCCGACCTCGTCGTCGCGATGGCGTGCCAGCCCGCAATAGGAGCAGTTGGCGCGGCAACCCTCGGGATAGGTCAACAGCAGGTTCAGGCATTGGGTCGTGCCGCAGCGGTGCATGCGTCCGGGCAGCGCGCCCAGGGAGATCGCCGCCGCAGTCGAGACCTGGACGAATTCGGGCGAGCGCCCGCCTGGCGGCGCCAGCTTCAAGCGTACCGGGCCGGTTTCGGAGAGGCAGCTCATGCGGCCATCGCGCAACAGGCAGGCGTTGGCGCGACGGCGCGCCCGATCCCGCGCGCCACCGTCAGCACTCCCTGGGCCGGATGCGCGATTCCGTCGAACCCCGCCGCGAGCGCGTAGAGGTCCAGCAGCGCCCGTGGTCGCCCCGGCGGCCTCGCGCAGCCCAGCAGCAACATCCGATCCCGCAGGATCGACCGCGCCCACCCGAACAGCTCGCCCACCGCGCGCGGGTCGGGGGCAACGAACCGGCCGGGCTCCGCCAGATGGGGCATCAGCACCACCAGGATCGCCGCCGCCGTTGCCTCCTGCGCGATGATCCGGAGTGCCGCGACCTCCCCGCGCAGCCGCCCGAAATGCAGCCCGACCACGACATGCGGCACCACCCGCAGCCCCGCCGCCACCAGATGGCGCAACGAGTCGGCGAAATCGGCGACCGGCCGATCCAGCCGATAGACCTCGCGGATGG
This sequence comes from uncultured Rhodospirillales bacterium, assembly GCA_903928895.1. GTDB lineage: Bacteria > Pseudomonadota > Alphaproteobacteria > Acetobacterales > Acetobacteraceae > CAIYPH01. The sequence goes on along the minus strand of CAIYSR010000040.1, from coordinate 15,218 downwards.
TATCGGCATCGCCGATCACATCCATCATCGCCGCATCCACACCGGCGGCGGCCAAGGCCTCAGCGCGCCGGGCATCGACCAGCCCGGTATGCACGGCAACCTCGATGGCCGGATGATCCCGCTTCAACCGTGCCAGAACGGGCAGGAACGGCTCGAACCGCACCTGGTTGCGCCGGTCGGAGCCGCCCGAGAGCAGGAAGCCGCGCAGCCGCCCGCCGGCCAGCATGCGCTCCAGCTCGATCTCCAGCGCCTCGGGCCGCGTGACCGCACGCATCGGCGCCAGGATGCGGCCGCCGCAATGGGCGCAGCCCAGGGCGCAGGCCGCACCGGTGATGGAGAAGGCCGGAAACGCTGCCGCGCCCAGGCAGGGAAAGTCCTCGGCCGCATAGGCCCGGAACGACGGAGCCGCGGCGCGCAGCGCCCTGTTGCCAAAGCCGGCGCCGATGGATTCGAGACGTCCCAGCAAGTCACGATCGACATCCGGCCCATCGATCTCCGGCACGGCCGACAGCGCGGCGGCGAAATTCATCCCAGGCGGTCCGGCGAGACGCGTTTGCCGTCGGGCCAGAACACCTCAGCCGCGCCGAGCAGGCGCGGCTCGCGATCGAGATCGGCTTCGAGCGCCTGCATGCGCCGCAATGCCACCGGATTGTCGAGCACCCGCTCGGCCGGGAAGAACGCCACCGCATCCCAGCGCAGCCCGGCCCCGGCGAACAGGATCACCATCTCCCCCCATTCGGGCTCGCCGGACAATTCCACCCAGGTGCCGCAGACCGGCTGAAACCCGGCATCGCCCTCGGCCAGCAGCACGGCATGCGCCGTCAACGCCGCGCCGCCGGCCAGCATGAGCGCCGCCCAGGTCTCGAAATCCGTCACCTCGATCATCGGAAGCCCTTTGGCAGAGACGCGAGTGGCGGAAGGGAATGGGAGTCGAACCCACCAAGGACCGGCTGACGGCCCCAACCGGATTTGAAGTCCGGCCGCCCCACCAGGGACGCTTCCCTTCCAACGCCCGGGATCGTCGGGTGATTCACGGCTTCCCGCACCGGCGCGTCAAGCGACGATGCGATCAGGTACGAACAGCGCGAGGCGCCGCCGATCGACCCGCCGCGCATCACCACGCCGCAGGGTTATGCCATGCCGGTCGAAGAACTCCAGCACCTGGATCGCCACCTTGCGCCCGGCATTGAGCTCGCCCTCGCCCAGGCGGTCGCGGAACTGCGCGGCGCTGAATTCCGCGCCCGCCTCGCCCAGCTCCGCCGCGATCAATGCCATCTCCGCGACCGTGGCGCGCAGGAAGAAGTGATCCTGGGCAACCTCCTCGACCTCGCCGCGCCGGGCGATGGCCTTCAGCACTGCCCGCAGTCGCTTCTCGTCCATGCCCATCGTGGTGGCGAAGTCGCGCACCCGTGGCGGACGGAACCGCACGGCGGCGCCCAGCCCCGGCGCCAGCGCCTGCCAGATCGCCTCGTCCGCCGGCGCCAGGCGCGCGACATGCCCGGCGCGGCGGACCCAGGCGCCCTGGACGATGACGTCGTCCATCGCCCCGAGCACGCGGCGTAACACCGGCACCGGCAGCAGCGGCGAGATATTCGATCGCAGCGTGGGGAAGGCAACTCCCTGCAGATCGGGGCTCGACTGGTGGAACGCGTCAAGCACCGCCCCGACGTCGCGACACAGCTCGGCCCAGCGGGTGGTATCCATCGCCAAGCCCGGCTCGATCAGCCGCAGGTTCCCCGCGTCGAGCAGCGGCGCGAGGTCGAACATGGCCCGGTCCCGCGCCAGCCCGACCAGATCGATGACATAGGGCGAACACGCCCCGAGCCGCCGCAGCAGAGCGGGCGCGACCGGCCCATCCAACGCCTCCAGCAGCGCCAGCCGTGCCGGTGCGCGCCGGTGCCGCTCGGGCGCACGCAAATCCAGGATCGCCCCGCCACCAATGGTGCGGCTGTCACTGATGTCGCGCAACACGATCAAATCTCCGGCCGCCGCCGCCACCGGCCGTTCCAGCACCAGCTGGACCAGTCCGCTGGCGCCGGGCTGGATCGGCGGGCCCAGGGGCACCGCCCGGCCCAACACCTCCGCCGCCGCGTGGTGCAGGCGGATCGGCGTCCAGGTCCCGAGCGGCTTGCGCTCGTCGGCCAGCAGGGTCATCCGCACATCGAGCCGCTGTGTCGGCGCGTGCAGCAGCGGATCGAGCACCATCTCGCCGCGCGTCACCTCATCGCGCCCGACGCCGGCCAGATTGAGGGCACAGCGATCCCCCGCCACGCCCTGTACCGCCGCCTGGTTCTGCCGATGCAGGCCGCGCACGCGCGCCTCCCGCCCCGACGGCGAGATGACCACGCGATCCCCCACCGCGACCTGCCCGGACAGGATGGTTCCTGTCACCACGGTGCCGGCTCCGGCGATGGAGAAGCTCCGATCCACAGCGAGGCGGAAGCGCTTGGCGGTCGCGTGGATGGCATCGGTCTGGCCGGCGAGGGTTTCCGCAAGAGTGATCATGCCCTCCCCGGTGACCACCGAGACCGGGATGACGGGAGCTTGGGCCATCGCCGTCGGCGCCAGCAAGGCGGTGATCTCCTCGGTCACGGCGGCGACGCGCGCGGGATCGACCAGATCGACCTTGGTCAACGCGACCACCGCCCGTTCGCGTCCGAGCAGCCGCACGATGGCAAGGTGCTCCCGCGTTTGCGGCATCACCCCGTCATCCGCGGCGACCACGAGCAGCACCACATCGATCCCGTGGGCACCGGCCAGCATGGTGGGCACGAAGCGCTCGTGGCCGGGGACATCGACGAAGCCAATCACCCGGCCGTCCGGCTGGGGCCAGTAGGCGAACCCGAGCTCGATGGTGATGCCCCGCGCCTTCTCCTCCTTGAGCCGGTCCGGGTCGGTTCCGGTCAGGGCGCGCACCAGCGACGACTTGCCGTGATCGATGTGGCCGGCGGTTCCGATGATCACGCCAGCACTGCCAGCAACGGCTCGGCCGCCTCGAGGCAGCGCAAATCCAGGCGCACCGCGCCGTCATGGATGCTGCCGATCACCGGCACCGCCAGCCCGCGCAACCGCGCCGCCATCGCATCGAGCGCACTTCCGGGCGCTTTCGCCGCCGGTCGCAGCGCCAGCCCGGCACTCGCCAATGTCTCGACTGGCAGCGCCCCCGAGCCGATCTGGCTGCGGCACATGACCACTTCGACGATCCAGTCGGCCCCCGCCCAGGCCGCAACGGCGGGCTGCACGGCTTCCGCCAGCGCCCGGATGGCGTCGGTCGGACGCGACAGCAGCCGCAAGGTCGGCAAGGTCGTGCCCAGGCGGTCCGGATGACGATACAGTTTCAGGGTCGCTTCCAGTGCTGCGAGCCGTATCTTGTCGAGCCGCAAGGCCCGCTTCATCGGATGCCTGGCACAGGCCCGCACCAGATCGCGCCGCCCGATGATGAACCCCGCCTGCGGCCCGCCGAGCAGCTTGTCGCCGGAGAAGGTGATGATATCCGCGCCATCCTTCACCGCATCCGCCGCCGTCCGCTCCGCGGGCAGGCCGAATCGGGTGAGGTCCACCAGCGTGCCGGATCCGAGATCATCCAGCACCGGTACTCCGGCCGCGCGCCCGATCCCAGCCAGCGCGCGCGTCGACACCTCGGCGGTGAAGCCTTCGATCCGGTAGTTCGACGTGTGCACCTTCATCAGCAGAGCCGTCCGCGGCCCGATCGCATCCTGGTAATCGCGGGCGTGGGTCCGGTTGGTGGTCCCGACCTCGACCAGTTCCGTGCCGGCCGCGGCCATGATCGCCGGCATCCGGAAGGCGCCGCCGATCTCGATCAGTTCGCCCCGCGACACCACGCTCTGGCGCCCGCCGGCCAATGCCGCCAGCGCCAGCAGCACGGCGGCGGCGTTGTTGTTGACCGCGAGAGCATCCTCCGCGCCGGTGAGCTCACAGAGCAGTCCACGCACATGATCATCGCGCTCGCCGCGCCCGCCGGTGGCGACATCGTATTCCAGCGTCGCCGCCGCGCCCATCGCCGCCGTGGCCGCCGCAATCGCGGGCTCCGCCAGCAGGGCCCGCCCGAGATTGGTATGCAGCACGGTCCCGGTCAGGTTCAGCACCGGCCGCAGTGACGGCACCTGGGCACGCTCCAGCAGCGCGAGGGCACGGGCTGCGATCGCCCCCACGGGCAGGACGCCCCCTCCGTCCTTCAGCGCCTCCCGGACTTCCTCCATCGCCCGCCGTACCGCGGCCGTGGCGGCCTGGCGGCCGAATCGGGCGATGGCGACCTGCACTGCGGCGTCGCGCAGCACCGCGTCAACCGATGGCGGCCGCGGCACTACATCCCCGCCAGAAACGGATTGACCCCGCCGCGGCGGAATACGGTCTCGCCCAGCTTCAGATCGAGGGCCATCGAGGCGACGTCATCGGCCACCGGATCGAGTTCCGGGTGTCTCTCCTGCGCCATGATCTTCACGTAGAGGCCGCAGGAATCGCATGTTTCGGCCTGGATCCCGTCGGTGCTGCCTTCGATTTCGTGGTAGGCGATGCCCCCGGTGGCGCCGCACAGCGTGCATTTCACCCGGACCACGTTCCATTCGGTCCCGCAGGCCGCGCACACCGCGAAGCGCGCGCCCTGCGCCCCGTCGCGCGCAACCACCAGCGAGGCACCCGGCGGCCCGCCGCAGCACGGGCAGGCACCATCCCCGACCGGCGCCAGCTTCGCGGCCGGCAGTCCCGCCGCGAGACCGGCCAGATGGACCTGCACGCCGGCCGCCGCAAGGACGAAGCCCGCCACGTCCTCCATCGCGACCGCATCCTCCAGCGCATCAGCGATCCGCGCATGCCGTCGCGCATTATCCGCCAGTAACGCCGCCCGCGCCGCCTCGGCCACCTCCGGCATTACCACGCCGCCGCAGGCATCGAGAAAGCGCCGGACAGTGACATCCATGCCGGCATCATGCTTCAGCCCCTGCCGGTCGATCGGCGGCATGCCATGGGCGAGGGACCGGGCCACCGCCTCCTCGTCGAGCATCGCGATGCCGCCGGCACAGCGCCCCTGCGCCTCGGCGACAGCGGCCAGAAAGCTCAGATACGGCGCCAGTGCGCCCTCGGCGGTGGCACGGAAGCGCGTTGCCCGGCCCTCGAACAGCGCCACCGGATCGGGCAGCAGTGCGAAAGGAGCCCGCGATTCGGTGCCGATCCCGATAGGGCTGAAACTGGGGCGCGGGGGGGGCTCTGTGCTCATGACAGGAACATGTCGCCGCCGCGGCCGAAGCGCAATCGGCGCCACAGCTGGGCGGGCGAAGCGGGTCTATTTGATCCCCTTCGCCGCTTCGGCGCGCAGCCACTTGCGATGGTGCCGCCAGGCCCAGCCGCCGGTGACGGTGCCGTCCGTCATCGCCCGGATCGAACCCTTGATCCACAGCGCCGCGTAGACGTGCACGATCAGCAGCAGGATGATCCCGACCGCGCTCATTGCATGCAGCAGCAGGGCCAGCCGCTTTTGGTCGATCGTGGTGAGGTCGAAGAAATAGCTGTCCCACGCGATCAGCCCGGTCGCCAGCAAGAGGAGAATACCCAGCGCCATCCCCCAGAAAACCAGCTTCTGCCCGGCATTGTACTTGCCGAGTTCGGGGAGCTTCTCCTCGTCGCCACTGATGACGGCGCCAAGCCTGCCCATCCAGGCGGTATCGTCCCGGTTCCACAGGTTTTCCCTGGCGAAGCGGATCAGCATGCCGATGAAGCTGAGTGCCATCACCACGCCGATCCAGGGGTGCAGCATCCGCGCCATCTGGCCGCCACCGAACAGGTTGGTGAGGAAGAACAGGCTCGGATGAAAAAACGCGAGCCCGGACAACATCAACAGAACAAGGGCCAGCGCCCCTACCCAGTGATTGACGCGCTGCCCCGCCTTGTAGCGGACGAGGATGATTTCCCGGCTCATGCCTGGCCTCCCGTCTTGTCGACCAGCGCAGCCGCATTTGCCTCGTCCGCGGCCGACACGCTGTTGGCCCCGGCAATCACCCGGTGGAAGAAGGCACCGACCACGCCGGCCGCGATCAACCCCATGCCGACATATTTGGTCGCGCCCTTCCACAGCTCCACCATCGGCGAAATCCGCGGATTGGCCGGCAACCCGGCATAAATCTCCGGCTTGTCCGCGTGGTGCAGCACATACATCACATGTGTGCCTCCCACGCCGGCAGGATCATAGACGCCGGCCTTGTCAAACCCGCGCGACTTCAGATCGACGATCCGCTCGCCCGCGAGATCGAGCATCGCCTCCTTGGAGCCGAACGAGATCGCCTGCGTCGGACACGCCTTGGCACAGGCCGGCGCCTGACCCACTGCCACCCGATCCGAGCACAAGGTGCACTTGTACGCCTTCTGGTCCACCTTGCTGATCCGCGGCACGTTGAAGGGGCAGCCCTTGATGCAATAGCCGCAGCCGATGCAGTTCTCGGAAACGAAATCAACGATCCCGTTGGCATACTGCACAATCGCGCCCGGCGCGGGACACGCCTTCAGGCACCCGGGATCGGCGCAATGCATGCAGCCGTCCTTGCGGATCAGCCACTCCAGGTTCTGCGTCTCGGGATTGTCCCACTCGGTAAAGCGCATCAGCGTCCACGAGTTCTCGGTCAGGTCATGCGGGTTCTGGTACGAACCGGTGTTGATCCCGACCTCCTCCTGGAGGTTGTTCCACTCCAGGCACGCCGACTGGCACGCCTTGCAGCCGATGCACTTGGATACATCGATGAGCTTGGCCACCTCCTGGTCATGCCGCACCTGCGGCGGCGTGAAGGTTGTGGCGGAGCGGCGGACGACATCAGCGGATTGATAGCTTGCCATGGCCCTGCTCCCTCACGAAACCGGCGGATTTTCGGCGCGGATATCGACCAGGAACGCCTTGAACTCCGGCGTCTCGATATTCGCATCGCCCACGAACGGCGTCAGCGTATTGGCGCCGAAGCCCTTCTTGGTCGCTCCCATGAAGCCCCAATGGATCGGGATGCCGATGATATGCACAACCTTGCCGTCGCACATCATCGGCTTGATCCGCTTCGTCACCACCGCCTTGGCCCGCACGAACCCGCGCTTGCTGTCCACGCGGACCCAGCCGCCATTGGCAATCCCCTTCTCCTTCGCGAGCTCCTGGCTGAGCTCGACAAAGAACTCCGGCTGCAGCACGGCATTCACCTGCACATGCTTGCTCCAGTAGTGGAAATGCTCGGTCAGCCGGTACGTGGTCGCCGCATACGGGAACTCCTTGCTGTCGCCGAACACCTCCATGTCGTTGGCGAACACCCGCGCCGCCGGATTGCCCCGGATTTTCGGCGCGATCGGGTTGGTGATCGGGCTCTCGAACGGCTCGTAATGCACCGGGAACGGCCCATCCTTCATGCCGCGTCGCACCCACAGGCGGGACACCCCCTCCTGGTTCATGATGAACGGCATCACCTCGCCGGGCTTGGACGCCGGCGCGATATCCGGCACATCGAAGCCCGCCCAGTTGGTCCCATTCCACTCGATCAGCTTGCGCGTCGGATCCCACGCCTTGCCGGCCATATCCGCCGAGGCGCGATTATACAGAATCCGCCGGTTCGCCGGCCACGAGAACGCCCAGCCCGGATAGGCCCCGGTCTCGGCCGGATCGGTATTGTCCCGCCGCGCCATCGCATTGCCCGCCTCGGTGAAACACCCCGAGTAGATCCAGCACCCGGAGGATGTCGTCCCGTCATCCCGAAGCGCCGCAAAGCCGGGCAGCAGCTTGCCCGCCTCCTGAATCACCTTGGTCTGGTCCGCCGGATCGCGCAGCGTCACCAGCGCGCGCCCATTCAGCTCCTTCGCCAGCTCATCCGGCTGCGGATCGGCCGGATTGGCATAGGGCCAGGTCAGATTGAGGATCGGATCGGGGAACGCGCCACCCTCGGCCGCATACATCTTGCGCAACCGCAGATGCAGCTGCGCCATCATCCATACGTCGCTCCTGGCCTCGCCCGGCGCCTGCGCCCCGGCCCAGTGCCACTGCAACCAGCGCGACGAATTGGTCAGCGAGCCCTCATCCTCGGCAAAACAGGTCGACGGCAGCTCGAACACCTCGGTCTGCACGTCGGCCGGTTTCGCCGGATTGAACTCGCCGTGGTCCTGCCAGAATCGCGCCGTCTCGGTCTGCAACGGATCCATCACCACCAGAAATTTCAGCTTGCCCAGCGCCGCCCGGATCTTGTTTTTTCGAGGGAACGACATCAGCGGATTGAAGCCCTGGCAGAAATAGCCGTTCATCTTGCCCTGGAACATCATGTCGAAGGCCCGCAGCACGTCGTAGCCGGGCACATCGAGCTTGGGCAGCCAGTCATAGGCCCAGTCGTTCTCAACCTTCGCCGCCGCCCCGTACATCGATTTCTGGAACGAGACAAAGAACTTCTTGTAGTTCTGCCAATAGCTCGTCTGGCCCGGACGCAGCGGCTTGAACCCGCGGCTCGACATATAGGAGTCGAGCGTCGCCTCCTTGTCCGTCGCCAGAGTGAGATACCCCGGCAACAGGTTCGACATCAGCCCGATATCGGTCAGCCCCTGGATATTGGAATGCCCGCGCAACGCGTTCATCCCGCCGCCGCGCTGCCCGATATTGCCGAGGATCAACTGCAACATCGCCATGGCGCGGATGTTCTGCGAGCCCTTGGAATGCTGCGTCCAGCCCAGCGCGTACATCGACGTCATCGTCTTGTCGCGCGCCGAGGTGGTGGCGATCATCTCCGCCACTTTCAGGAACTTCTCCTTCGGCGTCCCGCAAATCCGCTCCACCATCTCGGGCGTGTAGATCGCGACATGCTGCTTCAGCAGGTTCCAGACGCAACGCGGATGCGCCAGGGTCTCGTCCATCACCGCGAACCCGTCGGCCCCGATCTCGTATTCCCACGAATCCCGGTTGTAGTCGCGGATCGCCTCGTTATACCCAGTGAACAGCCCGTCCTGGTAGCCGTAGCCCTCCTTGACGATATAGGCCGCGTTGGTGAAGTTCTTGGTGTACTCCCACTGCACCTTGTCCTTGTCGATGCAATACTTGATCACCCCGAGCAGGAACGCGATGTCCGAACCCTGCCGGATCGGCGCGTAATAATCCGCCACCGAGGCCGAGCGGGTAAACCGCGGGTCCACCACCACCAGCTTGGCGCCACGATGCGCCTTCGCCTCCGTCACCCATTTGAAGCCGCACGGATGCGCCTCCGCCGCATTGCCGCCCATGATGACAACAAGGTCGGTATTCTTGATGTCGGTCCAGGAATTCGTCATCGCACCGCGGCCGAACGTTGGGGCCAAACTGGCCACCGTGGGGCCGTGTCAGACGCGGGCCTGGTTGTCGAACACCACCATGCCGGCACTGCGCACGGCCTTGTACGTCATGAACGCGGTCTCGTTCGTCGTCGCCGACGCAGCCAGGAACCCGGTCGAAATCCAACGATTGACCGTCACCCCCTCGGCATTCTTGGCGATGAAGTTCTTGTCCCGGTCGTCCTTCATCAGCCGCGCGATCCGGTCGAGCGCCCAATCCCACGACACCTGCTTGAACTCGTTCGTCCCCGGCGCGCGATACATCGGATGCTTCGTCCGCGTCGGCGCCTTGACGAAATCGAGCAGCGCCGCCCCCTTCGGGCACAGCGTGCCGCGATTGGTCGGATGATCCGGATCGCCCTCGATATGGATCAGCTCGCGCCGCGCGTTCTTCGAGCCATCGCCGCGCGCATACATGATGACGCCGCAGCCAACCGAACAATACGGACAGGTGTTTCGCGTCTGCAGTGCGCGGGACAGACGGAACGGCCGAACCTCGGCCGCCAACGCCTGTTCGGACCCGCCAAAGCCCAGCGCTGTCCCCGCGAGCCCCGCCCCCACACCACGCACAAACGCGCGACGGGACAAGGATTCAAGCACCGGATATTCCTCCCTTTGCCCGCGTCCTGCGCGAGCGGCAGCCGTGATGTGCGGGCAGGATTCGGGCCGCGCCCGCGAAAGTCAAGAAAATGTGATGTCATTACGCTTTTCGAGCCTGCGACCACCCCATCGCCAAGCCGCTCGCCACAATCACGCCCGCCCCAACCCAGGTCCACACATCCGGCAGATCGTCAAAAATCAGATACCCCACCAGGACCGAGCCAATCAGCTGGAAATACTGGAATGGCGAAACGAGGTTCGCCGGCGCCAGCCGCAAAGCCCAGGCCACGCAATAATGCCCGGTCGCCCCCAGCACCCCCATCGAGCAGAACAGCAGCAGATCAAACCCATTTGCTGGCGACCGCCATACGAACGGCATCACCGCCAGCATCACGAATGCCCCCACCACCGAACTGAAAAACGCCGAGGTCGCCGGCGAATCGATCGTGGAGACCCGCCGCGTCAGGATTTGGTACACCCCGTAGAAACACGAATTCAGCACCACGAACAACGACGCCCAGTGAAACAGCGCACTCCCCGGCCGGATCACGATCACCACCCCTGCGAACCCCACCGCCAGCAACGCCAGCCGCAGCTTCGTCGTCCGCTCCCCCAGCATCGGCCAGGCCAGCAGCGCCACTACCAGCGGCCCGGTCATTGAGATCGACGCCGCCTGCGCAATCGGGATGTAGCTGATGGCAAAAAAGAAGCACAAATTCGACAGAAACAGCATCGCCGAGCGCACCGCCTGCAACCCCGGCCGCTTCGTCTTCAGGAACGACGTCCCGTACTGCGGCAGAAACGCCAGCATCAGAAACACGACATGCCCGAACGCCCGCGCCCAGGAGATCTGCACCGAATTATAATGCGCTCCCAACAATTTCGCGGCGCTATTCATCACCGGGAACACCAGTCCCGACCCGCACATGCACAAAATCCCCAGCACCAGCCGCCGGTCGAGCGCGCGCAGGACGCCCGAAATCCCGCTCACCCCCGCGGCGCCGCCGCGCGCGCCAGTCGGTCGTTGATCGCCAGCCCCAACCCCTCCTCCGGCACCACCATCACCGCAATCCCCGACAGCCCCTCTCCATGCGAATCCAACCACCGCAACCCCGCAAACAAATTCGCCGCCGCCTCCGCCAAATCTCCCACCGCGCTCAACTGAAACACCAGCCCCGCCCCCGCCAACGGTGCGCCGAACGCCAGCAACGCCTCATTCCCCCGCACCTCCCGCGCCCCCAGCCGTACCTTCAGCCCCGGCGCATAATGCGACGCCAGCATCCCCGGCGACCGCAACGCGCCCAAAATTGGCACCCCCATCTCCACGGCCCCCACCACCGCCTCCAACGCCTCTCGCGACACCCCCCCAGGCCGCAACAACACCGCCCGCCCCCCACTCAAATCCACCACTGTCGACTCCACCCCCACCGGACACGGTCCACTATCCAGCACCGCCGTGATCCGCCCCCCCAGCCCCTCCAGCACATGCCCCGCCGTCGTCGGACTCACCGCGCCGGACCGATTGGCCGAAGGTGCCGCCACCGGCCGCCCCACCGCCCACAACAACGCCCGTGCATTCGCATTCCCCGGCACCCGCACCCCCAACGTCTCCAGCCCCGCCCCCGTCAGCAGCGCCACCGGACACCCCTCCCGCCGCTTCAACACCATCGTCAACGGCCCCGGCCAGAACGCCGCCGCCAAAGCCCGCGCCGCCGCATTGTCCTCCACATCCGCAAACGCCGCCGCCGCGTCCGGATAATGGCAAATCAACGGATTGAAATGCGGCCGCCCCTTGGCAGCGAAAATCCCCGCCACCGCCCGCGCATTCGTCGCATCCGCCCCGAGCCCGTACACCGTCTCGGTGCCAAACCCGACCAGCTCCCCCGCCCGCAACAACGCAGCCGCCCGCGCCCGCCCCGCCGCGTCGTCGGCCAGCAGCTCCGTCACGGCACTCCGGTGCAGATGAACCCCGGATTCTCCCACCCCTTCTTGCCATAGTGGAAATGCGCCCCCCCGATCGCCTCCACCACCCGACCGCCGGCCGCCTCCACCACCGCCTGCGCCGCCGCCGTATCCCACTCCATCGTCCGCCCGAATCGCGGATACAAATCCGCACTTCCCTCCGCCACTTTGCAGAACTTCAGCGCCGACCCGATATTCAGCAGCGAATCGATCTTCCGCCCCGCCAGAAACGGCACCAGCCGCGGATCATCCGCATCATGGCGCGACGCCACCACCGCCAGCCCCGCCGCCGGCACCGAACGCGTGCGGATCACATGCTCCCCCAACCCCTCGCGTATCCACGCGCCCCGCCCAACAATCCCGCCATAAACCTTGCCCTGCGCCGGCGCCCCAACCGCCCCGATCACGGCCTTCCCGTCCCGCACCAGCCCAATACAAACGGCAAACTCATCCCGCCCCGCCGCGAACTCCCGCGTCCCATCGAGTGGGTCCACCAGCCAGAACTCCGAGGCATGATCCGGCACGTGCCCCGCCGCGATCTCCTCCTCCGCCACCACCGGGATCCCCGGATAGGCCGCCCGCAGCCCCGCGACGATCACCGCCTCGGCCGCATGATCCGCCTCCGTCACCGGCGAATGATCCGATTTGCGCTGTGTATCGAACCCGCGCGCCCGAACTTCGAGAATTTTAGCCCCCGCTTCGGCCGCAAGGCGAAAAGCGAGATCCAGCAGTGCCATGTCTTCCATCCCCCCTCCTTACCCCCGCCGCCCGGCCACGCCAACCTCCCCCCAACCGCCGATCGCACAGGCAAGGATGAAAGTTTTTTGCTTCTTTTTTTCAAAAAAGAAGGCCTTTCGAAGCGCTTCTTTTTTGAAAAAAAGAAACAAAAAACTTCTACCCATGCCGCTTGCAGAACCACCGAGCCCCCCCTGGCGCCCCATCCACGCCCTGCCTACAGTCTTGCCAACAGAACCCACGAGGAGCCCGCCATGCTCGATATCGCCGTCGCCAAATCAGCCCTCCCCAAATCCGGCGCTCTCGTCCTCCTCATCCCCGAAGGCACCACGCCCGACGCCTCCACCGGCGCCCTCTGGAAGGCAGCCGACGAGGCCACCGGCGGCGCCATCTCCCGTGCCCTCGCGGTTGCCGAATTCACCGGCAAAAAAGGCCAGGCCACCACCATCCTCGCCCCCGGCGCCGGCCTCTCCCGCGTCATCGCCATCGGCCTTGGCAAACTCGAAGCGCTCACCGGCCACATCGCCGAAGCCGCCGGCGGCAGCGCCTGCGCGGCCCTGTCCAAGGAACCCGCCGCCAGCATCGCCACCGCCGGCCTTGCCCCCGACATCGCCGCCTCCGCCGCCCTCGGCGCCGTCCTCCGCGCCTACCGCTTCGACCGCTACCGCACCAAGGAAAAGGCCGAGGACAAGCCGAAACTCGCCAAACTCACCCTCCTCACCGACACACCCCCCAAAGTCAAAGCTGCCTGGACCCCGCTCAAAGGCGTCGCCGAAGGCGTCTTCGTCGCCCGCGACCTGGTCTCCGAACCCCCCAACGTGCTCAACCCGCCCGAAATGGCCAAGCGCATCGAGGCGCTCTCCGCCCTCGGCCTCAAAATCGAAGTCCTCTACCCCAAGGACATGAAAAAACTCGGCTTCGGCGCCCTTCTCGGCGTCGCCCAAGGCAGCGCCCAGGAAGCCCGCACCGTCATCATGCACTGGAACGGCGCCCCCTCGAACAAGGACGCCCCGCTCTGCTTCGTCGGCAAAGGCGTCACCTTCGACACGGGCGGCATCTCCATCAAACCCGCCGGCGGCATGGAAGACATGAAGTGGGACATGGGCGGCTCCGGCACCGTCGTCGGCCTCATGGCGGCGCTGGCCGGCCGCAAAGCCAAATGCAACGCCATCGGCCTCGTCGGCCTGGTCGAAAACATGCCCGACGGCAACGCCCAGCGCCCCGGCGACGTCGTCACCACCTATTCCGGCCAAACCGTCGAAGTCATCAACACCGACGCCGAAGGCCGCCTCGTCCTCGCAGACGTGCTCTGGTACGCCCAGCAGAAGTACAACCCCCGCTTCATGATCGACCTCGCGACCCTCACCGGCGCCATGATGGTCGCCCTCGGCCACGAAATGGCCGGCTTCTTCGCCAACGACGACACCATCGCCGACCAACTCTTCGCCGCCGGCAAAGCCACCGGCGAAGGCGTCTGGCGCATGCCCCTGTCCGACGCTTACGACAAGCTCATCAAATCCGACATCGCCGACATGAAGAACATCGGCGGCCGCGCCGGCGGCGCCATCACCGCGGCCCAGTTCATCCAGCGCTTCGTCAACAACAAACCCTGGATTCACATCGACATCGCCGGCATGGCCTGGTCGAGCAAAGACACCGCAACCATCCCCAAAGGCGCCACCGCCTTCGGCGTGCGCCTGCTCGACCGCATGGTCGCGGACCACTACGAGGCCTGAATGGCCGATATCGGCTTCTACCACCTCCTGCGGACAGGGCCCGACCAGGCCCTGCCCCAGCTCCTCGCCCGCACCCTCAAAGCCGGCCAACGCGCCACGATCCGCTGCGGCAGCCCCGAACGCGTCGCCGCCCTCGACACCTCCCTCTGGCTCACCCCCGACCCCGACTGGCTCCCCCACGGCACCCCAACCACCGGCAACGCCGACCTCCAACCGATCTGGCTCACCACCGAAGACGAAGCCCCCAACGGCGCCAAATTCCTCTTCCTCATCGACAACACCACCGCCGACCTCGCCGCCTACACCCGCGTCTTCGACCTCTTCGACGGCAACGACGAATCCGCCGTCACCGCCGCCCGCGAACGCTGGAAATCCGCCAAATCCGCCGGCCACACCCTCACCTACTGGCAACAAACCCCGCGAGGCTGGGAAAAGAAAGCCTGACGTCACCGCGAGGCGAAGCCGCGGCAATCCCGGGCAGCCGCACGCAAGTGCCGTTCTTTTTTGAAAAAAAGAACCAAAAAACTTCTATCCATTCTTGCGACTGAAGCACCAGTCTTCAGCTGGTATCTTCTTCCCTCGCCTTGCGCCGCAGGCAATCATCCATTGTCGCCCGCACCCTCGTGCCAGCAGCAAAGGATTGATGGCTTCGCCATCCCCCCGCAGACGATCACGCCCTCAGCCGAAGGCCGCCCCTCCAGCCGCAAGCATGGATAGAAGTTTTTTGGTAACTCCCAAGCCCCCCCGGTGAGTCCGATTGGCAACAGTGAGTTCCTTTTTTTGCGTTTGCCGCTGATGCTGGTTGCATGCGGATCGGGAACATGAGTCAACGTCGGGATGGACCTGTGTCGCGATGTTGGG
>CAIYSR010000039.1 GCA_903928895.1 uncultured Rhodospirillales bacterium | reverse complement strand
GGGTGGCTTTGGGGGCGGCGCATCGGGTGGCGTTGGGGCGGGGTGGGCGGCGGGGGTGATTTGGGGGGGAGGGTGATGGGTGGCGCTTCGCTTACCCATCCTACGAAGTAAGGTTCTGATGGGTGAGAGTTTTTTGGTTCTTTTTTGCAAAAAAGAACGCGCTTGCTTTGCTTTTGGGGGTTGGGTTCTTTGGGTGGGTAGGCCCTCACCCCGGCCCTCTCCCACAAGTGGGAGAGGGGGAAGGGAGGTTTAGAAAAGGAAGTATCTTTGGGCCATGGGGAGGGTGGTGGCGGGTTCGCAGGTGAGGAGGGTGCCGTCGGCGCGGACTTCGTAGGTTCCGGGGTCGACTTCGATGTTGGGGGTGGCGTGGTTGTGGATCATGTCGGCTTTGCCGATGGAGCGGGTGGTGTGGACGGGGGAGATGAGGCGGGAGAGGCCGAGTTTTTGGGGGAGGTTGTCGGCGATGGCGGCTTGGGGGAGGAAGGTGATGCAGGAGGGGGCGAGGGCTTTGCCGAGGGTGGCGAACATGGGGCGGTAGTGGACGGGTTGGGGGGTGGGGATGGAGGCGTTGGGGTCGCCCATGGGGGCGACGGCGATGGAGCCGCCTTTGATGACGAGGTCGGGTTTGACGCCGAAGAAGGCGGGGGTCCAGAGGACGAGGTCGGCGAGTTTGCCCGGCGCGATGTCGCCGATTTCGTGGGAGAGGCCTTGGGCGATGGCGGGGTTGATGGTGTATTTGGCGATGTAGCGTTTGGCGCGGAGGTTGTCGGCGGGGCCGTCGGATTCGAGGGGGCCGCGCTGGGTTTTCATTTTGTGGGCGGTTTGCCAGGTGCGGATGATGACTTCGCCGACGCGGCCCATGGCCTGGCTGTCGGACGAGATCATGGAGAGGGCGCCGAGGTCGTGGAGGATGTCTTCGGCGGCGATGGTTTCCTTGCGGATGCGGGATTCGGCGAAGGCGACGTCTTCGGGGATGGCGGGGTCGAGGTGGTGGCAGACCATGAGCATGTCGAGGTGCTCATCGAGGGTGTTGGCGGTGTAGGGGCGGGTGGGGTTGGTGGAGGAGGGCAGGACGTTGGGGAGTCCGGCGACTTTGATGATGTCCGGCGCGTGACCGCCGCCGGCGCCTTCGGTGTGGAAGGCGTGGATGGTGCGGCCTTTGAAGGCGGCGATGGTGTCTTCGACGAAGCCGGATTCGTTCAGCGTGTCGGTGTGGATCATCACCTGGACGTCGAATTCGTCGGCGACGGTGAGGGCGTTGTCGATGGAGGCGGGGGTGGTGCCCCAGTCTTCGTGGAGTTTGAGGGAGGAGGCGCCGGCGCGGATCATTTCGACGAGGGCGGCGGGGCGGGAGGCGTTGCCTTTGCCGGAGAAGGCGAGGTTGACGGGGAGGCCTTCGGCGGCCTGGAGCATGCGCATGAGGTGCCAGGGGCCGGGGGTGCAGGTGGTGGCGGAGGTTCCGGTGGCGGGGCCGGTGCCGCCGCCGATGAGGGTGGTGACGCCGGATGCGATGGCTTCTTCGACCTGCTGGGGGCAGATGAAGTGGATGTGGCTGTCGATGCCGCCGGCGGTGAGGATTTTGCCTTCGCCGGCGATGATTTCGGTGCCGGGGCCGATGATGATGGTGACGCCGGGCTGGACGTCGGGGTTGCCGGCTTTGCCGATGGCGTGGATGCGGCCTTCCTTGATGGCGACGTCGGCTTTGATGATGCCCCAGTGATCGAGGATGACGACGTTGGTAATGACGGTGTCGACGGCTCCTTCGGCATTCGTGAACTGGGACTGGCCCTGGCCGTCGCGGATGACTTTGCCGCCGCCGAATTTGACTTCGTCGCCGTAGGTGGTGAGGTCGCGTTCGACTTCGATGATGAGGTCGGTGTCGGCGAGGCGGATGCGGTCGCCGGTGGTGGGGCCGAACATGTCGGCGTAGGCGCGGCGGGTGATGCGGGCCATTACAGGGCTCCCTGGATTTCCGCGCGGAAGCCGTAGACGGTGCGCGTGCCTTGGTAGGGGACGAGGGTGATGTCGCGGGTTTGGCCGGGTTCGAAGCGGACGGCGGTGCCGGCGGCGATGTCGAGGCGCTGGCCGCGGGCGGCGGCGCGGTCGAAGTGCAGCGCCGGGTTGGTTTCGGCGAAGTGGTAGTGGCTGCCGACCTGGATCGGGCGGTCGCCGGTGTTGGCGACAACGAGGGTGGTGCGGGGGAGGGCCGCGTTGAGTTCGATGTCGCCGGGGACGGTGAAGATTTCTCCGGGGATCATAGGGGCTTCTCCATGAAGACGCTGACAGGACTTTCGGCGTAGGCGCCGAAGGGGCCACGGACGTGGTAGCCGGCGCTGAGGTAGAGGGCGAGGGCTTCGGATTGGAGGGTGCCGGTTTCGAGGAACATGCGGGTGATGCCCTCGGCGGCGGCGGCGGTTTCGATGGCGTGGAGGATTTCGCGGGACAGGCCGTGGCCGCGATGGGGGCGGGCGACGAACATGCGTTTGAGTTCGGCGTGACCGGGGGCGAAGACGACGTAGCCGCCGCAGCCGGCGGGTTCGTCCTCGTGGGAGATGACGAAGAAGCGGGCGTTCTGCGCGATCAGGGCGTCGACCGCGAGGCCGTGGCGGTGTTCGGGGGGGTAGTTCAGGGCGAGTTCGGCTTCGGCGGCCGCGATGAGGGCGGCGGCTTCGGGCGTGTCGGGGGAGACCTGCGCGACGGTGGCGGTGGGGGTGTTCATCGGATCGGCTCGTGCACGGTGACGAGTTTGGTGCCGTCGGGGAAGGTGGCTTCGACCTGCACGTCGTGGATCATCTCGGCGATGCCGGGCATGACCTGGTCGCGGGTGATGACGTGGGCGCCGGCCTGCATGAGGTCGGCGACCGAGCGGCCGTCGCGGGCGCCTTCGATGACGAAGTCGGTGATGAGCGCGATGACCTCGGGGTGGTTGAGCTTGACGCCACGTTCGAGGCGGCGGCGGGCGACGTTGGCCGCCATGGAGATCAGGAGCTTGTCTTTTTCGCGGGGGGTCAGGTTCATGGCGGTTTCCTCAGCACATCCAGACGCGCGGCAAAGGGCGGCCGTCGCGGAGTTGATTGAGACCCATCGTGATGGTCGCGCGTAAGGCGGCGGCATCCTGGGCCAGGATTCGGGCGATCAGCATGTTGTTCCAGGCGCTGGCGCCGGTTTCGGCGGGGGCGTGCTCCCAGGCGGCGCGCAGGGCGTCGAGACGGGATTCGGCGTCGGGGGCGACGTGGAAGATGGTGGCGGTGGCGCGGTTGGCGTTGGCGGAAGATGTCGCGTTCAGCACATCGGCGGGGCCGTCGAGGCGGATGGCGTCGTGCAGGATGAGGCGGCCGGCGCGGCGGATGCGGATGGTGTCGTTGAGGCGGGCGGCGTGGAGGGTTTCGCCCATGGCGGTGCGGCCGAAGACCAGGGCTTCGAGGCCGAGCACGCTGGCATCCTGCGCTATGTCGATCTCCAGCGTGCGCGTGGCGGCACAGGCTTCGAACAGGATGGTTTCCTGGGGGAGCCATTCGGCGGTGGCGCCGGCCCCGATGGTCAGCGTGGTGCGGATGTGGGCGGGGGTGTTGGCGGGCAGCGCGCGGTAGAAACGCTCGGCGGCCTGGCTGGCGAAGAGGGCGGAGGCGCCGGGTTCGACGTGGAGGTGGGTTTCAAGGTGGTCGCCGCCGGTGACGCCCCCGGACGTGTTCAAGGTGACGGTTTCGTGGGCATCGATGGGGTGGGGGAACCTCGCCTTCATGCAGCCCTGTTGGCGCAGGTCCCGCAGGACGGTGCGGCCGTCACGCAGGCCCACGGTGACGCGAAGCTCGCCTTGGGCGCGCTGGTGCCGGGGGAGGGTCTGCAGCACCTGGATCGTTCTCCCTTACGCCTTAATGGATAAAAGTTTTTTGGTTCTTTTTTTCAAAAAAGAACAGGCCTTCTTTTTTGAAAAAAAGAAGCAAAAAACTTCATCCGTTTACACCGAGACGCGGCGGCGGACGTCGTCCTCGTCGAGGTCAGCGGGGCGGCCGTCGAGGACGATGTCGCCGCGGTCCATCACGGCGATGCGGCTGGCCAAGGCGTGGGCGAAGTCGAAATACTGCTCGACCAGGAGAATCGCCATCTCGCCGCGGCTGCGCAAAAGCTCGATGATGCGGCCGATGTCCTTGATGATGCTGGGCTGGATGCCCTCGGTGGGTTCATCGAGCACGAGCAGGCGAGGCTTCATGACGAGGGCGCGGGCAATGGCGAGCTGCTGCTGCTGGCCGCCCGACAAGTCGCCGCCACGCCGGCCGAGCATGGTTTTCAGAATGGGGAACAGCTCGAACATCTCGTCCGGAATTTTCCGGGCGCCACGGGGGAGGACCGCGAACCCGGTTTCGAGATTTTCGCGGACCGTCAGCAACGGAAAAATGTCGCGGCCCTGGGGCACCGTCGCGATGCCGCGGCGGGCGCGCTCGAATTGGGGGAGCTTCGTGATGTCGGCCCCCTCCCAGAGAATGGTGCCGGACGAGACCGGATGGGCGCCGGTGATGGCACGGAGCAGGCTGGTCTTGCCGACGCCGTTGCGGCCGAGGAGGCAAGTGACCTCGCCAACGGTGGCGGTGAGGGAGACATCGCGCAGGGCGAGGGCGGCACCGTAGTGGAGGACGACGTTTTTGACTTCTAGCATTGGGATGGAACGCCTTTAGTGGAGAAGCAAGGCTCCGCCGGCTTAGGGCCGTGAGGCCCTAAGAACCCATCCATGCTCGCGGCTGGGGCGATGACCTTCGGGTGGTAACGTCTTTCTTGGCGCCGCAGGCAATCGGTCCTGGGGCTCGCACGCGGATCGGTGCGGTCGCAGGGATTGATGGGCTTCGCCAGGGATCGCGGCGGGATGGTGGGATGGCGGCTGAAGGCCGGTGATCCAGCCAAGAGAATGGATGGGTTCCAAGGGCCTTGAGGCCCTTGGCCGGCGGAGCCTTGCTTGCCTGAAGCCTGTCGAACGGAGGTCATGCTCTAGCGCCCGAGGTAGACTTCGACCACGCGGGGGTCGGAGCTGACGTGGTCGATGGTCCCCTCGGAGAGGACGGAGCCTTCGTGCAGGACGGTGACTTTGACGCCGAGGGCGCGGACGAAGTGCATATCGTGTTCGACGACGACGACGGAGCGAGTGCGGTTGATTTCGCGCAGGAGGTCGGCGGTTTGCTCGGTTTCATGGTCGGTCATGCCGGCGACGGGTTCGTCGACGAGGAGGAGTTCGGGTTCCTGGGCGAGGAGCATGCCGATTTCGAGCCATTGTTTCTGGCCGTGGCTGAGGTCTCCGGCGCGGCGGTTGCGGTGTTCGGTGAGACGGGTGGTTTCGAGAAGGGCGTCGATGCGCTCGCGTTCATGGGCGGTTTCGCGGGCCCAGAGGGTGAAGCGGGGGCGGCGGTCGCCGGAGAGGGCGAGGAGGAAGTTGTCCCAGACGGTGTGGGGTTCGAAGACAGTGGGTTTCTGGAATTTGCGGCCGATGCCGAGTTCGGCGATGGCGGGTTCATCGAGGGCTGTGAGGTCGGTTTTGTTGCCGAAGATGACGCGGCCGTCGTCGGGGCGGGTTTTGCCGGTGATGACGTCCATCATGGTGGTTTTGCCGGCGCCGTTGGGGCCGATGACGGCGCGCATTTCGCCCTTCTGGAGGTAGAGGGAGAGGGCGTTGAGGGCTTTGAAGCCGTCGAAGGAGACGGAGACGCCGTCGAGGTAGAGGATGGTGTCGGTGCTCATGATTTGCGCTCCGAACGGCTGGAGAAGAGGCCGAGGATGCCCTTGGGGAGCAGGAGGGTGACGAGGATGAAGAGGGCGCCCAGCGCGAAGAGCCAGAATTCGGGGATGGCGCCGGTGAAGTAGGTTTTGCCGGCGTTGACCAGGATGGCGCCAAGGATGGCGCCGACGAGGGTGCCGCGGCCGCCGACGGCGACCCAGATGACGGCTTCGATGGAGTTGCCCGGCGCGAATTCGGAGGGGTTGATGATGCCGACCTGGGGGACGTAGAGGGCGCCGCCGATGCCGGCCATGACGGCGGAGAGCACGAAGACGAAGAGTTTGTAGCGCTCGGGGCGATAGGCGAGGAAGCGGGTGCGGCTTTCGGTGTCGCGCACGGCGATGAGGACTTTGCCGAAGCGGCTGGTGACCACGTAGCGCGCGGTGAGGAGGGAGGCCGCGAGGAGGACGGCGCTGGCGATGAGGAGGGCGCGGCGGACGCTGTCGGATTGCAGGGGGTAGCCGAAGATGTCCTTGAAATCAGTGAGGCCGTTGTTGCCGCCGAAGCCCATGTCGTTGCGGAAGAAGGCGAGGAGGAGGGCGTAGGTCATGGCCTGGGTGATGATGGAGAGGTAGACGCCGGAGACGCGGCTGCGGAAGGCGAACCAGCCGAAGACCCAGGCGAGGAGGCCGGGGACTGCTGTTGCCATGAGGATGGCGAAGAGGGGGTTGTCGAAGCCGGTCCAGTACCAGGGCAGTTCCTTCCAGTTGAGGAAGACCATGAAGTCGGGCAGTACAGGGTTGCCGTAGACGCCGCGGGTGCCGATCTGGCGCATCAGGTACATGCCCATGGCGTAGCCGCCGAGGGAGAAGAAGGCGGCGTGGCCGAGGGAGAGGATGCCGGCGAAGCCCCAGACCAGGTCGACGGCGAGGGCCAGGATGGCGAAGCAGAGGTATTTGCCGACGAGAGAGATGATGTAGGTGGGGACGGCGCCGGTGGCGTTGCCGAAGGCGAGGAGGGCCGTGCCGCCGAGGATGACGGCGAGGCAGAGGATGGTTGCGGTGCGGTTCATGATTCGACGGCCCGGCCCTTGATGGGGAACATCCCTCGGGGTTTTCGTTGGATGAAGAGGATCAGCAGGACGAGGACCACGATCTTGCCGAGGACGGCGCCGGCGAGGGGTTCGAGGAATTTGTTGACGATGCCGAGCGTCAGCGCGCTGACGACGGTGCCCCAGAGATTGCCGACGCCGCCGAAGACCACGACCATGAAGCTGTCGATGATGTAGCCCTGGCCGAGGTTGGGGCTGACGTTGTCGATCTGGCTCAATGCCACGCCGGCCATGCCGGCGACGCCGGAGCCGAGGCCGAAGGTCATTGCGTCGACCCAGGGGGTGCGGATGCCCATGGAGGCGGCCATGCGGCGGTTCTGGGTGACGGCGCGCATGCGCAGGCCGAGGGCGGTGTAGCGCAGCGCTGCCATCAGGGCGGCCATGACGAGGGCCGCGAAGATGATGATGACCAGGCGGTTATAGGTGATGGTGAGGCCGCCCCATTGGGTGGCGCCGCTCATCCATTGGGGGGTGCCGACATCGCGGTTGGAGGCGCCGAAGAGGCTGCGGATGGTCTGCTGGAGGACCAGCGAGAGGCCCCAGGTGGCGAGCAGGGTTTCGAGCGGGCGGCCGTAGAGGAAGCGGAGCATGCCGCGTTCGACGGCGACGCCGACGGCGCCGGAGACGAGGAAGGCCAGCGGCACGGCGATGAAGAGGCTGGCGCCGAAGAGGCCGGGGGCGTGGGCGCGAATTAGCTCCTGCACGGCGAAGGTGGTGTAGGCGCCGAGCATGACCATTTCGCCGTGGGCCATGTTGATGATGCCCATGACGCCGAAGGTGATGGCGAGGCCGGCGGCGGCGAGGAGGAGGACGGAGCCCAGCGAGAGGCCGTAGAAGACGCCCTGGAGCAGGCCCCAGAGCTGGAGCATGCGGTCGATCGCGATGACGGCGGTGGCAGCGGCTTCGCGGACGGAGGGGGGCTGGTCGGTGAGCGAGGCGAGCATGGCGCGGGCGTCGAGATCGCCGCGGGTGCGCAGGGTGTTGACGGCGGCGAGGCGGTCGGGCTCGGAGGCGTCGGGGGAGGCCAGGGTGGCGGCGGCGACGGCTTGTTGCATGACCAGGCGGGTGCCGGCGTCGGGCTCGGTTTGCAGCGCGCGGGCGAGGCCGGGCAGGGAGGCGGCGTCGCGGGATTTCAGCACGGCTTCGGCCGCGTGGCGGCGGGTGGCGGGGTCGGGGGAGAAGAGTTCGAGGCTGCCCATGGCGGCTTCGGCGGCGCGGCGGACGCCGTTGTTCATGGGCACGGCGGTGAGGGCGTCTTCGGCGACGTCGGCGGCGGGTTTGCCGGTGCGGGCGTCGAGCCAGGTTTCGTCCTGCTTGATGAGGAGGGCGGCGTCGGGGCCGGCGTAGAGGGCGCCTTCCTGGAGGGCGGTGATGACGGCGGCGGCCTGGGAGTTGCCGGAGGTGGCGAGTTGTTCGATGCCGTGGCGGATGTCGTCGAAATTGTCGCCGGCGAGCAGGGCGAAGGGGTCGTCTTGGGCTTGTGCCGGCCCGGCGAAGGCCAGACAGAACAGCACCAGCAGGCGCAGGAGCACAGACATTTCGGTATCCCGTGTGGCCGTTATCTTAAACGGGCAAAAGTTTTTTGCTTCTTTTTTTCAAAAAAGAAGGGCTTTCTTTTTTTGAAAAAAAAGAAACAAAAAAACTTTATCCATTCAGGCGGGTCCGGAGCGGCCGGGTGGGCCGCTCCGGGGCAGAGATTACTTGGAGGCGCCGCCGCACTTGCCGGTGACGACGTTGAAGTTGCCGCAGGAAAGCGGCGCGCGCCAGTCGGCGATCAGGTCCTTGGAGCCTTCGAGGTAGGGCGACCACTCGTTGGCCACCACGGTGCCTTTGGTCTGCCAGACCACGTTGAACTGGCCGTCCGCCTTCACTTCGCCGATCAGGACGGGCTTGGTGATGTGGTGGTTCGGCATCATCGCGGAGGTGCCGCCGGTCAGGTTCGGCACCGAGATGCCGATCATGGCGTCGATGACGGCCTTCGGGTCGGTGGTGCCGGCCTTTTCGACCGCCTTGATCCACATGGCGAAGCCGATGACGTGGGCTTCCATGGGGTCATTGGTCACGCGCTTGGGGTTCTTGGTGTAGGCCTTCCACTTGGCGATGAAGGCGGTGTTGTCGGCGCTCTTGACGGACTGGAAGTAGTTCCAGGCGGCGAGATGGCCGAGGAGCGGCTTGGTGTCGATGCCGGCGAGTTCTTCTTCGCCGACGGAGAAGGCCACGACCGGGATGTCGGTCGCCTTGACGCCCTGGTTGCCGAGTTCCTTGTAGAAGGGGACGTTGGCGTCACCGTTGATGGTGGAGACGACGGCGGTCTTTTTGCCGGCGGTGCCGAACTTCTTGATCGAGGCCACGATGTTCTGCCAGTCGCTATGGCCGAACGGCGTGTAGTTGATCATGATGTCCTCGTCTTTGACGCCCTTCGACTTCAGGTAGGCTTCAAGAATCTTGTTGGTCGTGCGCGGATACACATAGTCGGTGCCGGCCAGCACCCAGCGCTGCACCTTCTCGTTTTCGGCCAGGTAATCAACTGCCGGGATCGCCTGCTGGTTCGGCGCCGCACCGGTGTAGAAGACGTTCTTGCTGCTCTCCTCGCCCTCATACTGGACGGGGTAGAACAGAATGTTGTTCAGTTCCTCGAACACCGGTAGCACGGATTTGCGCGAAACCGATGTCCAGCAACCGAATACCGCGGCGACCTTCTGCACGCTGATCAGTTCGCGTGCCTTTTCGGCGAACAGCGGCCAGTTGGAAGCGGGATCGACCACTACGGCTTCCAGCTTCTTGCCGAGCAGGCCGCCCTTCTTGTTTTGCTCCTCGATCAGCATCAGCATGACGTCCTTCAGCGTGGTCTCGCTGATGGCCATGGTGCCTGAGAGTGAATGCAGGATGCCGACCTTGATCGTTCCCGTTCCCTGGGCCTGCGCCGGTGTGGAGCCGATGGCAGCGGCGGCCATGGCGGCCAAACCGAGTGCCCCCATCGCCCGCCGCGTGAGCCAATTCTTAGCGATTGTCATTAGACTTCCCCGTGTTGTTCGTAGTGACATGAAGCCAAGGTGCCTGACGCCCACACACTGCGCGCGAACGACCCCACCTGATCGCAACAACGCAAGGTCCGTGCCATCAGAGGTAATGGTCGTTATTTCAAAGTGTTATGCGGAAAGTGCCGGCCCGTTTCAGAGGCCGCGCCGGCCGATGCCAGCCGTCGCATAAACTTTGTGCAATTTTTGCGCCCTCCTGAGGCAGGCGGCATCACATGTCACCCGTCCGCGAGAACAATCCAAATTTCGCGAGCCGTCGTCGCGCAGAAACGTGCCTGGATGGCGGTGCGGGACGGCTTGTCTATAGTCCTTCCTCCTGATCCCAGCCGGAGCGCCCCATGACGCACACGCGTTTCAATCCCGAATTGTTTGCCGACGATGTCATCGACGCCGAAACTAGGGCATTGAACGCCGCGATCGTGGCAGCCATGGATGGCATGCCGGAATGGTGGGACGTGGGCGCCGAAACGGTGCGTGAAGCACGTCGGCAGGGCCGCGGACCGTTCCCGCCCACTCCGCAATCACCGCGCGCGGTGATGCGGATGATCGAAGGTCCGGACGGCAACCGGATCCCGGTGCGCATCGTTGCCCCAGCGCACCCACGTGGCATTTATATCCATCTGCATGGTGGCGGTTGGGTGCTGGGCGCGTGCGACCAGCAGGACCCGATGCTGGAGCGTATTGCCGACAATGCCGGCCTTGTATGCATCAGCGTCGAATACCGGTTGGCGCCGGAACACCCCTACCCCGCCGGGGCGGACGATTGTGAGGCCGTGGCACTGTGGCTGGCGAAATCGGCCAAGGCAGAATTCGGTACCGACGTGCTGACCATCGGCGGCGAGAGCGCCGGGGGCCATCTGGCAGCGGTGACGCTGCTGCGCATGCGCGACAAGCATGACTTTCGCAACTTTCGCGGCGCCAACCTGGTGTTTGGGGCCTTCGACCTGACCATGACACCGAGCCAGCGCCAGTTCGGCAACACCCGCCTGGTGCTACGCACGATCGATATCGAGAAATTCTGCGACGCCTTCCTGCCAGCCCAATATGACCGCCGCGCCCCCGATATCTCCCCGCTCTATGCCGATCTCAGCGGCCTATGCCCTGCCCTGTTCTCGGTCGGCACGTCGGACGCGCTACTCGACGATACTCTATTCATGCATGGCCGCTGGATCGCCGCCGGCAACCCGGCGGAACTGGAGATCTATCCGGGCGGAGCGCATGGCTTCACGATGTTCCCTGGTGCGCTGGCGGATCGGGCACGGGCGCGGATGGACGAGTTCCTGCGCGCATCGGTGGCGGACTGATCCGCGCTGGCGAAAGCCCGCATCGAAAACGGATCGTTAATCCTCCAGGCGCAAGCTCTGCCGGAGTGTAAAAAACTTGCGCGAAATGGATGCTCCGGCGTGCAGAAAAATGTCTTCCACTTTCTCGGCCGAAGGATCGAACTCTGGACCCATCCGGAGCCTGACCCCCTGGCAACGCTGATCCGCAGCACCGGGCGGTTCTACGAGCCGGACGTGCTGGCGAAGGCTCAGGAAATCTATTGGCCTGGCACGACCATCGTGGATGTCGGTGCGAATATCGGCAATCACACAGTCTTCTTTGCCACGATCCTGGGTGCGCAGGTCATCGCGATGGAACCCTACCGCCCCAATCACGACCTGCTGGAAGTGAACGTCGCCGCGAATGGGATCGGGGACCGGGTTCGCACCCATTGCCTGGCCCTCGGGGAACGAGACGGCAGCGGATCCGTGCGGATCGGCGATCCCGGCAATCTTGGGACGGTCGGGATTCAAGCAAATGGCGGCATTCAGGCAGGTGGCTGCGATATCCCCATTCGCAGCCTGGACGGCATGGCACTCGATGCACCGATCGGGTTGATCAAGATCGATGTGGAAGGCAACGAAGCCGCCGTACTGGCCGGAGCAGAGCAGACGATCCGCCGGTGGCGCCCCGACATCATCGTAGAGGCAGACGGTACGGACCGCTTTCTGGCAACCGCGCGGCAATTGCACGAATTCGGCTACGCCCGGCAAGGCCGCTATGCCTGGACGCCCACTTATCTGTTTTCCGCCATAGACCAGGGAGCCCGCATGCACAGTCTCCTCGACCTGCTCGGCAAAGCTGCCTGACGGCAGGAGGCCTATCCACGCTTCTCGAACTGATACGGGCTGGCGCCGGTAATCAGCGGGTCCAGCGACAGCCGGTGCTCCAGCGGCGGGAAGGCTCGGGACCGGCAATCCTGCCGGTCGCACAGGCGGCAGGACAAGCCGATGCCCACCCGCGAACGGACGAGGTCCAGCCCATCGGCATAGACCACCTCGGCGGCGTGCTCGATCGCGCAGCCCATGGCCACCACATGCACCGGCGCCGGGTCGCCCCAATGCGCGCCGGGGTGGGACACGGTGCGGGCAAAACAGAGAAAGGCCGCGCCGTCCGGCAGTTCGGCCACCTGGACCTGCACGCTGCCCGGCGTGGCGAAAGCGGAATGGACCACCCAGCGCGGGCAGGAGCCGCCGTAGCGGGCAAACGGAAAGCCGGCGGCAGAGAAGCGCTTGGAGACGGTCCCGGCAGGGTCCACAACCAAAAAAAAGAACGGCACGCCGCGGTTGCCGGTCTTTCCCGACGCATTGGGCCGCTGCAGCGTGGAGAGCCGATGGCACGCTTGCTCGAACGACACACCAAAACGCGCGGCCAGCGCTTCCATGTCGTGGCGCAAAGATGCGGCCGCGCGCTGGAACGGTTGGTACGGCATCAGCAACGCGCCGGCGACGTAATTCAGCAGCCCGATCCGGATCAGCGATTCCGCCTCGGGCGAGGACGGCGCGGCGCGTTTCAGTTCCGCCTCCACGGCGTCGCGCGCCTCCAGCAGTCCCAATTGAAAGGCCATGTGGAAGCCGCGGCTTTCGCGCGGCAGCGCTTCCGACAGCATCAGGCTGCGCGCGGCAGGATCATAGCGACGCAAGGCCCCATCGAGCGGGCCGACGGTCACGCTCAGACCATGCTCCCGGCGAAGACGCTCGGCGATGGCGTGGTTGGTCTCGGCCGGCAGCACCGGGCCGAGCGACGCGGCGATGGCCTCGGCGGCGCTTTCCAGTTCGGCGAAATAGTTGAACCGGTCGGTGAACAAGTCCCGCGCCTCCTCGGTCGGCAGCAGAATGCGCCTTCCTGACGGCAGGGCGATGCCGCCGCTGTCCTCGCGCGCCACGCGCCAGGCACGATACAGCGACAGCACGGCCCGGGCGGCGTTCGGCGCACTGCCGGCCAGCGCCGCTATTTCGTCTTCCGGCACGTCTTCTGCGCCAAGCAGGGCGTCGGCGAATACCTCCCGCAAGCCCAACTCGATCTGGCGCTCCTCGCTGCCGGACAAGGTGGCGAGATCGACCTGCAAGGTTTCGCCCAACTTGATCAGCAGCGAGGCGGTGACGGCGCGCTGGTCGTGCTCGATCAGGTTCAGATAGCTCGCGGAAATGCCGAGC
The DNA here is from genome assembly GCA_903928895.1 of uncultured Rhodospirillales bacterium. GTDB lineage: Bacteria > Pseudomonadota > Alphaproteobacteria > Acetobacterales > Acetobacteraceae > CAIYPH01. The sequence goes on along the minus strand of CAIYSR010000039.1, from coordinate 1,775 downwards.
CGGGCCGCCAGGGCCTGCTGCGACAGTTCCCGCTCGGTGCGCAGGCGGCGGACCGTCCGGCCGATCAAGGCACGGGCCATGCCTTGTCTCCTCTGAAATTTACACGGTTTACAGATTTACGAACTTATTCGTCAAAACACCAACGGTATTGCGACATTAAACGCAAAAAACCACGTGCATCTCGCGGCTGCAAGGTAAATTATTCACCCACGCCCAACGCAGCAACGGAGATCTCCTCATGCGCCCATCCACCGCCCCGACCCGCTCTCCCGAAGGCATGTCCGCTCCCGCAAGCCAGGATACAAGGCGTTTCGCTGGCAATCACCCGATGACCGGAACCACGGTGACAGGCTATCGCCAGGAAAGTGCTCCGCACCCCGACAACTACGATGACGGCCTGGTGCACAACCATAATTGGGCAACCGCGACCGCTCGACACACCGCCAGACAGTAAGACGCCTCCGGCCCCGCACCTTGCACGCCCGCGATGGCCTGGCCTTCGCGGGCGTTTTCTCGTTTGGATACCAAACCTGGGTCTCGCCAGGCTGCCAGGCGTCGAATGCTAGAAGCGGAGATACGAATTCGCTCCCCTGGTCCCATCCCCGTCGCACCGCTACCATCGGGAGGACCAACAGGGAGAGTCAGCGTGCGCGAAATCAAGGTCGACGACGTCACCATTATCGAGCACGATCGCCTCTGGACGAAGCCGATGGATGTCTTCACTCCTGCTATCAGGCTGATCGAAGCGAATAGCGAGCAGTTTCATTTTCGGTTCGTTCGGTAAGGCCGGGCCATGATGGACAGCCATCACGGCGCGGCCGCGGTGCAGCCCCGGACGACGCGCCTTGCCGAGTACCGCCCGCCCTCCTTCCTGGTAGAGCAGGTGGACCTGACTTTCGACCTGGATGAAGCCGCCACCCGGGTCACCTCCCGCCTGGCGTTGCGGCGCAATCCCGCGGCAGACCCCACCGCGCCGCTGCATTTGAACGGCGACGGCCTGACATTGGTCCGTGTGGTGTTGAACGGCGAGGCACTCGGTGCCAACCAGTATCAACTCCTGGACGGCAACCTGATCATCGCCGGCCTGCCGGATGCATGCACGCTGGAGGTCGAAACCCGCATCGACCCGGCGGCGAATACCGAGCTCAGCGGTCTTTATGTGTCCAAGGGCAGCTTCTTCACCCAGTGCGAGGCAGAGGGGTTCCGCCGCATTACGTTCTTCCCCGACCGGCCGGACGTGATGTCGCGCTACAGCACGACGATCCACGCCAACAAGGCGCGCGTCCCGGTGCTGCTGTCGAACGGCAATCTGGTGGCGGCCGGCGATCTGCCGGACGGGCGGCATTTCGCCCGCTGGGAGGACCCGCACCCGAAGCCGGCCTATCTGTTCGCGCTGGTCGCAGGCGATTTGGTGGCGCTGAAGGATCGTTTCACCACGCGCTCCGGCCGAGAGGTGGCGCTCGGGATCTGGGTGCGCCCGGGGGACGAGCATGCCTGCGGCCACGCGATGACGTCGTTGAAAAAGTCCATGACCTGGGACGAGGAGGTGTTCGGCCTGGAATACGATTTGGACATATTCAACATCGCCGCCGTGTCGGACTTCAACATGGGGGCGATGGAGAACAAGGGGCTGAATGTCTTCAACACCAAATACGTGCTGGCACAGCCGGCGACGGCCACCGACGGCGACTATCAGGCGATCGAGGCGATCATCGCGCACGAGTACTTCCACAACTGGACCGGCAACCGCGTGACCTGCCGCGACTGGTTCCAGC
>CAIYSR010000038.1 GCA_903928895.1 uncultured Rhodospirillales bacterium | reverse complement strand
GATTTCGAGGTGATCACGTTCAATTCGGGGGGGACCGGGGCGCGGCCGGGGCTGGATGGGTTGGATGCGACGGCGTTTCCGTCGGGCGTGCGGACGATGCCGGTGGAGGCGACGGAGAATGTGGCGCCGATCGTGATCTGGCGGAAGGAGTTGCGCGAGGGCAGTGCGGGCGCGGGGCGGACGCGGGGCGGGCTTGGGCAGACGATGGAGATTTCGACGAAGGGGGAGTTGGAATTCGCGGTGAATGCGACGTTCGACCGGATCGCCAATGCGCCGAAGGGGCGCGACGGCGGGGGACTCGGCGCGAACGGGGCGGTGACGCTGAAGTCCGGCGAGACGCTGCGGACGAAGGGGTATCAGGTGATTCCGAATGGCAACCGGTTGATATTGCAGATGCCCGGCGGCGGGGGGATGGGCGATCCGGCGACGCGGGAGCCGGCGAAGGTGGCGCGGGATGTGCGGGACGGGGTGGTGTCGGTGGCGGACGCTCGGGCGCTGTATCGGGTGGCGGTGTCGGAACTTGGTGTGCTGGATGATGCTGGGACGGCGGGGTTACGAGGAGCCTAACGGGAGAAAGTTTTTTGCTTCTTTTTTTCAAAAAAGAAGGCCTTCTTTTTTGAAAAAAAGAAGCAAAAAACGTCTATCCTTGCCTGTGGGCTCTGGATTCATCGCGATTTCGTTGAATCTGGGGTCTTGTTGGGGCATTGGCAATTTTTCGACCGCAACACTGACGCCATCGAGGGGACCCCATGAGCCAGCCGACGTATGATTATGACCTCGCGGTGATCGGATCCGGGCCGGCCGGGCAGCGGGCGGCGATCCAGGCGGCCAAGCTGGGGCGGCGGGTGATCGTGGTGGAGCGTCAGGCGGTGGTGGGCGGCGTGTGCACCAATACGGGGACGATACCGTCGAAGACGTTGCGCGAGGCGGTGATGCATTTGTCCGGGCATCGGGAGCGGGGGGTGTACGGGGCGGCGTATACGGTGAAGCAGAACATCACCATGACGGACCTGCATTTTCGGACCGAACATGTGGTGCGCCATGAGATCGACGTGTTGCGGCATCAGTTGATGCGCAATCGGGTGGATCTGCTGGCGGGGACGGCGGCGTTCAGCGATCCGCACAGCATCACGGTGGAGCGGGCGGACCAGCATGGGCATGAGCAGGTTTCGGCGGGGAAGATCGTGATCGCCGTGGGCACGGTGGCGACGCGCGATCCGGCGATTCCGTTCGACGGGCAGACGGTGATGATCAGCGACGATATTTTGCGGCTGCGGGATTTGCCGCGGTCATTGACGGTGATCGGGGCGGGGGTGATCGGGATCGAGTATGCGACGATGTTCGCGACGCTGGGCGTGCGGGTGACGCTGGTGGACAAGCGGGACCGGCTGCTGCCGTTCATCGATCGGGAGATCACGGACAATCTGGCCTACCACATGCAGCACAACTGGATCACGCTGCGGCTGGGGGAGGAGGTGCGGACGGTGGAGCCGCTGACGGATGAGCGGGGGGAGCGGGTGCGGATCACGCTGGCGAGCGGCAAGCAGATCGTGACCGAGAAGGCGCTGTATTCGATCGGGCGGACCGGGGCGACGGGGAGCCTCAATCTGCCGGCCGCGGGGGTGGCGACGGATGCGCGGGGGCGGCTGGAGGTCAACGCGCATTATCAGACGAGTCAGCCGCATATCTATGCGGTGGGCGATGTGATCGGGTTTCCGTCGCTGGCTTCGACCTCGATGGAACAGGGGCGGATGGCGGCGTGCCATGCGTTCAATGTGCAGGAGAGCTGCGAGCCCGGGCTGTTTCCATATGGAATCTACACCATCCCTGAAATCTCCACGGTGGGGCGCAACGAGGAGGAGCTGACGCAGGCCGGGGTGCCGTATGAAATCGGCAAGGCCAATTATCGCGAGATCGCCCGGGGGCAGATCTTGGGGGATACGGTGGGGCTGCTGAAATTGATTTTCCATCGTGAGACGCGGGCGCTGCTGGGGGTGCACATCATTGGCGAAGGGGCGAGCGAGCTGGTTCATATCGGCCAGGCCGTGATAGCGCATGGCGGGTCGATCGATTATTTCGTCAACACGGTGTTCAATTATCCGACGCTGGCGGAGTGCTACAAGACAGCGGCGTTCGATGGGATCAATCGGTTGGGGTGATCCAGGCGGCAAGCAAGGCTCCGCCGGCTTAGGGCCGTGAGGCCCTAAGAACCCTTGACTGCTTGCGGTTGTGGCGACGGCCTTCGGTTGATATCCCACGATCTTGGGGCGGTCTCGGGCGAAGCCAAGTGGTTGTGCGACAGGACTGACACAGCCGTGCGGCAAGGATTGATTGCCTGCGGCGCAAGGCAAGGCCGGTGTTTTCATCTGATGGCTGGCGGATCAGCCGCGAGTAGGGGTGGGTTCCAAGGGGCGAGCCCCTTGGCCGGCGGAGCCTTGCTTGCTCCCCTGCCCTGCCCGGTTGCATCGGCACCGATGCCGGGCATGATGGGGTTGGTTTTTATCATCCCAGGATTCCGCGCCATGGCCCTTCGTTGTGATCTTATTCTTCGTGATGCCACCATCATTGATGGGACGGGGGCGGCTCGGGTGCACGGGGATGTCGGGGTCACCGGGGACCGGATTGTGGCGACGGGGGATTTGGGGGGATGGGCGGCGGACCGGGAGGTGATGGCGACTGGGCGCGTGGTGGCGCCGGGGTTTATTGATGCGCATACGCATGATGATCGCGCGGTGTTGTGCGGGCCGGCGTGCATGGGCTGCAAGATGTCGCAGGGGGTGACGACGGTGGTGGTGGGGAATTGCGGGATTTCTTTGTCGCCGATCCGGTTCAGTCCGAAGATGCGGCCGTTGCCGCCGCTGGACCTGGTGTTTGCGGATGGGTGGGCGCGGTTTGGGGAGTTCGGGGAGTATGCGGAGGAGCTGCGGCGGAGCCCGGCGCCGGTCAATACGTATGCGTTGATCGGGCATATGACGTTGCGGGTGGAGGCGATGGCGGGGGACACGCAAAGGCCAGCGACGGATCGGGAGGCGGCTGCGATGCAGGTGCGGTTGCGCGATGCGCTGGCGCAGGGGGCGTCGGGGTTTTCGACGGGGTTGTATTATCCGCCGAGCAAGTTCGCGCCGACGGGGGAGGTGATTGCGATTGCGGAGGCGTTGCGGGCGGCGCGGGGGTTGTATGTGACGCATATGCGTGACGAAGGGGTGGGGGTGCTGGAGTCGATCGAGGAGACGTTGAAGATCGGACGCGATGCGGGGGCGCCGGTGGTGATCAGCCACCACAAATGCGCGATGCCGGAGAATTATGGGCGGTCGAACGAGACGTTGGCGCTGCTGGAGAGGAATGCGCGGACGCAGGAAGTGGCGTACGACGTGTATCCGTATGCTGCTGGGTCGACGGTGTTGATGCTGCATGTGTTGCGCGATGATGTGCCGGTGAAGATCACCTGGTCGGTGCCGCATCCGGAGATGGCGGGACGGTGGCTGCATGAGATCGCGGCGGAGTGGGGGACCGACAACAAGGGGGCGGCGGAGCGGTTGTTGCCGGCCGGGGCGATCTATTTCCAGATGGACGAGGCGGATGTGCAGCGGATTTTGAAGCATGATCTGAGCATGGTGGGCTCGGATGGGATTCCGCATGACACGTTCCCGCATCCGCGGCTGTGGGGGACGTTTCCGCGGGTTTTGGGGCATTATGCGCGGGATCTCGGGTTGTTCAGCCTGGAGACGGCGGTGCACAAGATGACGGGGCGGACGGCCGGGGTATTCGGGATGGTGGATCGAGGGGTGATCCGGGCTGGGGCGTTTGCCGATCTGGTGTTGTTCGATCCGGCGACGGTGCGCGATGCGGCGGATTTCGATGCGCCGACGCGGCCGGCGGAGGGGATCATCGAGACCTGGGTGAATGGGGAGACGGCGTATGTTGGGGGGGCGGGGGCGACGGAGGCGCGGGCGGGGCGGTTGGTGACACGGCATCAAAGCGGGGCTGTTTCCGGGGGGCTTCCGGCCGGGCGGTAGCGGAAGATCATCCGGCGGTATGAGGAGAGGCACCGGGGCGGGGCTTGGAAGTCACTGCGGTTCAAGGCAGTGTAGATGCACGATCCTGGACGTGATGCGGCCGGCGCAGAACACCCGCGAACCGCCGACACGTTCCATCCGCGCTTATTCGGGAGGCGACAACCATGAACGATAACCGCACCACGGCCCTGCGCCGCCGCACCGTCCTCGCCGGGGCAACCGCTGCCTTGGCCCGTCCGGCGCTCGGTCAGAGCAGCCGGGCGACCACGCTGCGTTTCGTCCCGTCGGCGAACCTCTCCTTCACCGACCCCTCCATCAGCACCGCCGGCGTGACCATCGTGCACGGCTTCGCGGTGTTCGACTGCCTCTATGGCGTGGATGCGAAAAACCGCCCCACGCCGCAGATGGTCGAGGGCCACACGGTTTCCGACGACAGCCGCATCTGGACCTTCCGGCTCCGCGAGGGCCTGAAGTTCCACGACGGCACGCCGGTCCGCGGGGCCGATTGCATTGCCTCGATCAAGCGCTGGGGCGCCCGCGACAGTTTCGGCCAAGCCCTCATCGCCTTCACCGACCGCATGGACACGCCGGACGATCGCAGCTTCCGCATCCTGCTCAAGCGTCCGATGGGCGTGGTGGTCGACGCGCTCGCGCATTCCGCGCCCACCCCGCTCTTCGTGCTGCCCGAGCGCCTGGCCAGTGGCGATCCGTTCAAGCCGGTGACCGAGATCGTCGGCTCCGGCCCGTACCGCTTCGTCGCCAGCGAGTACGTCCCGGGCAGCCGCATGATCTACCAGCGCAACGAGGCCTATGTCTCCCGCACGGAGGCTCCGGAGTGGACCTCGGGGGCCAAGCGCGCCTGGTTCGAGCGCCTGGAATGGACCGTCATCCCCGATGCCTCGACCGCCGCCGCCGCGCTGCAAAGCGGCGAGGTCGACTGGCTCGATGCCGCAGCCCTCGAACTCGCCCCGCGGCTCGCCAAATCCGCCAACGTGGTCGTGCGCAATACCAGCCCGTTTGGCCTCGGCTCCGTCGCCCGGTTCAACTTCGCCATACCGCCGTTCAACAACCCAGCCCTTCGCCGCATCGTCCGCGACGCCATCACCCAGGAGGACTACCTCCGCTCCATCCACGGCGATGACGAGAAAAGCTATTCGACCTGCTACTCCGCCTTCCTCTGTGGCCTGCCCGGCGTCACCGAATACGCCAAGGACACGATGGGCGCGCCGAAGGACTTCACGAAGCTGCGCGCAGCCGTGAAGGCCGCAGGGTATAACGGGGAAAAGGTCATCGTGATCAACCCGGTCGACTACGCCGTGCTCGGCAATCAGGGCCTCATCACCGCCGACGTGCTGCGCCAGCTCGGATTCGACGTGCAGGTCGACTCCATGGATTTCGGCACCATGATGCAACGCCGCACCTCCAAGGCGGCGATCGGGCAAGGCGGCTGGAGCATCTTCCACACCTCGGCGGCGGCCCTTTCGCTCGCCAACCCCGCCATCAGCTACTTCACGCGCGGGCTGGCCGAGGGCGGCTGGCCCGGCTCCTACATCAGCCCCGAAGCGGAACGCCTGGTCGACACCTGGATGTCCGCCACCACCGAATCCGCCCGCCAGGCGGCCTTCGACGCCGCCCAGCGCCTGGCGCTCGACGACGTCGCCGTGATCCCGCTCGGCTTCTGGCGCCCGAAAACCGCCTACCACAAGGGCATCACCGGCATCGTCGAATGCGACTACTCGCTGTTCTGGAACGCCCGACGGGGGTAGGGCGGCGGCAAGTGCCTGCTCGACCCTGTCACGTTTGGCGGTTTTGGCGCTGACCATGAGGCTCGACGCCCAGCAACAGTGAGTTCCGGACACCCATTCCCCCACCGCCGACCCGCCAGACCCAATGCGATGGCCTTGGCGCATTGACAGGCCGGCCGACGCCTGTTCGCATCACATCCCCCTCGGCGGGGGGATGGCGGTCGTCCCACTCACATCGCGCCCGTCATATGACCGCTTCGGAGGGCCCCATGCGGCGCATCATCGACCTCGAAATCAACCTCCCCCGCAGCGAAGAGGAGCCCGGCTACTGGGACGCCATGCAGTCCCGCCCCGGCAACCCCGTCGCCGACCGCCAGCCGCGCCCCGACGGCTACGGCTTCGACAACTACCAGCACATCTTCAAAGGCCGGCCGCTTTCCCCCGAAGCCTCCGCCGCCGCCCCGCCGCCGCCGCCCGAGGATGATGGCGGGATCACCCGCTTCATCGCCGACATGGACAAGGCCGGCATCGTGCTCGGTGTGCTCGGCTCCTCCAATGCCACCCTCGCCCGGCTCTGCACCGCCTATCCCGACCGCTTCATCGGACTCTCCGCCACTTCCCCGCTCGACGGCATGACCGGGGTGCGCAACTTCGAGCGCCTGGTGCGCGAGCACAATATCGGCGGCCTGCGCGTCGTCGCCCTCTACAACGGCATTCCCGCCTCGGACCGGCGCTACTACCCGCTCTACGCCAAGTGCGTGGAACTCGACGTGCCCGTGCGCGTCTATACCGCGATGACCTACGCCAACGACCGGCCCTACGACATCGGTCACCCCGGCCATCTCGACCAGGTCTGCATGGATTTCCCCGAATTGCGCGTCGTCGCCGGCCTCGCCGGCTGGCCCTGGGTGACCGACATGGTCGCCCTGCTGCGTCGCCACCCCAACCTCTACTGCGACACCGCGGCCCACCGCCCCCGCCATTTCGCCACGCCCGGCGCGGGCTGGGAAACCTTCCTGCAATTCGGCAACACCCTTCTGCAGGACAAGATCATGATCGGCCTCTCCCGAAGCACCTTCAACACCTCGTTCGAGACTCTGATCGCCGAATACGAGGCCCTGCCGCTCAAGCCCGCCGTGCTCGAGAAATGGTTCTACCGCAACGCGCTGACTTTTCTGCGCCGGGGCTGAACCGCCATGATCCGTGACGTCCGGCCCATCATGCGCCCCCGTGTGGTCGCCGTGCTCGGCGCCTCCGCCACCCGAACCACCCAGGGCAACCAGGTCATCGGCAACCTCCAGGGCGCGGGCTTTGCGGGGCGGATCATACCGGTGCATGCGACGGCCACCGAGATCAACGGCCTGGCGGTGGCGCAAGGGATTGCGGCCCTCCCCCCCGGCGTCGACACCGCCGTCGTTGCCATCCCGGCGAGCGGGGTCGCGGCCGCCCTGGTCGAACTCGATGCCGCCGGCGTCCGCTCCGCCGTGGTGTTCAGCAACGGCTTCACCGCCGAGCAGGAACGCGCCTTCCGCGCCGTCTCGGATGGCTCCCGGATGGCGATCCACGGGCCGAACTGCATGGGGCTGATCGACCTCCACGAGGCGATGCCGCTCTACCCCGCCACCCGCACCGCCAAGGCCCGGCCGGGCAAGGTCGGCGTCATCGCCCAGTCCGGCTCGGCCGCGATCTCGCTGCTGAACTCCTCCGGCTTCGGGATCTCGACCATCGTCACCATGGGCAGCGAGTTCCAGGTGACCGCGCCCGATTATATGCGCTTTTTTGCGACCGATCCGCGCACCGAGGTGATCGGCGTGGTGCTGGAATCGATCCAGTCCCCCGCAGCATTCGCCGCCGCCGCGCGGGCCGTGTTTGCGGCCGGCAAGTCCCTCGCGGTGCTCAAGGTCGGCCGCTCCGATGTCGGCAACCGCGCCGTGCAGGCCCATACCGGCGCCATGATCAGCCGCGCCGAGGCCTATGACCGCTTCTTCGCCGGCCTGAACATCCCGACCGCGCGCGACTACGACGAACTCATCGCCACCCTGGAGTGCTTCGCCGGCACCTCCCGGCTGCCGCGCGGCCATGGGCTTGGCCCCGGACTTGGGATCGTCGGCATTTCCGGCGGCGAGACCGCGCTGGCCTGCGATGTCGCGGCCGACCTCGGCCTCAAGCCGGCCGAGTTCACACCCGAAACCCGTGCGTCCATCATCGCTGCCTTGTCCGGCGCCGCCGGCAGCAACCCGCTCGACCTCGGCGCCACCGTCAACCACACGCCGGAGCAGGACCGCGCCGCCATCGCCGCCATCCTGGCCGATCCCGGCGTCGACACGCTGGTCTTCGTCCAGGATGCCCAGGCCAGCCTGACCCCGACAATGCTCAACAACTACACCCCCCACATGCGCGAATACGCCGCCCATGCCGGGCGCACCGACAAGCCCGTGGTGATGCTCTCACCGAGCGCCGAGAACACCCATCCCCGTGTCCATGAGATGATGGAAGCGGCCGGCATCCCGGTCCTGCGTGGCCTGCGCGCCGGCCTGATCGCGCTGCGCAACCTCGCGACCCTGGGCCAGGCCCGCGCAATGCACGCCGCACCTGCGCCACACGTGGCCCACCCCGACCGCGCCGCCCTGCACGCCGCCGTGGCCGAACACACCGGCCCCCTGCCGCCTGCCCTCGTCCGCCGCCTGCTCGGCGCCTACGGAATCCCCTTCGTGCGCGCCGCCGAAGTGCCCGACGCAACTGCCGCGCTCGCCGCCGCCGAGACCATCGGCTATCCCCTGGTCCTGAAAATCGCCTCCCCCGACATCGCCCATCGTTCCGATGTCGGCGGTGTCGCCCTCGGCATCACCGATCCCGGCGCCCTGGTCGCCGCCATCGCCCGCATGTCCGCGAACGTCGCCCAGGCCCGTCCCACCGCCCGCCTGACGGGTTTTGAACTCCAGGGCCAGATCACCGGCCATATCGAGGCCATGGCCGGCTTCGTCGCCGCCCCGCCGTTCGGCGCCCTGCTCACCATCGGAACCGGCGGTACCATGGTTGAACTGCTGACGGACCGCAGTCTGGAGCTTTGCCCGTTCTGCGATACCCGGGCCGCCGAGATGATCGGCGCGACCCGCCTTGGCGCCCTGCTCGGCGGTTACCGCAACCTCGTGCCGGCCACAGATGTCGCCCCGCTCGCCCGCCTGGCCGCAAACCTCTCCCGCCTCGCAGCCGATTTCGCGGGTATCCTTGTGGAATGCGATATCAACCCTGTCCTGGTCACCCCCGGCACCGGCGATGTCCACGTTGTCGACGCACTTCTGGTGGGATGATGCCGGCTGGTTGGCGTTCCGGCGAAGACCTGCTCAAGGCACCATGTGGGCCAATGCGCTGACCATGGGTGCGCTGGAGATTTTCAGCACCCCCGCGAACGGGTCATCCATCTCCAGGATGAGGAAGAAGGCACCGCCGATCGCAAGGGCGCAGATCAGAAATGCGGCCAGAACGGTGCCGTTGCGTGGCGCGTTGAACCCGAACGTCGCAAAGATCAGCGCGATCCAGGATACCAAAATGACGACCACGACGGGTTGGACGCTGGGACCGTCCTGCTCGATCAGCAGCCAGCGCTGACGCAGCAGCGAGACGTTGATCTGCAGTGCCTGATCCTGCAGCCAGCGCTGTCCTGCGTCCACCGGCGCGAGCGCGCGGATGGCCTCGCGGACATGCTCGAGCATGGCACCGGCCACTTGATTCTCCATCACCACCGGACGCTCGGACGCGGTTGGCCAGTTGTCTTCCAGGAGCTGCGACGTGTATTCGCGCAGGAGTTTGCGCGGCGCCGCCGCAGTGTCCCCATAGTCGCGCAGGGTCTCGTTGAGGAGGATGAGTTCGGCGGCATAGCTGCGAATGTCATGCTCGGTGCGGTCGAAGGTGGTTTTCGCGGTTGCGATCAAAAGTCCCAGAACCAGCGATGCGACGACGGACAACATGCTGGTCCCGAGCCGAATGACTTCCTGCGTCTCCTTTGTGAGATGCGTCTTGGGCATGACGCGATGCAGCGCCAAACCGCCGACGCCCCCGGCAAACACGCACAGGGCGACAACGAGACTGACGGTGATGGCGTTCATGGCACTGACATGGGGACGCAGGCGGTCGAGGCGAAGCCTGCGGCAAGAGCTGCCTCACCGGGGAGCATGGTCATTTCCGAAATTCGCAGTGATGGTGTCATTGATTCATGCATCGGGGCGAGGTGTGCATACGGGACGATGAGCGTTCCGCGCTGCCCCCGGATCGAATGCACGCCGCAAACCCAGGCCAAGCGAAGGGGCGCCGCGCAGACATCGGTGCGCTGCTTCCCCACACCGAGGCGTTCCGCCGTGTCGGCCCATTCCTCATGGGCCGGCATCAATGCGGGAGGGGATCAGTGCCAGAACAGCGCAAGGAGGATGATAATCGGAATCGGCACGCCGATCAGCCAAAGCAGAATTCCGCGACCCATGGACGTTCTCCTGGTGGTTCGGCAGTCCAAGCTTGCATGGCTGCCGCGATTGCTGAAGCGACGGGCGACAGATCCGCCGTTCCGGTGAGGGTCCGCGCGGCGCGGTGCCGGATTTGGCCGGCCGGGCCGCGCAGCACATCTGCGCGTGGTTCAGGCGCTAGCGGTGACGCGGCCGACAATGCCGATCGCGGAGAGCGAACATGTCACGACTTTTGAACCCCCGGCAGGATCGGAAATTACGCACGACATCTTGCGCGAAATAGTGACGCGACAAGCCGCCATCCTGCCCTCTACTGTGCGCCCAGGGCGAATAACATGGTCGACCGACCATTGATTTGACGCCCGGTGTGGCGCCGGCCCTCATATCTTGTTGAACCCCGCGGCAGATCGCCGGACGGCGGCCCCATCGCGCTGGAAGGCATCCACATGGTCCGTAGATCACCGACGCTGCGTGCGATGAAGCGGTTGATGCAGGCGAGCGGCGTGCTGCGGCTGGCCAGAACCAGCCGTGCCAGCGCCAAGCCGCCGGCCTGGGTGCTTGCACTCGGCCAGGCCTTGACCCGTGTTGGCATGGCGGCGGGCGAACGTCGTTCGATCTCCCGCGCCGACGGCTCCGGCTTTGAGATGAAATTGTTCCGGAACCGCCAGGGCGCGCGACGCTACAAGCTCTTTGTCCCACAGGCTCGCCCGCACCGCGGGCTGCCGCTGGTGGTGATGCTGCACGGCTGCGGGCAGTCGCCGGATGATTTTGCCGCCGGCACTCGGATGAACCGGCTGGCCGAGGAACATGGAGTCCTGGTTGCCTATCCCGAGCAGCCCGCATCGGCGAACGCACAAGGCTGCTGGAACTGGTTCCGTCCGGAAAACCAGCGCCACGGCAGTGGCGAACCGGCACTGATCGCGGGCATCACCAGGGCCGTCATGCGCAGCCAGAGCGTCGATCCGCGGCGGGTCTATGTCGCCGGACTGTCCGCGGGCGGCGCGATGGCGGCAACCATGGCGGTGCTCTATCCCGAACTCTACGCTGCGGTGGGCGTGCACTCCGGCCTTCCCTTCGCGGCGGCCAGCGGCATCGTCTCGGCGATTGCGGCCATGCGACGCGGCGCGCCGGTGTCATCGTGCCAGGGCATTGCCGGCGCATCGGCGCGCGGTCGCGCCGTCCCGACGATCGTCTTCCATGGCGATGACGACGCGACCGTGCATCCCGGCAACGGCGACCAGGTCCTGGCACAGGCGATCGCGAGCGAGCGCGATCGTCTTGCGGCCACGATCGAGCAGGGGGAGCAGGCCGGCGGCCGGACCTATTCACGGACGCGCTACGGCGGCTCCACTGCGCCGCCGAGATTTGAGCAATGGGTGGTGCACGGCAGCGGCCACGCGTGGTCGGGCGGCAGCGCTGAAGGATCGTTTACCGATCCGCGGGGGCCCGACGCTTCACAGGCGATGCTGCGGTTCTTTCTCACCCATGTGCGTCCGGTCCGGCGCGGCGGCTGAAGGGAGAAGCACGCCCTTGGGGAATTCGTCCACGATCCGGGTCGGGCGACTGGCGCTGCCGGCAGGGCCCCGCCGCCAACCGCATCGGGCTGAGTGATTTCCGACCGTGTCGCCCCGCCGCGACAGCGTCCTATCCTGTGACCGGATGGCGCGGGGTGCTGCGCGTTGCCGGCACCTGCGCCCCACCCGCCCGGATGCCATCCGGTCCCTTGGCACCACATCGCACAGGAGTTCCACAATGCCCGACGCCGTCTCGATGACCTCGAACAATCTCATCTCCGCCGAAAAAGTGAACGGCACCAACGTCTACAACCCGGCCGGCGAAAAGCTCGGCACCGTGGATGATATCATGATCGACAAGGTGTCCGGCCGCGCCATCTATGCCGTGATGTCCTTCGGCGGCTTCCTCGGCATGGGCGAAATGCACCATCCCCTGCCCTGGGCGACCCTGAAATACGACGCGGCCAAGAGCGGCTATGTCGTCAAGCTCGACAAGAAAATGCTCGAAGGCGCGCCCACCTATGACAACGACCAGGATTTTATCTGGACACCGGACTACGGCCGCAAGGTCGACAGCTACTACAACGTGCCGACCTACTGGATGTAACCGCCGGCGCTGAGCGCCAGCAGCGCCACCATGGCATCGCTGATGCGCGTCCGGTGGACGCGCATCGGCGACACCACGACGTCATGGAGCGAACCCGGCGCAGGGCAGCGGCGAAGACCAGGTTCAGGTCCTTTTGCTAGTCATTTCCAGGAAGGAGCCCTGTCTCCCCCTGCCCTTCCGTTGCGCCAGCAGAACACGTCATTTCTCAGCGGCACGCGCGGCTTGCGCCCGAGGCGCCCGTGCGTACTCCGGATTGCGGAACCGCTCGAACGTCACCACCGTATCCCGATACCCCGGCTGCGCTGACTCGCCGAACGCCGCCACCAGGGCGGCATGGCGCTCCTCGATATGTCCAAGATACTCGGGATGCGGAATGATATACATCGCGTTCCCCGCGATCGCCCGCAGCACCATCTCGCCTACGACCACCGGGTCCATCCGCTGTGCCTGCTCGATCCGCAGCGCCTCCGAGCCGACCGTGGCCAACCCCTCGGACGCGCCAGGGACCCCCGCCCGCACCGCGACGGAACTGGCGAACAAATTGCTCCGCACACCACCCGGACACAGCACGCTCACCCCGATCCCCGCCGGCGCCAACTCGGCCCGCATCGCTTCCGACAGCCCCACGACCGCGTATTTCGACGCGCAATAGGCCGCGATCCCGCCCGGCGCCATCAAACCGCCGGTCGACGCGGTGTTGACGATATGCCCCCATTGCCCGCGCGCCAGCATCCGCCGCGCTGCCGCCTGCGCGCCGAGGAACGTGCCGGTGGCATTGATCTCCAGCACCATCCGCCACAACGCCTCCGGCATCGCGGCCACCGTCATCTCCCGCCCGTCGGCAAACCGCCCCTGCGCCACCCCCGCGTTGTTGCACAGGATCTCCACCCCACCGAGCGCCGCTTCCACCGCGTCCAGCCCGCGCTCCCAATCCGCCGCGCGGGTCACATCCAGCTTCACCGCCATGCCCAGCTCGGGCAAAGCCGCCCTGGCTGCGTCCAACGCGGCTTCGTTGATGTCGGCAATCGCAACCCTCAGCCCCGCCGCAAGGAAAGCTCGCGCCATCCCCAGCCCGATCCCGCTCGCGCCCCCGGTGATCAACGCCGTCCTGCCCGCAAATTGCTCCATCGCACCCTCCCAACATCCTGCCGCGACAGCGCGGTCGCGCTCAGTAGAACGCCAACCCGCCCTCCCCGCAACGTCGCCCTGCCGCGGCAGGGCGGCCGATCGGTCGCGTTCAGCACCGGAGCCAGGCCGCGCGGGCTGGGATCAACGCCGTTAAACATTGACCTTTGCTGGTCGCGGGAAAGGAAGAGCAGGGAGGAAGGAAGCGTTTCATTTTTTGAAAAAAAAGAAACAAAAAAACTTTATCCCAATCTTCGGTGGGACTCATTCTTTGCCTATGAGGGAACGCGGAACTTAAAGAATTGGAAGTTTTTTGCTTCTTTTTTCAAAAAAGAAGCGCGTCCCTGCTCCGTCAAGAAAGCGTCATTCCTTTCGGGCTTGGCATAAAATGCGGACTCTCCTCAAACGCGATGGCAGGCGACGGATTGCCCGTCGCCCATGGGACGCAGTGTTGGCTCGGCAGCGGCGCAGCGCGCCTCGGCAATCGGGCAGCGGGTGCGGAAGCGGCAGCCTGACGGCGGCGCGAATGGGCTCGGCAATTCCCCCGCAAGCGGCGGCGGAGCGTCCTCGTGGTCGGGCCGGGCGGGCAGGGCGGCGGCGAGCAGTGCGCGTGTGTAGGGATGCAGCGGGCGGCGGTAGAGCGAGTCGGCCGGGCCAGTCTCGACAAGCTTGCCAAGATACATCACGCCGACATGGGTGCTCATGTGCTTCACGACGGCAAGGTCATGGGCGATCAGCAGAAAGGCCGTGCCGGTCGCATCCTGGATGTCGCGCAGCAGGTTCATGATCTGGGCGCGAATGGAAATGTCGAGGGCGGAGATCGGCTCGTCCAGCACGATCAGCCGCGGTTTGGTGGAGAGCGCGCGCGCGATCGCGATGCGCTGGCGCTGCCCGCCGGAGAACTCGTGCGGATAGGCGCTGGCTGCGTTGTCGCGGAGGCCGACCGTCTTGAGCAGCCGCTCGACCTCGATGCGGCGATCCGCCGCGGAGTGCGTGCCGATGGCGCGCATCGGTTCGCCGACGATGTCCCCCACCCGCATGCGCGGGCTGAGCGCGCTATTGGGATCCTGGAAGACGGCCTGCACCGCGCGGCGGTAGTCGCGCAGTGCGCCGCCGCCGATCCCGTTGACACCGCGCCCGTCGAACCGCATCTCGCCGGAGGTCGCGGCTTCCAACAAAAGGATGACGCGGGTGAGGGTGGTCTTGCCGCAGCCGCTTTCGCCGACGATGCCGAAGGTCTCGCCGCGCGCAATCGAGAAGGTCACGCCATCGACGGCATGCACCTGTTGCAGCGTGCCGAGCAGCGGCAGGCCGCGGCGGACCGGGAAGTGTTTGTGCAGGTTGTCGATTTCGAGCAGAGGTGCACTCATGGCGCACCGGCGCGGATGCAGTGGGCGACGTGGCCGGGGCTCAGCGTGGTGGCGGCGGGGTATTCTGCCAGGCACGCCGTGGTGGCCAGGGTGCAGCGCGGCGCGAAGCGGCAGCCGGAGGGGGGCGCGCGAAGGTCGGGCGGTTGGCCGTCGATCACCATCAGGCGGGCGCTGCGCTGTTCCATCGAGGGCAGGGCCTCGAGCAGGGCCCGCGTGTAGGGGTGGGCCGGGCGGTCGAACAGGGTGCGGACGTCGGCGGTCTCGACGATGCGGCCGGCGTACATCACGGCGACGCGGTCGCACATCTTGGCGACGATGCCGAAATCATGGGTGATCAGGATCATCGCCACCCCGGTGTCGCGCTGGAGATCCTTCAGGAGGGCCAAGTACTGGGCCTGGATGGTGACGTCGAGCGCGGTGGTGGGTTCGTCGGCGATCAGCAGGCGCGGGCGGCAGGACAGCGCGATGGCGCCGACCACGCGCTGGCGCATGCCGCCGGACATCTGGTGCGGGTAGTCCCCCGCACGGGCGGCGGGCGAGGGGATGCGCACGGCATCGAGCATGCGCAGGACGGCGGCGTGGAGCCCGTCGCGGGTGGGGCGCTGGTGGGCGCGGATGGGCTCGGCGACCTGGGCGCCGATGCTCATCACCGGATTGAGCGAGGACATCGGGTCCTGCAGGATCATCGCCATGTCGCGGCCGCGGATGTCGCGCATCTCGGCTTCGGATTTGGCCAGCAGGTCCTCGCCGCCGAGGCGGATGGCGCCGCCGGCGATGCGCCCGCCGGGGCGGGGCAGCATGCGTTGCAGGGCAAGGGCCGTCATGGTCTTGCCGCAGCCGCTTTCGCCGACGATGCCCAGGGTCTCGCCGGCTTCGAGGTGGAAGCTGACGCCGTCGACGGCGTGGACCAGGCCGGAGCGGGTGGCGAGTTCGACCCGGAGGTTCTCGACTTCAAGAAGCGGGCGTGTCACTTCGGAACCAGCCATTGCAGGCCGAAGCTGTGCAGGTCGAAGCGGTCCCAGCTTTTCACCTTGGGGCCGAGACCGAGGACGCCCTCCTGGTATTCCAGCACTGGGGCGATCGGGTAGAGGTCGTTCATGGCCGGAAGCAGGGTATCGTGGAGCCAGGTGATCTGTTTGGCGGGATCGATGATGGCCATGCCCTGGGCGAACAAGGTGTCGGTTGCGGGGGAGGCATACATCGCGACCTGGGACTTGGAGTTGATGTAGACCGCGCTTGCCATGCCATTGGCGAGACCGCCGACCAACATCACCTGGTCGCCTTGCAGGGTGCGCTGCCACCAGGCGCGGCTGAGGGAGACCGGATCGAGCAGGTTCAAATTGGCTTTGATGCCCACCCGCTGCCAGAACGAGACCAGCAGCACCGCAAGGTCCTTGTTGGTGGTGGCGGCGACGAAATCGAATTGCATTCCCTGGGGGTAGCCTGCATCGGCGAGGAGCTTTTTCGCGCGCGCCACATCGTGGGGCAGCGGGGCGAATTTCGTGTCGTAGAACGGCATGCGGGTGCCCACCACGGGCAGGGCGGCGGGCGTGGCGGCGCCGAAATAGACGGCATCGGCGATCACCTTGCGATCCACCGCGAGGGTGAGGGCCTGGCGCACCCTGATGTCGTCGAAACGGCCCGGGCTGCGCTCGGGGTTCAGCAGGCTGTTGAATATCAGCGCGGCCTGGGCGGGCTGGCCGTAGGGCTGGCCGCGCATGGCGTATTTCTTCAGCTCGCCCGTGGTGGCGCCGATCTCGTTGTAGGTGATATCGGCCTCGCCGGTGCGCAGCATGGCGATGCGGGTGGCGGCTTCGGGGATGACGCGGAAGGTGATCTCCTTCACCTGCGGCTGGTCGCCGTAGTAGCGCTCCCAAGCCGCCAGCTTCACATGCTGGCCTTTGACGTGCTCGACGAAGCGGAACGGCCCGGCGCCCACCGGCCGCTTGTTGAAGCCCTCGATGCCGAATCGCTCGACATAGGCCTTGGGCCAGATCGAGGCGCGCGAGATGTAGTTGTCCATCAAGGCCGGCACGGGGGATTTCAGGTGCATCACCACCGTGCTGCCCTGGGCCTCGATACTGACGAGGTTGCCGCCCTTGATGGCGGAGAAGCCGACGAACTTCTCCACGTTGGCCGGCGCGAAGGTGAACATCACGTCGTCCGGCGTGAGCGGGCTGCCGTCGTGGAAGACGACGCCGGCGCGCAGTGGGAAGCTGTAGCTGAGCCCGTCCTCGGACATCGACCAGCCCGTCGCCAGCGCCGGCTCGAGGGAATAGGGGGCGGCGAGGCGGATCAGCGGGTCACCGAGGTTGGAGGTAATGTATTTGTTCTGGGAAATGTCCTGCGGCCACCAGGTCTCGGCGCCGAGGTTGTTGATGGCGAAGACGAGGGATTGCGCCATGGCGGGCGGGGCGGCCAGGGCGGCCAGGGCGGCGCCCGTCATCAGAATCCGTCGCATCGTCTTCCTCCCGGTTCGGGCTTTCATGCCCGCATTGATTTAGGATCAAACACTTCGCGCAGCCAGTCGCCGAGCAGGTTGCAGGCCAGGCACACCGCGGTGATGGCAAGGCCGGGGAACAGCGACACCCACCAGGCGCTGCCGATGCTGCCCCGCCCGTCCGCCACCATGCCGCCCCAGGTCGCGGTCGGCGGCGGGACGCCGACGCCGAGGAAACTCAGCGCCGACTCGAACAGGATCACCGTCCCCACCCCCAGGGTGGAGACCACGATCACGCTGTTCATCACATTGGGCAGCACATGGCGCAGCAGGATGCCGGCCCGCCCGACACCGCCGACGCGGGCCAGGGCGACATAGTCGCGCTGCTTGATCCCGAGCGTCTCGCCCCGCACGATCCGCGCCAGCCCCGCCCAGCGCAGCGCCACGATGATCACCACGACATTGACCAGGCTCGCGCCCAGCACGCTCACCACCACCAGCGCGATCAGCAGATACGGCAGCGCCAGCATTACATCGGCCACCCGCATCAACGCCGCATCCACCCACCCGCCGAGATACCCCGCCAGCATGCCGATCAGTGTCCCCAGCATCGCGTCGGAGCTGACACACACCACCGCCACCAGCATCGACACTCGCCCGCCGAACAGCAGCCGGCTCAGCAGATCCCGCCCCAGATCGTCGCTCCCCAGGAGATGCTCCACCGACCCACCGTCCAGCCAGAACGGCGGCGTGAAGCGATGAAGCACGTCGACCTGATCGGGATCGTAGGGTGCCAGCCACGGCGCCAGCAGCGCTCCGGCCAAGGCCGCGAGCAGGATCAGCGCCGAGCCCCACGGCATGCCCGCGACATACCTCACCCGAACCGAACCCGCGGGTCGATCCAGGCATAGACCACATCGACCGCCAGGTTCACCGCCACCACCATCACGGCGATCAGGATCACGGCGGCCTGTACGACCGGAAAATCACGCTGGAAAATCGCATCCACCGTCAACCGCCCCACCCCGGGCCAGGCGAACACTGTCTCGGTCACCACCGCCCCGGTCACCAGACTGATCGACATCAGCCCCAGCGTCGTGACAATCGAGGTCGCCGCATTCTTGAAGGCGTGCTTCCAGATCACGCGGCGCTCCGCCAACCCCTCCAGCCGCGCGAGCTTCACATAGTCGGTATCGAGCACATCGAGCATCGCCGAACGGGTGATCCGCATCAGGAAGGCATTGCCATACCATCCCAGCGTGATCGCCGGCAGCACCAGGTTGCGCCAGCTCCCGCGCCCCGCCGTCGGCAACCAGCCCAGCGTCACCGAAAACAGCAGGATCAGCACCAGCCCAATCCAGAACACCGGCGCCGACTGCCCCGTCAGCGCCGCCAGCCGGGCGATCCGGTCGAACCAGCCGCCCTGATGCACCGCCGACAGCACCCCGACCGGAATGGCGATCAGGATCGACACCGCCATCGCCGTGCCTCCCAGCTCCAGCGTCGCCGGCAGCTTCTCCAGGAACACCTCGAAGGCGCCGCGCTTGAAGAAGATCGACTGCCCGAAATCACCATGCAGCGCATTGAGCAGGAAAATCGCGTACTGCTCGGGATAGGAGCGATCCAGCCCCAGCCGCGCCAGCTCCCGCGCCAGATCAGCCTTGGTCGACATCGGGTCCATGATCAGCGTCAACGGATCGCCGGATAGCCGCGACAGCACGAACACCACGACGGAGACCGCCAGCAGCGTCACCAGGCCCTGCAGGATGCGTGCGGCAAGGTAGCGGGCCATGGATCAGGTCAGCTCGATCCGTCCGCCATTCATCGCCACCGCTCCGCCATCGGTCTCAACCTCGAAGGCGATGCTGCCATCCTCCATCACCGCGTGCCGAACCGTCAGCCCGCCGCCCGCCATCACCGGGGCGCGGAACCGACCGGCCAGCCGCTTCAGCCGGCGCACGTCGCCGCCGGCATGCGCCCGGAGCACCTCGCGCGCCGCCAGCGCCCAGGTCGCGGTGCCATGCAGGATGATGTCGGGCAGCCCGGCCCGCAGCGCCACCGCCCGCTCGGAATGGATCGGGTTCCAGATCCGCGCGCACTCCGTATAGGTGTGCGGCAACCCGTAGTCGGTGCCGATGCTCGACCGCGCAGCATCCGCTGGTGGCGCCACCGGCGGATTGGTCAGATACGGCGGCGCCGTGCCGACCTCCTCGGCATCGCACGCCACATCGCGCAGGATCGAGCCCGACCAGCTCTCGCACAGCACCTCCCCGCTATCGGCGTCGCTCGAGGTGATCAGCGTGGCGATCAACGTTCCCGCCCGGGTCCGCTTCATGTAGCGGATTTCGCTCGCCACTTTGACATTCGTGCCGGCCCGGAAGGGACGATGGAAGACCGAATCCTGGAACGCATGCACGCCGCGGATGCGCTCGTCCGCCGTCAGGCCGAGGCTGTTCGCCCGGCTGACATCGCCGGACAAAATCCATTCCAGCCCGGTGCAGAACGTCGGCGGCACCGCCGGCCCGCCCGGCTGGGCGTCGTCCAGACACAGCGCCCGATCGAACCCGAGCCCGGCCGCATAGGCCAGCACCCAGCGCATATCGACATCGGCAATCGCCTCGGCGCGTCGGCCAAGGGCAGCACTAAGAACGGGCATGTAGCCATCCTTTCCCGGCATGAAGATGAGCAAGCGCGGCCTCGGTATCCTCGCCGGGCAGGGGCGCTGCACGCCGCACCCGAATGGGCGTATCGGCCATCCGGATCGGCGCCGGGATCACCCGCTGCACCGTCGTCGCCCCTTCCGGCGCCGCCACCGAAGTATTGCGCGCCACGAGGTGCGGATGGGTGAGGATCTCCTCCAGCTCCAGCACCGGCGAGGTCGGAATGCGCGCCGCATCGAGCCGCGCCAGCCAGGTCTCCGACGTCTGGGCGGCAAAGATCGGCGCTAGCACGGCCTCGAGTTCCTTGACGTGATTGATCCGCGCCCCGCTCGACGAGAACCGTGGGTCCGCATTGAGGTCCTCGCGCCCGATTGCCCGGCACAGCGCCTCCCACAGCGGCTGGGCGGCGGCCACCACGGTGACGAACCCGTCCGACGTCGCGAACACGTTGTACGGCGCCGCATTTGCGGTCTTGCGCAGATGATAGCGCGGCGGATTGACCCCGGTCGCGAAGTAGCCCGCCGTCTCCATCGGCATCATCGCCAGCATCGAATCGAGCAGGGCGAAATCCACCATCTGCCCGCGCCCGCTCTTCTCCCGCGCCGCGAGCGCCGCCAGGATGCCGATTGTGGCATACAGCCCGGTCGAGATATCGGCCGCCGCCATCGGCACCCGCCCCGGCCGCCCCTCGGGCGTCGCCGTCAGCAGCATCATCCCCGACATCGCCTGAGCGATCAGGTCCATCCCCGCGCGGTTGGCCAGCGGCCCCTCGATGCCGAAGCCGGTGATCAGCGCGTAGATCACCCGCGGATTGCGCGCCGCCACCACGTCATACCCCAGGCCCAGCTTGGCAATCGTACCCGGTCGGAAATTGCTGATCACCACATCCGCCGCCTCCGCCAGGGCGAGACAGTCGGCCCGCCCCTCGGCACTGTCGAGATCGAGCGTGACGCTTCGCTTGTTGCGGTTCATCTGGTTGAACAGCGCCGACTGCCCGGCCGCCAGCGGCGGTGACAGCCGCTGGTCATCGCCCCCCCCGGGCCGCTCGATCTTGATCACATCGGCCCCGAGATCGCCCAAAATCGCCGCGCAGTACGGTGCCGCCACCCACTGGCCGATCTCCAGCACCTTCAACCCCTCCAGCGCGCCCGCCATGCCCGTTCCATCCGAATTTCATATTATGAGAATACTTCTCTCACATCATGAAAGCTTGTCAAGCCCTCCGCAGACGTCCAACACTGCATGCTACCACCAACCCGGATGCCACGTGAGCGAACCGACCGCGAGCCAGACCAAGGGCGCCCAGAGCCTGCACCGCGCGATGCAGCTGCTCGCCGCCGTCGGCGAGCACAATGTAACCGGCATCCGCCTCACCGAACTCGCCGCCGCCACCGGCCTGCACGTCGCCACCGCCCACCGTCTGCTCAGTGCCCTGGTGCGCGAGCAGATGGTCGCGTTCGACGTCCACTACACCAAGCGCTACTTCCTCGGCCTGCGCCTGCACAGCCTGGTCGACCTCGCCCGCTACTCCGCCGTGCGTGCCCGCCTGCGTGACTTCCTCGCCGCCATCGTCGTCGAGACCGGAGCCATCGCCTACCTCTATGTTCCCCTGCTCAACGACACCATCGCGCTCGACGTCGTTGAATACCCGCGCGCACCGCGCGGTCTGGTCTCCGAAATCGGCCGCCGTCTGCCGATGGGCGTCGGCGCGGGCAGCATCGCCCTTCTGGCCGCCATGCCCGACGCCCGCGCCCGCGCCCTGGTCGCGGCCAACGCACCGCGCTACGAGGAATTTTCCGGACTCTCCGAAGCCGCCGTCTGGCGCTCCATCGAGGATGCCCGTGCCACTGGCCACGGCATCACCCTCGAACAGGTCGCCCGTGGCTATATCGGCGTCGGGTTGGCCATCCGGAACGACCGCGGCGAGCCCGAAGCTGCCCTCACCGTGGTTGGCACGCTCAAGCGCATGACCCCACCTCATGTCGAGACCTGCGTCGCGGTGATGCGCCGGTATATCGACCAACTCGGGCCGATCGACCTGGCGACGCGACCGCCCCGCACATAGGCCGCGCATGGGCGACTGGGAAGCGCTTCTTTTTTGAAAAAAAGAAGCAAAAAACTTTTATCCTTTGGAGTTTTTCATTTTGTTTGAGGAAAAGCCAGTGTTGAAGTTTTTTTGTTTCTTCTTTTCAAAAAAAGCGCTTTCTTCCTGTTTTTGCTTCTCCGCGTTCCGCGAAGGTCAGTATTCACCAGGGTTGGTATCATGCCGGTAGCCGATGCCGATCATGCGGCGGAACCGCCAGGGGTGCGTTCCGGGCCAGAGATAATCGGTGATCATCGCAATGCCGATCCAGCGGAACCAGGTGGCGAAGCTGTTGGAGAGGCCCTGCGGCTCGCTGTAGCCGCGCACCCAGCCGTCCTGGCGGCGGATGCCGGCAAGCTCGTCGGCGAAGCCGCCATCGGCGCTCTGGAAGTCGAGCAGCGCGGGCAGGATCCTGCGCAACCAGGCATGGATCTCGACGCGCCGGTAGTCCGACGCCCGTGCGGCATGCACGAGCAGGTCGATTAGGTCGACATCGATGCAGGCGCTGTGGATGGCCGCGGGCCGCGTGAGTGCATAGTCCACGGCACGGTCCTGCTCGGGCAGCGCACGACTTGTGGCGTACCAGATGTGGAAATTATGCATGGAGCCGGCCATGGCATGCAGCGCGCGCAAGGGATCGCTCGACTGGCCGACGCCCCAGAAGCCGGTGGCGGGATTGCGGTGATAGTCGTGCCAGGTGAACAGAATCTCGAGCGCGGCATCGACCCGTTCCGGCTCCGTCGGGCGCAGGAGAAGCAGGAAGCTCGCGAGGTTGACGATGTTGTTGCCCTCCTGCCAAGGATCGCGCAGGTCGCGGTCGCCAAGCCAGGCCTTCAGCGTCAGGGGATCGAGGTAGGCCCGCGCGAATTCCGGTGCCGGCACCGCGCGCGGGGTCAATGCCTGGATCGCCCCCAATGTGTAGTTGGTGACGTGGAAATCGATATACCGCCAAGTCTCGGCCGGATCGGACTTCTTGAACACCGCATCGTCGGCCATGCCGGGGATGCGGAACCGCCCATCGGGCAGCCGATGGGCGCGCAGCCACGCCGCGGCCGGCGCCGGATCGGCCGGCAGGGCGCCAAGCAGTTCGCGGCACAGCAGCGCATTGTAGCTGCCGGGCAGCAGCATGCCCGGCCATGCCGTCACGTCATGCGCGGCACTGATGCGACCGATCCCAGCGGGCAGGCCGGGCGCCTGCATCGCGTCGAGCCAGGCGATGGTGCGGGCGCAGGCATCGGCGATGCACGCTTGCAGCGTGAGGTCGGAGATCATCCTTTGACGGCGCCTTCGGTCATGCCGGCCATGACCCGCCGCTGGGCGAGCAGGAACAGGGCGGCGACGGGGAGAGTGGTGACGACGGACAGGGCCATGATGCCCTGGAAATTGGTGCCGAGTTCGCCGTTGAGGTTGAGCAGCGCCACCGGCAGGGTCCAGGTATCCGACGTGCTGGAAATCACCAGCACCGGGAACCACTGCGCCCAGTTCAGCAGGAACGTGATGATCGCCACCGTGGCGACGATGGGGGCGGCCATCGGCAGGACAATCCTGAGCAGGATCGCCAGTTCCGACGCCCCATCAATCGTCGCAGCCTCGATCACCTCGGCGGGCAGGGTGCGGAAGAACTGCTCGAACAGGAAAAACTGGATCGGGCCAAGTGCGAGGAACAGGATGATGCCGGTATAGCTGCCGAGCAGCCCGAGCTTGAAGACGACGATATAGACCGGGATCACCAGGAGCATGTACGGATACATCATCGTGGTGAGAAAGCCGTAGCGCAGCACCCGGAAGGCCAGCACGCGCGGGCGGCGCGTGATGGCGTAGGCGCCGAGCGCGGTCACCGCCACCGCGATCGCCGTCGAGGCTCCGGTGATGAACAGCGAGTTCGCCGCCGCCCGGAGCAGCGAGAGGTCCCCGATCTCGACGATGGATTGGAAGCCGGTGAGGTCGAAGCGCTCGGGCCACAGGCGCAGCGGCGCGGTCAGCATCGCCGAGGTCGTGCGGAAACTACCCGCCAGCATCCACAGGTAGGGAAACGCGAACATTGCGCTGGTCAGGATGCACACCGCATAGGCCAGCACGCGTTTCATGCCCGCCCCCGTTCGCCCAGCCCATAGACACCGACCGCCACCCCCAAGACGATCACGAACAGCACGCTGGCCATCGCGGTGGCCTCGCCGTAGCGCCCCTGATCGAAATACTGGTAGGCGTGGTAACTGAGGAAATCCGTCGCCCCGTTGGGTCCCCCCTTTGTGGTGACGACCACGACGGTGAAGGTCTTGAGGAACTGGATCAACGCATAGACGGTGTTGATGACGATCGCCGGGCGCAGCTGGGGAATGATGACATAGAGCGTCTTCTGCCAGGTCCGCGCGCCGTCGATGTCGGCGGCCTCCTCCAGTGCACGCTCGCAGATCGCGAGATTGGCGAGGAAAATCACCAGGTAGAACCCGGCGTGGTGCCACAATTCGGCAAGCAGGATTGCCAGCATCGCGGTGCTGGGCGAGGCGATGCCACCGAAGGCCGGGAGGCCGAGACCACCAAGCGCGGCATTGATTGCGCCGAAGGTCTGGTCGTAGAGCCAGCGCCAGACGACGTAGCCTGGCACATCTGGCGTTACCACCGGCAGGAAGAGCAGCAGCTTGAACAGCCCCCTGCCCCACCCGATCAGCCGGGAATTGAGCAGCAACGCATAGGCGAGCGCGAAGCCGACATTGGCGGCGACCGCGCAGGCGGCGTAGAGCAGCGTGCGCCACAGCGAGGCGACGAAGCCGGGATCGGCCAGGATCGTGGCGTAGTTGGCCAGCCCCACCCAGGTCGGCACCGCCTTCAGCGCGGTGGCCGACGCGGTGAACGAGACGGAGATGCCGAGCAGGATCGGCCACACGCCGAAGATGACCGTCAGCGCGGCGAAGGGAAGTGCGAAGGCGTAAAACACTGCCTCACCCCGCCACCAACGCCGCGCCGTCAGCCCCATCACGCCGGGCTCACCCCTTCTTGGCGGCCAGTTGCTTGGCGAGTTCGCGCATCTCAGCCGCCGTTTTGCCGATGAACGCCTTCCAGTCCGCCGGCGGGCTGCTGATCGCAGCCATCAGTTTCTGGTGGAAAGCGGCTTCCAGCTCGGGGTACCAGGTCTGCACCGACTCAGGGAAATCATAGGCGTAGAGGGTCCAGTTCGGCTTGGCGAAAGCCTGCCGGCGCGGGGAGAGCCCGGCGATGTCGAGATCCTTGCGGATGGCCGCGCCCATGATGTTGAGCGAGGCCTGCTGCGCCGGCGCGGTCAGCATGTATTGCGCGAACGCGATGGCGAGATCCTTGTGCGGCGAGTTCTCCGGCACTGCGACGCCACGCATGCCGCCGATCACTGCGCCGTTGGCCTTGTCGGCAAAGAACTTCGGCCACGGCCCGACCAGGAAGTCTCCGTTGATCGCCTGGCTGTCCCATTTGTTGACGTTCCAGTCGCCGACACGGAAGAACCCGCCACGTCCGCCTTCGATGAACTGGTACATCTCGGCGAAGGAATGGTTGATGGTGTCGGGCGCGACGAATTTGTACGTCGTGTAGGTCTTGAGGAACTCTTCCAGCACCACTTCGTGCTGCGGCTCGTCGATGGTGATGTTGCCGGCCGGATCGAGCAGCGTATGCCGCAACCCGGCCCCGAAGATGAAGAGGTCCAGCATGTGGATCAGGTCGCGCGGCTTGGCCGCCTCCAGCGCGAAGGCGAAAGTCTTGCCGTTGGGGTCGCCGTCGGGATGCCCGTCGCGGAACTTGCCGGCAACGCGCTTGACGTCCTCCCAGGTGGTCGGGAACGGCTCGCCCACGCGATCGAGCCAGGACTTGCGAACGCCGAGCGCCATCTGGGTCGGCTGGATCGGAATGATGATCAGTTTGCTGTCAAAGCTCGCGACACGCAGGTCGCCTTCGGAGATGAAGCCCTTGTCGACGACGCCGGCGAGCACCGGGCGCATATCCATCACCTTGCCGGTCTGCTGGACGATGCGGATGACGCGCTCGTAGTTGTTGAAGATGAGGTCCGGGGCTGTGTCGGTGTTGAGCGCCGCGGTGACCCGGCCGAACCATTGGTCGGTCGGATAGTTGGTCGCGCGCAGGGTGACGCCGGGATGGCTTTTGGCGAAATCCTCGGCCATGGCGGCGAACCATTTCTGCCCGTTGTCGCCAAGATCGTGCCAGACAGTGAGTTGCTGGGCGGGCGCCGGCGCTGCTGCGATGAGGGCAGCCGCAAACATCGCGCCGAATAGGGACCGCTTGAGCATCTTGGTTTCCTCCCGCCTTGGGGTTATTGGGTAAACGTTTACCGACCCCAGGATACTTGATCCTGGCTCATCGCCGCAAGCGGAGTCGTGATGGCCGAAAAATCAGGCGGCGCCACCATCACCGAAGTGGCCGCTCGTGCCGGGGTCTCGATCGCCACTGTCTCGCGCGTCACGAACGGCGTCGCGCACCACGCGAGCGCCGAAACCCAGGCCAGGGTTTGGCAGGCGGTGGAAGCGCTGGGCTATCGGCCGCAGGGAGCCGGGCAGACCCTGCGCCAGCGCCAGAGTCGGCTCGTCGCCGTCCTCGCCTCCAACCTTGCCAACCCGACCATGGCCGCAATCGCCGCCGGGATCGAGACGTCGCTGCGCGAAGCAGGCCTGGTGATGGTCCTGTGCGACACCCATGACCGCGCCGAACTGCAGGACGAATACCTCCTGGAGATGCGCGCGCAGGCGGTCCGCGGTACGGTTCTGCTCGGCGCCGTGCAAAGTCCCGGCTTGACGGTGCTGGCGGCGTCCGGCGACGCCCTGCTGTTCGTCAACCGGGAGGGTCCGGCACCAGCCTTCATCGGCATCGACGACCACCGTGCCGGCGCCGATGTCGCCGCCTTCATGCTCGGCCATGGCGTCGCCGCACCTGCGGTCGTGCACGGCAGCCTCGCCTCCTCGGCGACCGCCGCCCGCATCGCCGGCTTTACCGAGGCCCTCGCCGCCGCCGATGCACCGATCGGCCCCGTGGTAACCCTCCCGGGTGCCGAGCATATCGACATCGGCTACCGGATGGCCGAGGCCGCCCTGGCCGTCGGCGCGCGCAAAACGGGTATTTTCTGCACCTCCGACCTTATCGCCTACGGCGTACACCGTCGCCTCGCCGAATGCGGCATGCGCGCGACGGCCGACGTCCTGCTGGTCGGTTTCGACGACAATCCGCTCAACGACTGGATCGCACCCTGGCTGAGTTCGGTGCGCGCTCCCTACGACCGCTTCGGCCCCGCGGTGCTGGCGGGGCTTCAAGCGGTCTGGAGAGGCGAGCGCATCAGAATTGTGCTTCAACATCAGATGATCGAGAGGCTGGTCTGACGGACATCTCGATATTTTTCGTTCGCCGGCACATAGTTGTCTGGCGAAAGACGTGGCACAAATAGGGGGGCACGTGATGGCAATTGCCGATCTCGATATCAAGCGGGTGGCGGGGGCGCTCGGCGCCGAAGTCGGAGGCGTGGATCTGGCCGCCGAGCTCGACGGCACGACGGTGGCTGCGATCCGCCAGGCCCTGCTCGATCATCTCGTGATTTTTTTCCGCGACCAGGACCTGACGCCGGCGCGGTTCTCGGCGTTCGCCCGTCGGTTTGGGGCTCCACTCGCCTACCCGATGATCAAGGGTTTGGATGACCATCCGGAGATCATCGCCGTTTCCAAGCTCGAGCACGAGCGCGTCAATTTCGGCGGTGTCTGGCACTCCGACACCACGTATCTCGAACGACCCCCGATGGGATCGCTTCTGCTCGCACGCGAATTGCCGCCCTATGGTGGCGATACGCTGTTCGCCAACCAGTATCTCGCCTACGAAAGTCTCTCGTCCGGCATGCGGCGCTTTCTGGACGGTGCCACCGGGGTGTCGAGCTCGGCCAAGGCCGATGTCTCCCGCACCCGGGAGGATCGTATCAAGTCCGACGGGACCGAGGCGGCGCGCAAGGTTCATCTCGCCGCGCACCCGGCGGTGCGTACCCATCCCGAAACCGGGCGCAAGGCTCTGTTCGTCAACACGGCACACACGATCCGCTTTGGCGACATGACGGAGGCGGAGAGCGCGCCGATCCTCACCTATTTGTTCGAACACCAGGTCCGGCCGGAGTTCACCTGCCGGTTCGCGTGGAGGCCGGGCTCGCTCGCGTTCTGGGACAACCGGTCGACGCAGCATAATCCGGTGAACGACTATCATGGATTCCGGCGGATCATGCACCGGATCACGCTGGAGGGAGATGTCCCGCGCTGAGGAGACGCAAGGCGCGTCGATGGCGCAACCCAGGCGGGGTTGATAGAAGTGTCCAGATTTTTAGCGATCGGAGAGCGGGCGGCATGACGGCTTTCAGAACGGCGGGGTTGATCGGCAATCCGGTGTTTCAGTCGCGCTCTCCGAAGCTGCACTCGTACTGGCTACAGCGGTATGGAATTGCGGGGGCATATTTGCCGATGCCGGTGCTGGCCGAGAACTTCGAGGCGGCGCTCAAGGGGCTCGTGGCGCTGGGGTTCGCCGGCTGTAACGTGACGATCCCGCACAAGGAGGCGGCGTTCCGGCTGGTCGATCGCGTGGATCCGCTGGGGACGCGGATGGGGGCGATCAACCTGATCGTGGTGGAGGCGGATGGGTCACTGTCCGGGTTCAACAAGGATGGGTACGGGTTCATCGAAAACCTGAAGGACGGACAGAAAGGCTGGCGGGGAGATGCGGGGCCGGCGGTAGTGCTGGGCGGTGGAGGGGGCGCGCGGAGTGTCGTGGTGTCGCTGATGGATGAGGGGGCGACGGAAATCCGCCTGATCAACCGGACCCGGGAGCGGGCGGAGCAGTTGGCGCGGGAGTTCGGCGGGCCGGTGACGGTGATGGATTGGGAGGCGCGGGACGCGGCGCTGGAGGGGGCAGCGCTGCTGGTGAATACAACGAACCAGGGGATGGTGGGGCAGGCCGCACTCGATCTGCGGCTCGATGCGCTGCCGATGTCGGCGCTGGTCTGCGATATCATTTATAATCCGCTGGTGACGCCATTGCTGGCGACCGCCGCGGCGCGGGGCAATCCGACCATTAACGGGCTTGGGATGCTGATCCATCAGGCGCGGCCGGCGTTCAAGGCGTGGTTCGGGGTGGACCCTGAGGTGACGCCAGAATTGCGGGCGATGTTGGAGGCGACAATCAAGTGAGCGGTTTGTTTTCACTCGCGGGCAAGGTGGCGCTGATCACCGGGTCCTCGCGGGGGCTCGGGCTAGGCATGGCAACGGGGCTGGCGGAGGCCGGAGCGACGGTGGTGCTCAACAGTACCGACGCGGCCTCGCTGGCGGCGCCAATGGCGGCGCTGCGGGCGGCGGAGCATGCGGTGGATGCCGAGGTGTTCGATGTGACCGATATACCAGCGATGCAGGCGGGCATCCGGGCGGTGGCGGGGCGGCATGGCCGACTCGACATCCTGGTTGCCAATGCCGGGACGCATGGGGCGGCGAAGCTCGGCGCGTGGAGCGAGGCGGACTGGGACAGGGTGATGGACTGCAACCTGAAGGGCGCGTTTTTCGCGGCGCAGGAGGCAGGGGTGCTGATGATGGCGCAGGGAAGCGGGCGCATCATTCTCACCGGCTCGCTGACGGGGACGCGGGGGCGGCCGAATATTCACGGGTATGCGGCGTCGAAGGGCGCGGTGGGCTCGATCGCGCGGACGCTCGCCAATGAGCTGGGGCCATACGGGATCACGGTCAATGCGCTGGCACCGGGGTATTTCGAGACCGAGCTGACGACGATTCTGCGCAAGGATGCGGAGTTCGTGAATCGGATGTCATCACGGATTCCGCTGCGGCGCTGGGGGCAGCCGCAGGACCTGGCCGGGATCGCGGTGTTTCTGGCGAGCGCCGCCGGGGCCTATATCACCGGTCAGGAACTCTACGTCGACGGGGGGCTGGCCACCGCTATTTGATGCCGAGTTCCTGGAAATTGCGCCAGAAGCCGGGGGCGGGCCAGGGCTTGAAGGTGACCTTGTCCGTCCGCCAGGCCAGGGTGACGAGGGGGCGGTAGGTGGTGAGGCCCCCGAGCACCTCGGTGTGTTTGCGATGCGCGATCCGTTGCAGGAGAAGGGCGCGGGAGGGGATATCGAGCGTGCGGCGCTGCTGTTCGACCAAGGCGTCGAGTTCGGAATCGTCGGTATAGGAGTAGCTGCCCCACCCCTTGCCGGCGACGAAGCTGTGGACGTGACCGGCCCAGGGAGTGCCGGGATCGCCGGGGACGCCTTGTGACCACATCCAGCTGATGATGCCGTCCATCTCGGGTGGACCGTTGCGACCGCGGCGGCCGAGGCTGATCCACGCGCCGTATTCGAGCTGGCGGACCTGACAGCGGATGCCGACAGCGGAGAGGTAGGCGAAGGCAGCCTCGCCCATTTCCTTGACGTTGGGCTCCCGCGGCGTGGTGAGGTTGTAGCAGGGGGTGTCGAAGCCGTTGGGGAAGCCCGCGGCGCGCAGGAGTTCGCGGGATTTCTTCGGATCGAACGGGTAGGGCTTGAGGGCGGGGTCGAAGCCAGTCGAGCCTTCACCGATCTCGGCGTAGCGCTGGCCCTGGCCGAACAGCACCTTTTTGATGATGGCATCGACGTCGATCGCGTGGGCGGCGGCCTGGCGGACACGAACGTCGCGGAAGGGCGAGTTCGGCAGATGGGTGCCGAAATTCAGGTAGAGATTGTTGCCGGTGACCAGCGAAACGGTGCTGGTGCCGGGGAGCTTGCGGAATTCCTCGATCATCGAGGGCGGCACGGCATCGATCCAGTCGATGGCGCCAGTCTTGTACGCGGCGACCCGGGTGAGGTCCTCTGGGATGAACTTGATCGTGAGGTTCTTTACGCCAGGGCGGTGTTCAGGGTCCCAGTAGCCGTCGAAGGCTTCGAGTTTGAGCTCGTCCTTGATCGACCAGGAGACGAATTTCCAGGGGCCCGTGCCGATCGGGGCACGACCGAAGCCATCGATGCCGACCTGTTCGGTGTAGCGCTTCGGAAGCGCCCAGAGCTCGAGATTGTCGATCACATAGGAGGCATCGGGCTCCTTGAAACGGATGCGGAAATGCAGGTCGTCGAGGACCTCGAAGCTGTCGACGCTGGCCTGGAGATGGGACCAACGGCTCTCCTTGGGGTCGCGCAAGCGATTGAAGGCAAGCTCGAAATCGTTGGCGCTGAGTTGGTCGCCGTTGTGGAAGAGAACGCCAGGGCGCAGCGCGACATCGAGGACGGGTTTGTCCGGAGCCCCGCCGAGGGACCAGGTTTGGGCTAGGCGGTTGGTCTGCCGGCCCTGCGGGTCCGAGCGGAGGAGCTGCTCGAAAATGTTGCCGATGAGGTAGGTATCGACGCCGGCGGCGTAGCGGACCGGGTCCGCCGTGGTGGGTTCGGCCGCGAGCGCGATTGTGAGGCTGCCGGTGACGGGAGCGGGTTGGGCGGTGGTGGCAGCGGGCGCGAGTAGCGATGCGGCCAGAAGCGGGACGGTGATCGGCGTGAACTTCATCGCATCCTCCGGCGGTTTCTTGGCGCGTCGGGCGCGCAGGGGAAGCGCAACACAGGGGCGGCGCTACGTCAACGCGGGGTCATTTTTTGGCGGGGGTTCACTCCTTGTTTAGAAGTCCGGGGGAGGATGCGGGCGTATCCGGAGTTGAGCCGTGATTGAGATTGCACGCACAGCGAGAGTTTCGCCACTTGCCGATATCGAGGATTCGCTTTGGGGCAGCCTGATCGCGGTGGGTGAGGGCGCGGTGATCGATGCATTCGTCAAGATCAAGCCAGCGGGAGGGAGGGGGGACGTCGAGATCGGAGCCGGAGTCGTGATCAACAGCGGGTGCGTGCTCTATACCGGCAACGGGATTCGGATCGGCGCCAATGCGCTGCTGGCGGCGAATTGCACTCTGGCGCCGTGCAATCATGAATTCGGCGACGACGACCGGCCAATCCGGGCCCAGGGCTTCGCGCCGAGCCGGGGCGGGATCGAGATCGGAATGGACGTGTGGATCGGTGCCAATTCCGTATTGCTCGATGGCGCGCGGGTGGGGGTGGGCGCAGTGGTCGGGGCGGGTTCACTCGTCCGGGGAACGCTGCCCCCGTTCTGTGTCGCATTTGGTGCGCCGGCGCGCGTGACCGGGTGGCGGCGGGCGCCATGAGTCGGTTCACCGTGCTGGGCGCAGGCGGTTTCATCGGACGGAGGCTGGTGTTGCATCTGCGCGCGGCGGGGCACGAGGTGCTGGCGGTGGAGCGTGCCGGGCTGAAGGGATTCCTGGCGGGGCGCTTTCCGGCCGGACATGTGATCGATTGCATCGGGCTGACCGGGGATTTCCGCGAGCGGCGGCCGGAGACCGCCGAGGCGCATGTCGGGGTTGTGGCAACCGCGCTCGCACGCGACCGGATGGCGTCCTTTCTGCTTCTATCCTCGACCCGGGTCTACGCGCGGGCGGCGAGCACGCGCGAGGAGACGGAACTTGTGGTGGCGCCGATGGTGGCGGGGGATGTCTACAACATCACCAAGCTGGCCGGAGAGGCACTGTGTCTGGGCGATCCAAGGGCTGAGGTGCGGGTTGCCCGGCTGTCCAATGTCTATGGGGCCGGGATGGGGCCGCATTGCTTCCTTGGCCAGGTTCTTACGCAGGGTCGGTTGACGGGGCAGGTGTCGCTGGAACAGGGGTTAATGTCGTCCAAGGACTATGTCGCGGTGGACGAGGTTGTTGCACTGCTTGAAGGGATCGCGCTGTGCGGGCGGCGGCGTCTCTATAACGTCGCGGTGGGTGCCAATACGACTCACGACGCCATCGCCGTGGCGCTCGCCCAGGCCATGGGGTGGCGCATGACGGCGGTGGAGGGGGCGGCGACGGTGCGGTATCCGCGTATCGATACCACCCGGATCAGAGCCGAGTTCCGCACGCCGCTCCGCAGCTTGCTTGATGATCTGCCGGCATTGGCTGCCGCGCAGCGACAGGAGGTCGCATGCTGACAATCGACGAAGCCCGCGGTTACGTCACCCTCGCGCAGCCCGATGGCAGCGAGGCGGTCTGGGCGATGGACAGTCCCGAGGCCTTTTCGGCCGTCTCCAAGGCCTGGCTGCGCTGCGGTTGGGACGTGAAATATGTCTACGGCTTCACCTGGATGGGGCGGCCGATCATCCAGTTGCCCGAAGACATGGTGCGGATCCAGGAAGTGATCTGGCGGCTGGCACCCGATGTGGTGATTGAGACCGGGGTGGCGCATGGTGGTTCGTTGGTTTTTTACGCCGGACTGTTGGCGGCGCTGGGCAAGGGGCGGGTGATCGGGGTGGATGTCGAAATCCGGCCGCATAACCGCGCGGCGATCGAGGCGCATCCAATGGGTGCGCGCATCCAGTTGATCGAGGGCAGTTCGACGGCGCGCGAGACGGTCTCGGTGGTGCGCGCGGCGATTGCGCCGGGCGAGACGGTGCTGGTGATCCTCGACAGCAACCACAGCCGTGACCATGTGGCGGCGGAACTGAACGCCTATGCGACGATGGTTTCGCCAGGATCCTACCTCGTGGTGTGCGACGGCATCATGGCACAGGTGGCGGGGGCACCACGGACTGGCCCGGATTGGATATGGAACAATCCGATTTCGGCCATAGACGATTTCCTGTGCCGCAATCCGGAGTTCCGGATGGAGGAGCCGGGGTTTGCCTTCAACGAGGGCGCCGTGCGGGAGCGGGTGACGTACTGGCCAAAATGCTTCCTGCAGCGGATTGCCGGAGAGATGGCATGAAGGCCGTCATCCTCGCGGGTGGGCGGGGCACGCGGATCAGCGAGGAGTCGCATCTGCGGCCCAAGCCGATGATCGAGATCGGTGGGCGGCCGATCCTGTGGCATATCATGAATTTGTATGCGCACCACGGGATCAATGACTTCATCATCGCGCTCGGCTATCGCGGGCACATGATCAAGGAATACTTCGCCAATTACGTGCTGTATTCATCCGATGTGACGGTGGATACAGGACGGGGAGAGATCCAGTATCATCGCAACTATGCGGAGCCATGGCGGGTGACGCTGGTGGACACCGGGCTTGAGACCCAGACGGGCGGGCGGCTGAAAAGACTTTCGCGCTATCTGGAGGGTGAGCGGTGCTTCTGTATGACGTATGGCGACGGTGTGGCTGATGTCGATATTACTGGGCTGATCGATTTCCATAAGCGGCAGGGGAAACTCGCGACGGTGACGGCAGTGCGGCCGCCAGGGCGTTACGGGGCGTTGTTGCTGGAGGGCAACCAGGTTGGGGCGTTCACCGAGAAGCCGCCGGGCGACAATGCCTTCATCAATGGAGGGTTTTTTGTGCTGCACCCAGAGGTGATCGAGCGGATCGACGGCGATGCAACGCCATGGGAGATGGCGCCGCTCGAGGGGCTTGCCCGGGACGGGGAGTTGACGGCGTTTCGCCATCCCGGGTTCTGGCAGCCGATGGACACGCTGCGTGATCGCAACACGCTGGAGGCTCTCTGGGAGTCAGGTTCCGCACCTTGGAAGGTCTGGAAACACTGACCGCTTATGGATGAGAGTTTTTTGTTCTTTTTTTCAAAAAGTAACGCGCTTGCTTACCCGCGCCCGACAAACGGCATCTTTGTCGCCATGACCGTGACAAACAATGCATTCGCATCGGGGTTGAGCCCGGCCATATAGACGATGGTCTTGCCCACTGCCGAGACATCCATGGTGGGTTCGATGCGGCTGGTGCCGTCGGGTTGGGGCACGCCTTTGGCCATGCGGGCAGTCATGGGTGTTGCCGCGTTGCCGATGTCGATCTGGCCGCAGGCGATGTCGAAGGCACGGCCGTCCAGCGCGATGGATTTGGTCATGCCGGTGATGGCATGTTTGGTTGAGGTGTAGGCGGCCGAGCCGGGGCGTGGCGTGTGAGCGGAGATGGAGCCGTTGTTGATGATGCGGCCACCTTGCGGGGTCTGGTCGCGCATCATGCGGAAGGCTGCATTGGCGATGAGGAAGCAGCCGTTGAGGTTGACGGCGACGACGGAGGTCCATTGCTCCCAGGTGAAGTCACCGAAGTTGGTGGAGGGGACATTGCCGCCGGCGTTGTTGAAGACGACGTCAAGGTGGCCGAAATTTTTCTTGATGGTGGCGAACAGGGAAGCGACGGCTTCGGGATTGGTGACGTCGGTCGGCACGGCCAGCATGCGGGTGCCGGCGGGGCCGGCGAGGCTGATGGTTTCGGAAAGCGCGTCGGCGCGGCGGCCGGCGAGGACGACCGAATAGCCCTCCGCACCAAGGGCGAGGGCCGACTCGCGGCCGACGCCGCTGCCGGCGCCGGTGATCAATGCAACCTTGCCGTTTCCGCTCATGTTGAGGTTCCCCTGACGATTGAACTCGACGCAGTCTGGCATTTCGTGGGCGCGCTGACACGGGTGGTTGACGCCACATCCGGTCCGCGCTGCCATGCGTGCTCAGAGGCAATCCAGGATCGCAAGAGATGACCCCGACCGACCGCCCCGCCTTGCGCAGTTTTCTCGCTGCGCGGCGCCAAGCAATGACCGATTTGCTGGCCGCGGTGGTGCGCATTCCGTCGGACAATCCACTTGGGGATTGCGCGCGGCATGCCGCGGTGACGGCGGGGCTGCTGGAGGCGATGGGGTTCGAAGTGGAGCGGCATGTGGTGCCTCAGGCGCTGGTGCAGGCGCATGGGATGGTGAGCGTCACCAATCTTGTGGTGCGGCGCTGCTTCGGCGACGGACCGGTGATTGCGCTCAACGCGCATGGCGATGTGGTGCCGCCGGGCGAGGGCTGGACGGCCGCCCCCTATGGAGCGGAAATTCGAGAGGGGTGGCTGTACGGGCGCGGTGCGGCGGTGTCGAAGTCGGATATTTCGACCTATGCGTTCGCGTTGCTCGCATTGGACCAGGCCGCGACGCCGACGCGCGGGACGGTGGAACTGCATATTACCTATGACGAGGAGACCGGGGGCGAGCTTGGACCTGCCTGGTTGTTGTCGGAAGGAATCAGCAAGCCTGATCTGGCGTTGTGCGCCG
The DNA here is from genome assembly GCA_903928895.1 of uncultured Rhodospirillales bacterium. Lineage (GTDB taxonomy): Bacteria > Pseudomonadota > Alphaproteobacteria > Acetobacterales > Acetobacteraceae > CAIYPH01. The sequence goes on along the minus strand of CAIYSR010000038.1, from coordinate 14,505 downwards.
GGTTCTCCTATGGGGTGACCGAGGCGCACAATGGCTGTCTCCATCTGGAAGTCGAGGTGACCGGGCGGTCCGCGCATGCGGCGCGGCCATTTACCGGGATCGATGCGCTCGAGGCGAGCTCGGCGATCTTGTCGGCGTTGTATGCGTGGCGCGGCAATCTGGCGGGGCGGGCGTCTTCCATTCCGGGCATCGGCGCGCCGCAGCTCACGATCGGGCTGATTTCGGGAGGGATCAACACCAATGTTGTGCCCGACCGAATCGTATTCCGGCTTGACCGACGAATAGTGCCTGAGGAGCAGCCGGAGCAGGTGGAAGCAGAGTTGCGCGATGTGATCGCGCTTGCTGGGCTGGCGTTCCCGCCGGCGAAGGTGACGGTACGCCGATTATTGCTGGCGACGCCGCTGATGCCGCTGGCAAGCGGGCGGGCGTTCACAGATCTACTATGCGCGCATGCAAGCCAGGTGATGGGCGAGAAGGTGGTGGCCGGCGGGGTGCCGCTCTACACCGATGCCCGCCACTACGCGGCCGCGGGAATTCCGGTGATCCTGTATGGCGCAGGGCCGCGCAGCATCGAGGAGGCGAATGCGCATCGCGCCGATGAGCGGGTGCCGCTCGCTGATCTGCATCGGGCGACCGAAGTGGTGGCGCTCACGCTCGCCGATGCGTTGGCCGGATGAGCGCCCCTCCGCGCGAACGCGCCGGGCGCCGGCCTCGGCGCGTTGCCGACGCGCTGCACCAGTTGCCGTTCAGACAGCCGCGGCACCGGTTTCCTGCGGCGGACGTGCTGAGCGCCGACGAACTCGAGATGATCCACAACGCGAGCCTGCGCGTGCTGGAGGAAATCGGCCTGTGGGTTCAGAACGACCGGGCGATCGGACTGTTGCGGGCCGCCGGGGCGCTGGTGGACGGCAACCAGCGGGTGCGGATCGGCCGGGAGATCGTGGCCGAGGCCCTCAGGACGGTGCCCTCACAGTTTACACTGCATGCGCGAAATCCAGCGCATGACGTGGTCTATGGCGGGGATTACATCGCGTTCGGCACGGTCGGCGGGCCACCGAACTGCTCGGACCTGGACGGCGGGCGGCGGCCCGGATCGCACCGGGATTCGCAAAAATTCATCCGCCTCGTGCAGAGCCTCAACTGCGTGCATATCGCTGGTCCGGCAGTGGCGGCCATCGATCTCGACGCTGAGAGTCGGCATCTGGACACGGCGTATGACATGCTGACCCTGACCGACAAGGTGTTCCTGGGCTCGGGCATCGGGGCCGAGCGGTTCAATGATGCGGTCGAGATGGTGTGCATCGCGCGCGGGCTCGATCGTGATGAGATCGCGCGGACGCCATCGCTGAGCACCATTATCAACACCAATTCACCCTTGCTCGTGGACGGGCCGATGGCGGACGGGCTGATGGCCTGCGCGGCGGCAGGACAGGCGACGATCGTCACGCCGTTCACGCTGGCCGGCGCGATGGCGCCGATTTCGCTGGCCGGGGCGCTGGCACAGCAGAATGCCGAGGCGCTCGCCGGGATCGCGCTGGTCCAGTTGACGCGCCCGGGTGCGCCAGTCGTCTATGGCGGCTTCACGTCCAATGTCGACATGCGGACCGGGGCGCCGGCATTCGGCACGCCCGAGTTTGCCAAGGGGGCAATGGCGACCGGGCAATTGACGCGGCGCTACGGGATTCCGTACCGGTCGAGCAATGTCAACGCGTCCAATGCGGTGGATGCACAGGCTGCCTATGAGTCGCAAATGTCGCTGTGGAGCTCGCTCTTGGGAAGGGCCAATGTCATACATCATGGCGTCGGCTGGCTCGAGGGCGGACTGGTGGCGTCGTTCGAGAAGATGATCGTGGATGCGGAAATGATTCAGATGCTGGCTCGCACGCTGGAGCCGATCGAGGTCAACGAGGATGCGCTTGGGCTCGAGGCGATGCGCGAGGCGGGGGCGGGCGGGCATTTCTTCGGCACCGCGCATACGCAGCGTCGCTACGGGACCGAGTTCTACACGCCGCTGCTGTCGGACTGGCGTAATTTCGAGAACTGGCAAACGGCCGGCGGGCTCGATGCCACGCAGCGGGCCAACGCGATCTTCAAGACGATGTTGCAGGCCTACGAGAAGCCGCCGCTCGACCAGGGGATTGATGAGGCGCTGCTTGAATTCATGGCCCGGCGGCGCGTTGAGATCGCCCGACGGAAATAGCACGGCGATGGGTCACAGGGCCTCGCGCCGGGGCTGCGGGACCGGAAGCTCCCAGTAGAGGGCACCGGCGGCCGCAAGGGAGACGGCCACGCGACTGTCCGGCGGCAGCGTGAGATGGGCATCGCCAGTGGTCCAGCGCCAGCCGGCCTCGGCCGGGTGCCAGCCGGCCGCCAGTCGGGGGTCATCGAGCGGGATCGACACACCGTTTGCCCTGATCGCGGTGACGGCCACGCCGAGGCGGCGGCGGTCAACGCTCGCAGGGTCGACATGGGCGGGAACAAAGCTGCGGCTGGCGAGCCAGATGCCGGTGGGGGCCGGTGTGAGCCGCACCTGGGGCTCGGGCGACAGCCGGTAGCCGAGCGCCTCGGCGTGGGCCAGCAGGGTCTGGCGCAGCGCGACAACGACGTCGCCCTCCGTTACCAACGGAGCACAGCCGGTTGCGGCCCAAGTCGCGCGGGCAAAATTGGGGTGCAGCGGGCGCGAGGCCACCTCGCCCTCAAAGACACCGCGGTTTGCAGTATCGAGGTAGGTCTCGCACGCCAGGCCTTCAGCGAAAATGACGTCGTGGGTCGCGAGTTCGAGATGATGATAGGTGATCTCGAGCCAGTCTTCCTGGACCACGGTGGCGCCGTTGATGAGATAGCGTACCGGGATCAGCACGCCGTTGGCGAACAGCGCGTGGTCAGGCGAGAGCACCAGGTCGCGACGGGGCTGGCCGGATCCGAAGGCGTCGGCGCGGATCCGCACGGGATTGACATCCTGCGGGCGCGGATGACGGGCGAGGGCAACGCGCCGGCGGCCGGTCCAGATCACCGGGCGCAACGAGCCGGTACGGGTCCTTACGCAATCGCCCGGGGCGATGGCCTCGATCGGGCGCTCGCCTTCGACAACGGCGATCCGGGTGCCAGCGGCGTAGCAGGCGGTCACCGCGACGCCGCTGGTGAACAAGGTCAGGTCACCGCCCTGGATACCGATATTGAAGTCGCCGGCTGTGTAGCTGCCGCCGTCGCTGCGGGTCAGCACGAATTGGCCATCAGAGAGCCCATCCGAGCCAATGACGTCGAGTGTGCCGTTGGCAAAGACCGGGGTGGCGCCAAAATCGGCCGCGCCAGCGACCACGATCGTGGCGCCATCGGCGAAGTCATGCAGAATGGCGCCGCCGCCGCGGGCGCCGAGCATCAGGGTCGCGCCCATGCCGCCGAAGTCGACCTCGCCGACCGTGGCGGACTGCACTAGGTCAAGCGTACCGCCAGCCAGCACGATGGTGCCGGCGGCGACGAGGGCGGTGTCCATGCGCAGGTCGGTACTGGTGCCGACGCGCAGGACGCCCTGTGTCTCGAGCGTGAGGCTGCCGGTTGGGCCGTTCCAGGCAAGGTCGGTGGGCGTGGTGTTGTTACCGCTGTCGATGGTACCACTGATCGTGACGTTGCTGCCGGCGGCGAGGTCGATGGTGGCGGGGCCGGTAAAGTCCAGCGCGCTGAAGGTGCCGATCGCGAGGTCGATGCTGCCGTTCCCGAACAGCCGCCCTTGGCTTCCGATGGCGAGTGTGGTGGCGTCAAGGAACACGCTACCGGCGAGCACCAGGGTGCCGTCCACGGCGATGGTACCAAAGCCGCCGATGTGGCCGGTTATGGTGTCGGTCGTGCCCGCGGCAGCGGTCATGGTGCCACCAACGTCCACGCCGGCGAGGGTGACGCCGGTCAGCGCGGTGCTGCCCGTGATGGTGCCACCCTCGATGCGCGCGGCACCCATTTGCAGCCCGCTCAGCGTGTCGAGAGGCAGGCTGGCGCCGGTGTTGTCGAGCGTGCCGGTGAAGATCAGTTGGCCGTTGAAGAGGGGATTGAAGCTCGCGTCGTGATTGCCCAGCGCGGCGAGCAGTGTGGCGGTGGCAAGAGGGCCGGCGACGGTGAGCGTGCCGGCGGCCTGGCTGGTGAGGCCGAGCGGGGTGGTCAGGCTGGGGAAGGCGAGACGAGCCGTTGCAGCCAGGGTCGCGTTGTTGCGGATGTCGACATGGCCGGTCGGTGTCAGCGTGCCGGCGATCTGGCCATCGACGATCGTGACGTTGCCGCCAGCGGCGACCGTGAGATCGCCGCCGAGGCGGGCTGGGTTGTTGGCGTTGGGGTTCGCGAGGTTGGTGCCGAGCCCAAGGCTACCACCGTTCAGCACGGTCACATTGGCGCCGAACACGGTGCCCTCGGTCAGGAGCACGACGGGTGTCTGGCCGGCCAGGCCGCCGATCGTCAGGCTGGCGGCGGCGAGGTTGGTGGGAAGCAAGAGAGTCATGGACCGGCGGACGAACAGGGCGTCAGCGGCCGTCGGTGTAATGGTCACGGTCGCGGTAGCAACGCTGCCGAGCGGGACGAACCCGCCGAGTGCCGGACTATATTCCAGATTTGCCACGACCGCGGCCTCCTCCTGCGGCGCCAGGGACGCGCCACCCGTCCAGCTACGTCGCGCGGGCCGGCGCGGTCCGTCAATCGGCCCGCGGCATCAATTGCGCCGCGTCACGTTTGTTTCGCGCTCAGCCGCGGCGTACGTCGGCCAGATCGTAGAGCGGGTTACGAAACAGGCTCGTCGAATACCGGTTGCGGGATACCGGGATGACCGGCCACGCAGCCTGGTCCGGTCCGAAGCGGGCGACGATCAGCCCGTCGCCGGAGAAGCTCTCATGGACGTCATGCTCCGCGATAACCATACCACCATTTGCCTCGACGATGGCGAGGCAGCGCTGGTGGGTCAGCGGGTCGCCCGAGATTGTATGGTGGTGGGTAGAGACAACGATTGTCAGGATACGGCCCTCACGCAGCAGGGGGATGCAACTGGTCAGCACGTCGGTCTCGGCGCCCTGGGCGTCGCAGTGCAGCAGGTCGAGGACCGCGATGCCGTGGCGTTCCATGAGGTCCGGCACGCTGTGGCATGCAATGGCGATGATCTCACCCGTTTCGCGACGGAAGGGAGCGGAGGAAACGGAGACGGCGCCGGCGAATCCGTCGACGAAGACGGGGGCGAGGTGGTTACGCTCCGCGTTAGCCTTTCCAAGGGCCCGATGCTCCGGGTCGGGCTCGAGGGCGATGGCCCGGCGTCGCGGCTGGTCCAACAGGAACCAAAGCGTGTAGTAGCTCCACCAGGAGCCAAGCTCGATCATCGTGGCATCGAGCGGCAGGCGGGCGAGCACCTCGTGGAAGACACGTTCTTCCTGCGGTTCGTGGTGTCCGTGGCAGCGGCGAATAAGATCAGTGGTCCAGGGGCCGCAATATTTATCGGCCACCACGCGCAAGCCGTTGTGCATGACCTGGACGCGGGTGCCGTCGCTTTCGGTGATGATGGCACCGGCGTGCTCGACCTTTGGCAGGATATCGCAGTCCCGGCACCATGTGGTCATCTCGATCCGCTCATCGAGCGAAATCGCGGCCGCCATCGAAACCGGCAGCGGACGTGGGGGTGGGGCGGGGCGGAGGAGGCGATTGAGGCGACCGAGCATGGAGGACTTTCGCGAGTGCAGGGAAATCGTGCGACGTCTTATACCGCATCCTGCGCGATCCGCTTGAGGGCGCAGGACGTCCGATTTTCTGAAAAACAGACGCAGAGAGCGCTCCGTCCCAAGGGAACCTTCACGCCGGCGCCAGCTCCGGGTTGCGGATTGGCGCGGTTTCGCGCACATCGGAAGAAATGCATCGGAGGAAACACACCATGATCCGCCTTACCCGCCGTTCCGCGCTCGTCGCCGGTGCCACCCTGCCGCTGTTCGCGATCGGCAGCCGCCCTGCCGGTGCCGCCGAGTTTGCCTATAAATTTGCCAACAACGCCGCCGAGACCCACCCGCTCGTCACCCGCACGCGGGAGGCAGCTGCGCGGATCCGCGAGAAAACCTCCGGGCGCGTCGAAATCCAGGTGTTCCCCAACAGCCAGCTCGGTTCCGACACCGATACCCTTTCACAGTTGCGATCTGGCGCGGTGGAGTTCTTCACCCTCTCGGGACTGATCCTCTCCACTCTGGTGCCGGTGGCCTCGATCAACGGAATCGGCTTCGCCTTCAAGGACTACGGCCAAGTGTGGCCGGCGATGGATGGGGCGCTGGGCTCCCATGTCCGCGCCGAGATCGCCAAGCGCGGGCTCTATGCGTTCAGCCGGCAGTACGACAATGGCTACCGCCAGATCACCAGCTCGACCCGGCCGATCCGTACGCCGGAGGACCTCAACGGGTTCAAGATCCGTGTCCCTCCCTCCCCGCTCTGGACCTCGATGTTCAAGGCGTTCGGCGCGGCGCCGACCTCCATCAACTTCTCCGAGACCTATTCGGCGTTGCAGACCCGGCTGGTCGACGGGCAGGAGAATCCACTCGCTATCATCGAGACCGGGAAGCTCTACGAGGTCCAGAAATACCTCACCGTGACCAACCACATGTGGGACGGGTTCTGGTTCCTGGCCAACAAGAAGGCGTGGGAAGCGATGCCGGCCGATGTGCGGGGCATCGTCGAGGGGGAGTTCAATGCCTCGGCGATGCAACAGCGCGAGGATATCGCCAAGCTCAATGCCTCGCTGCGCGGGGCGCTCGAGGCCAAGGGGCTGCAGTTCGTCGAATCGGATGCCGTCCTGTTCCGCGCCGCGTTGAAGAAGGCGGGGTTCTACGCCGAATGGAAGGACAAGTATGGCGCCGAGGCGTGGAAGACGCTGGAAGACGCCGTCGGCGGCCTCGCCTGAGCCACTGATGCATCACGCTGACGAGGCGGCGGCCGGACTCTCCGGCCGCCTCGCCGCCATTCTGCGTCACGTGGTGGAGATTCCCACCGCGATGCTGGTGATTGTGGAAATCGCGGTGTTGCTGGCCGGCGTGGTCAGCCGATTCGTCTTCCGCCACCCCTTCGTGTGGTCGGATGAGCTGGCCTCGATCCTGTTCCTGTGGCTGGCGATGTTCGGCGCGGTGGTGGCGTTGCAACGGGGCCAGCATATGCGGCTGACCGCAGTGGTCGGCGGCATGAACCGGGCGTGGCGGGGCCGGGCGCAGGCGCTGGCGGTGCTGGTGCCGATGATGTTCCTGCTGGTGCTACTGCCGCAAGCTTGGGAGTACGCGGCTGACGAGCTGTATATCGAGACGCCGTCGCTCGGGCTGTCCAACATCGTCCGCGCCGCCGCGCTGCCGGTCGGTTTCGTCCTGATGCTGGCAGAGTGCGCGCTCCTGCTGCTGCGGGTGCGCCGGGTGCACCTGGTGCAGGTGGCGCTTGTCCTGTTGCTTATCGCCGTCGGGCTGCATGTCGCGGTGCCGGTGCTGAAATCCATCGGCAACTGGAACCTCGTGGTGTTTTTCGTCGTGCTGCTGGCCGCCGGTGTGCTGCTAGGGGTGCCGATCGGCTTCGCCTTCGGCACCGCGACCGTGCTGTTCCTCACGACCGTGACCCGGGTGCCATTGACGCTGGTGGTGTCGCGGATGGACGAGGGGATGAGCGGGCTGATCCTGCTCGCGGTGCCGCTCTTCGTCTTTCTCGGGCTCTTGATCGAGATGACCGGGATGGCGCGGGCGATGGTGGCGTTCCTCGCCGGGATGCTCGGCCATGTGCGAGGCGGGCTGTACTATGTGCTGTTGGGCGCGATGTATCTGGTGTCCGGAATTTCCGGTTCCAAGGCGGCCGACATGGCGGCGGTGGCGCCGGTGCTGTTTCCCGAGATGAAGAAGCGCGGCGCGCATGAGGGCGAACTGGTGGCGATCCTGGCGGCATCGGGCGCGATGAGCGAGACCATTCCCCCCAGCCTGGTGCTGATCACGATCGGCTCCGTCACCGGGGTTTCGATTGCGGCGTTGTTCACCGGCGGCCTGCTGCCCGGGCTGGTGCTGGCCCTGGTGCTGGCGGCGGTGGCGTGGCGGCGGTCGCGCGGCGAGGCGCTGGGCGAACGTGCCGGCGGGCGGATGATCCTGCGGGCGCTGGTGGTGGCCCTGCCCTCCTTGCTGCTGCCCTTCGTGATCCGCAGCGCCGTGGTGGAGGGGGTGGCAACGGCGACGGAGGTGTCGACCATCGGCATCGTTTATGCCGTGCTCTGCGGGCTGCTGATCTACCGGCAGTTCGACTGGCGCCGGCTCTATCCGATGCTGGTGGAGACGGCGGCCCTGTCGGGCGCGATCCTGATCATCATCGGTACCGCAACCGGGATGGCCTGGAGCCTGACGCAGTCCGGGTTCTCGCGGCAGCTTGCGGCCTCCATGGCGAGCGTGCCGGGTGGCGGTCTCGGGTTCATGCTGATTTCGATCGTCGCCTTCGTCGTGCTGGGCAGTGTGCTGGAAGGGATTCCGGCGATCGTGCTGTTCGGCCCGCTGTTGTTTCCGATCGCAAGAGCGGTGGGGATCCACGAGGTCCATTATGCGATGGTGGTGATCCTGGCGATGGGCATCGGTTTGTTCGCGCCGCCGCTCGGGGTTGGCTACTACAGCGCCTGTGCCATCGGCCGGGTCAACCCCGACGTCGGGATGCGGCGGATCTGGCCCTATCTGTTCGCGCTGCTGATCGGGCTGGTCGTGGTCGCGTTGATTCCATGGCTATCGACCGGCTTTCTCTGAACCGAACGCAAGCGGGCAGGCGACTGTTATACCAGTGCCGGATGTCGCTATCGGCGTTTCTTGTGAGCGAGGAATGCGCCCAGCATCGCTGCCGGCTCGGGGCTGCGCCAGCTCTCGACGAAGCATTCGACGCCGGCCTGGATGGCGCCGGCGGGCGAGAGGGTTTCCCATTCCTGCATCAGACGCTTCTGGAGCCGGACCGCGCGGGGGCCGCAGGCCAGGACATCTGCGACCACGCGCGCGATCGCGGCATCGAGCTCGGTGTCCGGCACCACTTCCTCGACCAGGCCCCAGCGTTCGGCCTGGGCGGTGCCGAAAATCTCGCCAGTGAGCATGATCCGCCGCGCCACGCCCCAACCGATCAGCTGAGGCAGCAGGGCGGCCTCGATCACGCTGGGAATGCCGACGCGGGTCTCGGGCACGCCGAACTTAGCGGTCTCGCCGGCGATGCGCATGTCACAAGCGGCGGCGATCTCCAGCCCGCCACCGAGGGTGTAGCCCTGCATGCGCGCGATCACCGGCACCGGACAGGCCCGGATCGCGACGCAAGCGAGATGCAGCGCGGTGATCAGGGTGCGCGCGGTGGCGGGTGTCAGAGCCGCAAGTTCGTCGATGTCGGCGCCGCCGATGAGTGCCTTGTCGCCGGCGCCCGCGATCACCACGGCGCGCAGATCGGAGCGGGCGGAGACCTCGCGCAGCGCAGACGCGAGGTCATTCATCGCCTGGGTGCCAATGGCGTTGAGCTTGCCGGGGTTGTCGATGATGATCCGGGCGACGGTGCCGGCGGCATGGGTCTCGACGCTGGTGCTGATCCGTGCGGACATGGCCGATTCCCTGACGCTCGCCTGGACGCGCAGCTTCGCCGTGGCGAGACTGGCTGTAAACCAGGAGTAACGGACCATGTCCCATCTGATCGGCGTCGTCGGGCTCGGGGCAATCGCCATCCGGCAGCACCTCCCGGCGATCGCCACCAACCCGGATTTCACCCTGGTCGCCGCGGCCAGCCTCGCCGGGACCGTGCCGGGGGTACCCGTCTATACAGATCACCGGGCCATGCTGACGGCGCATCCAGAGATCACTGCGGTGATCGTCTGCACGCCGCCGAAAGCGCGGTTGGCCATTGCCGCCGATGCGCTGGTAAGCGGAAAGGCGGTGATGCTGGAGAAGCCTCCCGCCGCCACGCCAGGCGGCTTGGCACATCTGGCAGATATCGCGGCGCGACGTGGGGCGGTTCTGCATACGGCCTGGCACTCCCAATACAACAGACCGGTCGAGCGGGCGCGAGAGATGCTTGCGGGGCGGACGATCAAGACCGTGCAAATGATTTGGAAGGAGGATGTCCATAAGTGGCATCCCGGCCAGACCTGGATCTGGGAGCCCGGCGGGTTCGGTGTGTTCGATGCCGGGATCAACGGCCTGTCGATCCTGACCCGGATCCTGGACCGGCCGCTGTTCGCAACCGGCGCGACTCTGCATGTGCCGAGGGATGTCGCCATGCCAGTGGCCGCCCAGGTAACGCTGTCGGACGGGTGCGGCACGGCGATTGCCGGAGACTTCGACTGGGGCTGGCAGGGTGAGGACACCCGCGAGATCGTCATCGAGATGGTGGACGGACAGCGGCTCGAATTGCTGAAATCGGGCGCCGTCCTGAGCGTGAATGGGGTAACGGCGCTGACCGGGCCGCGGGATGAATATGGTGCGATCTACAGGGAATTCAGCGCGTTGCTGGCATCTGGCCGGTCGAACATCGACGGCGCCCCGCTGGCCCTTGTGGCGGATATTTTCCTGGCCGGAGCGACCGTAGCGGCGGCGCCGGTGCGGCGAGCTTGATCTGGACATCCCTCGCCGGCGCGCTACATCCATACGCTTCAGCAGGAGAACTTCCATGGCAACGACGGAACGCGCGACTTTCGGCGGCGGCTGCTTCTGGTGCCTAGAGGCTGTCTATCTCGAACTGGCCGGAGTGCTGTCGGTGAAATCGGGCTATGCCGGCGGGCATGTGGCAAATCCGACCTACGAGCAGGTCTGCGGCAAGGCCACCGGACATGCTGAGGTTGTGCAGATAGAATACGATCCGGCCCTGGTGTCCTACGACGACCTGCTGCGCATCTTCTTCACCATCCACGACCCGACCACTGCAGACCGCCAGGGCAACGACATCGGGCCGCAGTACCGCTCGATCATCATGCCGCACGACGAAGCCCAGGCGGCGGCGGCCGTTCGAGTGATGGCGGAAGTGGCGGCGGCGGGAATCTGGGGGGCGAAGCTCGTCACCGAGCTGCGACCACTTGACATCTTCTGGCCGGCCGAGGCGGAGCATGATGACTATTTCAACCGTACGCCGTGGTCAGGCTATTGCCGCGTCGTGATCGCACCGAAGGTGGCGAAGTTCCGCAAGCACTACGCTGATCGGCTGAAGCGCCCGGCGGCTTAGTCGGTTCGGGCGGCATTGACGCCCTGCCCGCCCCCCCTCAAAACAGGCGCGTTGGCAGGAGGCGACATCATGCGACTGGACAGACGGGCGGCGATCTCTCTCCTCGCTGCCGGAACGCTGGCGCGGCCGGCCGGGGCGGCGCAGGTGGTGCGGCTCGGGCTGCTCAAAACCTTGTCGCCGGCGCCGTTCTACCTGGCGCAGGAGGCCGGATATTTCGCTGCCGAGGGAGTGGCTGTGGAGTTCCGGTTTTTCCAGGCGGCTCAGCCGATTGCAGCCGCGGCCGTGGCGGGGGATATCGATGTCGGTGTGACCGCGCTGACCGGCGGATTCTTCTCGCTCGCGGGCAAGGGCGAACTGAAAGTGATCGGCGGCGCGCTGCATGAGCAGAAGGGCTTCGACCTCACCGCCATCCTGGTGAGCCGCAAGGCCTATGCGGCCGGTTTGACCTCGGTGGAGAAGCTGGGCGGGCACAGCTTCGGGATCACGCAGTACGGGAGCTCGTTCCATTACATGATCGGACGGCTGGCCGAGGCCGCCGGGTTCGATCTCAAAAGCATGACGCTGCGGCCGTTGCAGGATATCGGCAACATGATGGCCGCGGTGCGCTCGGGCGCCGTGGACGCGACAATGGCGATCGCCTCGCAGGCGAGGCCGGCCGAGGCGAGCGGGGAGGCACGGATCATCGGCTGGGTCGGCGATCGGATCGCCTACCAGATCACAGCATTGTTCGCGGCCCGACCGATGCTGCTCCGGACGGACGCGCTGCACCGGTTCTGCCGCGCGTACCGGAAGGGGGTGGCCGACTACCGGGCGGCGTTCCTGCGCTTCGAAGGCGGAAAGCCGGTGCGCACCGCGGCGACCGAAGCGGCGATCGCGGCGATCCGCCGCTACGTCTTCACCTCGGACGCCGATGCGGCGGACAAGATCCTGGCCGGGATCGGCTGGTACGACGAGGATGCGGCGCTGGATGTCGCCGATGTTGCGGCGCAACTTGCCTGGTTCCAGGCTCAGGGCATGGTGAAGGCGCCGATCCAGCCTGGCGACATCATCGAGTCCGGGTATCTGCCGGCGCGATGAGCGGCGTTTCGCTGCATCTGCACGGCATCTCTCACGACTATGATGGGCTGCTTGTGCTCAAGGATATCAGTCTCGATATTCCGGCCGGGCAGGTCACCATGCTGGTGGGGCCTTCCGGCTGCGGCAAGTCGACGCTGTTGGGGATCGCCGGCGGATTGATCCGGCCGGGCGCCGGGCGGGTGTTGCAGCAGGGTGCCGTGCGGGAGGATTGTCTTAATCCGCTGAGCTATGTGTTCCAGGATTTCGCGCTGCTGCCGTGGCGAACAGTGACCGGCAATATCGCCCTTGCCCTCGAATCCTCCACTCTGCCCCGCGCGGAACGGGCGGGACGAATCGCCGAGGTGCTGGCGCTGGCGGGGTTGTCCGAGTTTGCAAAGGCATGGCCCCGGCAGCTGTCCGGCGGCATGCGGCAACGGGTGGGGATTGCCCGGGCGCTCGCGGTGCGCCCCGCGGTGCTGCTGATGGACGAGCCATTGTCGGCGCTGGACGCACAGACGCGGGATCTGCTGCTCGACACCTTCGCGGACCTGATCGCGCGATCCGGCGCAACGGTGCTGTATGTGACCCATAATCTGGATGAGGCGGTGCGGCTTGGGAATCGTGTGGTGGTGCTGTCGCGGCGGCCAGGACGAATCAAGGCGGTGCGCGAGGTGGGCACGAACCGGGCGGGGCTAGCGGCGGAGCTGTGGGACCTGATCCGGGACGATGCGGCGGCAGCGGAGCGGGAACTGACCGATGGAGCGTGAGGTAAAGTTCCGCGCCGAGGGCTTCGCCGCGGTGGCAACCCCGTTGGCCGGGACGCTCACGCTGGTGGGGCTACTCGGGATGTGGGAGGTTGGCGCCCAGTTGAAGCTGTTCGGCACCGCGTTCCTGTCCCGGCCATCGAGTATCGCACAGGCACTGGCGAGCCTCGCGCTATCCGGCGAATTGGCGCGGCATTTGGTGGCTTCGCTGAGCCGGCTGGCCTGGGGCTGGCTGGCCGGCACCCTGGCCGGTCTGGTCGCCGGCCTCGCTATCTCGCTTGGCGCCTGGGTGCGGGGGCCGGGGATGGCGGTGGTGGGGGCGCTGTTCCCGATCCCGAAGGTCGCATTGGTACCGCTTTTCATCATCTGGCTCGGCATCGGCGAAGGCAGCAAGGTGTTCACGGTGGCGTTCGGGGTGTTCTTCCCGACCATCATCAATACCATCGCCGGCGTCGACGGGGTGCCGCGCAACCTCGTGCGGATGGCGCAGAGCTTCGGGATGGGCTGGGCTAGCGTGGTCTGGAAGGTGATCCTGCCGGGGGCACTGCCGTCGATCCTGGCGGGGTTGCGCATCACGGTGGCGACCGCGGTGATCCTGCTGGTGGCAGCCGAAATGATCGGGGCGGAGAACGGGATCGGCGCGTTCGTGCTGCAAGCAGGCAATCTCTATGATGTCGATGCGCTGATGGCGGGCATCGCGGTGCTGTCGGCGCTCGGGCTCGGCCTGTCCGGGTTGATCGGCACGGCGGAACGCTGGTTCCTGCGGTGGCGCGGATGAGTGCGACTGTGGCGGTGCTGCTGGCCGGAGGGCTCGCGCGACGGATGGGAGGCGGTGACAAGGCATTGCGAACGCTGGGCGGACGGACGCTACTTGACCATGCGATAAGCCGGATCGGACCACAGGTGGCCGGGATGGTGATCAATGCCAATGGCGACCCGGCCCGTTTCGCGCTCTGGCGGCTCAAGGTGGTGAGTGATCCAATACAGGGATTCGTCGGCCCGCTGGCCGGGATTCTGGCGGGAATGCGTTGGGCGGCGACACAGGGGGCCGAGGACGTGGTGTCAGTGCCGACCGATACACCGTTCCTGCCCGGCGACTTGGTGACGCGGCTGGCGGCAGCGCGGCGTGCAAGCGGGCTGCCGCTGGCCTGCGCGGCTTCGCACGGCTGGGCGCATCCGGTGATCGGCCTGTGGCCAGTCGCGCTGGCCGATGCTCTGGAGACGGCGCTGCGCGCCGGCACGCGCCGGATCGACGCCTGGACGGCGCTTCATGGCGTGGCCCAAGCGGACTTCGAGGGCGATCCCGACCCGTTCTTCAATGCCAATACGCCGGAGGAACTGGCACAGGCCGAGACCTTGCAATCCAGGGCAATCGGGTGAAGGCAGGCAAGACAATCAAGGCTCCGCCGGCAAAGGGCCGCGGGCCCTTTGAACCCGTTCCATTCAGCGGCTGGATCAGCGACCTTCAGTTGAAAACACCGATCTTGCTTGCGCCGCAGGCCAT
>CAIYSR010000037.1 GCA_903928895.1 uncultured Rhodospirillales bacterium | reverse complement strand
CGTTCTGCGACCACGTCTCAGATAACTTCCGCATCATCGACCCACAGGCGTTTCGGGTTATCAGGTGAACGGAGTATTCTTTTTTTCCAAAAAAAGAAGCGCTTCCTTCCCGTCCTGCCCCCCCGGGTTGCACCCCCCGATTTCCCGGCTACCCTGCCGCCAACACGCCCCCGGGAGGCCAGCATGACGACCATCTACCACAACCCCGCCTGTTCCGTTTCCCGCAAGACCCTGGCTCTGCTGCGTGAGCGCGGGGTCGAGCCCACCATCGTAGAATATCTCAAGACCCCTCCCAGCAAGGCGACCCTCACCGCCATCGTCGAGGGTCTCGGCATCCAGCCCTCCCAGCTCATGCGTCGCAAGAACAAGCTGTTCACCGAGCTCGGCCTCGACCAGTCCGGCGTGCCCGAGTTCTGTTACCTCGCCGCCATGGTCAGCCATCCCGAGCTGATCGAGCGTCCCATCGTCGTCACCGCCAAGGGCGCCCGCCTCGGCCGCCCCCCTGAACAGGTGCTCGAAATTCTCGAATGACCACCAATCTCCGCAAGGCCGTCCTCTGGATGATGGGGGCGCTCGCCTCCTTCGCCCTCCTCGCCGTCTCCATCCGCGCCCTCGCCCCGACGCTGACGGTTTTCGAAATCCTGGCGCTGCGCAACATCGGCGGCATTCTCATCCTCGGCCTCTACGCCCTGCTGTCCAAGCGCCAGCGCATCGGCCTGCCCCGCCCGTTCTGGGTCCACGCCACCCGCAACGTGTTCCATTTCGGCGGCCAGTGGGCCTGGGTCACCGGCCTCACCTTGCTGCCCATCGCCACCGTCTTCGCCCTCGAATTCACCACCCCCGCCTGGACCGTGGTGCTCTCCGTCCTCTTCCTCGCCGAACGCCTGACCTGGAGCCGTCTCCTCGCCGTCGTCCTCGGCTTCATCGGCGTTCTCGTCATCCTGCGCCCCGGCCTCACCGCCTTCGATCCCGCCGGCCTCATCGTCCTTTTCGCCGCCATGATGTTCGCGGTCCAGCTCACCACCACCAAGCATCTCACCACCAGCAACTCGGTGCTCAACATCCTGTTCTGGATGAACCTGATGCAGCTCCCGATGTATCTCGCCGCCGCCGCCCTCACCGGCCGCCCCCCGCTGATCTACCCCCACCTCTCCCCGGCCAGCATGCTCCCCGTCATCGGCCTCTGTGTCTCCGGCCTCGCCGCCCATCTCTGCGTCACCAACGCCTTCCGCCACGGCGATGCCATCGTCGTCGTCCCCATCGACTTCATGCGCATTCCGCTGATCGCCGTGGTCGGCGTCGTGCTCTACGGCGAGGCCTTCGATCCCATGGTCCTCCTCGGCGCCGGCATCACCGCCGCCGGCATCCTCTGGAACATCCGCCAAGAGACCCGGAAAAAACCCTGATGCCCCCCACCAGGTTCGCCTACCGCCGCGCCCCCGATCAGGACCGTGCCACCCCGTCCCACCACCCCATCGTCATCGTCGGCGCCGGCCCCGTCGGCCTGAGCCTGGCCATCGACCTCGCCCAGCGCGGCCAGCCCGTCCTCCTGCTCGATGACGCCGAGCGCATCGGCGAAGGCTCCCGCGCCATCTGCTTCTCCAAGCGCACCCTCGAAGCCTGGGACCGTCTCGGCGTCGCCGCCCCCATGCTGGCCAAAGGCGTCACCTGGCAGCGCGGCCGCATCTTTTCCGGCGCGCACGAGTTGTTCGATTTCAACCTCCTCCCCGAAGGCGGCCACAAGATGCCGGCCTTCATCAACCTCCAGCAATTCTACGCCGAAGCCCACCTCGTCGCCCGCGCCGGCGATGTCCCCGGCCTCGACCTGCGCTGGGCCAACCGCGTCACCGCCGTCACCCAGGACGACGCCGGCGTCCACGTCACCATCCAGACCCCGGACGGGCCCTACGCCCTCACCGCCACCCACCTCGTCGCCTGCGACGGCGCCCGCTCCCCCATCCGCGCCATGCTCGGCGCCGATTTTGTCGGCGAAACCTTCGAGGACCTCTTCCTCATCGCCGACGTCAAGATGCAGGCTCCCTTCCCGACCGAACGCTGGTTCTGGTTCGACCCGCCCTTCCACCCCGGCCGCTCCGCCCTGCTGCACAAACAGCCCGACAATGTCTGGCGCATCGATCTCCAGCTCGACCGCACCGCCGATCCGGACCTCGAACGCGACCCCGACCGCGTCCGCGCCCGTCTGACCCGCATGCTCGGCCACGGCGATTTCAGCTTCGAATGGATTTCGCTCTACCGCTTCCAGTGCCGCCGCATGGCCCGCTTCGTCCACGACCGGATCATCTTCGCCGGCGACGCCGCCCACCAGGTCTCCCCCTTCGGCGCCCGCGGCGCCAATTCCGGCATCGAGGACGCCGAAAACCTCGCCTGGAAACTCGACGCCATCCACCGGGGCGCCCCCGCCGCCGCCTTGCTCGCCAGCTACGAGGCCGAGCGCATCCAGGCCGCCGATGACAACATCGCCAACTCCACCGCCGCCACCGACTTCATCGCCCCCGCCACCGACTACGAACACATGCTGCGCACCACCACCCTGCGCCTGGCCCGCCACCACGGCTTCGCCAAGCGCATGGTCAACGGCGGCCGCCTCTCCAAACCCACCGCCTACGCCTCCCCCCTCTCCACCGCGGACGCCGACCCCTGGGCCGGCGGCCCGCCCCCCGGCGCCCCCCTCGTCGACGTCCCGCTGCGCGCGCCCGGTGGCACCCCATCCTTCCTCACCGACGCCTTCCGCGCCGCCGGCTGCACCTTCACCCTCCTGCGCCACGGCGACGGCCCCACCCTCGACGGCATCCCCACCCTCACCATCGGGGAGGCCGAATGGCACGACGTCGATGGGCTGTTCGCCCAAAGATATGACACCAGCCCCGGCGATGCCTACCTCCTCCGCCCCGACGGCTACATCGCCTGCCGCCTCCGCGCCGCCACCATCCCCCCCCTCCGCGCCGCCCTCACGCGCGCCTGCGGCGAGACCTGAACCATGACACTGCGCACCGAAAACAACCTCCCCGACCCCGACACCGCCTACCGCCTCCTCGTCGCCGCCCACCGGCGCCTCGCCCCGGACCTCCACGCAAGCTTCGACGCCGCCCTCGTCCTCCTCCTCGCCAACCACATCGGCGACCCCGAAATCCTCCGCCAAGCCCTCGCCGCCGCCGCCGCGTCCGTCGAGGCGTAGCCAAGCAAGCGCGTTCTTTTTTGAAAAAAAGAACCAAGAAACTTCATCCCTTCAGCGGCTTACCCCCACTCCACCGCCGTAGGATGGGTAAGCGAAGCGCCACCCATCACCCCGCCACCCCCTCAATTTCTCCCTTGACGCACCGAAAGGTTAGTTATATAAATTCACTAGAATGAACACGCTCGCCACCCCGTTCCGAACCATCCTCAAAGGCCTCCAGGCCGTCATCGGCATCGTCTTGACCAAGGAACGCCACCGCGAACCCATCCTCACCCGCATCTACCTCCACCTCAACCGCACCTTGGCCCGCTTCGAAAAACTCGTCGCGAACTGGCAGAACAACACCCTGCCCAAGCAGCGCCACCGCCCAGTCCGACCCGACCCGGCGCGGGCGCTCTGCGCCCGTCGCCCGCCCGCACCGGCACCACCCCCCGCCTCCCCACCAGCCGCGCCTGGCTCATCCGCAACGTCGACCACTACAATTTTCGCGGCCACGCCAGCCAGCTCCAGCACTTCCTCGCCTCCCCCGAATGCGTCGCCTTCCTCGCCGAAGTCCCCCGCGCCGGCAGAATCCTCCGCCCGCTGGCCAGATCCCTCGGCATCCAGATGCCCGGCGACCCGCCACCGCCCGCCCCGAAACCCGCCAAACCCGCGGCAACCCCCTATCCCCCGCCCGCATCGCCACCGGTGCGGGCGCAACATTCGCCCTTCAGCCTCCGCCACCCCATCTTTTCAAAAGCCCGCTAACCCCCACCGTCGACGCACGCCCATATTGTTGCAATAACGAAATTAACCCAGACCATCTTCCTTGGCGCCCCTCCCGCCATCGTGTTAAGCCCTCCGTGAAGCGACGGCGCAAGCCGCGCACAAAACACGGAGGAACGCTCGATGTCACGCTGGGCCACGCTGTCTCTCGCCGCCACCCTCCTCGTCACCTCCGCCGCCGTCGCCCAAACGCCGAAGTCAGGTGGCATCATGCGCGCCTGGCAGCGCGACAGCCCCGGCAGCGCCTCGATCCATGAGGAGGCGACCTATTCGACCAACTTTCCCTTCATGGGCGTGTTCAGCAACCTGGTGCTCTACAAGCAGGACGTGGCCCAGAATTCGATGGACTCCATCGTCCCCGAACTCGCGACCTCCTGGTCCTGGAGCGCCGACAACAAGGACCTCACCTTCAAGACCCGCGCCGGCGTGAAGTGGCATGACGGCAAGCCGTTCACCGCCAACGATGTCAAATGCACCTTCGACAAGGTGCGCGACCTGACGCCGGACAAGTTCCGCAAAAATCCGCGCAAGGCCTGGTACAGCAACGTCCGCGACATCACCGTGCAGGGCGACAACGAAGTCACCTTCCATCTCGAACGGCCGCAACCCGCACTGCTCGCGCTGCTCGCCTCGGGCTACTCGCCGGTCTATCCCTGCCATGCCTCGGCCCAGGTCCAGCGCACGGCGCCGATCGGCACCGGGCCGTTCAAATTTGTCTCGTTCAAACAGAACGAATCGATCACGCTCGCCCGCAATCCCGACTACTGGAAACCGGGCCGGCCTTTTCTCGACGGGATCGAATATACCATCGTCACGAATCGCTCGACCGCCGTGCTCGGCTTCATCGCCGGCAAGTTCGACATGACCTTCCCGCTCGAAATCACGCCGCCGATCCTGCGCGACGTCCACGCCCAGGCCCCGGCCGCGCAATGCGTCACGGCGCCGCTCAACGTCTCGACCAACCTCATCGTCAACCGCGACAAGCCGCCGTTCGACAACGCCGATGTCCGCCGCGCCATGGCGCTGACGATCGACCGCAAAGCCTTCGTCGCCATCCTCTCCGAGGGCGAGGCCGATATCGGCGGCACGATGCTGCCGGGGCCGGAAGGGGTGTGGGGCATGTCCAAGGAGATGCTGGCGACGATGACCGGCTACGGCCCCGATATCGCCGCCAACCGGGCGCAGGCGCGCAAAATCATGGAGGGCCTCGGCTACGGGCCGAACAAGATGCTGAAGGTCAAAATCAGCACCCGCAACATCGCGACCTACCGGGACCCCGCGGTGATCCTGATCGATCACCTCAAGGAGATCTTCATCGAGGGCGAGCTCGACGTGGTCGAGACCTCGGTCTGGTTCGCCAAGCTCGCGCGCAAGGACTACGCGGCCGGCCTCAACCTGACCGGCAACGCCGTCGACGATCCCGACCAGGCATTCTACGAGAACTATTCCTGCGGCTCGGAGCGCAACGTGACGGGCTACTGCAACAAGGACCTGGAAAAAGCGTTCGACGCCCAGTCCCAGGAGACCGATCCGGCCAAGCGCAAGGCGATGGTGTGGGAGATCGACCGCCAGCTGCAGAACGACATCGCGCGCCCGATCATCCTGCATGACCGCAAGGCGACCTGCACCGGCCCGGCGCTCAAGGGCTACACCCAGATGGTCAACTCGGTCTACAACGGCTACCGCTTCGACGAACTCTGGCTGGATCGCTGATCCCCCCATGGGCGCCTACCTCGTCCGCCGTTTCGGCCTGATGCTGCTGACCCTGTTCGGCATCTCGGTGATCATCTTCGTGATGCTCCGCCTGGTGCCCGGCAACATCGTCGATATCCTGTTCGACAGCGCCGGCATGGTGAACCCGGCGGACAAGGCGCGCATCGAGGCCGAACTCGGCCTCGACCGCTCCCTCCCCGTGCAGTACGCCACCTGGATCGGCGGCCTGCTGCACGGCGACCTCGGCTTCTCCTACGTCTCCGAAAAATCCGCCTGGGACGAAATCGCCCCCCGCATCCCGGTCTCCGCCCGCCTCGCCGGCACCGCGCTGCTCTTCGCCATGGCCATCGGCATCCCGCTCGGCGTCATCAGCGCCGTGCGCCAGAACACCGCGCTCGACTACCTCCTGCGCGTCATGAGCCTCAGCGGCCTCTCCGTCCCCTCGTTCTGGCTCGGCCTGCTCGTGCTGATGGGCTTCGTCGCCCTGTTCGGCACCATGCCGATCTACACCCAGTCCCCCCGCGGCCTCGGCGAAGCCGTCCTCCTCGTCCTCGTCCCTGCCGCCACCGTCGGCTTCCGCTCCTCCGCCCTGATCATGCGCCTGACCCGCTCGGCCATGCTCGAAGTCCTGCGCCAGGACTATATCCGCACCGCCCACGCCAAGGGCGCCTGGCCGCGCGCGGTCAACTACCGCCACGCGCTGCGCAACGCGATGCTTCCGGTCGTCACCGTCATCGGCATGGAAGCCGCCTTCCTCGCCGGCGGCCTCATCGTCACCGAGACCGTCTTCAATATCCCCGGCCTCGCCCGCTTCCTGGTCGAAAGCATCCGCAACCGCGACTATCCGATCGTGCAGAACCTGGTGATGCTGATCGCCTTCCTCGTCGTCACCATCAACTTCACCGTCGACCTGCTCTACGCCGCTCTCGACCCCCGCATCCGCGTCGGCGGCTGACCATGCTGCACCTCTTCAAACGCCTCGCGGTCCTGAGCCGCCTCGCCCGCAAATACCCGCTCGGCGCCGCCGGCGCCGTCATCATGACGCTCTTCGTCGCCGCCGCCCTCCTCGCCGACGCAATCTCCCCGTTCTCTCCGCTGACCACCAATCCCGCCCTCTCGCTGGCCCGCCCCGGCGGCCTGCATCTCTTCGGCGCCGACGTGATGGGCCGCGACATCCTCAGCCGCATCCTCCACGGCGCCCGCATCTCGCTCGCCGTCGGCATTTTCTCCACGCTCATCGGCGGCGTCTTCGGCGTCATCATCGGCATCGCCTCGGGCTTCATCGGCGGCTGGTTCGATCTCGTGGTCCAGCGCCTGACCGATATCCTGCAAGCCCTGCCGGTCCTGGTCCTGGCCCTCGTGATGTCGGCCGCCCTCGGCCCCTCGCTGCCCAACACCATCCTGGCGATTTCGATCCCGCTGATCCCCTATGTCTCCCGCGTCATCCGCGCCAACACGTTGGGGTTGCGCGAACTCGCCTTCGTCGAGGCCGCCGAAGCCACCGGCATGACGCGCTGGCGCATCGCGATCCGCCACATCCTGCCCAACACCCTGGCCCCGCTGATCGTGATCTCAACCGCGCAACTCGGCTCCACCATCCTCACCGAAGCCTCGCTCTCCTTCCTCGGCCTCGGCGTCCCCGAACCCTACCCGAGCTGGGGCCGCATGCTCTCGGACTCGGCCGCCGAATACATGCGCACCGCCCCATGGCTCGTGATCTTCCCCGGCCTCGCCATCAGCCTCGCCGTCTTCGGCACCAACATGCTCGGCGACGCCCTGCGCGATATCCTCGACCCCCGCCAACGCACCTGATCGGAGCCCCCTCGATGCCCCTCAAACGCATGGTCCTCGAAATTGGCATGGGAACCGACATCCGTGGCCAGGATGACACCAAAGCCGCCGTCCGCGCGCTCCGCGATGCGCTGTGGCACAATTCGCTGACCATCACGAGCGCGCTCGGCGTCGACATCGATTCCATGCATGTCGATATCACCATCGGCACCCCCCACCCCGAGCGCGTCGACCATGCCGAGGTGCTGAAAATCCTGCCCCACGGGCGCGGCACCGTCACCTGCGTACAAGGCGGTCTCGAAATCCCCAACGAGGCCGGCACCGGCGCCACCATCCTCGCCCACGCCGCCGCCATCGTGCGGCTCGACGTCGCGGAGTAGTCCCATGGCCCGCAAACGCATCATCCTCGAAATGGGCGCCGGCAACGACCTGCACGGCGGCGACTACACGAAAGCGGCGCTGCGCGCCGTGCAGGACGCGCTCCACCACTCCTCGCTCTCCTTCATCCGCGCCCTCAAGCTCGACATCCACCAGATGCAGGTCGCGGTCACCATCGGCGTCCAGCACCCCGAGAAAGTCGATGCCGAACGCGTCCGCGCCTCGCTGCCGTACGGGCAGATCACGGTCCAGGTCGTCAAAGGCGGCCTCGACGTGCCCAGCGACGAAGGCCACGATCTCGCCGTCATCGCCAGTGCCGCGATCATCGTCAGCTTCGACCTGCCGCCGTCAGCGAACCCTGCATGAGCGGCCTCTCCGAGACCACCCGCGCCCGGCTGATGGGCGTCAGCACCGCGACCTTGTGCACCGCGCTGTTCAAGCGCGGCCTGCGCAACCAGTTCATCCAGGACGTCCATCCGCTCAACGCGGCCCTGCCCAACATGGTCGGCCCGGCCTTCACCCTGCGCTACATCCCCGCGCGCGAGGACCTCAATACGCTCGCCGTGTTCCAGGACCGGGAGCATCCGCAGCGCAAGGCGGTGGAGGAATGTCCGCCCGGGGCGGTTTTCGTCATCGACAGCCGCAAGAACCCGCGGGCGGCGTCGGCCGGCGCGATCCTGGTTTCGCGTCTGATGATGCGCGGCGTCGCCGGGGTGGTGACCGATGGCGGCTTTCGTGACAGCCCCGAGATCGCGCAGCTGCCGTTTCCGGCCTACCACAACCGCCCCTCGGCGCCGACCAACCTGACGCTGCATCAGGCGCTCGACATCAATGTGCCGATCGGCTGCGGCGATGTCGCGGTGTGGCCGGGCGACGTCGTGGTCGGGGATCGCGAGGGCGTGGTTGTGATCCCCGCGGCGATGGCCGACGAGATCGCCGCCGAGGCAGTGGAGATGACGGCGTTCGAGGACTTCGTCGGCGAGAAGGTGATGGAGGGGCGCTCGATCCTGGGGCTCTATCCGCCGACGGATGAACAGTCACGCATTGATTTTGCGGCATGGCGGGTGGCGAAGGGTAGGTGAAGAAAGCGCTTCTTTTTGAAAAAAGAAGCAAAAACTTTCTATCCGTTTGGCTGTGCCCTCTCCGAGGAGAGTATGAAGCCAACGGAAAAAGTTTTTTGCTTCTTTTTTTCAAAAAAGAAGCGCTTGCTTTGCCTTGTCTTCAAACATGCAACCCCGGCGCCTCATGCCCGGTGCGGGCGACGTATTCGGTGTAGCCGCCGCCGTACTGGTGGATGCCTTCCGGAGTGAGTTCCAGCACCCGGTTGGACAGGGCGGCGAGGAAGTGGCGGTCATGCGAGACGAACAGCATGGTGCCCTCGTATTGTGACAGGGCGCCGATCAGCATCTCCTTGGTGGCGATGTCGAGATGGTTGGTGGGTTCGTCCAGCACCAGGAAATTGGGCGGATCGAACAGCATGACCGCCATCACCAGCCGCGCTTTTTCGCCGCCGGAGAGCACCCGGCATTTCTTGTCGACATCGTCGCCGGTGAAGCCGAAGCAGCCGGCCAGGGTGCGCAGCGCACCCTGGCCGGCGCGGGGATGGGCGTCTTCCAGCGCCTGGAAGACGGTGCGTTCGCCGTCGAGCAGTTCCATCGCGTGCTGCGCGAAGTAGCCCATCTTGACGCTGCCGCCGAGGGCGACGCTGCCGTCATCCGGTTCGGTGGTGCCGGTGACCAGTTTGAGCAGGGTGGATTTGCCGGCGCCGTTGACGCCGAGCACGCAGCAGCGCTCCTTGCGCCGGACCAGCAGGTCGAGCCCCTGATAGATGACGCGGCTGCCGTAGCGCTTGTGCACGTTGCGCAGATTGACCACATCCTCGCCCGAGCGCGGCGCCGGCGGGAAGTCGAAGCTCACGCTCTGGCGCCGCTTGGGCGGCTCGACGCGGTCGATCTTGTCGAGCTTCTTGACCCGGCTCTGCACCTGGCTGGCGTGCGAGGCGCGGGCCTTGAAGCGCTCGATGAACTTGATCTCCTTGGCCAGCATCGCCTGCTGGCGCTCGAACTGGGCCTGCTGCTGCTTCTCGTTGAGCGCGCGCTGCTGCTCGTAGAATTCGTAGTCGCCGGAGTAGGAGGTGAGCGCGCCGGCGTCGATTTCGATGACCTTGTTGATGATGCGGTTCATGAATTCGCGGTCGTGCGAGGTCATCAGCAGGGCGCCGTCGTAGCCGGCGAGAAACTGTTCGAGCCAGATCAGGCTTTCGAGGTCGAGATGGTTGCTGGGCTCGTCGAGCAGCATCACGTCGGGGCGCATGAGCAGGATGCGGGCGAGCGCGACGCGCATTTTCCAGCCGCCGGAGAGTGCGCCGACATCGCCGTCCATCATCTCCTGGCTGAAGCTCAGCCCGTCCAGCACCTC
Organism: uncultured Rhodospirillales bacterium; assembly: GCA_903928895.1. Lineage (GTDB taxonomy): Bacteria > Pseudomonadota > Alphaproteobacteria > Acetobacterales > Acetobacteraceae > CAIYPH01. Next base: position 25,598 of record CAIYSR010000037.1, on the reverse strand, counting down.
GCGCGCCTTGCCCTCCAGGGCATAGCCGCCGAGGGCCTCGAAGCGGCCCTGGACCTCGCCGAAGCGCTCGATGATGGCATCGAGATCATCGGCCTGCGCGGGGTCGGCCATCGCCGCCTCGAGCGCGCGCAGCTCGGACGCCACCGTGCTGACGTCACCGGCGCCATCCATCACCTCGGCGACCGCGCTGCGGCCGGACATTTCGCCGACATCCTGGCTGAAGAAGCCGATGCTGATGCCGCGATCGGCCAGCACGAGTCCCTCGTCGGGCTCCTCCTGCCCTGTGATCATGCGGAAAAGGGTGGTTTTGCCGGCGCCGTTGGGGCCGACGAGACCGGCCTTCTCGCCACGCAGCAGGGAGGCGGAGGCCTCGATGAAAAGGAGCTGGTGGCCGTTCTGCTTGCTGATGTTGTCGAGGCGGATCATGGGGCGCGGGCTCGCGGATTCGGCGGCGTGGCCGCGTTGGGAGAAAGGGCAGGAAGGAAGGGCTTCTTTTTGGAAAAAGAAGCAAAAACTTTCACCCGTTGGCGTTGCCGGTGGGTGCGCGGGTGATGTGGTGGTCGACCCACTCCGCCACCAGCCGGCGGGCCTCGCTGAGGGAGGCTTCCGGGTGATGGATGCGGTAGAGCGTGGTGCAGGCCTGGAACGCCGGCAGGTCGGGCGTGCCATGGGCGCGCTGATCCAGATAGGCGGTGACGACCGCGCGTTCGCAGTTGCGCGCGATGTAGCTGAAGTCGCGTCCCATGCTCGCCTGTTCCCTGGTCCGTCGCCGAGTTTAACCGGCGGCGACGATCTCCGCCAGCGCCTTGCCGACTTCGACGGTGCCGGCCTGGCCGCCCATGTCCCGCGTGCGCGGGCCGCCGTCGCGCAGCAGGGTCTCGATGGCGTCGACAATGGCCTTGGCGGCGGCGGGTTCGCCGATGTGCTCCAGCATCATCGCGCCCGACCAGATCTGCCCGATCGGGTTGCAGATGAAGCGCCCGGCGATGTCGGGTGCGGAGCCGTGCACGGGTTCGAACATCGAGGGATAGATGCGCTCGGGGTTGATGTTGGCCGAGGGGGCGATGCCGATGGAGCCGGCGACGGCGGGGCCGAGGTCGGAGAGGATGTCGCCGAACAGGTTGGAGCCGACCAGCACGTCGAACCAGTCGGGATGCTGGACGAGATGGGCGCAGAGGATGTCGATGTGGAACTGGTCGGTGGCGATTTCGGGGTAGTTCTTGCCCATCAGGGCGAAACGCTCGTCCCAGTACGGCATGGTGAAGGTGATGCCGTTGGATTTGGTGGCCGAGGTGACCTTCTTACGCGGGCGGGTCATGGCCAGTTCGAAGGCGTATTTGAGGATGCGGTCGACGCCCGTGCGGGTCATCACCGTCATCTGGGAGACGAATTCGCGGTCGGTGCCCTCGAAATGGCGGCCGCCGGAGGAGGAGTATTCGCCCTCGGTGTTTTCGCGCACGACGTAGAAATCGATGTCCTTCTCGGTGCGCCCGGCCAGCGGCGTGACGGCGCCCGGCATCAGGCGACAGGGCCGGAGATTCACATATTGGTCGAAGCTGCGGCGGAAGGGGATCAGCAGGCCCCACAGCGAGATATGGTCGGGCACGCCGGGCCAGCCGACGGCGCCGAGGAAGATGCTGTCGGAGCCGCGGACCTGGTCGAGCCCGTCATCGGGCATCATCTTGCCGGTCTTTTTGTAGGTCTCGCAGGACCAGTCGTAGTGGTCGAGCGTGAGGTTGAAGCCGAAGCGCCGCGCCGCGGCGTCGAGCACCCGCAGGCCCTCGGGGGTGGTTTCCTTGCCGATGCCGTCACCGGGGATCACGGCGATGCGATAGGTCTTGCTCATGCGGGGCTCCGGTGCGGTGGGCGCCTTGCGGCCGGGGAGAGAGAGGCGGGGAGGCTATCATCGGCGCGCCTGGGCCGGAATATGGTGGGCGCGCGAGGGTGGGATGCGGGGCGGCTCAGGACGCGCGGGGCAGGGGGGTGAGGCCCGGCAAGGCGAGACCGCGGGCGACCCAGGCACGCACGCCGGGCCAGCGCGCGAGGTCGAAGCCGCCTTCGTCGGCGGCCTGGGTGTAGGCGAGCAAGGCGATGTCGGCGATGGTCGGGCCGGGGCCGGCGAGCCAGTCATGCTGGGCCAGCCGCCGCTCCATCACGCCGAGCGCGCGCTCGCCGCCGATGCGGCATTGCTCCAGCCGGTCGGCATTGGCCGCGGCGGCGCGCAGGAAGCTGACGATGTTGCGGGCCACCGCGATATTGGGCTCGTGGCTGTACTGCTCGAAGAACAGCCACTCGAACACCCGCGTCCGCGCCAGGCCGGGGGGCGGCAGGAAGGCGGTGCCTTCGGCGAAATGGGCCAGGATGGCGTTCGACTCGGTGATCACCGCGCCGTCCTTCAGCACCACGGTCGGGATCTTGCCGGCCGGGTTGAGAGCGAGGAAGTTCGCCGTGCGGGTTTCGCCGCGGTTGCTGTCGACCTCGACCCAGCGGAAGGCGTGGCCGGTCAGGCGCAGGATCTGCGCGACTTTCCAGCAATTGCCCGAAGGCGCGTAGCCATGAACGGTGATCATGCCTTGGCTACGTTCCAGAACACCGGGACCGGTCCCTTGAGGTGGCCGCTGAGGGATTTGCGCCAGGCGGCGGACTGGCGGTAGTTGCCGAGCGGGACGAACAGCGCCTCCTCGAACACGGCGGCCTGGATCTCGCGGGCCAGGCGCTTTTTCTCGGCCGGCTCGGCGCTGTCGATCCAGGCCTCGCGCAGGGCCTCGATGCGGGGGATATCGGGGGCGCCGTACCAGCCCTTGGCGCCATTGGTGCGCATGCCCGGCGCGCTGAGCGGATCGACGTAGTCGGCGCCAGGGAAGGAGGTGCAGAACAGCGACCAGCCGCCCTTGTCCAGTGGATCGCGCTTGGCCCGGCGCTGCACCACGGTGCCCCAATCCATCGCCTGGTCGTCGAGATTGAGGCCGACCTGCTTGAGCCGGGCGGCGCAGACCTGGCTCATCGCGTCGTAGAAAGGCTGGTCGGTCGGATGCATCAGCACCACCCGCTCGCCGTTGTAGCCGGCGTCCTTCAGCATGGCCTTGACCTCGGCATCGGGCTTGCCGCCGCCGACGATGTCCATGCCGGCGTCGTTCTCGTAGGCGGTGCCCTTGAGGAAGCAGCCGATCGGGGCGGTGTAGCTCGCCGCATCGTCGCCCATGAAGGACTGCATGACATCGACCGGGCGGATCGCCGCCAGGATCGCGCGGCGCAGCAGGCGGTTGTCGGTGGGTGCCACGGCCATGTTCGGGCGCAGCACCGGATAGAGGCCGAACGGATCGAGCCGGTCGACGACGACGTTGCGGTCGGCCTTCAGCTGGGCGATCAGGTCGGGCAGCGGGATCTCGATCCAGTCGACCGCGCCCGAGCGCAGCGCGTTGTTGGCGGTGGAGGGATCGGGGATGACGGTCCATTCGACCCGATCGACCAGCACGTTCTTGGCCCCGGCGGTGAAGGAGGGGGTGCCGTGGCGCGGCTGGTAGGCGGCGAATTTGGTGAACACCGCCTTGGCGCCGGAATCATATTCGCGCGCCTCGAAGCGGAACGGGCCGCTGCCGACGACCTCGCCGATCTGCTTGGACGCATCGACCGCGGTGGCGATGCGCTCGGGCATGATGAAGGGCGGGCTCGGCTGGGTCTTGGCCAGGGCGAAGGGGAGGGAAGGGAAGGGCTTGCGCAGGCGGAAGACCAGCGTGCGGTCGTCCGGGGCTTCCAGCGCATCCATCCGCGCGGCGATGGTCTGGCCGACGCCGTCGCGCTGCATCCAGCGGCGCAGCGAGGCGACGCAATCGCGCGCCAGCACCTTGCTGCCGTCATGGAAGGCGAGGCCGTCGCGCAGCTTCATCGTCCATAATTTGCCGTCCTGCTCGACGGTGAAGCCCTCGACCATCTGCGGCGAGGGCTCGAGCGCGGCGTCGAGCCCGAACAGGGTGTCGAACACCATGAAGCCGTAGTTGCGGGTGACGGTGGCGGTGGTCCAGATCGGATCGAGGCTGGTGAGGTTGGCCTGCGGCACGAATACGAGGGTGCGGGCGCCCGGGCTCTGCGCCAGGGCCGGGGCGGCGAGGCTGCTGGCGGCGGTGGCCAGGAAAGTGCGGCGTTTCATCGGCGGCGTCTCCTCGGTCTTTGTGCTGCTATAGACCAGTTCGGCGGCGCCGTGGGAGGCTTGGGCGACAACCCTGGAGTAGCAAAATGCAACATGCCCCGCTTGCCGTCCCTCTGGCCGCGCCGGGCCGCGCGCGGCTGCGCGACCTCGGCATCGTCACCGGCCGGCTGCCGCCGGGGCGGTGGAACGCGATCACCGATGTCGCCGGCGTCAAGGTCGGCTATGCCACGATGATCCACGACACGCCGAGCGTGGTGCGCACCGGGGTGACGGCGATCTGGCCGGCGGGGGAGGATATCTGGAGCAACTGGGTGTTCGCCGGCGCCCATTCGTTCAACGGCAACGGCGAAATGACGGGGCTGGCCTGGATCGCGGAGCAGGGGCTGATCAGCGCGCCGATCTGCATCACCAACACCTATTCGGTCGGCCTGGTGCGCGATGCGATCTGCGCCCTGGCAGTGCGCGACAACGCGCCGCAGCCATGGCACCTGCCGGTCGCGGCGGAGACCTATGATGGCTGGCTGTCCGACAGCGCCAGCTTTCCGGTGACCGTCGAACTCGCGCTGGCGGCGATGGACAGCGCCGCCTCGGGGCCGATCGCCGAGGGCAATGTTGGCGGCGGTACCGGCATGAACTGTCACGAATTCAAGGGCGGCAGCGGCACCGCGTCACGCGTCGTCAGCGTCGACGGGGTCGCGTACACGGTCGGCGCGCTGGTGCAGGCCAACTACGGCGAGCGCGCCCTGCTGCGGGTCGATGGCGTGCCGGTGGGGCGCGAAATCGGCACCGACGCGGTGCCGTCCTACCGCGCCGATCCGGGCGAGGCGGGGTCGATCATCGTGGTGCTCGCCACCGACGCGCCGCTGCTGCCGATCCAGTGCCAGCGGCTGGCGCGGCGCGCCACCACCGGGCTCGCCTGGGTCGGCGGGATCGGCGGCAACGGCAGCGGCGACATCTTCCTCGCCTTTTCCACCGGCAACCGCATCGCGGCCGAGGCCGGGGTGAGCGACGTCCGCATGATCGCGCCGCCCGGCATGACCGCGCTGTTCGAGGCGGCGGCGGAGGCGACGGAGGAGGCGATCCTGAACGCGATGACGGGTGCGGAAACCATGATCGGGCAGCGCGGGCGGATTTCGCATGCCTTGCCGCTCGATCGGCTGCAAGAGGTCATGCGGAAGCACGGGCGGGGGGGTTAGACCCCCGGTCTGAATCAGACGCCTGGCGCGGCGCGTTGCAGGCGGGTGCGGGCGCCGCGGGTGAGAACCACGCGTTCGCCGGGGCGGAAGCCGTCCTCGTTGGTCTGTACCACCGAGATGGTCTGCCCGTCGTCCTCGCGGATGATGAACTCGATCGCGGCGCCGGTGCTGGCCGATCGCTCGATTGCGTTGCCGGCGACGCCGCCGACGATGGCGCCGAAGATGGCGCCGACGATGTTGGCGCGCGGGTCGCCGCGGCCGATCAGGCTGCCGGCAGTGGCGCCGACCGCGGCGCCGCCGAGGGTGCCGACGCCGGTCGGCCGGCCCTGCACCTCGACATCGCGCATCGAGACGATCACGCCGTAGCTGATGCTTGCGGTACGGCCGATATCCTGGCTGGTATAGGTGCTGTTGGTGTTGGTGGGCGCACAGGCGACCAGGCCGAACGTCAGGCTCAGGGCCACCGCGAGCGGGGCAAGTGCGAGGGCGGGCTGGCGCATCGTGGGACTCCTCAGGATCGTCGCTCGGCGCACTGAATAGCATGATTGCGTCGGCGTTGCATGGAGCGAGGCCGGATCACGGCTGAATTGATCGTAATGTTGCCTTGATCCTGGTGTTGGTATAAGGAGTTAGCGGCGCTTCCTGTGTTTTACGGTCAGGAATGCGTGGCAATCACCGAAGCGACGGCCGCCCGGCCGCCGTGTCCTCGCGGCGACACCCGAGCCGCACCACGACGGAGGCCCGTGCCGCATGTCAGCCCGCCCGATCCGCGCCGGTTTTCCGCGCCTTTTGTTCAGTCTGGTGGCGCTGTGTGCGCTCGCGGCCTGTTCGACCCAGCGGCCGGTCAGCCCGACGCAGGAGGCGGCGGAGTATGTCGCGCGGGCCAAGCGCAGCTATACCGCCCCCGGCCCCGCCGGCGATCCGTGGGGGCCCTATATCGTCGAGGCCGCGGCCAAGTACGACGTGCCGGAGAAATGGGTGCGCGAGGTCATGCGCCAGGAATCCGGGGGACGCATGTATGAGAACGGCACCCTGATCACCTCCCACGCCGGCGCCATGGGGCTGATGCAGGTGATGCCGGCCACCTATGACGAGCTGCGCGCCCGCTACAGCCTCGGCGAGGACCCCTATGATCCGCACGACAACATCATGGCCGGCACCGCCTATCTGCGCGAACTCTACGACGTCTATGGCACGCCCGGCTTCCTCGCGGCCTATAATGCCGGCCCCGGGCGCCTGGAGGACTACCTGATCCGCCGCCGCGGCCTGCCCGACGAAACCCGCCGCTACGTTGCCCGGGTCGGTGCCGCGATCGGCGATACCAGGCCGCAGCGCATCGCCAGCGCGCCGCAATATGCGCAGCTCCCGATCAACATCCCGTCGGGTCCGCGCCGTTCCACGCCGGTACAGGCGCCGGTCGCGCTGGCCGACAACCGCAACCTCAGCCGCAACAGCTTCGCCCGCGTGCCGGTCCAGTCGGCCGACCTGCCGGTACCGCCGGTCGCACCAGTGATGATCGCGACCAATACCGCCCCGACCGCCCCCCGCGGCGGGTTCCACCTCGTCTCGCCCGCCATGGCCGATACCATGCCGCTGCCGCCGAACAGCCCGCGCACCGGCACCTGGGCCATCCAGGTCGGCGCCTTCGCCAACGAAACCCAGGCCCGCGGCGCGGCGGAAACCGCCAAGCGCAATGCCGCCGACCAACTCGCCCAGGCCCGCCCCGCCATCGGCGCCGTCAAACAAGCCAACGCCACCCTCTATCGCGCGCGGCTGACCGGACTCTCGCGTGCCAGTGCCGCCGCCGCCTGCGAACGCCTCGCCAAATCCCGAACCAGCTGCATCCTGCTCTCGCCCGACGCACAATCCTGAGCCGGGGGAGAGGCGGGAGGCAGGCACGGCGGGCGCTGCCGTCACCGCGCAAGCGGCGCGTTCGATCGACCCGTGGCGGGCTGAGCCCCCGGTTCCGGTTTTGTGGACCTGGCGAGGCGGTGGATGATGATGGGACGGCCGGCCGTTGCGTGCGGTGCTATCCGTCGTTCGCATCAGCCAGGTCGGCCCGGTGCAGCCGCAACAGTCCGGCGGCATAGCCGAGCCCGTAGTTGCGTGCCTCGTCCAGCGCCGCATCGAGCTGCTCCCGAATGCGTTCGGCCAGGCCATCGTCGGCCAGCGCGATGTCGAGCTTGGCAACCAGCCGCGTCCGCCCGGTTTCCAGCAGATCATCGAGCATAGCGACCAGCTGCGTCTTCGCCTCGGCCGCCGCCTGCGGGTCCATCGCCCCGTCCGCCGCTGCGAGCGTGTCGAACGGCGCCAGCGCCTGCTCCGTCGCCTCGCGCACCCGCGGCGCCTGGGCATCCAGGATCAGGCGCACCGCCCGGATCGCATTGGCCAGGTCCACCTTGGCGATATCGGTCTGATCGGCATCGAGCGCGGCCTGGATCGCCGCACCGCGCTTGATCAGCTTCAACGCCTTGCCGAGATCATCGGCATCCTGCTTGCCGGAATTGCGGGCGCCCACCAGACGCATCGCCGCGATCACCTTTTCGCGCGTGCCTCCGAGCTGGTTCCACTCGCGCCAGTCCTCGATGAGGTCCCGACGGCCGGCTTCCGAGGCGGTGATCCGCATCTTCGGAAACGCCCGCGCCACCGCCTGCAACTCGGCATCCGTCTGCGCGTCCAGTACGATCGCGGGCCGGTTGGCATCGCGAGGCTCCGGTCGCTGCGGCCCGATGCCCGATTTCCATATCTTCAGTGCGATCGCGGGGTTGGTCAGCAACGAGTGGCTGCCGGAGGTATCGCCCATATCCCAGCCGGCCGCCTTGAGCTCGCGTTCCACGGCACTCTGCATTTCGCGGCTCATCAGGAAATACTCTTTCAACCCCTCCTGGTCGGCTTCCATCTCCCCGATGATGCGGTCGGCCAGTGCGTTGAAGCCGTCGTCGTCCAGTGCCGGATCGAACAGCTCCGGATGGTGGGCCGCGAGAGCCACCTGGATCGCCGCCGGCGTCAGCCGGTTCGCCGCGCGCTTGAGGAAGATCGACGAGCGGCGCGACAGCTCGATCGACTCGTCGGACAATGTGGCCCCGGTGCCGGGATGGGCCTGGTTCAATGTCTCCCGCTCGCGCTTCAGTGCCTGGGCCATCGCGTCCGGATCGAGCCCGGCGATGGATCGTTGCAACTCCGGCGAGAAGGCCTCGTGCGCCCCGGGGAGCCGCATCAGCGCATTCGCCTTGGTCCCGGTTTTCGCGGTCAGAAATTCCGCCGCATCGCGCGTCGGAAAGCTCAACCCGTGGTCGATCGGCAGCAGCCGCTTCTCGCCATCCTCGCTGGTATCGAGCAGGAAGTTCCCGCCGTGGCGATCGGTGTTGAGCGTGACGATGTCCAGGATCGCCATCTCCTGCGTCGCCCTGGTCGGGATCTGCGCCCGCGTCGCCCGACTGCTCGACTTCAGGTTGCCCTCGCTGCGGGTGAACTGCTGCACCGAGCCGACATAGGAATCCTGGTCGCCGATCCTCGGCTTCAACGCCTCCAGCGAGTCGGGCGGCAAGCTCTCCCGCCCGACCGAGACCACCTGCGTCTCCGGCATCGGCATCGGCAGCGACAGCCCGATCCCGGCGTTCAGCATCTCCGCAACCCGCCCGGCCATCGCCTCGCGCGCCGGCTCGCCAAAATCCGGGAACCCCCACTGGTCCTCCGCCGTCGCGCCCGGCTTGAAGATGTAGGTCTTGTCCTTGCCGCCGCGGTCGTTCTTGCTGTTGATCCAGAACGTCGGGGAGGCGGTGTTCTCGCCGAGCTTGTCGACCTTCTGCTCGCCCGGCGGCAGGGTGGAGATTGCCAGCGACGTGCGCAGCGAGGCCGCCTTGAGCGATTGCGCGCTGTCCCAGGGCGGTGTGCCCAGCCCCTCGAACTGCTGCGCGAGTTCGAACCGGTGCAGCTCCTTGATCGTCGCCGCGCAGGCATCCCGCTTGGCGATGTTCTTGGGATCGCGCTTGCGCGCCCTGTCGTGCAGCTCGAAACGATCGATATAGCCCTGCGCGGCCGCTTTCAGCTCCGCCACCATCTCCGGCGTCCGCTCCGGCGCCGCCTCGAAGGCGGTGCGCTGGTCATGATACGCCTTGAACTCGTCCCCCGCGCCTTTGCGCAGCTCCAGGGTCGCCACGGCGCTGTTGCTGCCCTGACCGCGCATGCTGCTGGTCAGGATGCGCCCGGACACCTCGGCGAGCACCGCATGGACCTGAACCTGCTCGGCGGTCTTGCTCGTCCAGCCCAGCCGCTGCAGCGCGATGGCCTTCCATTCGCTGATGTTCTGCGGCAGCGGCCGCACCCGAGGGCGCTGCGCCTGCATCTGCTGTGGCTGGCGGCGCGCGCCAATCTGGATCGTCTCGCCCATTTCGATATCTTCCCGGTTCGGTTTGGATCAGGCCGTGGCGGCAATGGTGTCGAGGGCGGGGCCAAGCTTGGCCTTGATCCCCACCGCAATGCCGAATGGATTGGCGTCCACCAGGTCCACCAGCACATGCTTGAACACGGCCGCCTTGTAGGCCGCCGCCGCCGCCCGCGCCGCCCGCGACGACGCCGCGCGCTGCTCCGGCGCCGCGCCCCGCAGGTCCATCAATGCCTTCAGCAGGCCGACCCCCTCGCCGTCGGTCATGCCGTACATGCCCAGATCGGCGATGCGGATCATGTCCGCGTCCTGGGTGCCACGCATGGCTTCCTGCAATTTGTTCAGCCCGGCGTCGACCTCCTCCCTGGCGTCACGGAACAGCGCCAGCAGATCGGCTGACGGCGCCGCCTGGTGCATGGAAGCCGCCATGGCATGGCCGAGCGCCTCCATCGCCACCCGCGCCGCCTCCAGATCGCCCGCCTTGAGGGCCGCCGCGGCGGGCGCGGCCAGGGCGGCGAGACTGTGCTGCACCACCGGGTCGCCGCCGGCCACCTTGGGGATGCCCTGCATCAGCGCGGCCAGCTTGTGCGACAGCGCCACCTTCGGATCCTCCCCGGCCGCCGGCGGCGGGGGCGGCGGTGCGGCCGCGATCACCGGCGGCGGCGCGTCCCGCGATTCCTCCGTCTCATGCTCCTCGGACTCCTCTTCGAGCGAGGGATCGACGTTGATCTCGACCTTCTGGTACGGAACCCGCTTGACCACCTCGACGAGCTTCAGCCGCATGTTCCCGGGCGCGTCCTTGTTGATGAAGAAGCGCACCATCGCGGAATCGTAGTCGGCATCCACCTCCGCCCGGCCGAAGCGCAGGCTCGACGCGTTGAGCGGGAGTTTCGCCTTGGCGGCATCGGCCCGCAGCATCGCGAGCACCTTCTTCGGCTTGGCCCGCTTGTCCAGCAGGATCAGCGCCTCGCCATCCGCGGTCAGCCCGATCGCCGCCTGCACCGGCTCATGCTTGGACAGCGCCAGCAGCGGCTTCATCTTGTCTGGCGTCATGATCGCGTCGGATGCTGGTGTCGGCGCCTTGGCCATCGTGCTTTCTCCAGAAGGTCATGGAAGGTCGGAAATCGAGCCCGCGTGAACGGATTTGACCCAGATAAATCCAAAGCCGAAACGGATTGCGGTTGGGCGGCCGATGCCGGTCGCTCCGCACCTCCCGGCGGCGGGTTTGAACTGCATGGGTTTGCCGCGTGTCTACGCGCTGCGTTCCCGCGGCTCCCGTGTCCGGTTTCCCTGTTTTTGGGGTGTCGCCACCGCCTGGAGAATTGCGCGCGAGCGGAATTTGCTGGAAATTGCGGTGGAAGCAACTGGAAGTGGATTTCCACCGAGCCAGACTCCGGGAGCAATCTTGTCGTATGCTGGCAACTGACATTCCGGCGAAGCTGCGCGCCACCATGGCCGCCCTCGGCTGCCGCACCCGCAAGGAACTGGTCGCCCGCTTCCGCGCCCGCAACCCGCGGACGGCCTGCGATATCGACCCGCTGCACAAATGGATGCAGGGCCGGGCCACGCCGCGGCTGGCCGGATTCTACGACGAGTGGGCGGCGCTGATTGGCCTCACCAAGCCCGGCGCCTGGCTCGCGACCTGCACGCTCGATGCCTTCCTCGCCGAGACCTCGGCCAGTTCGGGGTTCGATGACAGCACCCTGCGCCGTTCCGCCGCGCCCAGGCCCGGCCGCGCCGGAGCCTCCGCGGCGACCCACGGCCTGCTCGGCGGCCTCGCCAGCCTCGGTGGAACCTATCTGTGCTGGTCCCGCGCCTCGTCGCCACACCACCCGGATAGGGTCATCCGAGGGACATTGGAACTGGAGGCGGGCCGCGATGATACCCTCCGCGCGATCTACAGCGAGCACTTGCCATCCGGGGTACTCGTCGTGGAGGGCCGCGCGGCGATCAGTGGACGCACTTTGAATATGGAGATGGTTGACCCCGACAGCGGCCTCAAACTGGTCATCGTCGCGCATGTCCCGGGTCCACCGGTGTCGGTGCTGTGCGGTCTCTGTCTCTCGACGGCGGCGCTGGCGAGCGAGGCGCTGCCAAGCGCGACGGCGCTCCTCGCGGTTCGCGCGCCCGGCGGCGGGTCGACAAATGTCCCGAAAGGCTACATGCGGCTCTCCGCGTCCGCGATTTCCGCGGACCTCGCCGCGATCGGGATCAAGATGCCGTCGAGCGACGCCGTGGCCGCCCGCGCCGTCAGCTTCTTGTCCACGCCGGCGTTGCAGGTGCCACGGGCGGTGCAGAGCGACTTTGCGTTTGATCTGGCCTCGTGATCACCTCATTGTGTCGATCGTCGCCCAGGGGGCATCGCTCATCCGCAGCCTGAGCTGTCCCCCGCCTTGCCCGCTCTACGTCGCCTCCCCCAGCACGGCGCCGTTGTGCTGGCCGAGGGCAGGAGCCGGCGGATGGGTGACGGGGCGGGTGCCGTCGAAGCTGAGGGGGAGCCCGATGGTTTGGAAGCTGTTGTCGGGGCTGGGGGTGAGCATGCCCATGGCCTGGGTTTGCGGGTGGTTGATGACCTGGTCGAGGGTCTGGACCGGGCCGGCGGGGACGCCGACGGCGGCAAGGCAGGTCATCCAGTGGGCGATCGGGTTGGTGGCGAAGGTGGCGCAGAGCTCGGCGATGAGTTCGTCGCGGTGTTCGACGCGCCCGGCGTTGAGCCGGTAGCGCGGGTCGGCGCCGAGGTCGGGGCGGCCGATGGCCTGGCACAGGCGCTGGAACAGGCTGTCGTTGCCGGAGGCGACCATGATGTAGCCGTCGGTGGTTTCGTAGGCCTGGTAGGGCACGATTTCCTTGACGCCGGAGCCGGCGCGGCCGGGGAGCTGGCCGGAGGCGAGGTAGGAGGCCAGCGGGATGGACATCCAGGCGCAGGAGGTCTCGAACAGCGAGGTATCGATGACGCCGCCCTGGCCGGTCGTGAGGCGCTCGATATGGGCGGCCATGATGCCGATGGCGGCCCACATGCCGGTGGCGAGGTCCATGATGGAAACCGAGACGCGGACGGGGGGGCGACCGTCCTCGCCGAGCATGGACATCAGGCCGCCGAAGGCCTGCATCAGCGGGTCGTAGCCGGGCAGGTCCTTGAGCGGGCCGCGATTGCCGAAGGCGCCGAGGTTGCAATAGATCAGCGCGGGCTTGGCGGCGAGCAGGGTGGCCGGGCCGAGGCCGAGTTTTTCGAGCGCGCCGGGCTTGAGGTTGTGGATGACGACGTCGATCTCGGCGGTGATGAGGGCGAGGATTTTCGCCCGCGTGGCGTCATCCTTGAGGTCGGCGGCGATGCCTTGCTTGCCGCGGTTCATCGACTGGAAAATGGTGGAGGCGCCGGCCGAGAAGGGCGGGCCCCAGCCGCGGGCATAGTCGCCGGCGCCGGGGTTTTCGAGCTTGATCACGTCCGCGCCGAGGCCGCCCAGGATCATGGCGGCGTAGGGGGCGGCGATGCTGTGGCCGATTTCCAGGACCTTCAAGCCCTTCAGCGGTGCGGCGGTGGTCATTGGTGGTTTCCTCCGGGCGGCGTTGACCCGGGATACGCCGGGTGGGATGGAAAGCCAACCGAGGGAGGCCAGAATGGACGATGTGACGATGGTGCCTGTGGGGGTCGATTTCCCTGAGCTGCGCGAGGCGGTGCAGAAGATATGCGCGAAGTATCCGGGCGAATACTGGCGCGGGCTGGAGGAGAAGGAGGCCTACCCGTCGGCGTTTGTTGACGAGCTGACCGAGGCGGGATTTCTGGCGAGCCTGATTCCGGAGGAATACGGCGGCACCGGGCTGCCGCTGCGGGCGGCGGCGGTGATCCTCGAGGAGATCAATGCCTCCGGCTGCACGGCGAGCCAGGGGCACGCGCAGATGTACATCATGGGCACGCTGCTGCGCCACGGCTCGGAGGCCCAGAAGCAGGAATATCTGCCGCAGATCGCGTCGGGCAAGCTGCGCCTGCAGGCGTTCGGGGTGACGGAGCCGACCAGCGGAACCGACACCACGGCGCTGCGCACGCGCGCGGTGCGCGATGGCGACGACTATATCGTCAACGGCCAGAAGGTGTGGACCAGCCGGGCGCTGTATTCGGATCTGATGCTGTTGCTGGCGCGGACCACACCGCTGGACCAGGTCGGCCGCAAGGCGGACGGGTTGTCCGTGTTCCTGGTCGATCTGCGCACGGCGCGCGGCAACGGGCTCGAGATCCGGCCGATCAAGGCGATGATCAACCACAACACGACGGAGGTGTTCTTCGACAATCTTCGCATTCCGGCGTCGTGCCGGATCGGGGAGGAGGGCAAAGGATTCCGCTATATCCTGGACGGGATGAATGCCGAGCGGATTCTGGTCGCCTCGGAATGCGTCGGCGACGGCAAATGGTTCGTCAAGAAAGCGACCGCCTATGCCTGCGAGCGCAAGGTGTTCGGCCGGCCGATCGGGCAGAACCAGGCGATCCAGTTTCCGATCGCGCGGGCCTGGGCCGAGCTCGAGGCGGCGGACATGATCTGCCGGCGCGCGGCGGCCTTGTTCCAGGACGGCAAGGACTGCGGCGCGGACGCCAATATCGCCAAGATGCTGGCCTCGGAGGCAACCTGGAAGGCGGCGGAGGCGGCGATGCAGACCTTCGGCGGGTTTTCCTATGCCAAGGAATACGACATCGAACGGAAATGGCGCGAGGCGCGGCTGTACCAGATCGCGCCGATCTCGACCAACCTGGTGCTGTCCTATGTCGGCCAGCACGTGCTGGGGATGCCGCGGAGTTTCTAGAGCGGGATCGGAACCGCCAAGCGTTCCGATCCTGCTCTAAATATTGACCTTTGAGGATATCGGAGGAAGGGAGCGTTTCTTTTTTTGAAAAAAAAGAAACAAAAAAACTTTATCCCTGGCTTCGCCGCTGATGGACTTGGAGACTCCAGGGAATAAAAGTTTTTTGCTTCTTTTTTTCAAAAAAGAAGCGCTTCCTTCCAATCCTGACGCCCGCGTTCACTCCGCTTCTTCCGGCTCCTTCGCCGCATTGCCCTCGCTCGATTCCGGCTTGGGCAGCGCCGGCAGGTTCTCGTGGCACTCGAAGTCGAGCTTGCCGTCCTTCAGCGTCACCTTCACGGCGCCGCCCTTGACCAGCTTGCCGAACAGCAGCTCCTCCGCCAGCGGCTTCTTGATGTGCTCCTGGATCACGCGGGCAAGCGGCCGCGCGCCATAGAGCCGCTCATAGCCGCGCTCCGCCAGCCACTCCTTGGCCGCCGAGGACAGCTCGATGGTCACGTTGCGGTCGGCCAGCTGGGCCTCGAGCTGCATGACAAACTTCTCCACCACCTGCGCCACCACTTCCGGCGACAGCGCGGCGAAGCCGATGATGGCATCGAGGCGGTTGCGGAATTCCGGCGTGAACAGCCGCTTGATCGCGTCCTGATCGTCGCCTTCGCGGCCGTCGCGGCCGAAGCCGATCGCCTCCTTCGCCAGGTCCGAGGCCCCGGCATTGGTGGTCATGATCAGGATCACGTTGCGGAAATCGACCGTCTTGCCGTTGTGATCGGTCAGCTTGCCGTGGTCCATCACCTGCAACAGGATGTTGTAGAGGTCCTGATGCGCCTTCTCGATTTCGTCGAGCAGCAGCACCGCATGGGGATGCTGGTCGATCGCATCGGTCAGCATGCCGCCCTGGTCGAACCCGACATAGCCCGGCGGCGCGCCGATCAGCCGCGAAATCGAATGCCGCTCCATGTATTCGCTCATGTCGAAACGGACGAGCTCGATCCCCAATGTGGCGGCCAGCTGCCGCGCCACCTCGGTCTTGCCCACGCCGGTCGGCCCCGAGAAAAGGTAGTTGCCGATCGGCTTCTCCGGATCGCGCAGCCCGGCCCGCGCCAGCTTGATCGCCGCCGACAGCGCGTCGATCGCCTTGTCCTGCCCGAACACCATCGAACGCAGGTCGCGATCGAGCGTGCGCAGGGTCTCCTTGTCGTCGGTCGACACCGCCTTGGGCGGAATCCGCGCGATCTTGGCGACGATGTCCTCGACATCCTTGAGCGTCACATCGGTGCGCCGCTCCGCCGGCGGCAGCAGCATGCGCGAGGCGCCGACCTCGTCGATCACATCGATCGCCTTGTCCGGAAGCTTGCGGTCATGGATATAGCGGGCCGACAATTCCACCGCGCCGCGGATCGCCTCGGGCGAGTAGACCACCTTGTGGTGCTTCTCGTAGGTCTCCTTCAGCCCGGTGAGGATTTTCACCGTGTCCTCGAGCGAGGGCTCGTTGACGTCGATCTTCTGGAACCGCCGGACCAGCGCGCGGTCCTTTTCGAAGTGGTTGCGGAATTCCTTGTAGGTGGTGCTGCCGATGCAGCGCAGCGTGCCCTGCGCCAGCGCCGGCTTGAGCAGGTTGGAGGCATCCATCGCCCCGCCCGACGTCGCCCCGGCGCCGATCACGGTATGGATCTCGTCGATGAACAGGATCGCGTTGGGATGCGCCTCAAGTTCGGTGATCACCGCCTTGAGCCGCTCCTCGAAATCGCCGCGATACCGCGTTCCCGCCAGCAGCGAGCCCATGTCGAGCGAGAAGATGGTGGACTTCAGCAGCACCTCCGGCACATCGCCTTCGATGATCCGCTTGGCCAGCCCCTCGGCGATGGCGGTCTTGCCGACTCCGGGATCGCCGACATAGAGCGGATTGTTCTTGGTCCGCCGGCACAGGATCTGGATCGTCCGCTCGATCTCGTCGGCGCGCCCGATCAGCGGATCGATCTTGCCCGACCGCGCCTTCTTGTTCAGATCGACGCAGTAGTTGGACAGCGCGTCCTGGCCGCGCCGCCCGGGCTTCTCCTCGCGCTCCTCGCTCTTGCCCTCCTCCTTGCCGTCGCGCTCGCTGCCCTGGACCGGGCGCGGGGCGGACCGGCCCGGGGCCTTGGCGATGCCGTGCGAAATGAAGTTCACCGCGTCGAGCCGGGTCATGTCCTGGGTCTGCAGGAAATAAACCGCGTGGCTCTCGCGCTCGCTGAACAAGGCCACCAGCACGTTGGCGCCGGTCACCTCGTCCTTGCCGGAGGACTGCACATGGATCGCAGCCCGCTGCACCACGCGCTGGAAGCCGGCCGTGGGCTTCGGATCGCCCGGCCGGTCGGTCGCGAGTCCGGCGAGGTCCTTGTCGAGAAATTCGGTCAGATCGGTGCGCAGCTTGTCGAGATCGACGCCACAGGCGCGCAGCACGCCGGCCGCGTCGCTGTCGTCGGTCAGGCCGAGCAGCAGATGTTCGAGGGTTGCGTATTCGTGCTTGCGATCGCTGGCGAGCGCCAAAGCACGGTGGAGCGTCTGTTCGAGATTGCGGGACAGCATGGTCTGACGACACTCCTCATAGCCACGGGCCAGTGGACAGTGGATGGTGGGCAGCGGGCACGTTGTGCGCTGCGGCAGAACGCCGCGAATCGCATTCAATCAGCAATGCGCCGGGTCGGGCACCACCAATTTCATCGTCCAGACTTAATTTTCGGCAACCAGAACGCAACCCCGCCGAACGGCCAGCCAGACAGGGCCGGCAACCAACCGCCGGCCGGAAGGGCTATTCCTTCTCGATGGTGCACTGCAGCGGGTGCTGGTTCTGCCGTGCAAGGTCCATCACCTGGGTCACCTTGGTCTCCGCCACCTCGTAGGTGAACACGCCGCAGATGCCGACGCCGCGGCGATGCACATGCAGCATGATCCGGGTCGCCTCCTCCCGGTTCTTCTGGAAAAACCGCTCCAGCACGTGCACCACGAACTCCATCGGGGTGTAGTCGTCGTTCAGCATCAGCACCTTGTACATGGCCGGCTTGCGCGTCTTCGGACGCGCCTTCACCACCACGCCGGTGTTCGGCGTCTCGCCGCCCTTGCCGCCGTTGTTCTTGTCGCCGCCGTTCTTGTCGTCGTCGTCGCTCATTCTGCGCAACCGCTGGTTCGAGGAAGGTGCCGCAATGCGGGACCATAACGGAAAAAAGCCCCGAAGGAACACACCTTGGGGCAACACTGGTCATCACATGGTAAACGCCGCGCCCACCGGCAAGCCGGCGGAGCACAAAAACACGCAGAGGCCCGGGAAGGGGGACCCGGGCCTCTTCCGTCAAATCCGTGCCGCCCCGCGGTCACGGACAGGTCGCCTCACGGCGCCAGTGTCTCGCCGCCAGCATGCGGCGCGTCGTTCGCAAGCATCAGGCGGCGCGGCCGAACTTCTCGACCGCAAGCGTCACGCGCGCGGTGATCGGCGCGAAGGTCTGCTCGGCCAGCTTCATCGACGCATCGGTCAGCTTGCCGGACTCGCTCATCGCGGCCTCGACCGAGCTGCGCGCCAGGTTCGTCTGCAGTTCCATCGCGTCCTTCAGCGACTTCACGCCCGACATCGCCTTCCAGACCGAAACCGTCTGGTCCATCTGCGCCTGCGCCAGGGTGGCGAAGCTCTTGGTGAACTCCTGCACGCCGGCGGCCCAGATCTGGCCCGACTTCACCACCGCGTCGACATTGCCCTGGCTGAAAGAAACGAATTCCTCAGCAGTCTTGAACGCCTTTTCCATGTTCGCCTTCATCTCCGTTTGGGTTTTCTCGATGCCGGCAACAGCGCCAGTCATCCCGTCCTTGATCGCCGCGACCGTCTGGTCGAAGCCCTGCGTCGCCACCACCACCGGCGCCGTCTCGATAACGGTCTCGGCGGTCTTCACGGTCGGCTCAGCGTCTTTCTTTGCAGCCATGGGTCGAAACTCCTCTATGTGCCGGCGCCGCCGCGGCGGTGGGGGGATGTCCACCAGACCGGCCGCCGCGATGGCGTGAAATTTATGCTGCGATGCAGCAACGCCTATCTATGAGGCGGGCCGCCTCGGGTCAAGCACTTTTTGTGCACCGCAACATAAAAATCCGACATCCCTCCGTCCCGCCCGAACCCGGTGCGCAACCCTTTCAAATGGCAAGATTTTTGTCGATCTGGCCTGGACAGGTCACGCCCCCCGCCGCTACGGTCGCCGCGACACGACGTGGAGTACGCCTTTCATGCCTCGCGGCCCGGCCTCGCCGTCCCTTCATGCCGCCCGACGCATCACCGCCTGGCTTGGCACGGCGCTGCTCGCCATGCTCGCCCATGCCACGGTCGCCCACGCCCAGATCGGCTCGGCCCGCTACAGCTCCATCGTCATCGAGGCCGACGGCGGGCGTATCCTCTCGGCCGTGAGCCCCGACGAGCCGCGCCATCCGGCCAGCCTGACCAAGATGATGACGCTCTATATGGTCTTCGAAGCCCTGCGTGACCGTCGCATCACCCTCCAGCAGATCGTGCCGGTCTCGCCCCGCGCCGCCGCCGCCGCCCCCTCCAAGCTCGGCCTGATGCCCGGCACCCGCCTCACCGTCCACGAGGCGATCCTCGGCCTCGTCACCAAATCCGCCAACGACGCCGCCGCCGCCCTCGGCGAAATGCTCGGCGTCGAGGAACCCCGCTTCGCCCAGATGATGACGCTGCGCGCCCGCGCCCTCGGCATGGCCGGCAGCACCTTCCGCAACGCCTCCGGCCTTCCCGACCCGGACCAGTGGACCACCGCGCGCGACATGGCCACCCTCGGCCGCCGCCTCGCCCATGATTTCCCGGCCGAATACCGCTACTTCTCCACCCCCAGCTTCCGCTTCCACGGCCGCCTCATCCCCTCGCACGACCACCTGCTCGAAACCTATCCCGGCGCCGACGGCATCAAGACCGGCTACACCGAAGCCTCCGGCTTCAACCTCGTCAGCTCCGCCGTCCGCGGCGGCGTGCGCATCGTCGGCGTCGTCCTCGGCGCCGCCCACGCCCCGGAACGCGACATCCACATGATCGCCCTGCTCAACCAAGGCTTCGACCGGCTCGACCTCGGCGCCCCCCCCGCCGCCCGCCCGCGCGGCCTCATCGGCTCCGCCCAGGCCGCGCCCCTGCCGCCCCGCCCCGCCGCCCGCTGGGCCATCCAGGCCGGCGCCTTCACCTCCGAAGCCGCCGCCCGCCAGGCCGCCGCCACCGCGCGCCGCGTCGCCAACGCCGGCGAACCCCGCGTCGAAAGCATCACCCAAAGCCGCAAAACCCTCTGGCGCGCCCAGGTCGTCGGCCTCAGCGAAACCGAAGCCCGCACCACCTGCTCCGCCATGGCCCGCCAACACCTCGCCTGCGCCACCGTCCGGCTCGATCCGCAGCAACTCGCCAGTCGCTGAGCCGATTTTAGGAAGAAAGCGCTTCTTTTTTTGGAAAAAAAGAAGCAAAAAAACGTCACCCATGGCCTCCCGCGATCACCCGGAGACTCCAGGGGACGAAAGTTTTTTGCTTCTTTTTTACAAAAAAGAAGCGCTCGCCTCCCTGCCCTGCGCCAATCAACCCAACGCCATTCCGCCCAGGCCCTTGCACCGACGCCCCCGCTTGCGCATCTTCCGCCGATTGAGGCACAAGCGGCCCGCGCCGCCCCTGGAGATCACCGATGGACGGCAGCAACGATGGACGGCGGATCACCCTCCACCACCCCGAGGACTTCGCCCCCATGCGCGCGGCCGGCCGCCTCGCCGCCGCCACGCTGGACATGATCGGCCCCCACGTCCGCCCCGGCATCACCACCGGCGAACTCGACCGCATCTGCCACGAGTACATCCTCGCCCACAACGCCACCCCGGCGCCGCTCAACTACCGCGGCTACCCCAACTCCGTCTGCATCTCCATCAACCACGTCGTCTGCCACGGCATCCCCGGCGAACGCCAGCTTGACCCCGGGGACGTCCTCAACATCGACGTCACCGTCATCCTCGACGGCTGGTTCGGCGATTCCAGCCGCATGTACTGCGCCGGCCCCCCCTCCACCAAAGCCAAACGCCTCATCGAAGTCACCTACGACGCCATGATGCTCGGCATCGAAGCCGTCAAACCCGGCAACACCTTCGGCCACATCGGCGCCGCCATCCAGGCCCACGTCGAACCCAAAGGCTACTCCGTCGTGCGCGACTTCTGCGGCCACGGCATCGGCCGCACCTTCCACGCCCCCCCCAACGTGCTGCACTTCGGCCGCAAAGGCGAAGGCCCCATCCTCAAACCCGGCATGTTCTTCACCATCGAACCCATGATCAACGCCGGCCGCCCCGACGTGAAAGTTCTCGATGACGGCTGGACCGCCGTCACGAGGGACCGCAGCCTCTCCACCCAGTTCGAACACATGGTCGGCGTCACCGAAACCGGGGTCGAAATCTTCACCCTCTCCCCCGTCGGCCTCGACAAACCACCCTACCCCACGGCCTGACGAGCCATGGGCGCCCCGCGCATCACCACGGAGAAGCTCCGCTTCAACGACACCGACATGCTCGGCCACATCAACAACGCGATCTACTCGGTCATCCTCGAAGCCGGCCGCGTCGAACTCGTCCGCGAAGCCGGCATCCTCAAACCCGAAGCCGGCCACGGCGTCGTCATCGCCCGCCTCGAACTCGACTTCCTCCGCGAAATGAACTGGCCCGGCGACGTCCGCTGCGAAACCGTCATCCACAAACTCGGCAACAAATCCTTCCACCTCCGCCAACACCTGATCTACGAAAACGAAATCACCGCCCGCGCCCACACCGTCCTCGCCGCCTTCGACATGACCACCCGCAAAGCCATGCCCCTCACCGAAGCCTGGCGCGCAACCCTTGACCAATGGTTCGTGCCGGAGTTTTGAAGGCAAGAAAGGCGAGGGCTCTGCCCTCGACCCGCCAGGAGCCCGCGGCCCCTGGACCCGCATCCATTTGAAATTGGATTGACGCCCCGCCGCGCCGTGCGACAGTTCCCCCACGAACGGCACCGCCAGGGAAGCCACCGAACCGCTCATGAGTTGGGACACCGTGACCCCCTACCATCGTGGCTTCCGCGAATTCGCGGAGGCCTACGACGCGTTCGGTTTCGAGGATGTCCACGCCGGCGCACTCCCCTTCCTCAGCCCCTCCCCAGGCCTCGTCCTTGACGTCGGCGCCGGCAGCGGACGCGACGCCGCCTGGTTCGCCGCCCGCGGCTGGCAGGTCGTCGCCGCCGAACCCGCAACCGCCCTGCGCGAGGAAGCAGCCCGGCGACGCCCCTCGCCCCTGATCCGTTGGCTCGATGACCGCCTCCCCGCCTTGGCAAACGTCCATCGCCTCGGCCTCGGCTTCGACCTGATCTGGCTCAGCGGCGTCTGGATGCACATCCCGCCCGAAGACCGGCCGCGCGCCATGCGCAAACTCGCAACCCTCCTCAAGCCGGGCGGCCGCATGATGCTCACCCTGCGCCACGGCCCGGCCCCACCGGACCGCCCTATGTGGCCCGTCGATGCCCACGAGGTCGAACGGCTCGGCATCGATCACGGCCTCGCCCTTCGTGTCGCGACCGACCGCCAGGAGGATCGCGGCGGCCGGACCGATATCCGCTGGCAAACCGTCATTCTCGACCTGCCCGACGACGGCGGCGCCGCGCTCCCGCTGCTCCGAGGCGTCATCCTCCGCCAGGAAAAATCCGCGACCTACAAACTCGCCCTGCTCCGCTGCATCGCCCGCATCGCCGATGCCTCCCCCAACGTCGCCCGCGAAATCGGCGAGGATGTCGAACTCCCGCTCGGCCTAATCGCGCTCTATTGGATCCGCATGTTCAAGCCGCTGATCGCCCGCGGCCTGCCACAAACCCCCGACGGGCGCATGGGCTTCGTCAAGGACGCCTTCCGCGCGCTCGCCCCCGTGGCCCCGTTTGACCTCCGCCCCGGTGCCTCCTTCGCCGGACCGACCGGGACGGCGCTGCGCCGCGCACTCGCCGACGCCGCGCATGTCATTTCGGACATGCCGGCGACCCACCTGACCTTCGCCAACAACCAGCCGGTCTTCCCGACCAGTTATGGCCGCATCCCCCGCGGTGACGCGGCCATCGATATCGGTCTCGACCTGCTCTGGGAATACGGCACCACCCGCGTTCCCCTCGCCGTCTGGCAGGCGCTCCGCCGCATGTCCGCCTGGATCGAGCCCATGCTCGTCGCCGAATGGGTCCGCCTGATCCGCGGTTACACCACGCGTGACAACCGCATCGTCACCGCCGATGAGATCATGGCGGCACTCACCTGGAGCGAACCCGACCGCGATACCGGCCTCGTCCGCGATCTCGTCCGCCAACGCCTTGATCGCGGTGACACCATCGCCTGCGTCTGGTCCGGCCGGGTCCTCCGCCAAGGCGCGATCGACATCGACCACTGCCTGCCCTGGTCGGCCTGGCCCTGCGGCGACCTGTGGAACCTTCTCCCCTCCACCCCAACGATCAACCAGCACGAAAAGCGCGAACGCATCGTCACCGCCGGCGCCCTCGCCGAAGCCCGCCCGCGCATCATCGACTGGTGGCAGGAAACCTATTTGTCAGCGACGCCCGCCATTCGCCTGCGTTTCGCGGAAGAGGCACGCACCACGCTGCCCCTCGCGCTTGATCGACCCCACGATGTCGACGACCTCTTCGCCGCCCTCGATTTCCGCCGCCTGCGTCTGCTCCAGGACACGCAGGCACCCGAATGGCCGGGCACGTCTCAAGCCAACCGCCTCTAAACCGCCCCCCTACCGCAACCACCGCTTCGCGATCCGGCACGCCAAAGTGAACGCCGGGTTGAACACATTGCCCACGTCATATCGCACCACCTGCCCCATCACATGGCTCGCCGCCCGCCGGTCGAGTCCGTAATCCTCGCCCAGCCATCGCCCCATCCCCGGGATCACCGTCCCTCGATATCGACCTGAAGGCCGCACAGCGCGCCACCTGACGCGGCCGTGCAGTCCTCGCCATCCCCGGCTTCGACGATCGCTGCGGAACCGGCGAACCGTCCCGACACGCGCAGCACACAACCCTCCTTGGCGCCGCCGGCCAGCCGAACCGCCACGCCCGACAACAGGCGCGCCTGGCCGCGCGTTCCGACAAACCCGTTGTTCGCGGTCCACTCGCTCCATAAACCGTCGAACGAACGAACCCGGTATTCAACCGGGGCGGCCGGCGAATCAATGGAAAGCCCCTGGAACGACGCCGGATCATCGCCGAGGTGAACGTATCCGCCGTTTCCGACGACATCGCCGATGCCGCTGATATGCGCCAGCACATGAACCTTGCAGGCGGACAGCGGCTTGGCGATGCGGCGCAGCGGCGACCCGGGATTGCGTTCCCGTATCGGGGCACGGTACGCCTTTTGGATCAAACAGGCGCGACGGTAGAAGGCGAGAAAACGAACGGACCGTCCATAAGTCCGCAGGAACGCATCCTCGACCTGTTCAAGCGGCAACTCGTCGTCTGCCACGCAGAGATCGAGCCAGGATTTGAGATAGTCGACGCAGGTCCGACCCGATATGCCTCGGTAGTCGTCGCGGAGCGATCCGTAGTTTGTTTGCAAATCCTCGACAATATAGATCCCATCTTTTTTCACGAACAGAAACAACGTTCGTAAAGTGGTGATCTGGTGCTCCCACATGTGCGAACCATCCTCGATGATGATATCGAAGGGTCCGTGTCTGGTCGCAAGCGACGTAAGTTCCTCGATATTGGACTGATCCAATATTTCGACGCTGACCCGGTCCTCCTCGAATTTCTTCGTCGCAGGCATGATGTCCGCGCCCACGATCTTCGCGCGCGGGAAATAATCCTTCCAGACCTTCAAGGACGCGCCGTTCAGGATCCCGATCTCCAGCACGGTGATCGCCCGCTCACGCAACCTCGCGAAATGGGTCTCGTAAAAATTCAGGTAGTTGTGATGAAATGAAGACTTGTCCGTGCCGTGCGCGAGCCCGATCGCATCCAGAGAGATTTTCACCGACATTGCGCGCACCATTCCCGACTTGAAGCCACGAACCCTGCGCCGTGCGACACCGCCCTACCGCAACCACCGCTTCGCAATCCGGCACGCCACCGTGAACGCCGGATTGAACACATTGCCCACGTCATACCGCACCACCTGCCCCATCACATGGCTCGCCGCCCGCTGGTCGAGCCCGTAGTCCTCGCCCAGCCAGCGCACCATTTCCGTCGTCGCATGCTGCAACGCCTGGTCCAGCGGCCGCGCATTGCCCACCGTGAAGATGTCCTCCGCCGTCTCCCCCCGCGGCCAGGTGATCGTGCGTTTCAGCACCCGGAACGTCACCTCCATTTCGAACGAGGTCTCGATCCCGGTGCCCACGATTTCCCCGTCGCCCTGGCAGGCATGCCCGTCGCCCAGGTAAAACAGCGCCCCCGGCACTGAAACCGGCAGCCACGCCGTCGTTCCCGGCGCGAACAGCCGGTAATCCATGTTGCCGCCGTTCTGCGCGCTGGTCGCCGTCGACAGCGCCTGCCCCAGCGCCGGCGCCACCCCGAAACAGCCGATCATCGGCTGGATCGCCGGCGCAAACCCGGCCAGCGCCGGCGGCGGCTCGCGCAGCCGCACCACGCCTGCCGCCGCGTCGATCTCCCACACCGCCCGCTCGCTCGCCGGCCGCTCCGCGATCGCCGCCGGGTCCAGCACCGTCAGCGCAAGCGGCGAATACGTCCACCCCGTCCCCCGGCTCGGCGTCAGCCGGTCGATCCGCACCGACAGCGTATCCCCCGGCTCCGCCCCCTCGATGTAGAACGGCCCGGTCATCGGATTCGGCCGCGGCGCCACCGCCATCTCCCGCGCATCCAGCCCCGAGGCATCCACCGTCTGCGCAATCACCGTATCGCCATCCGCCACAAGCAGACACGGCTCGGCCGTGCCGATCACGTTATAATAGCGGGTCGGCTGAAAACGATGCGTGGCCATCGGACTCTCCGGAA
Organism: uncultured Rhodospirillales bacterium; assembly: GCA_903928895.1. Classification (GTDB taxonomy): domain Bacteria; phylum Pseudomonadota; class Alphaproteobacteria; order Acetobacterales; family Acetobacteraceae; genus CAIYPH01. The sequence continues at coordinate 84 of CAIYSR010000037.1, read as the reverse complement.
ATTCTGCAAGCGACGACGCTAGAAACCCCCTCCCCCCCGGTCAATAGGTGCCCCGGCCTGCCATCGGATAAAAGTTTTTTGCTT
>CAIYSR010000036.1 GCA_903928895.1 uncultured Rhodospirillales bacterium | reverse complement strand
CGTCAACACCCGCGCCTCGCAGCTCCAGCATTTCCTCGCCAATACCCCCGAACTTCAGGACTTCCTGGCCGCCGCCCCACAAGCCAACCGCCTGCTGCGCCCGTTGTGTCGCATGCTCGGCCTCGCGCCCCCGGTCCCTCTGCCACCCCGAACCCAAGCCACGCGCCCCACGCGGCCAAGGCCGCCGCGCCGCGCGCGACCGCCCAGACCCAGCCCGCCGGCGGCTCCCACAAGCCCGCCGCGCGCCCCTGAACTCAGCCTCGCCCAGTACCCGCTCGGCCTCCGGCTTTTGCCGTTCTGACCGCCGCGGCCGTCGCGCGTCTATTTTATTTCGATTTCAAAATAATAAACCGCCTACTCCGCCGCCTTCGCGCCCCCCTGCGCCATCTGCATCGCGGCGCGGAAATCCTCCGTCGTATTGGTGAAAGGATACGCTGCCTCCGGCACCGCGACCCCGAGGAACCGGCACAATTTGTCCCACCCGTCGCTCGGCTCCAGCACCAGCAGCCGCTCCGGCGGCAGCCCCGCTACGACCTCGGCCTCCCGCCGCGCAAACGCCGCCCGCGCCACCTCCTTGTTCTCGATGTCGCCGCCGAACACATCCATCCGGATGATCTGGTTGACCATGAAGCGCTGCTTCAGCCGCACCGGGTCCTCGGTCGGCGTATCCGTCATCAGCGATTCCGCGATGGTCCTGGAAAAGCTCTTCCACCACTGCTCGAACGGCCGTGTCGTATGGATCACCTTGGCCTCGGGAAACGCCGCCGCCAGCTCGGGCCAGTAGTTGCACGACGGCCAATCCACCGCCGCCGCGAACCCGGCAAACACCGCATGCCAGTCGACCGGCTTGCGTGCCGCGATATCGGCCCAGAAATCGACCTGCCCCGGCGTCGGACGGATTTCCAGCATGTGGTGGCACGGCGCGAAACCGAGCTGTTCGAGCGCAAGCTTGAGCGACTTCGTGCCGGTCCGGCCGAAGCCGGAACCGATGACTTTGAGAGGCAAGATGGAGTTCCCCGATGCGGTTGTGATCTGCCGCCAGAATGACGAGGCGCCGCCGCCTTGTCGACTCACGGCCAGCGGATCAGCCCCCGCCCCATGAACAGCGGCACCACCATCGTCCCCCGCCCCGGCAGCGCCACCACCGCCGGCGCCAGCGTCTCGATACTGGCAAAATACCCGGCATATCCCCCCCGTATCCGCGCCTCGTCCTGCCGCGGCGCCACGATCAGCACGTCCGCGCCCGGCGCCGGCCGCGCCCGGAACCGGAACTGCCGGTCATCCGCATTCATCGCCAATACCGGCGGCATCCCCCCCAGCGCATAATCGACCTTCCCCGCATCATTCCATGACGGCGCCGCCACCGCCTGGTCGAGCAGCCCGCGCCCGGCCAGCACGCCCCGCAACGGCGTCCAATCCACCGCCTGCAACCCGGGGTCGAGTCCCGGCCGGACCCAGGCCAGCCAGTTCCACCTGACCTCGCTCACCCCCAACCCCGCCACCACCGCCACCAACACCGCGGACCCCAGCGCCCAGCGCCGCGCCAGCCCGGGCCGCCAGCCGGCCAGCCGGGCGCCGAGCAGCGGAAACAGGAACAAGTATCCCGGCATCGCCCAGTGGAACAACACATTGCGCGACCACAGCGCCACCACCGCGAACAACACCACCGGCCCCACCGCCAGCCATCCCAGCAGCCACCCGAACCGCGCGCGCGGCCCGCCGCGCAGCGCCGTCCACAGCCCCGCCATCAACCCGAGCCAGATCCACGGCAACAAAAACCCCGCCGCCCCCGCCAGCACCGTCAGCGGCCCGAACGGCTGGAACCGCGCCGCCGCCGCCCGCCCGCCCTGAAACGCGAACGAGGCCCACCCATTCCCGGCATTCCAGATCACCACCGGCGAAAACACCGCCAGCGCCACCAGCCCGGCCACATAAGGCTGCGCCCGCCCGAACCACCCCCGCCACCCCGGCACGCTCGCCATCGCCACCACGGCGCCGAGGATCACCACTCCAGCCGAATATTTCGACAGCAGCGCCACCCCCGCCGCCGCCCCCGCTCCCAGCCACCAGCCCCAGCCCGGCCGCTCCAGCGCGCGCGTCAGGCACCAGGCCGCCGCCAGCAGCGCACACACCAGCGGCCCGTCCGGCAACACCCACCCCCCCGTGGTCAATCCGAACACCGGCGCCAGATTGAAACTTACCGCCGCCCACAGCCCGGCCCCTTCGCCGTACAAATCGGCCGTCAGCCGCGCCATCAGCCAAGTCGAGCCGGCGAACAGGGCGATGAACGGCAGCCGCACGATCCAGGCCGCATCGCTGCCCATCAGATGCGCCATGCCGGCCGACAGCCACCACGACACCGGCGGATGGTCGAAATAGCCCCAGCGCAATTCGCGGCCGGCCGCCACCATGTAGCTCTCGTCGATGCCGAGCCCGATCGCACCCGCAAGCGCCAGACGCAGCAACGCCGTCGCGATCACCAGGATCGCGACGGCGCGCCGCATGGTCATAGCCGGGCTCAGGCCGCGATCACCGTCTGCGACTGCTCGCCGAGGCCCTCGATGCCGAGATGCATGGTCTGTCCGAGCTTGAGGAACACCGGCTGCGGCTTCTTGCCCAGGCCCACGCCCGGGGGCGTGCCGGTGGCGATCACGTCGCCGGCGTGCAGGGTGATGAAGTGGCTGACATAGGAGACGATCTGCTTGACGCCGAAGATCATCGTCTTGGTCGAGCCGTCCTGCATCCGCTGGCCATCGACATCGAGCCACATCTTGAGGTTCTGCGGGTCGGCGATTTCGTCCTTGGTCACCATCCAGGGGCCGGTCGGGCCGAAGGTGTCGGCACCCTTGCCCTTGTCCCAGGTGCCGCCGCGCTCGGCCTGGAATTCGCGCTCGGAGACATCGTTGATCACGCAGTAGCCGGCGACGTGCTTCATCGCGTCGTCCTCGGTGACGTAGCGCGCGGTGGTGCCGATGATGATGCCGAGTTCGACCTCCCAGTCGAGTTTCTTGGAGCCGCGCGGCATTTTCACATCGTCGTTCGGCCCGCAATAGGCGCCGAGCGACTTGAGGAACACGATCGGTTCCTTGGGGATGGCGGCGCCGGTCTCGGCGGCGTGGTCGGCGTAGTTGAGGCCGATGCAGACGAAATTCAGCGGCCGCGCGACGCAGGGGCCGATCCGCGGCCGGCCCTTGACCGCCGGCAGGGTGGCCGGGTCGATCTTGGCGAGCTTGCGCAAGGACGCCGGCGACAGGGTCGCGGCGTTGACGTCCTCGATCACGCCGGAGAGGTCGCGGACCTTGCCGTCCGCATCGAGCACGCCCGGCTTCTCGGCGCCGGCCTTGCCGTATCGCAGCAGTTTCATGGAATCGGTTTCCTTGTTGTTCTAGAGGGTGATGCCGCCATCGATGACCAGCGCCTGGCCGGTCATGAAGACCGAGTCGTCGCTGGCAAGATACACCGCCAGGGCCGCGACTTCCTCCGCCGTGCCGAGCCGCCCCATCGGCTGGCGCGCCACGAACGCATCGCGCGCCGCCTGCAGCGAGCCCGCCGCCGCCGCATTGGCCGCGATCCGGTCATCCAGGCTCGGCGATTGCACGGTGCCGGGGCAGAGGCAGTTGCAGCGGATGCCCTGCTTGACGAAATCGGCGGCCACCGACTTGGTCAGGCCGATCACGGCGGCCTTGGAGGCGCCATAGGCGAAGCGGTTGGGAATCCCCTTCACCGAGGACGCGACCGAGGCGATATTGATGATCGAGCCGCCGCCTTTGCCGATCATACCGGGCAGGAAGGTGCGGATGGTGCGGAACATCGAGCGGACGTTGAGGTCGAAGGCGAAATCCCATTCCGCCTCGGTCGCCTCGAGCACACTGCCCTGGTGCACGAAGCCGGCGCAGTTCATCAGGATGTCGAGCGGCCCCAGCCGCTCCGCCAAAGCGGCGATCGCCTGCGGGTCCATCACATCGAGCGCGCCGGTCTTGAGCCCGGGCCCGGCGATTTCGGCGAGCTTGGCGGCGTTGAGGTCGGTGGCGAACACCTCCGCGCCTTCGGCGGCGAAGGCGAGCGCGATGGCCCGCCCGATGCCCTGGGCGGCGGCGGTAACGAGGGCGGTTTTTCCGGCGAGGCGGCGGGCCATGGTGGCGGGTCCTTCGGTTGCGGGGCCTAGTGGTTGTTGCGACTCTCGCCGCGGGTCTCAAGGATGTTGAGGTACAAGGTCGCCGGTTCCAGGCAGGCGCCGGTGCCCATCTGGCCGACCATGGAGCGGAAAATCTCCTCCCACGGCGTCATGTTCTGGAGCACCGGCTTGACCCAGGCGGCGCGGCGGGCGGCGAGCTCGCCATCGGGCAGCAGGACATCGACCTTGCGGCTGTTGAGGTCGATGCGGATGCGGTCGCCGGTCCTGAGCAGCGCCAGCCCGCCGCCGACGGCGGCCTCGGGCGAGACGTTGAGGATCGACGGCGAGCCCGAGGTGCCGGACTGGCGGCCATCGCCCATCGTCGGCAGCGCGTTGATGCCCTGTTTCAGCATCGAAGCCGGCGGCTGCATGTTCACCACCTCGGCCGAGCCCGGATAGCCCACCGGCCCGGCGTTGCGGATGACCAGCACCGACTGCTCCTCGACGCCGAGATCGGGGTCCTCGATGCGGGCGTGGTAGTCCTCCGGGCCCTCGAAGACGATCGCCTTGCCCTCGAACACATTGGGGCGGTCCAGATTGGCGAGATAGCGGGTGCGGAATTCCTCGTCGATGCCGCTGATCTTGATCACCGCGTTGTCGAAGATGTTGCCGCTCAGCACGACATAGCCGGCCGCCGCCTTGATCGGATGCTCATAGGCGCGGATCACCTCGCGATCCCCGTCCGCCACGCCTGCAAGGTTCTCGGCCAGGGTCTTGCCGGTGCAGGTCATCACGTCGCCATGCAGCTTGCCGGCCTTGAGCAGCTCCTTGAGCATCGCCGGCACGCCGCCGGCGCGATGGAAGGCCTCGCCGAGGAAGCGGCCGGTGGGCTGGAGGTCGACGAGTTGCGGAATGCCGGGGCCGCAGCGCTGCCAGTCGTCGAGGCTGTGATCGACCCCCATGTGCCGGGCGATGGCGATCATCGAGATCGGACAGTTCGAACTCGCGCCAAGGGCCGCAGCGGCGACCACCGCATTCTCGAACGCCTTCTTGGTCATGATGTCGGACGGGCGCAGGTTCTCGTGCACCATCGCGACGATCCGCCGCCCCGTCTCGTAGGCGGCCTGGCCGCGCTCGCGATAGGGGCCAGGGATCATCGCCGAGCCCGGCAACGACATCCCCAGCGCCTCCTGCAACGAGTTCATCGAGCTCGCCGTGCCCATGGTGTTGCAGTGGCCGACCGAGGGCGCCGAGGAGGCGACCATCTTCATGAATTCCTCGTAGCTGATCTTGCCCTCGGCGTAGAGTTTGCGGCCTTCCCACACGATGGTGCCGGAGCCCGACAGCCGCCCCTGCCACCAGCCGTCCAGCATCGGCCCGCCCGAGAGCGAGATCGACGGAATATTCACCGTCGCCGCCCCCATCAGCATCGCCGGCGTGGTCTTGTCGCAGCCGGTGGTGAGCACCACGCCGTCGATCGGGTAGCCGTGCAGGACCTCGACGAGGCCGAGATAGGCAAGGTTGCGATCGAGCGCCGCGGTGGGGCGCTTGCCGGTCTCCTGAATCGGATGCACCGGGAACTCCAGCGGAATCCCGCCGGCATCCCTGATCCCGTCGCGCACGCGCCAGGCGAGGTCTTTGTGATGGCGGTTGCACGGCGAGAGGTCCGAGCCGGTCTGGGCGATGCCGATGATCGGCTTGCCGCCCTGCAATTCCTCGCGGGTCAATCCGTAGTTGAGATAGCGCTCGACATAGAGCGCGGTCAGCGCCGGATCGGCGGGATTGTCGAACCAGCGCCGGCTGCGCAGCCGCTTGTCCGATCCGCTATCATCATGATGTGTCATGGTCCCGCTCCCTCGCCGCATGCGGCCGAAAGGTGCGGCGGGCCGCGAGGGGTGTCAACGTGCCCCTCGTCATCCATTGCGCACGGTTTTCAAATCACAGGCACGGATGAAAGTTTTTTGTTTCTTTTTTTAAAAATGAAAGCGCTTCTTTTTTGAAAAAAAGAAGCAAAAAACTTTTACCCATAAGTGCTTAGCGCGCCTTCACCGGGCGATCGGCAAAACTCCGCTGCGGCACGCCGCGGTTCAGCGACATGTGCGAATGCACGCAAATCCACCCCTCGGCCCCGCGATGGAACACCATCGTCGCCCGGCCCGGGCGGGCGTAGAGGCTGCCGTCCTCATGAAACCCGGTCGAATCCCACGGCGCGATCACCACCGCCATCGTCGCGTCATCGCTGGCCAGCACGAAGGAGCCGGCCAGGTCGAAGCGGAAATCGGCGGTCTTCGGCCACACATTGTCCCACTGCGTGTCGATCCAAGCCTGCAACCCCGGGATCACATTGGTGAAAGTGCCAAACGCCAGCGTGTCCGGATGAAACAGCGGCCGCGCCGAGGCGTAGTCGACCTCGCGCACGTAGCCGGCGAAAATATCGAGCCAGCGGATGAAATAGTCCCGCGTCGCGGCGTCCGCGGTGGGCAAATCGGCCATGGTTGTTTTTCCCTCGTTCCCGCCCGATCCTACATCCCCAACAGGAGGCGGCAATGGCAGGGGCGAAACGGGTCATCCTCATCACCGGGGCCGCCAGCGGCATCGGCGCCGCCACCGCGCGGCGCATGGCCCAGCCCGGGGTCGCCATCGTGCTGCATACCCGCAGGAACCAGGACCTGGCGGAGAGCGTCGCCGCCGAGGTGCGTGCCACCGGCGCCGAGGCGGCGGTCATGCTTGGCGACCTGGCGGAACCGGCCACCGCGAAATATCTGGTCCGCGAAACCATCTCCCGCTTCGGCGCGCTCGATGTGGTCGTCAGCAACGCCGGCTTCGCCGACCGGACGGCCCTGCTCGACCTGACCGACGACGCCTACGCCCGATCCACCGACGCCATCGAATGGGCCTTCTTCCGGCTGGCCCGCGAAGCGGCACCGCATCTGCGGCTGCGCCGGCACGGGCGGATCGTCGCGGTGAGCAGTTTCGTCGCCCATGTCCATCGGCCGGATGTGACCAGCTTCCCAGCCTCGGCCGCGGCGAAGGCGGCGGTCGAGGCGCTGGTGAAATCCCTCGCCCTCGCCCTCGCGCCCGACAACGTCACCGTCAACGCCGTCGTCCCCGGCTTCATCCGCAAGGACGCCGGCGCCCACGCCGCGATGGACCGCGCCAAACTCGCCAAGCAAATGGAATCCGTCCCCCTCGCCCGCCAAGGCCTGCCCGACGAAGTCGCCGCCGCCATCGCATTCCTCGCCTCCGCCGAGGCCGGCTACATCACTGGGCAGTGCCTTCATGTGAATGGCGGGCTGGCGATGTAGCGGGGCAGGCAAGCGGTTCTTTTTTGGAAAAAAGAACCAAAAAACTTTCGTCCGTTGGCTGCGCACGCTCCCCGGAGAAAAGCGGATAGAAGTTTTTTGCTTCTTTTTTTCAAAAAAGAAGCCCTTCCCTGCCCTCACCGCTCAGCCGATCACCCGCTCCAAGAACACGCCGCGGCAGTCCACTTCATATTCCAGGTCGATCACCGGCGGGCGGTTGAAGTGCCAGGTGATGCCGTGGTGGGCGGCGCCGCGACGGATGATGTCGTCGGCGAGGAAGGGGTGCAGGTCGTGCACGGTGTAGACCTGGGTTGCCGTGGTCTGGCCCCAGTCCACGCCGAGGGAGGCCATGCGCTGTTCCATGATGGCGTGAACATGGGCGGCCTTGGCGCGCAGTCCGGCCGGCGAGAGGTCGCGGTAGGCGACAGTGGCCTCGGCATAGGTGGGCCGGCCTTCGATCGATTCGCCGCTGCCGGCGATGACGAAAGAGAAGGCGGCGTCGGTGGCGGGGACGGTGTAGCTGAAGGCGTGGAAGCCGGGTTCGGCGGGCGGGTCGATTTCGGGGCAGACATTGGAGCGCGCCACCGGATTGTCGCCCAAAGCGAGCAGGCCCCAGGCGCCGAGGACCTTGGCGTAGCCCTCGTTGAAGGCGCGGAAGCCGGCGTCGTCGAAGGGGGCGGGGGAGCGCAGTTCGCAGGCGCAGAGCGCGGTCAGCGGCCGGCCGATTGCGTGGAGGTAACCGGCGATGCGGGCGAAGCCCTCGGCCAACGGCACATGGGCGGCGAAGCGCGTCCGCTCGATGCGATACCCGGGCAAGGCCTGGACCGCGGCCGAATACTGGAACACGCCGCGGGCGAAGCGGAATCCGCCCGCCGGAAATGCGATCACGCCGCTCATCGCGCAGCCTCCCCGAAAGGGGCCAGTGTGTCGTGTGGACGGCGGCCGGGCAACGGGGGATGGTGACGCGATGCGGGGCCGGGACAAGAAAGATTAAGTTATAGATATGGGCAGGAAAGCGCTTCTTTTTTGAAAAAAAGAAGCAAAAAACTTTTGTCCGTTGGAGTCGGTCGTTTGGTTCACAGTGAAGCCACGGGTAAAGTTTTTTTGCTTCTTTTTTTCCAAAAAAAAGAAGCGCTTCCTTCCCTGCCCCATCTTCCTTCCTTGCGCTCCGCAGTGCTCAATATTGAGCAGCGTCGGCATACGCCGGAGCGCAGAGCTGAGGCGTTTGCTCAGGGCTTGGCCAGGGCGGCGAGTTCGGCGCGGAGTTCGGGGATGCCGAGGCCGGTTTCGCTGGAGGTGGTGATGGCGGTCATCATCGCGGCGGGGTGTTTGCGGGCGATGGCGCCGGCTTCCTCCTGCTTGGCGCGGAGCACGGCGGGTTTGGTGCCGTCGGCCTTGGTCAGGACGACGAGGTAGGGCACGGCGGCCTTGTCGAAGAGGTCCATCACGGCGAGGTCGCTTTCCTTGACCTCGATGCGGGCATCGAGAAGCAGGACGACGCGTTGCAGGGTGGGGCGGCCGCGCAGGTACTGGAACATCAGGCCCTGCCAGTCCTCCTTCACCGATTTGGCGGCCTGCGCATAGCCGTAGCCGGGCATGTCGACCAGGCAGAGGCGCTCGCCGAGGTTGAAGAAGTTGAGCTGCTTGGTGCGGCCGGGCTGGGCGGAGGTGCGGGCCAGGGTGTTGCGCCCGGTCAGGGCGTTGACGAGGCTGGACTTGCCGACGTTGGAGCGCCCGGCGAAGGCGATTTCGGGCAGACCGGGGGGCGGCAGCTGTTCCAGCTTCTGGGCGGCGAAGAAGAACTGGCACTCGGCGGCGAACAGGCGGCGGCCGGCCTCGAGCGCGGCGAGGCGGACGGCCTCGGGGTCCTCCTGGTCGAAGACCGGGGGCGGGCCGTCCGCGTCGGGCTCAGCCATGGCCGTGGGCGTGGCGGGCCTTCTTGGCCTGGCTCATGATGAAGGACTGCTGGGCGATGGTGAGCAGGTTGTTCCACGACCAGTAGATCACGAGGCCGGCGGGGAAGCTGCCCATCATGAAGGTAAAGATGATGGGCATGAACTGGAACATCTTGGCCTGCACCGGATCGGGCGGCGGCGGGTTGAGCATCTGCTGGAAATACATGGTGAAGCCCATCAGCACCGGCCAGACGCCGAGATGGAGCATCGAGCCGAACATCGGCAGGGTCGTGGGGTCGAACGGGATGAGGCCGAAGAGGTTGAAGATGTTGGTGGGGTCGACGGCGGAGAGGTCGTGGATCCAGCCGAAGAACGGGGCCTGGCGCATTTCGATGGTGACGAAGATCACCTTGTAGAGGCTGAAGAAGACCGGGATCTGGATGGCGATGGGGAGGCAGCCGGCGGCCGGATTGACCTTTTCGACCCGGTAGAGCTCCATCATCTTCTTCTGGAGTTCCGGCTGGTTGTCCTTGTACTGCTCCTTGAGCAGGGCCATTTTAGGGCCGAGTTCCTTCATCTTGGCCATCGAGCGGTAGGACTTGTTGGCGAGCGGGAAGAACAGGCCCTTGATGATGGTGGTGAAGATCAGGATGGCGATGCCGAAATTGCCGACCTTGCCGTAGATCCAGTCGATCGCGTAGAAAAATGGCTTGGTGAGGAAGTAGAACCAGCCGAAATCGACCGCCTTGTCGAAGTTGACGATGCCGTCCTGGCTTTCGTAGCGGTCGAGCAGGTGCACTTCCTTGGCGCCGGCGAACAGCCGCGCGGTGGTGCCGATGCTGGCGCCGGGGGCGAGGGCCTGGCCGTCGACGGCGAGGAAGTCGACCTGGTAGCCGCCCTTGCCGCCGGGCACGTAGCGGAAGGCGAGGTCCTGCTTGGTGGCTTTGTCCGGCACCAGGGCGGTCAGCCAGTACTTGTCGGTGATGCCGGCCCAGCCGCTGACGCCTTTGAGCGCGAGGGCGACGCCGGCGCTTTTTTCGCCCTTTTCCTTCACCTTGGCGTAGGTGAGGTCGTCATCATGGAGCTTGCCGTCGAGCACGCCGAGCATGCCTTCGTGCAGCACATAGTAGCCGGCGGTGACCGGGGTGAAGTCGCGGCGGACGCGCGACCAGGGGTAGAGCAGGGCGGGCTTGTCGCCGGTGTTGCGGACCTTCTGCTCGACGGTGAACATGTAGTCGTTGTCGACGGCGTAGGCGAGTTCGAAGATCAGGCCGGCCTTGTTGTCCCAGGACAGGGTGAGCTTCTGCCCGGGGGTGAGGGTGCCGGAGGGGGTCCAGAGCGACTCGTCGTCGGGCACGGCGACGCCGCTGCCTTCGGCGGCGGTCCAGCCGAACTGGACGAAGGTGGGCTCCTTTTCGCCGCGCGCTTCGAGCAGCTTCACCAGGGGCGAGGCGGCGTCGATGGTGTCGCGGTAGTCGCGCAGGACGAGGTCGTCGAGGCGGGCGCCGAGCAGGCTGATGCTGCCTTCGATGCGCGGCGCGTTGAATTTGACCCGCGGCACCTCGCGCGGGGCGGCGGTGGCGGGGGCGGCGGGCAGGGTACCTGGGGCGGCGCCCGGGGTGGCCGGGGCGGAAGGCGTGGTGGCGGTGTCGGCCATCTGGGTCTGCACCGCGGCCGTCTTCGGCGGCGCGGGCATCAGGAACTGGAAGCCGAGCATGATCGCAATCGAGATCGCGATCGCCAGCATCAGGCGTTTCTGGTCCATGCTAGGGTGCCGTCCGTTCCAGTTCAGCGGGCAGCGGCGGCACGGGATCGTAGCCGCCGGGATGCCAGGGGTTGCAGCGCAGAATGCGGGCGGCGGCCATGGCCGAGCCGCGCAGGGCGCCGTGGGTATGCAGGGCCTCGATCGCGAAGTGGCTGCACGAGGGCTCGAAGCGGCAATTGGCGCCGATCACCGCGCGCAGCGTCAACTGGTAGGAGCGTACCGCACCGGCCAGGACGGCGGCGGGGAGGTCAACCGGTCGCACGGCGCACCCCGGCCTTGTCCAGAGCGCGTGCGACATCGTCCATCAGCACGCTGAAGGTGCGGCCTCGGGTGGCGTCGCGGCCGATCAGGACCAGGTCGGCGCCGAGCGCGGGGTTTTCGCGCAGCACCAGGCGGGCGGCCTCCTTGAGCCGCCGCCGGGTGCGGTTGCGGATCACGGCGTTGCCGACCTTCTTGGTCACGGTGAAACCCAGGCGCACCGGATCGCCGTCGTCGCGGGCGAGGGCCTGGAGCACGAGACCGTGCACCGGGACCTTGCGTCCTTTGGCGGCGACGCGGAGGAATTCGGCGCGACGCTTAAGGCGCCCCGGCCTTGTGCACGCGGGCGCCATCGGGCTTCGCGCTCAGGCCGAGAGCTTCTTGCGGCCCTTGGAGCGGCGATTGGCGATGACCTTGCGGCCGCCGACCGTCTCCATGCGGGTGCGAAAGCCGTGACGGCGCTTGCGGACAAGCTTGGACGGTTGGTAGGTGCGCTTCACGACACTCTCCGGTCTGGCAGTGGATCGCACGCCGCTAACAGGCGCGCGCGGGGCCCGAAGCCGGGTCCCGTTGCAGGGGGCGGCTTATAGGGGCGAGGCGGGGCGGCGTCAACCTGGCGGTGGCCGCTGCACGGCGCGCGCAACCCTGCTACACAGCGGGGATGAAAGCCCTTCGCCGCTGGTGGCCGCTGCTTCCGATTCTGCTGATCCTGGCCGGTGCCTATGCGCTCGGCCTGCAGGAGGAGTTGAGCTGGGCGCGGCTCGCCCAGCGCCAATCCGAACTGCTCGCCGACGTCGCCGCCCGTCCGGTGGCGATGGCGGCCGGCTTCGTCGGGCTCTACGCCGCGGCGGTGGCGGTCTCGTTTCCCGGGGCGGTGGTGCTGACGGTGTCCTCCGGCCTGCTGTTCGGGCCCTTCCTGGGCGCGGCGCTGACGGTGGCGGGCGCGACGCTGGGCTCGGTGATGATTTTTCTGGCCGCTCGCGGGGCGCTGGCGCCGATGCTGGCGCGGCAGGTCGGCAGCCGGCTCGACTGGTTCCGCGACGGACTCGGGCGCAATGCGTTCTCTTATATACTGGCCTGCCGGCTGATCCCGGTGATCCCGTTCTGGCTGGTCAACCTCGCCCCGGCGCTGCTTGGCGCGCGGCTCGCGCCTTTCGCGCTGGCGACCTTCCTTGGCATTATTCCGGCGAGCCTGGTGTTTGCCTCGCTTGGCGCCGGTGTCGGCGGGGTGCTCGCGGCCGGGGGGCGGCCGGATCTGGCGGTGATACTCACCGCGCCGGTGCTGCTGCCGCTGCTCGGGCTGGCAGCGCTGGCGCTGCTGCCGGTGGCATGGAAGGCGCGGCGGGGATCGGTATGAAGCATCATCATCATGGCTGATTACGATCTTGCGGTGATCGGCGCCGGGGCGGCCGGGCTGTCGGTGACGGCGGTGGCGGCGCAGCTCGGGCTGCGCGTGGTGCTGATCGAGCGGGCGCGGATGGGGGGCGACTGCCTCAACACCGGCTGCGTGCCGAGCAAGGCGCTGCTCGCCGCTGCCCATGCCGCCGGGGCGGCGCGTGCGGCCGGACGGTTCGGCATCCACGCCGAACCGCGGATCGACTGGGCGGCGGTCCATGAGCATGTTCATGCGGTGATCGCGGCCATCGCTCCGGCCGACAGCGTGGCGCGGTTCACCGCGCTCGGGGCCGAGGTGATCGCGGGCGAGGCGCGCTTCGTCGCGCCGGATGCGCTCGCGGTCAACGGGCGGCGGCTGACGGCCCGGCGCATCGTCATCGCCGCCGGGGCGCGGGCGGCGGCGCCGCCGATCCCGGGGCTCGACGGGGTTCCCTATTTCACCAACGAGACCCTGTTCGAACATCGCCTGTGCCCGGAGCATCTGCTGATCCTGGGCGGCGGGCCGATCGGGCTTGAGATGGCGCAGTCCTTCGCTTTGCTCGGCGCCCGCGTCACCGTGGTGGAGGCGGCCAGCATCGCCGGGCGGGAGGATCCCGCGCTGGTCGCGCCGCTGCGCGGCATCCTGGCCGGGCAAGGCGTCAGCCTGATCGAAGGCGTCGGGGTTGCCGCCGTCGAGGCCGGACCGGTGCTGGTGCTGGCGGATGGGCGACGCATCGCCGGCAGCCACCTGCTGGTCGCGGCCGGACGGCAGCCCAATCTCGAAGCGCTCGACCTCGCCGCCGGCCAGGTGCGCGCCACGCGGGCGGGGATCGCCACCGATGCCGGGCTGCGCAGCCTGAGCAATCGCCGGGTCTATGCCGCCGGGGACATTGCCGATCCGCTCGGGATCGGTGCGCGCGCCTTCACCCATCTGTGCAGCTACCATGCCGGCATCGTCATCCGCCGCGCGCTGTTCCGGCTGCCGGCGCGGCTCGACTATGCCGCGCTGCCGCGGGTAACCTATACCGATCCGGAGCTGGCCCAGGTCGGCATGACCGAGGCCGAGGCGCGGGCGGCGGGGCATGATCCGGTGGTGTTGACCTGGAAACTCGATGAAAACGACCGCGCCATCGCCGAGCGGCGCACGGAGGGGCTGGTGAAGCTGGTGGTGACCCGCGGTGGCAAAGTGCTCGGGGCCGGGCTGCTGGCGCCCCATGCCGGCGAGATGATCGGCACCTGGACGCTGGCGATTGCGCGCAAGGTGCCGCTGGCGGCGCTGGCGGGGATGATCGTGCCCTACCCGACGCTGGCGGAGATCGGCAAGCGCGCGGCCGGCAGCTTCTACACCGCGCGCCTGTTCGCGGCCGGGACACGGCGGCTGGTGCGCTGGCTGGCGAGGCTGCCATGATCCTCGCCTTGCTGGCATTTGCCGTGGGCGCGGGGTTCGGCGTGCTGGCGCTGTGGCTGGCCACGCCGAAGCCGGCGCCGGCACCGGCAGTGGGGCTGGTGGAGATCGTGGCCCTGGTGAGCCGGTCCAGCCATGACCTGCGCGGTGCGGTTTCGCCGGCGCTGCTGATGGTCGAGCGGCTCGAACATCATCCGGATGGCGACGTCCGGCAGGCCGCCACCCTCATCGCCGAGGCGCTGGAGCGGACGGCCGCGATCAGCCGCGCCACCTCCGCGGCCGTCAAGCAACATCTGCACGGGAGCTAGTGCCATGCAATGGGACCCCACCCAGTACCTCCGCTATACCGACGAGCGCCTGCGCCCGGCGCTCGACCTGATGGCGCGGGTGCCGCTGGAGATGCCGGCGCGCATCGTCGATCTCGGCTGCGGTCCGGGCAATGTCACCGCCATTCTGGCACAGCGTTGGCCCGGCGCCGCGGTGACCGGGCTCGACGGCTCGGAGGCGATGCTGGAGCGGGCGCGGGCGGCGGCGCCCGGCTGTCGTTTCGTCGCGGGCAGCTTCGCCGACTGGACGCCGCCGGAGCCGGTCGACCTGCTGTATTCCAACGCCGCCCTGCACTGGCTCGGCGGCCATGAGACGCTGTTTCCCCGGCTGCTCCGGCAGTTGACCCCAGGCGGGGTGCTGGCGGTGCAGATGCCGGCGATGCATGACGCGCCGTTGCGCGCGTTGCAGCATGATGTGGCCGCCAACGGGCCGTGGGCGGAGCGGCTGGTGGATGTCGGCGCGGCGCCGTCGATCCTGACGCCGGGCCAGTACAACGACCTGCTGCGGCCGCTGCTGGCGAGCCTGGATATCTGGCAGACCACCTATCTTCATGTGCTGGAAGGCGAGGATGCGGTGGTGCAATGGGCCAGCGGCACCAGCCTCAAGCCGTTCCTGGACAAGCTGAGCGGGGCGCTGCGGCGCGACTTCCTGCGCGCCTATGCCGAGGCGATCCGGCCGGAATACCCGCGCCGGGCCGACGGCACGACGCTGCTGCCGTTCCAGCGCCTGTTTCTGCTTGGCCGGGCCGCGGACTGAGCGGTCGATGTTCAAGCGACTGATCCGGCGCCCGGCGGTGCAGGTGGCGCTGGCCTGGGGCGTTGCCACCTATCTGCGCTTCGTGCTCGGCACCACGCGCTGGCGCTTCGAGGGGCGCGAGCACGTGATGGTGGCGCGCGGGCGCACGGTGGTGGCGTTCTGGCATGAGGCACTGCCGCTGATGCCGCGGCTGTTCGGCCTGGCGCGGCGCGATGTGCCGGGGCTGCGGGTGATGGTGCTGGCGAGCCGGCATCACGACGGGCGGCTGCTTGGCGGCATCATGCAGGCATTCGGCATGGGGGTGGTGCACGGCTCGTCCAGCCGCGACGGGCGGGCGCGCGGCGGCGCGGCGGGCGTGCTGGAACTGCTCGACGTGCTGGGCCGCGGCGAGGTGGCGGCGCTGACGCCGGACGGGCCGCGCGG
>CAIYSR010000035.1 GCA_903928895.1 uncultured Rhodospirillales bacterium | reverse complement strand
GCCCGCGGCCCTTTGCCGGCGGAGCCTTGATTGCCTTGCCTGCCTTCACACGATTGCCCTGTGCCTGATCCGGCCCGGCTTGCCTTATCAGGTATTGCAGGGGAGGCTGGCCAAAATCACCGGGACGACTCTGCCATGATCGCCGCCATCGCCCGCCGCCTGCCGTTTTTCTACGGCTGGCTTGTCGTTGCCGTGGTCTTCGTCACCATGGCGATCGGGGTCAACGCGCGCACGGCCTTCTCCCTGCTGTTCCCGCCCATCCTGGACGAGTTCGGCTGGAACCGCGGCGTCACCGCTGGTGCCTTCTCCTTCGGCTTCCTGGTTTCCGCCCTGCTTACCCCTGGCTTGGGCCGGCTGATGGACCGCAAGGGGCCGGTCTGGGTGATGGAACTCGGCGCCCTGGCGCTGGCCGCGGGCATGGTACTGGCGACCTATGCCACCGAACCGTGGCACCTCTATGCCACCCTCGGTGTGCTGGTCGGCGGCGCTTCGGTGGCGGTCGGCTATACCGGGCAGGGCCTCTATCTGCCCAACTGGTTCGTCCGCAACCGCGGCCTCGCCATCTCCATCGCCTATTCCGGGGCCGGCGCCGGCTCGATCCTGCTGCTGCCCTATTTGCAACACCTCATCGCCACGTCCGGCTGGCGCGCCGCCTGCTGGACTGTCGCGGTGGTCGCGATTGTCCTGCTGGTGCCGCTCAACCTGCTGCTGCGTCGCCGTCCCCAGGAACTCGGCCTTACCCCTGATGGCGACAGCGCCGCCGCCGCACTGTCGCGCCGCAACCTCACCATCGTCGACCCGGCCTGGGCCGCCATTGAATGGACCCTCGCCCGCGCCATGCGCACCCGCCGCTTCTGGTGGATCGCGCTGGCCAGCTTCGGCGCGCTGTTCGCCTGGTATGCGGTGCAGGTGCACCAGACCAAGTATCTGCTGGACATCGGCTTCGACGGTGAAACGGCGGGCTGGGCGCTCGGCGTGGTCAGCCTCGCCGGCATTCCCGGCCAGATCGTCATGGGTGCCGTCTCCGACCGTGTCGGCCGCGAGCCGGTCTGGACGCTGGGTTGCCTCGGCTTCACCCTCACCTATGCGCTGCTTATCGGGCTCGCCTATGTGCCCAGCCTCATATTGCTGTGGCTGATGGTGCTGGCCCAGGGCACGCTGGGCTATGCGGTGACCTCGGTGCTGTCGGCGGTCACCGCCGAGGTGTTCGAGGGCCGCCATTTCGGCGCCATCTTCAGCACGATTATGCTCGCTGCCATCGCCGGCGGCGCCGCCGGACCCTACGCGGTCGGTGTTCTACACGATCTCCAGGGCTCGGACGTGCCGGGCTTCGTGCTGTCCGGCGGCTTCAGTCTGGTCTCCGCCGCCGCCATCTGGATGGCTGGCCCGCGCAAGGTCCGCCGGGTTGGGCGTCCTTGAGGGTCATTTTGCAAAATCGTCCCACAACGCCTGCCCGACCTCGCCCATCATCGTGCCGATGCGGATATTCGCCGCCACCAGTTCGCGCGAGTTGCCGTGCGGCAACTCGGTGGTGTCGAGGGTGAACATGCCGTAGGCGATGGTGTCGCCCGGTCCGCGCCGGATCAGCCCGACATCGTTGCGCAGCCCGCGCAGTGAGCCGGTCTTGTTGGCGACGCTGCCCTGCGGCAGGAACCGCGGCACCCGATCCTGATAGTGCTGGTTCTCCAGGATCGCGATCATGTCGGCGCAATCCTCGGCCGGCCCGGCCTCGTTCTGCTGGATCATCGCCATCAGCCGCGCCATGTCGACCGAGGAGCACACGTTGTTGCTCCCGTCGCGGGCGAACGCACCGGAGCTGAACGCCATCGGCGTGGCCCGCGCCGCCGCCTTCAGCTCGGCGAATGTCACCTGCGCCGGCAGGTCCCACCCCTTGATGAACAGTCCGCGGCAGGGCAGGGGGGTATGGATGTCCGCGAGCCCGAGCGCGCGCATGCGGGTCTGCACATTCCCGAGCCCGACCATATCGCACAACACATCGGTGGCGGTGTTGTCGCTCACGATGTTCATCAGCATCATCAGATCGCGGATGGTCGGCTGCAAACCCGCCGCCAGCGTCTGCATCACGCCCGAGCCGATCACCCGCAGCCGTTCGTCGAACGGCACCCGGTCGGTGATGGCGAAGCGCCCTTCCCGCGCCTGGGCGTAGACTTCGACCATGACCGGCACCTTGAACGTGCTCGCCGTCGGAAAAAGCGCCTCGCCGTTGACCGCGATTTCCTCGCCGCGTTCCACCGCCACGGCGGCGAACCCGCACTCGATCCCGCTGCCGTCGATCAACGCGGCAATCCGTTCCAATGCACCGGCCATCGAGCCCTCCCTCATGTTCGCGCCGATCTCACACCATCCGGCCCGCCTTGCCCAGCCCGGCTCCGGCCCGCATGATGATGCCAGCAAACCACGAGGCCGCCATGTCGCTCCCCAATGATCCCCAATCCGCCATCCACGCCCTGACCGCGCAGATCGAGGCCGGCCTGATCGAGATCCGCCGCGACATCCACGCTCATCCCGAACTCGCCTTCGAGGAGGTTCGCACTGCCGGGGTCGTGGCCCGCGAACTGGCGAGACTCGGCATCACGCATCAGACCGGCGTCGCCAAGACCGGGGTCGTCGGCCTGATCCAGGGCGGCCGCCCAGGTCCATGCCTGGCCATCCGCGCCGACATGGACGCACTGCCGATCCTTGAACAGACCGGGCTGGACTACGCGAGCAAAACCCCGGGCCTGATGCACGCCTGTGGCCACGACATCCACACCACCACGCTGCTCGGCGTTGCTGCCGTGCTGAAGGACCTCGCGCCCCAACTCGCCGGCAGCGTCAAACTCGTCTTTCAGCCCGCGGAGGAGGCGATCGGCGGCATGCAGGTGATGCTCGACGAGGGGCTGCTCGACAATCCGCACGTCGACATGGCGATCGGCTTCCACAACCGCCCTGACCTGGCGGCCGGACGGTTCAGCTATGTCCGCGGCCCGGGCCTCGCCGCCGCTGACACCTTCGAGGTGACCGTCCACGGCATCTCCGGCCATGCCGCCCATCCGCACGGTGCGGTCGACCCCATCGTCGCCGCCGCCACCCTCATCACCCAGCTGCAAACCGTGGTCTCCCGCGAGGTCAACCCGATGCACCCCGCCGTGGTGACGGTCGGCGCCATCCATGGCGGCGTCGCCCCCAACATCATCCCGGACTGCGTGGTGTTCCGCGGCACTGTGCGCACCCTGCACGACCCGGCCCGCGACACCGCCGAGGCCGCCATCAAGCGGCTGTGTGCCGGCGCCGAGGCCGGTCTGCGGGTGCGCTGCGCCGTCAGTTACCGCCGCGGCGTGCCCTCGCTGATCAACGACGATCGTGTCATCGACCCCACCATCGCCGCCGTCCGCGCCCAGCTCGGCGACGTCGTCTCCGAGGGCCAGCCCAGCATGGGCGCCGAGGATTTCGCTCTGCTGTCGCGCAGGGTGCCGTCGTTCCAACTCGGCATCGGCTCTAGTGCCCCCGGCCGCCATGACCGGCTGCACAATTCCGGATATCAGCCCGACGAAGCCTGCATCGCCGCCGGTGTGGAAGCCCTCAGCCGGGCGGCGATCGAAATCCTGTCCTGATGCGGATCGCCGTCTATGGTGCCGGCGCCATTGGCGGCCATCTCGCCGTCCGCCTGGCGCAAAACGGCCACGACGTCACCGTCATCGCCCGCGGCGCCCATCTCGCGGCAATGCAGGCGGGCGGCCTGACGTTGCATACCCCGAGCGAAACCTTGCACGCGACGCCGCGTGCAACGGACGACCCGCGCGCGGCCGGGCCGCAGGACGCGGTGCTCGTCACGGCCAAATCGCCGGCGCTGCCCGCCATCGCTCCCCTGCTGGCGCCGTTGCTTGGCCCCGATACCCCCGTCGCCTTCGTGATGAACGGCATCCCCTGGTGGTATGGCCACGATCCCGACGGCATCGCGACCCACATCCCCGCCGCGCGCGCCCTCGGCGCCGTGATCTACTCGGCCTGCACCGTCACCGCGCCCGGCCACATCACGGTCGAGCACGCAAGGAGCCGCCTCCTGCTCGGCGAACCCGATGGCAGCGTCTCGCCCCGCCTCTCCGCCCTCGCCGCCGCACTGCGCTGCACCGGCCTCAAAGTCGACGAGACGCCGGTCATTCGCGACTGGATCTGGACCAAGCTGTTGATGAACCTTGCCTCGGGCTCCTTCGCGGTGCTCACCCGAAGCCCGCCGCGCGACATCTACGCCGAACCAGCCGCGCTCGCCGCCGCCCGCGCTGTCGCGCACGAGGGTGCCGCCCTCGCCGCTGCGCTGGGCTGCACCATCCGAATGGACATCGAGGCCCAACTCATCGCCGGCCAGTCGATGACCCACAAGCCCTCGATCCTGCAGGACCTCGAGGCCGGCCGGCCGATGGAGATCGCCACCATTCTGGACGCACCGCTCGCGCTTGCCCGCGCCGCGGATGTGGCGACGCCGACGCTCGACGTCATGGCCGCCCTCACCCGGCTGCGCGCGGGCGCGGCCCGGTAAGGGCGCACGGCGCAGCCGGTCGATAGAATCAGACGATCCGGCCATTCTCCGGGCCGAAGCGGTTCGGCCCGCGCGTGCCCTTGGTGCAGTCCCACACGATCAGCACGATCCAGCCGATCACAGGCAGGAAGGCGAGCAGCATCCACCAGCCGGAACGGTCGATGTCATGCAACCGCCGTGCGCTGACCGCGATGTTGGGGAGCAGGATCGCCAACGAGAACAACCCGCTGATGGCCGAGAACGCCCCGGTGCCGGTCGCCGCCTCGATCGCACTCAACGCGACGTTGACGATGATCTGGAACAAGTAGAACCACCAGAACTCCGCCCGCGGCGCCCGCCCGGAGAAGGTGGCGTATTTGGAGAAGCAGATTCCGATCGAACTGCCGAAATTGCGCTCCATCCCATCACCGCCCCCGCCTTGCGGTGCCCCGCAATGCGGGCAGGTTGCCGCGCTGCTGTGCAACGTGCCGCCACAGGCCCGGCAGAAAATCATGCCTTCACTCATGTCCGTCCCCTATCCATATTTCCGGGCGAACCCGGTATCTGACATACACAAATATGCGATGCCTTCGATGAAGCCGATGATCGCCGGAATGAAGGTCCAGCAGAACACGAGATAAAGGATGCCCTGGAACGGCCGCGCCAGATAGAATTTGTGCACGCCGAAGCCACCCAGGAAAATCGCCAGCAGCGCCGCCGCGACCCGGCTCTTCTCGCCGGCAGCCCCGCCATTCCCGGACTGGGGCGCCCCGCACCCCGGGCAGACCGGTGCCATCGCATTGATCGCCCTTCCGCAGGCCCGGCAGAACACCTCGCGCCCGGGCCCGGCGGCAGGGGCCGCGCGCACCAGCGCCGTGTTTTCGACCAGCGCCCCGCAATGCCCGCAGTAGCGCGTGCCTTCGCCCAGCGCCTGGCCGCAGCCATGGCAGAACCGCACCGTCTCTTCGCTCATCACTGCCCCGTTGTCAGACATCGGTCCACATTCCGCGCGGCCGGAACCACCACAATACGTCGGTCAGCCCGTGCCAGAACCGTCCCACCGCCAGCCAGATGATGCTGTTTGCGATCATTGCGAACAAGAGCCACCACAGCACCACCCAGAACACCACCATGACGAGCGCGAAATACAACACCGGCCGCTCCGCACCCGACAGCTTGCCGAACCGCAGCAGCACCAGATTGCCGAGTGTGATCACCAGCCCGAAAAATGTTATCGGCAGGAATGGCACGCAGCACAGCAGCGTGCCGAACAGCACCGCGCGGTCGCGCTCGCCCGCCCATTCACGCCACCGCATCAGCAGCAGCCGGATCTCTCGTTCAAGCACGCTCTGCATGGCACCTCGCTGACCCGATCCTACAGGCTTGTTCCGTCAGGGTAAACGCACAGCAAAGTGACGGTCTCTGACCCCTTATTTCAAGAAGCCGGGCGATCCCTCGCCCGGCTTCTGCGCATCCGGCCTGTTGCCTCCGCCGGAAGCCGGCTCATTCGGTCCTGGTGGCCCAGCGGCCAAGTGCCGTTGCCTTCACGATCGCCAGTCCGCCCGCCCAGCCGTCCAGCCCGAACACTCGGCCTGCCCGTTCCGTGATCAACATGCCCAGCACCGCAGAATAGACGACATGGAAGTCGACGATGAAGTTGTTGTGGTTCTCGATATAGGGCCAGTCCATATGGGCCATCCAGTACATCATGAGCAGCAGGATCCCGAAGGCCGCGCTCAATCGGGTGAACAAACCCACCAGCAGCGACAACCCGATTAACAGATGCCCCCACGCCACCATGAAACTCACGACCGGCGCAATCGCCGGACCGGTGAATACCGTGAATAGCGCATGAAACGTCTTGGTCGAATTCAGGAACTTCACGATTGTGAAGTTCGCATCGAACGCCTGGTGTGAGGCCGCGTAGATGAACGTCCATGCCATGAGCAGGCGCAAGACGAGCAGAAAGCGGTGATAGCTCGCCGACATGAAATCCTCCTGTGATCGGCCGGCCACCCGGCCTGCCGCGAGTGAAGCGGGATCGCAGTGCAATTGCCATGATCTGGATCAAGTCGTTGCGTTTTCAGGCATTTATGCGTCCATGGATTTTCGCGCGGGCAGGTCGGTCTGTCCGAGCACCCAGCCCTCCCATCGCCGCAGCCAGGGATCGTCGGGCGTGGCGTCCGGCCGGTTGCCGGCGATCACGTTGATCACCCCCAACACCCCGATCGTCGCGTCGAAGCGGTCCTCCCCGGCCGTATCGGCGCCGAACCCCGCGATCACTGCGGCCGCGAGGCCGGGCGCCGGCGCCGCATCGAGCCGCGCCATCGCCGCGTGCAGCGCCGGCGCCAGCGCCGCCCGGTCCTCCTGGCGCCGCTTGCTGCCGCGCAGACGCAGCCCGAGATGGCGCATCACCTCGGCCGGATAGGTCTCTGCCACCACCACCGCGTGCTGGGCCAGCAGCGCGCGGAAATCGCCGTCGAAGGGCCACAGCGCGATATCCGCGCCGCCAAGAAGGTCCGGCACCAGCCAGTCCCGCCATGCCGCGATCGCCGCCTTTCCGGTCTGATTGGCGCCCAGCGTCCAGAACAGCGGCGCCCCCGCCGGTCGGGCTGGCGTGGCACGATCGCACAGCCGCGATAGCCCCGCCGGCCCCGCCAGCCCCAGCGCGGCGGCATGCGCCGCCCGGGTCATGCCTCGGCACCCGAGTCGCGGATAGAATGGCCGCCCCGGCGCCACCTCGTCCAACCGCGCGCAGACCTCGAAAAACCCCGGCGACGCCGCGAGTCCGCGCAGGAACGTGGAAAAATCCGCGGCCCCCACATGCGCGCGCACATAGCCGCGCGGCAGGCCGAGCGGCAGGTCCACGCCCAGCGCCACCGGCCCTGCAGCACGCGCCAGCAGCCGCGCCGTCCATGTCGACAGGTCGCCCACGGGTTCGGGCTCCGCCACCAGCCAGCCCGCACCGATCCGCCGGGCCACCACCTGCCAGCGCTTGCGCGCGTCCACGCTCCAGTCGGCATGCACCGCGAGCATGGCGGATCAGGAACTCAGAACGGCTTCTGCGCCTTCTCGATCAGGCGCGCGAAAAACCCCGGTTTCTTCGGCGCCGGCGGCGGCTTGGCCGCCTCTTCGCGCGTGCGCTCCTCGGCCACCCGGTCGCGCTCCTTTTGGGCGAGCCACTTGTCAAGCGAGACCCCGGCCTTGGCCGCCCGCTTTGCCTCGTAGGCGCGTTGCCCCGTGGTCATTGTCCGCGTACCGTCGGTCGTCCTGCCTGCCATCGTACCCTCGCTGCGCTTGCGCGCGGTTCGCCACGCTCGTGCGTGTTTTTGACAGTCGCGCCACATGGCATCAAGCCCGCATTCGGTCCATAAGGCGCCGACGCACACCATTCGACGCCGCAGAGCAGAAGGGGACCATGGGCAATCTCGACGTGATGACGACGCTGCTGATCAAGCTCTTCGGCATCGATCCGCTGAGCGTGCCGGCGCCGATTCAGATTCTCGGCTTCACCATGACCGTGCTGTGGGGGACGTTCCTGGTCTGGATCGCCTGGACCGTCCTGCGCGTCGTTTTCGGCACGGCTTCGGATGTGATGGATGTGGGCCATGTCAAGCAGCGTCTCGTCATCGCCCGCGGCCTCACCCGGCACGACTACGAGCAGGTCCGCAAGGGCATCCGTGCCTGGCGCCTGCTGCTGGTGCGCCACGGCAGCGACGACTACCTCCGCACCATGGCCGGCGAGGGGGACCGCCATGCCGGGCGAACGCGCTTCGAGGTGATCAACATGAAGCTCGCCTTGTCCAGCATCGGCGAGGTCACGCTCACCTGGAAACTGCCGGTTCATCGCCGCCTCGGCACCCAGTTCCGCTGCTATATCGATGTTCGCGACGGCGGTGCCGGGGGCGAGATGCTGAGCGGCATGCTGCGCCACTACGACGAGATCGAGGTCCTGCCCGCCGAGGTCGCCAATCCGACGCGCGTGTATTTCCTGCTCAAGCGCTTCCGCGTGGTCACCTCCGCCGACGGGGTGCGGCAGAACATGGCGCTGCCCGAATAGGCCTGCCATGGGCCGCACCGCCATTCTCAACGGCTTCGGCCGGACGCTCGGGGACAGCATTATCGGTCTGCAGGCCCTCTTCGCGGCCCAGCACGCGGGCGTTCTCGGCCCTCGTCCAACCCTGTTCCGCCTGCCCGGCCTCTCGCCGCTCATCGTCCAGATTTATGCGTCGGCCGATTTCGCCGCCGTCGAGACCCTGCCCTGGGACGACGCCACCCCCGACCGGCCCTTCGCGCCGGCCGCCGGCTTCGAACATGTCATCGACATCCGCGACTTTGCCTTCGATCCAGTCTTCCGCGGCATCGCCATGATCGATTATTTTCTTGCCCGCCTCGGCGCCAACCCCGCCGCCGTGCCGCCCGCGATGCGTCGCAATACCTGGCTGCGCCCACGCATCACCATCACCGGCAGCCGTGCGCGACCCTACATTCTGGTCTGCCCGCACACGGCCTCGGACCTGCGCAACATGCCGGATGCGGTGCATGCCCACATCCTCGCCTGGCTCGAACGCGAAACCGGCTGTCCGGTGCTCAGCCAGGCCACCCTGCCGCGCGCCGACACGCTTGCGGAACTCTGCGCACTGGTTGCCGGGGCACGCCTTGTGGTAAGCGCCGATACCGCGATGGTCCATCTCGCCGACGCCTTTGACGTCCCCACCCTGGCTTTCTTCACGACGCACCGGCCGGAGTGGCGGGTGCGCGACTATCCCGCCTGCCGCCCGGTCTATCTCGCGCCGCGGGGCCTGCCCGAGGCCCTCGAATTCAGCCGCGGCCCGGCCGACACCGCCGCCTGCGCCGCCGCTTGGTTTCCGCACGGCGACAACCTCGACTGGCTCGACGTCGCGCTAGCCGCAACCTGGAACACGCTGCGATGAGCGAACCCCGCATCAAGGCCGGCATCTGGGTGGCGATGGCCCTGCGCATGGGCAATGCCGATGGCCGCTACGGCGCTGTGCTGCGCAAGGGTGATCCCGATGCCGGTGGCATCCTCGTTGTTCTGCGCTCACGCAACGGGGTGTGCGTGCTCAGCCAGGTCCGAACCTCCGATGGCGAAGCCGCCTGGATGCGCAGCACCGGCCCCGCTGCCGTCGATCAACCGACCGCCGATGCCTACACGGACCGCAGGGTTCGTGCCGACCCGGATTTGTGGATCATCGAATTCGAAAGCCCGGACCTGCTGCCCCCTTTCGCCGGCAAAATCATCTGAGGTCAATCACCCCGGCGGCGGCAGATGCGCCCACATCTGGGCCGGCGCGTCGAGCATCTCGGTCTCGTCCACCAGGCGTGCCCCCAGCTTCTCCAGCACCCGGACCGATCCGAGATTGGCCGGCCGCACGAAGCTGACCAGCCGCGGCGGGGCGAAGGCGGCGAACGCCCAGTCCCGGATCACCAAGGCCGCCTCGGTGGCATAGCCCTTGCCCCAGAACGGCCGATCGAAGCCGTAGGCCAATTCCGGCTCTGCCCAGGCATAGGGATGCAGGATTCCCGCCCGCCCCGCGAACCGTCCGCTCGCCCGTTCGGTGACCGCAAACATGCCGTAGCCGCGCAACGCCCATTGGCCGAGCATCTGCGCCATCGACTCCCAGGTCTCGGCCCGGCTGCGGGTCAGTCCGCGGCCAAGATGGCGCACCACATCCGGGTCCGCCATCATCGCGGCGAAGGGATCGAGATCGTCCGGCCGCAGCGGGCGCAGCAGCAGCCGCGGGGTCCAAAGGGTCGGAATATCCATGTCACTCCTCCCCGTTCGGCCGCAGCCTATCACGTCACCGTGACCACTGACCCTGTTTTGCCACACTATGTGGCTGATTTGCAACAGGAGAGGGGCAAATGTCGCCCCGCGGGATGGATACGGCTTTCCGTGCTGGTTTGCGGCCGAGCGCGCGCCTATTTTCGCGGCAACGGCCCCCTGCCGTGATTCGCGGGGCGGGACGGGTCCCACGCTCAACGGGACCATGCAATAACCGATGGAGAGTATTAAAATGCAACTGCGGAACTTCATGCTGGCCGCCGCCCTCGTGGCCGTGCCGGCGACCCTGCAGGCCCAGCCGATCACCGGCTGGTATGTCGGCGCCGGCGTCGGCGTGAACCAGCTTCTGGACTCCAATGTGTCCAGCCCTGCGGGCGCGAAGTACACCTCCAGCCTCGGCTTGGCCGCGCTGGGTTCGGTGGGCTACGGCTTTGGCGGCGGTCTGCGCGGTGAGCTCGAAGGCAACTTCCGCACCGAGTCAAGCAAAACCAAGAACGGCGCCACCACGCTGGGTTCCGGCACCACCCGCACCTATGGCCCGATGCTCAACCTGCTCTATGACATCGACCTCAAGGCCGGCGTGACACCCTATATCGGTGCCGGCGTCGGCGCCCAGTGGATGCATGTTTCGGGCGGCGGTCGCGCCGACTCGAAGGCGGCTCCGGCGGCCCAGGGCATCCTCGGCCTCGCCCTGCCGATCAACCCGAACCTCTCCGCCACCGCCGAGGCGCGCGTCCTGGGCTGGCTGGGCGATGCCAAGTTCACCGGCGGGAGCATCAAGAACCCGCTGAACGTCTCGGGCCTCGTCGGCCTCCGCTACGCCTTCGGCGCGGCCCCGGCCGCCGCTGCCGCGGCTCCGGCGCCTGCCCCCGCCCCGGTCATCAAGGCCGAGGAAGCCCGCACCTACCTCGTGTTCTTCGACTGGGACAAGGCTGACCTGACCGCCCGTGCGCGCCAGATCATCGCCGACGCCGCCGGCGCCTCGCAGCGCCTGGCCGTCACCCGCATCGAAGTCGCGGGCCACGCCGACAAGACCGGCACCGCTGCCTACAACCAGGGCCTCTCGATGAAGCGCGCCCAGGCTGTCGCCGGCGAACTCGTCCGCCTCGGCGTCAAGAAGGACGCGATCGCCGTGTCCGCCTTCGGCGACACCAAGCCGCTGGTGCCCACCGCCGATGGCGTGCGCGAGCCGCAGAACCGCCGCGTCGAAATCGTCCTGAAGTAAGCTCCGCTTCAGCCGCGCCCAAAAGGAAACCGGCCCGCGAGGGCCGGTTTTTTTGTGTCCGGTCAAATCTGAAGGCCAGACGGCGGGCGGGGCCGCGAATCCGATCCCGCCGCACCTAAGCAAACCCTCTCAGGTTTGCGCTCTTGCTGAATGCTATGCTGGCTTTCGCCTGCAAGATGTTTGCAAATGCATCCGTGGGCTGACCAGCGAAAGCCTGCTTAGCTCAGGGCTTCTTTACCGCCGGCGCCGCCTTTGCGGCCGGCACGGCCTGCGGCGGACACTCGCTGATCACCAGCGCCTGCTGGATCGGCTTGCTCGCGGCATAGGTCGGCAGCGCCTCGCCCGACGGCAGCGCCATCACCTCGTCATACATCGGCGTGTAGATACGGCAGTAGAGATTCCCCGCCTTGCCCGCCAACTGCGACTGCGCGCTGATCAGCTGCGTGTTGTAGTCGTCCTGGCGCGACTGGCCTCGGCCGCCGTAGGCGCGCTTGAAATACCCATCAAGCACCTTCTCGCTGCCGGCGAGGTCGCTCTTGTACTTCCCGACCACCGCATTGTATCGATCCTCCGCCTTGCAGGTGATCGCGGTCAACACGAGCTGGTTGCGCAGCGCCGAAACATCGAACGCCGCCTTCTCGACCGGTTTGACGCACAGCGGCGCATTCTGGCTCGGCACCACCGGCGTCGGCGGCGGCGGCAGCACGGCAGCCTGCGGCGGCGGTGGGGGAGGGGGTTGGCTACATCCGGCCAAGCCGGCGAAGAGGCCGGCGGCGAGAACGGCGGCAAGGGAAGGGCGCATCGGATCACTCCAGACAAAGGTCGCTATGAGGCCCGCAAATGCACCGATCCGCCGTGTCGACGCAACTGCCGACCCGGATTGACACCGGCGAGCCCGCCGCCGAACGTCCCGCCCATGTTCGACACCCCGATCGCGCTCTACTTCTATGGCTTCCTGCTCGGCTGGTCCGTCGCCTGGCCCCCCGGCCCGATCAATGCAGAGATTGCCAGGCGCTGCCTCGCTCGTGGCTTCTGGGCGGGTTATGGCCTGATCCTCGGCGCCACCACCGGCGATGTGCTTTGGGCGCTGACGGTCGTGCTCGGCGTCGGCGTCCTGTTGCAGGGCCCCGCGATGCGGCTCGTCCTCGGCGTTCTCTCGATCTCCCTCCTGCTGGTCCTGGCCTGGACCTTCCTGCGCGGCGCCTGGCGCAGCCTGCGCGGCGAGGCCACCGCCGCGCCACGTTTCGACTCCCACCGCGCCAGCTATCTCCTTGGCCTGACCCTGGCCCTCACCAGCCCCTGGAACATCGCCTTCTGGCTCGCCGCCATCGGCCGTCCGGAGCTGAGCGGCCAAGGTCCCTTGGCCTTGCTCATCGTCATTGCCGGCGTTGTCAGCGCCGTGCTGCTCTGGGGCTTCGTCTGGTCCGGCGTGGTGCTGAGCCTGCGGGCGACCGCCTCCGGCCGCTCCTGGGATGTCGCGGTCAAGGCCCTCACCGGCATGCTGATGCTCTATTTCGCCACCACCTCGACCCTCCGCCTGTTCGCCCCATAAACCGCCAGGAAACCCCATGACCGACCCGACGCTGCGTGAAAAAGGTGCCGAAATTCGCCGGAGCCTGATGGGCGAGGCCTATGCCGGATCACTCGAATCGACCGTCTACGGCGATCCCGGGATGCGCGAATTCCGCGACCTCGCCCAGGAGATCGCCTTCGGCACCGTCTGGTCGCGTCCCGGTCTCGACCTCAAGACCCGCACCCTGATCTGTGTCGTCTCCGATACCGCGACCGGCCGCTATCCCGAACTCGCCATTCATCTCCGCATGGCCCTGCGCCAGGGCTGGACCGAGGCCGAACTCACGGAGACCCTGCTCCATCTTTCCGTCTATGTCGGCCTCCCCCTGGTGCGCGAGGCCCTGCAAACCGCGGGCGCGACCTTCGCCGCCATTCGCGCCGAAGCCTAGGGATTCGAAAACTCCACCCCACATAGGCTCCATCCGTCATTTCCAGGACTCGCACATGACCTACGATCCCACCGGCACCGGCCTGCAACTGCGCTCCGAAATCAAATCGAGCGGCGTGCTCGAACTCTCGCTGGCCAGCGTCCCGAATCCGCAGCCCGGCCCCGACGAAATCGTCGTGCGTATCGAGGGCTCGCCGATCAATCCCTCGGATCTCGGCCTGCTGCTCGGCATGGCCGACATGTCCACCGCCGTTCTCGGCGGCTCCGCCGCAAGCCCGGTCCTGACCGCCACCGTCCCCGCTCCGTTCATGAAGGCGATGGCCGGCCGGCTCGACCAGTCCATGCCCGTCGGCAACGAGGGCGCCGGCCATGTGGTCGCCGCCGGCGCCAACGCCCAGTCCCTTCTCGGCAAGACCGTCGCCATCCTCGGCGGCGCCATGTATGCACAGTACCGCTGCGTGAAAGCCGCCGACGCCCTGGTTCTTCCCGCTGACGCGACGCCGGCCGACGGAGCCTCCTGCTTCGTCAACCCGCTCACCGCGCTCGGCATGACCGAGACCATGCGCGCCGAGGGCCACACCGCGCTCGTCCACACCGCGGCAGCCTCCAATCTCGGCCAGATGCTGAACAAGATCTGTCGCATGGACGGCATCGGCTTGGTCAACATCGTGCGCTCCGCCGAACAGGCGGCGATCCTCAAGGCCCTCGGCGCTCAGCATATCATCGATAGCTCGCTGCCCAGTTTTGCCGAGGACCTGACCGATGCGATCGCCGCCACCGGCGCCACGCTGGCCTTCGACGCCATCGGCGGCGGCCGCCTGGCCGGCCAGATACTCACGGCGATGGAGGCTGCGATCAACCGCAAGGCCAGCGTCTATAGTCGCTACGGCTCGACGGTGCACAAGCAGGTCTATATCTACGGTGGCCTGGACATGCGTCCCACCGAGTTCAACCGCGGCTTCGGCATGGCCTGGGGCATCGGCGGCTGGCTGCTCACGCCCCTGCTCCAGCGCATCGGCGCCGAGGCCACCCAGCGTCTGCGCACCCGCGTCGCGGCCGAATTGAAAACGACCTTCGCCAGCCACTATACGGCGGAAGTCTCACTGGCCGACGTGTTGAACCCGGTTCACATCGCGGAATACAACAA
Organism: uncultured Rhodospirillales bacterium; assembly: GCA_903928895.1. Taxonomy (GTDB): domain Bacteria; phylum Pseudomonadota; class Alphaproteobacteria; order Acetobacterales; family Acetobacteraceae; genus CAIYPH01. The sequence continues at coordinate 8,274 of CAIYSR010000035.1, read as the reverse complement.
GCGGGCAACCGGCCTGAAATACCTGATCAACCCTGCCAAAGGCCTCTGACGCCGAGCTAGTCCCCTCGGGCTCAACCCGCGGGGACAATCGGACGAACGTTTTTTGGTCCTTTTTTCCAAAAAAGAACCGCTTCCCTTCCCCTATTCCGCCGCCAGCGCCACCGCCCCGAGCCCGAATTCACCGGCGATCAGGGCATAGCTGTGCCGTCGCGCGGCGGCGTCGTGACACGTCGACAGCAGGGCCACCTCGTCCACGCCGAGGTCCTGCGCGAGCCCGCGCAGGTGCTCCGCGACCACGTCCGGGGTCCCCCAGAACGCTCGCTCGCGGATACGCTCGATCCGCGCCCGCTCGCCCGGCGAATACGGGTAGGCGGCGGCCTCCTCGGGCGAGGGCAGGGCCGCGAACACGCCCTTGTCCCGCCAGAGCCGTGCCAGCGCCCGGCTGGAGAACAGTCGCTCCGCCTCTGCCGTGGTCTCCGCCGCCAGCGCCCAGCAGCACACCGCGGAGTAGGGCGCGGCGAGCATCGCGCTGGGCTTGAACAACGTCCTGTAGGTTTCCATTGCCTCGGCACACCCGGCGCCATCGGTGATGAAATGGGCGAAGCAGTAGGGCAGCCCGAAATGGGCCGCCACCTGGGCGCCAAAATCGGAACTGCCGAGAATCCAGACCTCCGGGTTGGTCGGCCCCTGCGGCATCGCGATCACGCTGCGGAACGGGTGCTTCTCGACCAGCGGTTCGCCGCGCAGCCAGGCAATCAGGTCGCGCGTGGCCGCCGGAAAATGCTCCGCCGCCACCGCTGCGTTGGGGTTGAGTGCATGGGCGGTCAATCCGTCCGACCCCGGCGCCCGGCCGAGCCCGAGGTCGATCCGTCCCGGCGCGATCGCATCGAGTACGCGGAACTGCTCCGCGACCTTGAGCGCCGAGTAGTGCGGCAGCATCACCCCTGCCGAGCCGACGCGGATGCGCGAGGTGGTGGCCGCGATCGCCGCGATCAGGATTTCGGGCGCCGAGCCGGCGATGGAGGCCGAATTATGGTGCTCGGCCACCCAGTAGCGATGATAGCCCAGCGCCTCGCAATGCCTGGCCAGGGCGAGGCTTTCGCGGATCGACTGATCCGCGCTCCGCCCGCTCACCACCGTCGACTGGTCCAGAACCGAGAGCCGCATGCAAGCCTCCAACACGTCCTATCCCAATGTGGCACGGGGCGGCGGCGGGGCAAGCCTGTATCAAAACGTGCGGGTGATCTTCTGCAATGCGCGCGGCCGATCGGGGTCAAGGCCGCGTGCCCGCGCGGCCGCCTCGATGGCGCGATAGGCGCTGACCAGCATCACCAGCAGATCGGCATCGGGGTCGGAAGGGGCCAGCACCGGCAACACGATCCCGCCGGCCACCATGCCGCCGGCGGCGAACACCTCGGTCTCCCGTGCCGCGATGCTGGCGAGCAACGCCTCGCTGTGGGGCAGAGCGGCGTCCTGTTGCAGCACCGCCAGGACCGGGAACCCAATGCCCGCCAGCGCCATCGGCCCATGCGCGAGTTCCGCCGCACTGAAGGCAAGCCCGGCGATGCCGCAGGTCTCCGCCAGCTTCAACGCCAGCTCCTTGGCGATGCCGAGCGCCGGACCGCGTCCGACGGTGAAGATATGTGCCGTCGTCACCAGGGTCGGCACGAGCCTGGGCCAGTCCGGCGCCGCGGCGAGCCGGGCGGGCAGGTCAGCCAGTTCTGGCTCGCGCCCGGCCCAGAGCCGCACCAGCGCGATGCAGGTCGCCAGTGTCGCGACGACCGTCTTGGTCGCGGCCACGCTGCGTTCAGGCCCGGCCTGGATATCGAGGACCAGTTCGCAGGCAGACGCGAGCGGCGAGGTTGCGTCATTGACGAGCGCCAGGGTCAGCGCGCCGGAAGCGCGGGCCTGCGTGGCGCAGGCGATCAGGTCCGGCGAGCGGCCGGACTGGCTGATGGTGATGAACAACGTGCCGCCCAACCGCTGCGGCCGATGATAGACCGATGCGAGCGATGGCATCGAGGCAGCCGCGGTCAGCCCCAGATCCCGCCCGATCAGCACCCGCAGAAAGGTCCCGGCATGGGACGAACTGCCGCGCGCCGCCAGGGTGACGAAGGGTGGGTCGAGCGCCCGGATGCGCGCCGCGACCGCCGCGATCGCCGGCATGGCGGCAATCACCCGGGCCACCGCCGCCGGCGCCTCGTCGATCTCGGCGCGCATCAGGCTCACTGTCGGCTCCTCAGGCGCGGATCGAGCCGATCCTGCAACCCGTCGCCCAGCAGGTTGAAGCCCAGGGCCGCGAACAGGATGGCGGCGCCAGCGAAAATCGCCGGCCAGGGCGACAGCACCAGGAAATTGCGGCTCTCCGCCAGCATGCGCCCGAGCGAGGCGGTCGGCGGCTGGGTGCCGAGTCCGAGGAAGGACAGTGAGGCCTCGACCAGAATGGCGGTCGACAGCGACAGGCTGGTCTGCACGAGGATCACCGGGGCGAGGTTGGGCAGCAGATGGTCGCGCATGATGCGCCCATCCGCGGCGCCGATCGCACGCGCGGCGATGACATATTCGGCGTCCTTCAGCAGCAGCGTCGGCCCGCGCAGGATGCGGGCGAAAATCGGCGTGTAGACCACCGCAATGGCGATCGCGGTGCCGGTCGCGCCCGGTCCGATGATGGCGATGATGCCGATCGCGAGCAGGATCAGCGGGAAGGCGAACAGCACATCCATCAGCCGCATCGCGACCTCGTCGAACCAGCCGCCGCGCCAGGCCGCGAGCACACCGAGCGTGCCGCCCAGCGCCAGCGCACCCATCACCGAGAGGGCGGAGATCGCGAACAAGGTGCGGTATCCGGCCAGGGCGCGAGAGAGCACGTCGCGGCCGAAATTGTCGGTGCCTAGCCAGTGCGCGGCGGTGGGGCCCTGCAGGCGGGCGATGATGTCCTGGGCGTTGGGTTCGTAGCCGGATAGTGCCGGGCCGATGAGCGCGGCCAGCGCCTGGGCCGCGACCAGGCCCAGCCCGATCCACAGGATGGGGTTGCGCGGCCTCATCCGCGTGCCCGCGGGTCGATGACGAGGTAGAGCACATCGACCAGGAAATTCACCACCACGAACACCACCGTGGCGAGCAGGATGGTCGCCTGGATCAGCGGATAGTTGCGCTCCGTGATCGCCCCGATCACCAGCCGCCCGAGCCCGGGCAGCGCGAAGACCTGCTCGATCACCACGGAGCCGCCGAACTGGTAGCCCAGCATGATGCCGACCGCGGTGACGAACGGGATCAAGGCGTTGCGCAGCGCATGGGAGAAAATCACCCGCGCCTCCGACACCCCCTTGGCCCGCGCGGTGCGGACGTAGTCCTGGGTCAGCGCATCGAGCATCGCGGCCCGGATCACCCGGCTGAGTGCGGCCACGGCGGGCAAAGCCAGCGCGATCACCGGAAGGATCATGCGCTGCAAATTCCCCACCGGATCGGTCGCGAAGGCCACGTAGCCCACCACCTGCACGCCGGGCAGCAGCGCCGTGGTGCCGTAGATCAGCATGGTGCCGAGCCAGAACGCCGGCACCGTGACGCCGGCGATGGAGACGATCCGCACCACATAATCCGCCGTGGACGAGCGCAACGTCGCCATCAGGCAGCCCGTCGGGATGGCGATCACGATCGCCGCGCCCAGGCCGAGCAAGGTCAACTCCACCGTCACGCCAACGCGCCCCGCGATCTCCTCCAGCACTGGGCGCCCGGTCCAGATCGAATTGCCGAGATCGCCGGTCAGCGCGCGGCCGATCCAGAGTGCGTACTGGACGATCAGCGGCTGATCCAGCCCGAGCCGCACCCGCAGGGCCGCGATCTTCTCGGGCGACGCGTCGGCCGCGCCCAGCATGATCTGCGCGGCATCGCCCGGAATGAGATGGATCATCAGGAACGTCAGGACCGAGACGCCGAAGGCCACGAACACCATCTCGGCCCCGCGGCGGAGAAGGGCGCCGGTCATACGAGGGAAGGTAAGGAAGGCCAGGGCTCTGCCCTGGACCCGCTGGGGGCTCGAGCCCCCAGACCCGCAATCATTTTAAGAGGTTCCTGATGGGGAAGAGGGGGCCATCGAGATGACACCAACAGCTCCGTCGGCCCCCTCTTCCTCATCAGGAACTTTCCCTTGAATGGATGGGGGTCCAGGGGCCCCAGGCTCCTGGCGGGGTCGAGGGGCAGCGCCCCTCGCCTTGCTGCCTTCACTTGCCGACCTTCGCCTCCCGCAGCGTGCGCAGCGAGCGGGTGGGCATGGGCGCGAAGCCATAAAGGTCATCGCGGGTGGCGGCGAAAAGGGTGCCATAGGCGATGTGCATGATCGGGCCCTGGCAGGCGAGGATTTTCTGGGCGGCGTCGTAGATCGGCTTGCGCTTGGCCGGGTCGGTTTCGGTGCGGCCGTCGATGAGGAGTTTGTCCAGCGCGGGGTTGGAGTATTTGAACACGTTGGTGGCGCCGCCGGTCTGGAAGGTGCGGCCGAAGTAGTCGTCAGGGTCGGGGTTGCCGCCGTTGAGCGAGACGAAGCCGTCGAAGTCCGACGCCCGCCAGTCGGCGATGAATTTGCCCTGCTCCTGCACGTTCAGTGTGATCTCGAAGCCGGCCTTGTTGAGCTGGGCCTGGATCACCTGGGAGGCATCGACGGCCTGGGGCAGGGAGCCGATGACTTTGAGGGTCATCTTGAGCGGCACGGTGACGCCGGCGGCCTGGAGCTTCTTTTTCGCACCTTCGGCGTCGGTCTTGTAGCAGGGGAAGTCGGACACCGGCAGCGCCCAGCTCGCCAGCGCCGGCGAGAGCGGGCCGCCCGGCACGCCGCGGCCGAAATAGACGGCCTGGACGATCTGCGCGCGGTCGAGCGCCATGTTGAGGGCTTCGCGCACTTCGGGCTTGTCGAAGGGCGCGCGAGTGGTGTTTACGCCGACCAGGCTGTAGGCGAGGTCCTGGGTTTCGAGCAGTTTTACCCCGGCGGCGCCTTTGAGGGCGGCCGCGGTGGCGGCGTCGGCAACGGGGATGAGTTTGTAGGTGCCGCCCTGGATGCCGGCCTGGCGGGTGGCGGCGTCGGGCACGATGTGGAATTTGAGGCCGGCCAGCGCGGGCAGGCCCTTGTCCCAGTAGTTCGGGTTGCGATCGAGCGCGATGTAGGTGTCGGGCACCCATTCCTTGAACATAAAGGGGCCGGTGCCGACCGGCTTGCGGCCGAGTTCGGCGATGGCCTCGGGGGCGACGATTGAGATGGTGCCGAGCTGGGAGACGAAGGGGGCCGAGGGGGCGGAGAGGACGAAGCGGACGGTATCGGTGCCGACGGCTTCCATCGATTTCACCGAGGCGACGCGCGATGAAAGCGGCGAGGCGGTCTTGGGGTCGCGGATGCGCTCGATGTTGGCGATGATGTCCTGCGGAGTCAGCGCGCGGCCGTTGTGGAACATGGCGCCGGGGCGGAGGTGGAAGTCGTAGGTGAGGCCATCCGGCGAAATCGTCCACTTGTCCGCCAGAGCGGGGCTGATGCGGAGGTCCTTCTCGATGGCGGTGAGGCCCTCATAGACGTTGGAGACGACGATGAAGGTAGCGAAGGACGTGGCCACGTGGGGGTCGAGGCCGACGGGGGAGGCGTCGGTGGCGATGTCCAGCACCTGCGCGCGCGCGGGCGTTGCTGGCAGGGCGCACACCGCAAGCGCCAGGGCAGCGGCGGTGGTGGTGAGAAGCGTTTTCAGGCCGGACATTGGATTGGTCTCCCCGCGTTTGATCCGCGATTCGTAGCAGATGGCTGGGGCGCCTGGAATGGCGCCGGCGTTCAGAGGAAGGCCTTCACGGCGGCGAGGAATTCCTCGGTCTTGTCGTGATGCACCCAGTGCCCGGCGCCTTCGAAGGCGATCACCTCGGCGGAGCTGAAATGACGGATACGGCCGTCCTCCTGCGGATTGGAGGCCCAGCTTTCGCGGCCATAGACCAGCAGGGTCGGGCAGGTGATGCGCGCCCAGAGGGTTTCGAGGTCCTCTTGCGTCATGTCGGCCGGCGGGTTGGCGCGGACGTGGCTGTCGAATTTCCAGCTGTAGGTGCCGTCCTCGTTCTGGTTGGCGCCGTGGATGGTGAGGTGGCGGGCCTGTTCAGGGGAGAGGTGGGTGTTCTCCTCCTGCATGCGGCGGAAGGCGTCCTCGATGGTGGGGTAGCGGCGCGGCAGGCGGCCAGCGAGGCCGCGGCGTTCCTCGATCCAGCGGCGCATGCGTTCTGCGGGCGCGATGGCCTGGCGCTCCGCCAGCATGCGCGGCGAGGGGCCGAGTCCCTCGATGGCGACGAGTTTGCGGACGTGCTCGGGATAGATGCCGGCATAGCGCAGCGCGATGTTGCCGCCGAGCGAGTGGGCGATGAGCGTGACCGGGGCGAGCCGGCGCTGGTGGATCAACTGGGCGAGATCATAGACGAAGGCGGACATGTTGTAGTTGCCGTCGGACGGCCACTCGCTGTCGCCGTGGCCGCGAAGATCGGGGGCGATGACGTGCCAATCCGCGCGCAGCTACTGGGCGACCCAGTCCCAGTTGCGACAATGGTCCCGCCCGCCATGGACCAGGACGAGCGGAGGCGCACCCTGGTTGCCCCAGTCGACATAATGCAGCCGCAGGCGCTGCGAGACGAAGCTGTGCGAGGTGGGGCCGGGCATTGGCGGCGCGGGATGGGTGTCGGTCACGGAAAAGCCTCGCCGGTCAGGAACGTTCGAACGAAGCGCAGTGATCGCACGGATCGCACCGCAGCGGAACCGGCGGGGCGAACCCCGCCGGCATCGCTCAGTTCTTCATCACGTCGGGCAGGGCGCTTTTGCTCACCCAGTAGCTCATATGCGGGCCGTTCGAGGCCTCCGGCGGCCCGCCCCAGCAGGTCTGCACCGCCGCCTGCGCGGCGCCCTTGAAGGTGGTGACGCCGTGGTTGCCGTCGACCCATTTGCGGAAGAAGGCCCAACGGATCTCATCCTCGATGGTGTAGAGCTGCTTCCAGGCGCCGACCGCCTTTTTGGCGGCGGCCTGGGCGGCGGCGGCGATTTCGTCGGGCGGCGGCAATTCGGGCATTTTGGCGATCTTCTTGACCGCCGTCATGTAGGCCTGATGACCGAGCTCATAGCCCTGCGCATAGAGCTCGTTGCCCCCACCGGATGTGCCGCCGGAAAGCCCTTGGTAGAGACCTGTGCGAAGCCCGACGATGGCATCGCGCAGCCCGCCGGAGAGGTTGGCCAGGGCGGCCTTCTCCGCGAACATGTTGGCGACGCCGGCGATGGTGCCGATGGCGACGGCGGCGAGCGCGAGCGGGATGGCGACGTCGAGGACCGCCGCCGCCGTGACGCCGCCGCCGGTGGCGCCGCCTTCGGCCGCGGTCTCGCCGGCGTCCTTGAGCAGTTCCTCGCCGATCAGCTTCACCCAATTGGGCTCGATGGTGGCGGAGAACTTGCCGGCGAGGCTGACCTTGGCGATCTCGACCCCGTCCATTTCGCAATCCGCGAGGGGGGCGGCGGGCGTGGTGTAGCCGATTTCGAGGGCGCCGAAGACGGCAGCCTTGCCCGGCTCCTTCTTGACCAGCACGCCGTTGACCTCGCCGCTGCCATAGGTGCCGGAGAGGCTGAAGCCGGCCTTGATGGAGATACCCTTCACGTCGGTGATCTTGCCTTCCACGCCGAACTTGGCCTTGTTCAGGATGTCGGGGGCGCCGATGTCCTTCATGATGCTTTCGAGCGCCCATTTATGGGCGATCTTGCGGCCGAAGCCCTCCTTGTCGTTCTGGCTGATGGCGATCTGGGTGCCCTGCTTGGGCAGGAAGGCGGCGGTGAACTGCGCAACCGCCTTCCACTTGATCTGAACCTTGCCGCCGAAGGCCTGGGTGGGGCCGAAATCGAACTGGATTTCGCGGGTTTCGGCCACCCCGGGCACGAGGTCGGCGACGGTGGTGCCGGGACCCGTGGACGCAGGATCGGGCTCGGGTGTTGGGTCCGGCGTGGGCGCAGGATCGGGCTCGGGTGTTGGGTCCGGCGTGGGCACAGGATCGGGCTCGGGTGTTGGGTCCGGCGTGGGCACAGGATCGGGCTCGGGTGTTGGGTCCGGTGTGGGCGCGGGATCAGGCTGGGGCGTTGGGTCCGGCGCGGGGGCGGGATCGGGCTCGGGTGCGGGGTCCGGCGCGGGCGCGGGATCTGGCTCGGGCGTTGGGTCCGGCGCGGGGGCGGGATCGGGCTCGGGTGCGGGGTCCGGCGCGGGCGCAGGATCGGGCGCGGGATCGGGCTCGGGT
>CAIYSR010000034.1 GCA_903928895.1 uncultured Rhodospirillales bacterium | reverse complement strand
GCGCGCGCACGCGTTGTGTGGCATCCAGATCTCCGATCACGGCAAGCCATCGCGCGAATGCCCCATTCTCCATCCGGCCGTCCTCCCCAAGCGCCAACGGCAGAATCGCAGGTCTCAACAGGTGCCGCAATAAGAGCGAAAGTTTTTGGTTCCCTTTTTTCAAAAAGGGAGTGCTTCCTTTCCCTTGGAAATCTCCATCAAGCCGCTTGACGCGAAACACGATACGTCATTTAATTTAACTAATGAAAGGCATCGTCTCCACGCTCCGGGCCATCTTCAGCGACCTCCGGGCCGCCATCGCCCCCGCTGTGCCCGGTGCTTTGTTCGCGGCCTGGTTCGCCCAAGTCATGCACGACGTCGAGTGCCTCCACGAGCAATGGCGCACCAACACCCTCCCCGAACCCGCTCAACCCGCCGCCCGAACATCCCCCCGGATCGAAGCCCCGGCTCATCCAGCCCGTTCTCGCGCGCGCCTTCAAATGCGTCGCGTTCCAGCGCGTCCGCGTGCTGCATCACCCGGCGCGCCGGACCCTTCCGCAGCACCCGCGCGAGCCGCGCCGCCGCTTCGGTGCCACCCGCCGCAACCGCCATCCCGGCGTGCCGCGCGAACCCCATCCCCACGCCCTCGCCACGGCCCGGCGAAATCCAGGTCGCCCCCGCTGCGCACCGCAACAGCGCCTTGAGCCATCGCCAATCCGAACCCGCGCCTGACCCATCCCCCATCGCTGCCGTCCCCCAACCGGGGCGCGCGACCGGCCCCTGATCCAGGCGGCCGCGCGCACGCACGCCCATCCGCGACATCGGCGCCGACAAGGACACGCTGACCGACTATTTCATGAGCTCGCCCCTTGAGGTCTTCGAGATCAGCAGCGCCGTCGAAGCGAACGGATGGGACCCGATTTCGCTGAGCCCGCAGCAGATCATGAAGCTCTACAAATCCGACACCAAGGCGCCTGCGACTGCCAAGCCTGCCCCCCCCACGACGCCGCCGGCCGCCGCGACGGACGACGAGTTGGTGAAAATCAAGGCGGCCTTCCCCGGCATGACCCGCAAGCCCGATGCGGAGGGCGTCGAGGCCTGGCGCGAACTCATCAAGCTCGGCGGCGTGGATGCGATCCAGAAGGGCCTCGCCCGCTGTTCCAATCCGGAAATGCAAAGTGCGGCGGCTTCGTCGCCGGAAAAGACATTGCGCATCGTCCAAAGGCAGAACGGCGCCGACGCGGCGCTGCAAGGCGTCACCATCACCGACGATCGTCTGCTCGACGCCAAGCAGGCCACGATCAAGAGCCTCGCCGACATGCTCCCCGAACCCCAGAAAACCGCCATCAAAACCAGCGCCGACGCATTGCGCGGAAAAGGCGATCGCGCCGGCCTGGACAAGACCCACGATCGGGTCGGCGCCGTTCTGGCGAAACTGATGCTCAAGGAAATCGAGGGCCTCGTCGCCCGCTGCCGCACCGAGGTCGCGGCGGACAAGCTCGAAGAAGCGCTCTACGAACTCGGCAACGCCAAGAAGGACATCGAAGGCGGCGGCCACCTCGATGCCCGCGGTGCCATCGACGCCATCAAGCGCCGCAACAACCTGACCTGAACCGCTAAAGGATTCCTGGCAGATCGAGTCCATGGGCCCGGGCGCAGTCCAATGCGTCCGGATACCCGGCATCGGCATGCCGCATCACCCCGCTCGCCGGATCGTTCCACAACACCCGCGCAATCCGCCGCGCCGCGGCCTCCGTGCCATCGGCCACGATCACCATCCCGGCGTGCTGGGAAAATCCCATTCCTACGCCGCCGCCATGGTGCAGCGACACCCAGGTCGCCCCGGAGGCGCAATTCAACAGCGCATTGAGCAACGGCCAGTCCGAAACCGCGTCCGACCCGTCCCGCATCGCTTCCGTCTCCCGGTTCGGTGACGCAACTGACCCGGAGTCCAGATGGTCCCGCCCGATCACGATGGGCGCCTTGAGTTCGCCCGACGCGACCATCGCATTGAACGCCAGCCCGAGCCGATGCCGGTCCCCGAGCCCCACCCAGCAAATCCGGGCCGGCAAGCCCTGGAACTTGATCCGCTTGCGCGCCATGTCGAGCCAGTTGTGCAGATGCGCATGGTCCGGCAACAGCTCCTTCACCTTCGCATCCGTCCGATAAATGTCCTCTGGATCTCCCGACAACGCCGCCCACCGGAACGGCCCCACGCCGCGGCAGAACAACGGCCGGATATAGGCGGGCACAAATCCGGGAAAATCGAACGCATCCAGCACCCCCTCCTCCTTGGCGCGCTGGCGGATGTTGTTGCCGTAATCCACCGTTGGCACCCCCATGCGGTGGTACTGCAACATCGCCTCGACATGCCCGGCCATCGACCGCCGTGCCGCGGCCTCCACCGCCTTGGGATCGCGCTCCCGCTTCGCCTCCCACTCCGCGATGGTCCAGCCCCGGGGCAGGTAGCCGTTGATCGGATCATGTGCCGAGGTCTGATCGGTCAGGATATCCGGCCGCACGCCGCGGCGCAGCAGCTCCGGCAGCACATCGGCCGCATTGCCCAGCAACCCCACCGAGACAGGCCTTCGAGCCGTGCAGGACTCCGCGATCCAGCGCAGCGCCTCGTCGAGATCGGCGGTGTGACGATCCAGATACCCCGTGCGCATCCGCATTTCGATCCGGCTCGGCTGGCACTCCACCGCGAGACACGACGCGCCGGCCATCACCGCAGCCAGCGGCTGCGCCCCCCCCATTCCCCCGAGCCCGGCGGTCAGAATCCAGCGGCCGGCCAGATTGCCGTCGTAATGCTTCCGCCCCGCCTCGACGAAGGTCTCGTAGGTGCCCTGCACGATCCCCTGGGCGCCGATATAGATCCACGACCCCGCCGTCATCTGCCCGTACATCATGAGCCCCTTGCGATCGAGCTCGTTGAAATGCTCCCACGTCGCCCAGTGCGGCACCAGATTGGAGTTGGCGATCAACACCCGCGGCGCATCCGCATGGGTGCGGAACACCCCCACCGGCTTGCCCGATTGCACCAGCAGCGTGTCGTCTCCCTCCAGCCGCCGCAGCGCATGGACGATGCGATCGAAGCTCTCCCAATCCCGCGCCGCCCGGCCGATGCCACCATAAACCACCAGCTCCCCCGGCCGCTCCGCGACATCGGGATCGAGATTGTTCATCAGCATCCTGAGCGGCGCCTCGGTCAGCCAGGACTTGGCCGAAAGCTCCGTCCCCGTTGCCGCGCGGATGGTCCGCATGTTGTCGATCCGGGTCATGGCAAACTCCTGTTCAACCGAGAAGGGGCAGGCAAACCGGCGCCACCGCATCGGCCAGGGCGCCGCTGCGAACCAGCAAGGTGGCAGCCGCGATATCCGGCGCGAAATACCGATCCTCGTCCAGATGCGGCACCACCGCCCGCACCACGGCCCGAACGGCCTCAAGTGGCGCCGACGATTTCAGCGGCGCATGAAAATCGCAGGCCTGCGCCGCCGCCAGCACCTCGATCCCCAGCACCGCACCCGTATTGGCCGCCATCTCCAGCAGCCGCCGCGCGCCGTGCGCCGCCATCGAGACATGGTCCTCCTGGTTGGCCGAGGTCGGGATCGAGTCGACACTGGCCGGAAACGCCCGCTGCTTGTTCTCCGATACCAGCGCCGCGGCCGTCACCTGCGGGATCATGAACCCGGAATTCAGCCCCGGCCGCGGCGTCAGGAACGCGGGCAAGCCCGACAGCGCCGGATCGATCAGCATCGCCAGCCTCCGCTCCGCCAGCGAGCCGATTTCGCACAGCGCGAGCGCCAGCATATCGGCGGCAAAGGCGACCGGCTCGGCATGGAAATTGCCGCCAGACAGTGCTTCCGGGCGCCCCTCCGCGTCCACGAAAATCAGCGGATTGTCGGTCACCCCATTGGCTTCCGTCGCCAGCGTCGCGCCGGCCTGGCGCAGCAGGGTCAGCACCGCCCCCATCACCTGCGGCTGGCAGCGCAGGCAATAGGGGTCCTGCACCCGCTCATCCCCGGACAGATGCGACGCCCGGATCGCGCTGCCCGTCATCAGCTCCCGCAACGTCCCGGCGACCTCGATCTGCCCCTGATGGCGCCGCACGGCATGGATGCGGGGATCGAACGGCGTATCCGAGCCCCGTGCCGCATCGGTCGACAAGGCCCCGCTGACCAGCCCGGCGCCCAGCAGCCGCTCGGCCTCGAACAACCCGGCGAGGGCATAGGCAGTCGAGAACTGTGTGCCATTGAGCAGCGCCAATCCCTCCTTCGGCCCCAGCACCACCGGCGCCAGCCCGGAAGCCGCGAGGGCCGCGCCGGCCGGGCGGGTGACGCCGGCGGTGATGATGTCGCCGACTCCCAGCATCGCCGCCACCATATGCGCCAGCGGCGCCAGATCGCCCGACGCGCCCACCGATCCCTGCGCCGGCACCAAGGGGATGAGATCGCGTTGCAGCATCGTCTCGAGCAGCGCCAGCGTCGCCGGGCGGACGCCCGAGACGCCCTGGGCCAGGGAGGCCAGTTTCAACGCCATCATCAGCCGGACCACCGGCACCGGCATCGGTGAGCCGACGCCGGCGGCGTGGGACAGCACGATGTTGCGTTGCAACGCCTCCAGCGCGTCATCGCCGATGCGGATACTCGCCAGTTTGCCGAAGCCGGTGTTGATCCCGTACACCGGTTCGCCGCGCGCCAGAATCACCGCGACCGCCGCCGCCCCGGCCGCGACCCCTGCGCGGCAGGAGGGATGCAGGGCCGGCACCGCGCCGCGCCAGATCGCCCGCCAATCCGCGAGCGTGGTTTCGCCGGGAACCAGAACATGGGTCATGCGCCCCTCCACACCGGCCTTGCCGCGCGCCGATATGTCTATACATAACGACTGTACCGCGGCATTGTCCAGTCTCGGCCGTTTGGCTATTGAAAGCGACGCATGACATGCCGCAGCCCGACATGACCGACGCCGCCCCGCGATTGCCCGGCGAGCGCATCCGTGGCGAGATCGAGCGCAATATCCTCACCGGCGTCTGGCCGCCGGGCTACCGGGTGCCGTCGGAGCATGCGCTGATGGCGCAGTACGGCTGCTCCCGCGGCACGGTGAACAAGGTGCTGACCGGGCTTGCCACGGCCGGGCTGATCCTGCGCCGGCGTCATGCCGGCTCCTTCGTGGCCGCGCCCGGGGGCGAGCGGGCGATGATGGAGATCCAGAATCTTGCCGAGGAGGCGGCGCGGTTGGGGCTGCCCTATCGCCACGAAATCCTGCGCCGTGAGCTGCGCGAGGCGCGCAGCGACGATGCAAGGGCGCCCGGATTGCGCGCCGGTACCGCGCTGCTGCACGTGCTGTGCCGGCACTGGATCGACGAACGGCCCTATGCGCTGGAGGACCGGCTGATTTCGCTGGCGCAAGTGCCGGCGGCGCGCGAGGCGGGGTTCGGGGCGATGCCGCCGGGCACCTGGCTGCTGCACAACGCGCCGTGGAGCGAGGCCGAGCACACCATCCGCGCGCTCGGCGCCGATGCGGCGATGGCGGGGCTGCTGGCGATCGCGCCGGGCGAGGCCTGCCTGCAACTGCATCGCCGCACCTGGCATGCGGGCCGGCTCGTCACCGATGTGACCCTGAGCTATCCCGGCGCCCGGCACAGTTTCGCCGGGCGGTTCTATCCGACCGGAGGGCCGCCTACGCCGCGCAAGGCATAGGCGGCCTCTGGTTCAGCCGGCAGCGGCGACGGCGCGGCGGGCGACGACGTTGCAGAGATGGGCGCGGTATTCGGCGCTGGCGTGGATGTCGCTGTTGAGATCGGCATCCGAGGTGGGCACCCCGGTCAGGGCGGCGGCCGACCAGTTCGCGGCCAGCGCGGCTTCGAAGCCGGCGTGGCGGAAGACGCCGCCCTGGCCGGCGCCGGTGATGGCGACGCGGGTGCCGGCCGGACCCTTGGCGACGAAAACGCCGACCATGGCGTAGCGCGAGGCCGGGTTCTTGAACTTCTCGTAGGCGGCCTTGGCCGGCACCGGGAAGGAAACCGAGGTGATGATCTCGTCTGCCTCGAGCGCGGTGGTGAACATGCCCTGGAAATAGTCGTCGGCGTGGATCGCCCGCTTGGAGGTGGTGATGGTGGCCCCGAGCGCGAGCGCGGCGGCGGGGTAGTCGGCCGCCGGGTCGTTGTTGGCGAGGCTGCCGCCGATGGTGCCGCGGTGGCGGACCTCCTTGTCGCCGATGATGCCGGCCAGCGCCGCCAGGGCGGGTATGGCGCGCTTGACCTCGGCCGAGGCGGCGACCGCGGCGTGGGTGGTCATGGCGCCGATGGTGACGCTGTCGCCGGTGACGGTGATGCCGGTCAGACCGAGGCCGGACAGGTCCACCACCACGGAGGGTTTGTTGAGGCGCTGCTTCAGCACCGGGATCAGGGTCATGCCGCCGGCCATCGCCTTGGCGTCCTCGGTGGCGAGGGCGGCGGTGGCGGCGGCGAGGCTGGCAGGTTTGGCGTAGGTGAAATCGTACATCTGTCGGTCCTCGCTCAGGCGGCCGGGCGGCCGTTGATGATGGCCCACACTTTCTGCGGTGTGGCGGGCATGTTCATGTGGCGGATGCCGAGGGCATCGCAGACCGCGCCGATGACGGCGGGCGGCGAACCGATGGCGCCCACTTCGCCGCAGCCCTTGGAGCCCAGCGGGTTGTGGGTGCACATGGTGTTCTCGGTGCCGACGGTGATGTTGGAGAGATCGTCGGCGCGCGGCATGGTGTAGTCCATGAAGGAGCCGGACAAGAGCTGGCCGGACGCATCGTAGGCCGCGTTCTCCAGCAGCGCCTGGCCGATGCCCTGGGCGACGCCGCCCTGGACCTGGCCCTCGACGATCATCGGGTTGACGACGCGGCCGACATCGTCGACCGCGTTGAAGTTGATGATGGTGGTGACGCCGGTTTCGGGGTCGATCTCGACTTCGCAAATGTGGCAGCCGCCGGGGAAGGTGAAGTTGGCGGGATCGTAGAAGGCGGTCTCGTCCAGGCCGGGCTCGATCTCCTCGATCGGGTAGTTGTGCGGCACGTAGGCGGTCAGCGCGATTTCGCCCAGCGTCTTGGAGCGGTCGGTGCCGGCCACCGAGAAGACGCCGTTCTTGAACTCGATATCGTTGGCGGAGGCTTCGAGCAGATGGGCGGCGATTTTCTTGCCTTTGGCGATGATCTTGTCCATCGCCTTGACCATGGCGGAGCCGCCGACGGCGAGCGAGCGGCTGCCGTAAGTGCCCATGCCGAAGGGGATCTTGCCGGTGTCGCCGTGGACGATATCGACCTGGCTCAGCGGCACGCCGAGCTGGTCGGCGACGAGCTGGGCGAAGGTGGTCTCGTGGCCCTGGCCGTGGCTGTGGGTGCCGGTGAAGACCGAGATCGAGCCGGTCGGATGGACCCGGACATTGGCGACCTCGTAGAGCCCGGCGCGGGCGCCGAGCTGGCCGACCAGCTTGGAGGGGGCGATGCCGCAGGCTTCGAGATAGGTCGAGATGCCGATGCCGCGCAGCTTGCCGCGCGCCTTGGCTTCCGCCTTGCGGGCGGGGAAGCCGGCCCAGTCGGCCGATTTCATCGCGGCGTCCAGCGTGGCGAAGTAGTCGCCGCTGTCATACTGGAGCGCGACCGGGGTCTGGTAGGGGAAGGCGTCGCGCGGGATGAAGTTGCGGCGGCGGATATCGACGCGATCCATGCCGAGTTCGAGCGCCACGGTATCGACGAGGCGCTCGACCAGGAAGCTCGCCTCCGGCCGCCCGGCGCCGCGATAGGCATCGACCGGCACGGTGTTGGTGAAGACCGCCTTTACTTCGACGTAGATCACCGGGGTGGTGTAGGTGCCGGCGAGCAGGGTGGCGTAGAGGTAGGTCGGCACCGCCGGCGCAAAGGTGGAGAGATAGGCGCCCATGTTGGCCACCGTATGGACCTTCATGGCGAGGAATTTGCCGTCGGCGTCGACCGCCATCTGCGCGGTCGAGACATGGTCGCGGCCATGGGCGTCGGACATGAAGCTCTCGGAGCGGTCGGCGGTCCATTTCACCGGGCGGGCCAGCTTGCCGGCGGCCCAGGTGACGATGGCCTCCTCGGCGTAGTGGTAGATCTTGGAGCCGAAGCCGCCGCCGACATCGGGGGCGACCACGCGCAGCCGGTGCTCGGGCAGCCCGAGCACGAAGGCGCCCATCAGCAGGCGGATGACATGGGGGTTCTGGCTGGTGGTGTAGAGCGTGTAGTCGCCGCTGAAACGGTCGTAGTCGCCGAGCGCGACGCGCGGCTCCATGGCGTTGGGGATCAGGCGGTTGTTTTCGAGATCCAGGGTGACGACCTTGTGGGCGCTCTTGAAGGCGGCGGCCACGGCGTCGGCATCGCCGAGGTGCCAGTCGTAGCACTGGTTGCCGGCGATGCCGTCATGCACCTCCGGCGCGCCCGGCTTCATCGCGTCGGTCACGGTGGCGATGGAGGGGAGGTCTTCGAGGTCGATGTGCAGCAGTTCGGCGGCGTCGCGCGCCTGCTGCTTGGTTTCGGCGATGACGACGGCGATGGGGTCGCCGACATGGCGGACCTTGCCTTCGGCCAGAATGGGGTGCTTGGGCTCGGCCATCGGCGAGCCGTCCTTGGAGTGGATCTGCCAGCCGCAGGGCAGACCGCCGATGGCGGCGAGATCGGTGCTGGTATAGACCGCGACCACGCCGGGCGCGGCGCGGGCGGCGGCGGTGTCGATGGCGATGATCTTCGCGTGCGGGCGGTCGCTGCGCTTGATGATGGCGTAGGTCTGGCCGGGGCGGTTCATGTCGTCGGTGTAGTTGCCGCGGCCGCTTATGAACCGGAGGTCTTCCTTGCGGCGGGGCGAGGCGCCGATGCCTTCAAAAACTGCGTTCATGTCGTTTCCCCTGTGGCGCGCTACATCGGGGGTGCGCGCACTCTTGCTCGTCGGTGATGAGGCGCAGGCGCTTTATTGTGCGGCCGGGGCGTGCATCAGCCCCTGCGCGGCGTCGATCGCCTTGACGATGTTGTGATAGCCGGTGCAGCGGCAGAGGTTGCCTTCGAGCCCGTGGCGGATTTCGTCCTCGCTGAGGCCCTGCGGGTTGGAATTCACCAGGTCGACCGCGGCCATCACCATGCCGGGGGTACAGAAGCCGCATTGCAAAGCGTGATGCTCGCGGAACATCTCCTGCATCGGGTGCAGCGTGCCGTCGGCGGCGGCGAGGCCCTCGATGGTGGTGATGGCGCAGCCATTGGCCTGGACGGCCAGCATGGTGCAGGATTTCGCCGAGACACCATCGACATGGACGACGCAGGCGCCGCACTGGCTGGTGTCGCAGCCGATATGGGTGCCGGTGAGGCCGAGTTTTTCGCGCAGCAGTTCGACGAGCAGCGTCCGCGCCTCGACCTCGACGGTCGCGCTTTTTCCGTTCACCGTCAGTGTCACCTGAGGCATTGTTTTCTCCCCCTTCTGGGTTCAGGCCAGAGTGCTGGGCGCGGGGCCCTTGGGGCTCGAGCGCGTGGCGGGAAGGTGTCATCCGCTGCGGCCCGGGTCAAGCACAAGTGTTTGAAATTTCAGGCCCACGATATACGGAAGGGAATAGTGAGGACGCAACGAATTTGGCGGGGGAGGGGGGGAGGCAGCGGCGGGGAAATGGGGTAGGCTCAGCTTCGTTCGTGCCGAGGAGATGATCATGGCCTTTGTCTGCACCATTCCCGCCGTGCCCACGGTTCAGCGCGACGACGACGATGTGCGGATCACGCGATGGGATTTTGCGCCCGGGGCGGTGACGGGCTGGCACACCCATGGCTGGCCGTATTTCGTGGTCATGCTGACCGATGGGGTGCTGCGGCGGCATGACGGCACGGCGATCGGCGAGAGCGTGATGAAGGCGGGGGATTGCTACGACCGGCCGTCCGGGGTGCAGCACGATGTGATGAACGGCTCGGAGCATCCGGTGGCGTTCGTCGAGATCGAGATCAAGCGGCCGGGGGCGATCCCTTTTCCTTGACTTGAACGGGGGCGCTTTTTTGTTTTCGAAGAAAAAGGAAAGCGCGTCACCCCTGTTGCTGTCTGCGGCGGCGCGGGAGCAGCGCGAGGCTGGTCGCCAGGAGCGCCAGGCTGCCGGGTTCGGGCACCGGGGTGGTGTCGATCGTGAAATTCCAACTTGCCGCCCCGGCGGCGGTCGCCCAGTTGCTGCCATTGGATTGATTGGCCGCCGCGGCGAGATTGATGGCGCCGCCCGGCGTCAGTCCCGGATCGACCAGAGTCAGCGCCTGGTCGGTTCGCCCGATGTTGATGGTGATCGCATCGACGGTCGCAAAAGAGGTATTTTGCTCGCTCCACATCTGTAGCGTCTGGGTCCAGCCGCTGCTGTTGGCACCGTAGGCCCAGTTCCCCGGCACGTTCGAATTGCCCAGCAGCAGGCCGTTATAGTAAAGCCCGTTCACGGTGAAGGTGAGGCCGGCGAGGGTCTGGCTCATCGTGATCGACCCGTTCGGCAGCGTTCCTGTCGTGCTGTCCCATTGCGCGCAGCCGGCCCCGCAATCGCCTGAGGTTCCGAAGGCCGAAGTGTCGTAGCTGTAGCTGCCGGTGATCGCGTCACCGAGAATTGAAGCGACGCCGAAGATGGCCTGCACATCGCCGCCCTGTTGCGTCACCACCGCGGTATAGCCGCCGGTGATGACCTCGGCCCGCCCTGGTGTGGCAGCCAGGAGTCCAACCACCGCCAGCACCCATGCGATTGATCGCATTCGAGTTCCCCCCGCTCCACACCGCCGCAACGCTCGACGCGCTGGTCGATATTGCCGATCAGCGTCGCAGGAATAAAGTTTTTTGTTCCTTTTTTTCAAAAAAGGAAGCGCTTCTTTTTTGAAAAAAAGAAGCAAAAAACTTCCATCCGTTGGGGTCAGGCGATGCTGGGTACCTCGTCGAGGTGGCACGCCGACATCGCGCCGGTGGCGACTTTGCGCAGTTGCGGTTCCTCGCTGCGGCAGCGGTCGAAGACGAAGGGGCAGCGGGTGTGGAAGCGGCAGCCCGAGGGCGGGTTGATCGGGCTGGGGACGTCGCCTTTGAGGATGATCCGGTTGCGCGGCGCGGTGGGGTCCGGCACCGGCACGGCGGAGAGCAAGGCGCGGGTGTAGGGATGGTGGGGCGTGGCGAACAGGGTGCCGCGATCCGCGACCTCGACGATCTTGCCGAGATACATCACCGCGACGCGGTGGGTGAGGTGCTCGACGATGGCGAGGTCGTGGCTGATGAAGAGCAGCGCGAGGCCGAGTTCGTCCTGCAGGTCCGACAGCAGGTTGATGATCTGCGCCTTGACCGAGACGTCCAGCGCCGAGACCGCTTCGTCGCAGATGATCAGGTCCGAGCCCGGGGCGAGGGCGCGGGCGATGCCGATGCGCTGGCGCTGGCCGCCGGAGAATTCATGGGGCCAACGGCGCATGGCATCGCGCGGCAGGCGCACCTTGTCCATCAGCGCTGCGACCCGGTCGTCGATTTGCGACGAGGAGAGGCCGCTTTCGAAGTTCAGGATGGGCTCGGCGATGATGTCGCGGACGCGCTGGCGCGGGTTGAGCGAGGAGAACGGGTCTTGGAAGACGACCTGGACGCGCCGGCGCATCGGGCGGAGTTTGGCGGCGGAGACGTTGTCGATGCGCTCGCCGTCGAGGAAGACCTCGCCGTCGGTGATCGGGAACAGCCGCAGGATGGCTTTGCCGACGGTGGATTTGCCGCAGCCGGATTCGCCGACGAGCGAAAGGGTTTCGCCCTTGGAGATCGCGAAGGAGACGCCGTCGACGGCGTAGACATTGCCGCGCTTGCCGCCGAACAGGCCGCCCTTGAGCGGGAAGTGCTTTTTGAGCGCGTTGACTTCGAGCAGGGGCTTCATGGTGGTGCTCATGCCGCCAGGCTCCGCTCGGCGTGATGGCAGGCGACGAGATGGTTGGGCCGCTTGGCCTCGACCGCGGGGGTGACGCTGCGGCAGATGTCGGTGACCGCGGTGCAGCGCCCGGCGAAGGCGCAGCCGATGATCTTCTGCTTGAGGCTGGGCACCAGGCCGCCGATCTCGGTGAGTTTGGAGCGGCCGCTCGCGTGCAGCGAGGAGCCGAGCTTGGGCACGGCGCCGAGCAGGCCGCGGGTGTAGGGGTGTTGCGGATTGCCGAAGATTTCGAGCGCGGTGCCTTCCTCGACCTTGCGGCCGGCATACATGACAACGACGCGGTCGGCCATTTCGGCGACGACGCCGAGATCATGGGTGATGAGCATGATGGCGGCGCCGACGCGTTTCTTGAGGTCGCGCATGAGGTCGAGAATCTGGGCCTGGATGGTGACGTCGAGCGCGGTGGTGGGTTCGTCGGCGATGAGGAGCTGGGGGTTGCAGGCCAGCGCCATGGCGATCATGACGCGCTGGCGCATGCCGCCGGAGAGCTGGTGCGGGTATTCCTTGACCCGGCGGGCGGCCTCGGGGATGCCGACGAGGTTGAGCATCTCGATCGCGCGCTTCTCGGCGTCCTGGGCGGAGAGGCCCTCGTGCAGGCGGAGCGTCTCGCCGATCTGGCGGCCGACGGAGAGCACCGGGTTGAGCGAGGTCATCGGCTCCTGGAAGATCATCGAGATGTCCTTGCCGCGGATCTTGCGCATCTCGACATCGGGGAGATCGAGCAGGTCGCGGCCCTGGAAGGTGATGCGCCCGGCGATTTTGCCTGGCGGTTCCTGGATCAGGCGCAGGATGGACATCGAGGTGACGGATTTGCCGCAGCCGGATTCGCCGACGATGGCCACCGTTTCGCCGGCGTCGATGTGGAAGGAGAGGCCTTCGACGGCGCGGACCACGCCGTCGATGGTGCCGAAATGGGTTTGCAGGTTTTCGACTTCGAGCAATGCCATCTTGATCAGATCCGCTTCGCCAGCCGCGGGTCGAGCGCATCGCGCAGACCATCGCCGAGCAGGTTCACCGCCAGCACCGTCACCGACAGGAAGGCGGCGGGGAAGAACACGATATAGGGCTTGACCTGCCAGAGCGCGCGGCCCTCGGCCATGATGTTGCCCCAGGAGGGGATGATCGGCGGGGTGCCGGCGCCGATGAAGGAGAGCGTGGCCTCGGTGAGCATGGCGGAGGCGCAGATGAAGGTGGCCTGCACCGAGACCGGGGCGAGGGTGTTGGGCAGGATGTGCTTGAGGATGATCATCGGCATGCGGGTGCCGGCGGCCACCGCGGCCTCGACATAGGGCTGCTCGCGCAGGGTGAGCACCACCGAGCGGACCAGTCGGGCGACGGGGGGGATCTGGGTGACGGCGATGGCGGCGATCACGTTCTGCACCGAGGCCCGGGTCAGCGCCATCAGGGCGATGGCGAGCAGGATGCCGGGGATGGATTGCAGCCCATCCATCACCCGCATCACCACGGTGTCGACCGAGCGGATGAAGCCGGAGGTCAGGCCGATGAACATGCCGATCACCGAGGCGACGACGGCGACGGAAAAGCCGACGAGCAGCGAGATCTGGGTGCCGTAGAGCACGCGCGAATAGACGTCGCGGCCGAGCATGTCGGAGCCAAAGAGGAACTGCACCGCGGGCGGCTTCTTGTCGAGGCCGAGCCAGTAGCCGGTCCAGGCGAAGATATCCGGCGGCGGGCGGGTGCGCCGGGCCGGGGCGAGGGCGGTGGGGTCCACCGTGCCGAGGAAGGGGGCGAAGATGCCGATGCACAGAATGATGCTCAGCAGCAGGCCGCCGACGAAAATCGTCGGGTGGCGGTGGATGAACATGCCGACGCGGCCGCGCGCCTTGCGTGGAGGGAGTACCTCGCCGAGGTCCGGCGCGGCGGTGATGCCTGAGATTGTCGCGCTCATCAGTAACGAATCCTCGGATCGAACACGGTGTAGAGCAGGTCCACACACAGGTTCACGATGACATAGACGAAGGAGAACATCAGCACGACGCCCTGGATCACCGGGTAGTCGCGCCGCAGGATGGCATCGACCACGAGGCGGCCGACGCCGGGGATGGCGAAGACGCTCTCGGTGACCACGGCGCCGCCGATCAGGCCGGCGAAGCCGAGGCCGATGATGGTGACGATCGGCACGGCGGCGTTTTTCAGCCCGTGGACGAACAGGATTTCGCGCTGGCCGACGCCCTTGGCCTTGGCGGTGCGGACATAGTCCTGGCTTAGCACCTCGAGCATGGTGGCGCGGGTGATGCGGGCGAGCAGCGCGATGAAGGCGCTGCCGAGGGCGATCGCGGGCAAAGCGAGGTTGTTGATCCAGGGGCCGAAACCCTGGGAGATCGGGGTGTAGCCCTGCACCGGGAACCAGTCGAGCTGAAGCGCGAAGGTGTAGGCGAGGACGTAGCCGACCACGAAGACCGGCACCGAGAAGCCCATCACCGCGACCACCATGACGATGCGGTCGATCCACTTGCCCTGTTTCCACGCCGCCACCACGCCCATCGGCACGGCGAAGGAGATGGCGAAGGTCAGGGTGAGGAGCATCAGCGACAGCGTCGGCTCCACCCGCTGGGCGATCATGTGGCGGACCGGCAGGTTGGTGAAGATCGAGACCCCGAGATCGCCGTTGAGCACGTTCCAGAGCCATTCGCCGAAGCGGATCAGGAACGGGCGGTCAAGTCCGAGGGAGGCGCGGATGCGCTCCACGTCGGCCGGGGTGGCCTGATCGCCCGCGATGATCGCCGCCGGGTCTCCCGGTGCGATGTAGAGCAGGCTGAAGACGAAGAGCGCGACGATCGCCATGACCGGGATGGTCGCGATGATGCGCCTGATGGCGTAGGCGAACATGAGGCTGCTTCGTCCCTTCCTGGTGGATCACGGTTTCGGCACTACAGCCCAGATCAGGTCTTCTGAACACCCCAGAACACCGGGAAGGGCGCTTTGACAATGCCGGAGATGTTGGTGCGCCAAGCCTGGTACATGAGGAAGAAGCCGGTCGGCCCGTAGGTGGCGTAGTCGAAGCTGGCTTTGTTGATGGAAGCCAGCGCGGCTTTCTCGGCGGCGGCATCGGGGGCGTCGTACCAGGCGGCGATGCCGGCCTGCACGGCGTCGGACTTGGGCCAGCCGAACCAGGCCTTGTCGCCGCCGGCGTCGAGTGCGGTGTAGGGGGCAGGGTTGATGCAGTCGGCGCCGGCGTGCCAGGTGTGGAAGATGTTCCAGCCGCCCTGGGCCGGCGGGTCCTTCTTGGCGCGCCGCGCGCCGACGGTGCCCCAGTCGGTGGCGACGAAATCGACATCGAAGCCGATTTTTTTGAGCAGATCGGCCGTCACCTCGCCTTCGGCCTTGGTGATCGCGACATCCATCGCCACCACCAAGGTGACCTTGGCGCCGAGCAGGCCGGCCTCGGCAAGCAGCTTGCGGGCGCCCTCGATGTCGCGCTTGCCCTTGAGGATGTCGCCGCCGTCCTCGGTGTAGCCGGTGGCGCCGGGGGTGAAGAAGCTGGCGCTTTCCTTCCACAGATCGGGATTGTCGCCGACCACGGCCTGCATGTAGTCGGCCTGGCTCAGCGCCATCAGCACCGCGCGGCGGGCGCGGACGTCGTTGAACGGTGGTTGCAGATGATTGAAGCGGAGCGAGCCGATATTGCCGAACGGGTCGGCGATATCCATGGCGACGTTGCGGTTGCGCTTGAGCAGGGGAATGAGGTCGGGCAGCGGGGTCTCCCACCAGTCGACCTCGCCGTTCTGCAGCGCGGCGCCGGCGGTGGCGGCATCGGAGGGGATGATCCACTCGATGCGGTCGAAATACATCCGCTTGCCGCCCGCCAGCCACTCGCCGGCCTCGGGGCGGACGGGATAATCGGCGAATTTATCGAACACCGCCTTCGAGCCCGGCACCCATTCGGCGGTGTTGAACTTCATCGGGCCGGAGCCGACATATTCGCTGATCAGCTTGAACGGATCGGTCCTGGCGATGCGCTCGGGCATGATCAGGGCCATCGGCGCGTTGTTCTTGCCCAGCGCGAACAGCATTTTGCTGAACGGCTTGTTGAGGCGGAAGCGGAAGCTCCGGTCGTCGAGCGCCTCGGGTGCGTCGAGCCGGGCCTTGATGATCTGGCCCATGGTGTCGCGCACCATCCAGCGGTTGAGGCTGGCCAGCACGTCCCGGGTGGTGACGGTTTCGCCGTCGTGGAATTTCAGGCCGGGGCGCAGCTTGAAGGTCCAGGTCTTGAGGTCGGCCGAGGCCTCGTGGCCCTCGCACATCTGCGGCTGCGGCTCGAGCTTGGCGTTCACGCCGTAGAGCGTGTCCCACACCATCATCGCGGCGTTGCGGACCACGTACTGGGTGCCTGCCACCGCATCCATGCTGGACAGGTTGGCCTGGGGCACGAATTTGAGCACCCGGCTGCCCTGTGCGCGGCCCACCATGGGGGCCGCCAGCACCGAACCAGCCGCGAACGTGGCGGTCTTCAGCAAATTCCGACGCTTCATCGTCATTCCTTCAAGTGAGCAGATCAGTCGGCCGGGCCTTACGCCCGGCGCACATTCCAGAACGTGGCGAACCCGTTCAGCACGCCGGTGATGTCGGAGCGGTAGGCGGTGGGCGTCTGGAACTGGCCGAGCGGGAAGTAGGGCACGTCGTGCATCGCCTGGACCTGCATCTTGCGGCAGATCTCCTGCTGGCCCTTGAGGTCGGGCGCGTCGAACCAGGCCGTGCGCATCTGTTCGAGCTCGGGGCTGACACACCAGCCCGGCCAGGCGCCGGGCTGGTCGCCGTTGCCGCGCAGCGCGATGTGGGCGGGGGGGCTGAAATGATCGGTGCCGGCCCAGCCGGTGATGAAGGCCGACCAGCCGCCCTGCTCGATCGGCTCCTTCTTGTTGCGCCGTTGCAGCATGGTGCCCCAGTCGGTCGCGACATAGTCGACGTTGATGCCGACGCGGCCCATGGTGTCGGCCATCACGTCGCCGAGCGCCTTGAGGGTGACGTAGTCGGTCGGCACCATCAGCACCGTCTTTTCGCCGGCATAGCCGGCCGCCTTCAGCATCTCCTTGACCTTGGCATAGTCGCGCTTGCCCCGGAACGGCTCCAGCCCGTCCTCGCTCGCCATCGGCGTTTTCGGGCAGAACATGCCGAGCGGGGTGTAGAACATCGCGGGATCGTCACCGACGATGGCCTGCATGAACTCGGCCTGGTCGATGGCGTGGAGGAAGGCGCGGCGGATGGCCGGGTTGTTGAACGGCGCCGTGAGGTGGTTGGGGCGCATCATCTCGACGCCGCCGGTGGGGTCGGGAAAGGCAAGGCGGATCTTGGGGTCCTTGCGCAGCTTGGGTTGCAGGTCGGCGACCGGGTATTCCCACCAATCCTGCTCGCCCGACTGCAACGCGGCGGCGGCGGTGGCGGCATCGGGGATGGTGGTCCAGACCACGCGCTCGAAATGCGCGATCTTGGGACCGCTGGTCCAGTCGAGCGCGCCGTCGCCGCGCGGCACGTATTTCTCGAAGCGCTGATAGACGTTCTTGGCGCCCTGCACCCGCTCGCCCTGCACGTAGCGATAGGGGCCGGAGCCGATGATCTCGGTGATCTGCTTGAACGGATCGGTGTTGGCCAAACGCTCCGGCATCATCGCCGGCATCGGCGAGGGCGACTTGCCCAGCGCATCCGGGAGCAGCGGGAAGGGTTTCTTGAGCTTGAAGACGATGGTTTTGTCGTCGGGGGCGGAGAGTTCGTCGGTGGCATCCATCAGCGCGCCGCCGATGGCATCGCGCTTGGCCCAGCGCTTGATCGAGGCGACGCAGTCGCGCGCCAGCACGCGCTCGCCGTCATGCCACCACAGCCCGTCGCGCAGCGTCAGCTTCCACAGCTTGCCGTCGTTCTCGACGACGTGGCCGGAGAGCATCTGGTGGGTATAGTTGAAGTTGGCGTCCTGGCCGAACAGGGTGTCGAACACGAGGTAGGAGTGGTTGCGGGTGACGTAGGCGGTGGTCCAGTGCGGATCGAGGAAGGCGAGGTCGATCTGCGGGATGAAGCGCAGGGTCGAGGCCCCCTGCGATCGCCCGATCGAGGGAAGGGCCAGGCTCGCGGCTCCCGCCGCCAGAAAACTACGCCGTTGCATGGCCTCGATCTCCTTGTCCCGGTTGCAGGTGAGCGAACGATGGCAGTCCGCCTCCTGCTCTGCAAGCGGACCATGCCTGCTCTTTGCAATCCGCGTGCCTGACTGCAAACCGCGTTGCTGACGGCAGACCGCGTGCCTGACCGGTGGTGATTTCCCCCTTCGCGGTCTTGCCCTAGACAGGGTCCATGCGCGCCCTGCCCCCGGTGATTGTCCAGTTCCTGCGTTTCGGCCTTGTCGGCGCCAGCGGTCTCGTGGTGGAGACCGCGACGATCTACGGGCTGCGCGGCGCGATCGGGCTCTACTGGGCGGGGGGATTCGCCTATTTCGCTTCGGCGAGCTCGAACTGGCTGGTCAACCGGGTGTGGACGTTCCGCGGGCAGGGGGCGGGCCCGATGCACCGGCAATGGGCGCGATTCCTGCTCGCCAATGCCGCCGGCTTCGTCATCAACCGCGGCACCTACTTCACCCTTATCACCGTGAGCCCCACGGCCTACGCGCATCCCATCCTCGCCATCCTGAGCGGAACGGCGGCAGGGATGTTCCTCAATTTCCATTTGTCGCGGACGATGGTGTTCCGGTGACAGTGGTGTCCGCTACCGCGAGGCCCGGATGTCGAGCACGCTGACGAAGAAGCTGCCATAGGCGCATTGGAAGCCGAGCAGCACCAGGGTTGCCGAGGGGATCACCAGGCGCATGGTTTCGCCCGGCACCAGCCGGCCGAAGCCGCTCGCGCCCCAGTCGCCGAGGGCGGCGATGCCGAGCGCCACGCCGGCCACCACGAGGGCCGCGCCGAGGAGCAGTCCGCGCTCCAGGCTGAGGCGCTGGAGCAGCCGGCGGAATCCGGGGTCCTCCGGCAGCATGCCTTCGCGCATCGAATACTGCTTGGCGAAGAGCCAGAAGAACACCGATTGCGCCCCCACCAGCAGCCCGGTGGCGGCGTAGAGCAGCGAATGAATGTCGAGCGCGACGCCGCCGAGGCTGCGTGCGCCGGGCAGCAGCCACAGCATGGCAAGCCCGCCGGCCAGCATCAGCGCGAGGCCGGGATAGAGGAACAGCCAGGACGGGCTGAACAGCAGCAGGAAGCGCAGATGGCGCCAGCCGTCGCGCCAGGAGCGCAAATGGGGCGGGCGCGTGCGTCCGTCGGGGTGCAGGATGGTCGGCACCTCGGTCATCCGCAGGCCGCGCAGGGTTGCCTTGACCACCATCTCGGAGGCGAATTCCATGCCGGGGGCCTGGAGGTCGAGCGCGAGGATGGCGGCGCGGTCGAAGCCGCGCAGGCCGCAATGGAAATCGCCGCAGGGCGAGCGGAAGAACAGGCGGCCGATGAAGCTCAGCACCGGGTTGCCGAGCCAGCGGTGCAGGCGCGGCATCGCCCCCGGCATGATGCCGCCGAGGAAGCGATTGCCCATCACCAAGGCAAAACCTGCCCGCAATTGCGCCACGAAGCCGTCGAGGCGGGAGAAGTCGTAGCTGTCGTCGCTGTCGCCCATGATGATGTAGCGGCCGCGCGCGGCGCGGATGCCGCCGATCAGGGCGGCGCCATAGCCGCGCGCCGGAATGTCCACCACCTGGGCGCCATGAGCGGTGGCGATGGTCTGGGAGCCGTCGGTGGAGCCGTTGTCTGCGATCACCACCTCGCCCGCCACGCCGCTGCGGGCGAGAAACGCGCGCGCCTTGTCGATGCAGCGCGCCAGCGTCTCCGCCTCGTTGAGGCAGGGCATCAGGATCGTCAGTTCCAGTCCGCCGTCACCGGCCATGGTTTGCTCCGCATCCTGCATCGGCTCGGCCGCGGTGGGGGCTGACAGGCGCTCCCCCCGCGGCGATGATGGTGTTGATCGCGGCATGGCGTAACGGAGGCTCTCGTGCATCGCAACCTGCTGGCCGCTCTGCTGGTGCTGTTTCTCGGGGCCGCCGGACCGATGACGCCTGCGCCGGGGCCCGCGCCGGGGCCAGTGCGGATCATCGGCGTCGGCGGCATGGGCTGCATCCAGGGGGCGGTCCGGCTGCCGGACGAGGTGCCGGGGTTGCAGACCATCCGCATCGCCCGGAGCAGTTTCTGGGGCCATCCCGAGACCATCGCCCATCTGCGCGAACTCGGGCTGCGCGCGCAGGCCGCGGGGATCGCGGACCTCTACATGGGCGATCTGTCCGGCCCGCGCGGCGGGCCGCTCGCGGGCGGGCATATGAGCCACCAGATGGGGATCGACGCCGATGTCTATCTCGATCTCGGCCCACATCCGAAGCTGACGCCGGCACAGCGGGAGGCGCTGGAGCCGCCGAGCCTGGTGCGGGCGGACGGGCGCGGCATCGATCCGGCGCGCTGGCGGCCGGAGCATGCCACGCTGCTCCGCCTGGCCGCGACCTTGCCGGGGGTCGACCGGGTGCTGGTCAATGCCGCGATCAAGAAGCAGCTGTGCGAGAGCGTGACCGGGGAGCGCGGCTGGATCCGGCTGGTGCGGCCGTGGTGGGGCCATGCCAGCCACATGCATATCAATTTCCAGTGCCCGGCGGGCCAGCCGGAGTGCCCGGCGCGACCGCCGCCCCCGCCGCCGGGCGACGGCTGCGACGCCAGCCTGCAATGGTGGTTCGACCGGCTCGATCATCCGGCCAAGCCCGAGGTGGCGACCGGGCCGGCGAAGCCGCGTGCGTTGCCGGCGGCGTGCGGGCCGATCATGGCCGCGCCGCCCCGGACCGGGCCGGGGTGAGGCGACGCCGTATCGCGGTGGCGATCGCCGGGTTCGCCACCTTCATCAACCTCTACACGCCGCAGGCGATCCTGCCCGCGATCGCCGGCACCTTTGGCGCCGGGCCGGCGCTGACCGGGCTGGCGATCACCGCGACGCTGCTGGCGGTGGCGCTGGTGGCGCCGTTCGCGGGGGCGGTGTCGGACCGGCTCGGGCGCAAGCGGCTGATCACGTCGGCCTGCTTCATCCTCACGGTGCCGGCGCTGCTGATCGCGCTCAGCCCCAATCTGCCCGTGCTGATCGGGCTGCGCTTTGCGCAGGGGCTGCTGTTCCCGTTCATCTTCACCATCACGGTGGCCTATATCGGCGAGGAGTGCGACGGGGCCGAGGGGGTGCGGGCCTCGACGTCCTACGCGATGGGCACGATTTTCGGCGGCTTCTTCGGGCGCTTCGCCGCCGGGGTGGCGACCGATCTGGCGGGCTGGCAGGCCGGGTTCGCGCTGGTCGGGCTGCTGACGCTGTTCTGTGCGATCGGGCTCGCGCTGCTGCTGCCGCGGGAGCGGCGGTTCCGCGCGGTTTCGGTGGGCTGGGCGGTGTGGCGGATGCATCTGGGCAATCCGCGCCTGATCGCGACCTGCCTGATCGGCGCCGGCATGTTGTTCTGCATGGTGGCCGCGTTCACCTACGCCAATTTCCGGCTGGCTGACGCGCCGTACGGGTTGACGCCGGGGCAGCTGGGGGCGGTGTTCACGGTCTATCTGCTCGGCCTGGTGACGAATCCGGTGGCCTCGCGGCTGACGATCCGGTTCGGCCGGCGGGCGACGCTGATGATGTGCGTTGGATTGTCGCTGTGCGGGCTCGGCTTGACGCTGCTGGACGGGCTGGCCGTGATCATCGCCGGGATGGCGCTGTTGTCGGGCGGGATGTTCGTGGTGCAGACACTGTCGCTCGGCTTCATCGCCGCGCGCATTCCGCAGGCGAAGTCGACCGCGGTGGGGATGTATGTCACCAGTTATTACGTCGGCGGTGCCGCGGGTGGGATTTTTCCGGCGCCGCTGTGGCGGCTGTTCGGCTGGCCCGGGGTGGCGGGGCTGCTGCTGCTGGTGGCGCTGGCGATCGTGGCGCTGGCGCGGACGGCGTGGCGCAACGATGTCGCGTGACGGTCATCGGCTGCGGAGGTTTACGCCGGTTGCGCGGTGACCGTGGCGGCTTATGTTGAGGCGGAACAGGTCGTCGAGGTCCATCGCATGAACGCTCCCTTCGAACCCGGTCGTTTCGCGATCGGCCAGCCGGTCTCGCGCATGGAGGACCCCGTGCTGCTCCGTGGCGAGGGGCGGTATACGGATGATCTCAACCTGCCCGGGCAGGCCTATGGGATGATGGTGCGCAGCCGGGTCGCGCATGGCCGGCTGGTTGCGCTCGATGTCGCGGCGGCGCGGGCGGCGCCGGGGGTGCTGGCGGTGATCACGGTGGCGGAGTTGAAGGCGGCCGGGATCAAGCCGATGCAGGTCAATATCGCCGGACCCAATCATGACGGCACGCCGATCCCCAAGCCGGTGCAGTACGCCTTGGCCGAGGGCAAGGTGCGCTATGTCGGCGATCCGCTGGCCTTCGTGGTGGCGGAGACGAAGGCGCAGGCGAAGGATGCGGCGGAGCTGATTTTCGCCGAGATCGAGGCGCTGCCCGCCGTCACCGAGGCGTCGGCGGCGCTGGGGGCGGCGGCGCTGCATGACGAGGCGCCGGATAACGTGGTGCTGGACTGGCGCTTCGGCGATGCGGACGCGGTCGAGGCGGCGTTCGCCGGGGCGGCGCACGTGGTCGGCGGACCGATCCGCAACAACCGTATCGTGGTCGCCGCGCTCGAACCGCGCGCCTGCATCGCCGACTTCGCCGATGACCGCTATGTGCTGCGCGTCGTCAGCCAGGGCGCATTCGGGCTGCGCAATGCGGTGGCCAATGCGATGGCGGTGCCGCGCGAGAAGGTGCGGGTGCTGACCGGCAATGTCGGCGGCTCCTTCGGCATGAAGGGCGGGCTGTATCCCGAATATCCCTGCGCCCTGCTGGCGGCGCGGATGCTGGGCCGGCCGGTGAAATGGACCGACGAGCGGTCGGACAGTTTCCTGTCGGACAGCCATGGCCGTGACCACGAGCAGAACGTTGAGCTGGCACTCGATGCCGAGGGACGGTTCCTGGCGCTGCGCGTCCGCGGCTTCGGCAATGTCGGGGCCTATCTTTCCAATTCGACCTCGATCCCGCCGACGATGAACCTGGTGAAGAACATCATCGGCACCTATCGCACGCCGCTGATCCATGTCGCGGTGCGCTGCATGTTCACCAACACCACGCCGGTGGGCGCCTATCGCGGCGCCGGGCGGCCCGAGGGCAACTACTACATGCAGCGGCTGATCGAGGAGGCCGCGCGGGCCACCGGAATCGACGCGATCGAATTGCGCCGGCGCAACATGATCGGCCCGGAGATGATGCCCTATGCGGCGCCCTCGACGATGACCTATGACAGCGGCGATTTCGCCGCCGTGCTCGACCAGGCCCTCGCCTTGTCCGACTGGGACGGCTTCCCGGCGCGGCGCGCCGCGAGCAAGGCCCGCGGCCGGCTGCGCGGGCGCGGCATCGGGCAATATCTCGAAGTGACCGCGCCGGCGCGCTCGGAGATGGGCGGCATCCGTTTCGAGGCCGATGGCAGCGTCACCATCATCTCCGGCACGCTCGATTACGGGCAGGGCCATGCGACGCCCTTCGCCCAGGTGCTGTGCCGCGAGCTCGGCGTGCCGTTCGACAAAGTGAGGCTGGTGCAGGGCGATTCCGACCAGCTGCTCGACGGCGGCGGCACCGGCGGCTCGCGCTCGATCATGAATGCCGGGGCGGTGATCATCGCCTCGGCGGCCGATGTGGTGGCCAAGGGCAAGCCGCTCGCGGCCGACGCGCTGGAGGCCGCCGAGGTCGATATCATGTTCGCCGACGGCCGCTTCTCGGTGGCCGGCACCGACCGGGGCATCGGGATCATGGACCTGGCCGAGCTGCTGCGGGCTCGCGGGCAGGGCGGCGCGCTCGATGTCGCGGCGGTCTATCCCGGGGTGACGTCGGCGTTTCCCAACGGGGTGCATATCGCCGAGGTCGAGATCGATCCCGAGACCGGGGTGGTGGCGGTGGTGCGCTACGCGATGGCCAATGATTTCGGCACGGTGGTGAACCCGAGCCTGGTCGCGGGCCAGGCGCATGGCGGGGTGGTGCAGGGGATCGGCCAGGCGCTGGGCGAGCGGGTGTCATACGACGAGGACGGGCAGATCCTGTCGGGCTCGTTCATGGACTACGCGCTGCCGCGGGCCGACGAGATTCCGCATTTTGCCTGGACCAGCGTGCCGGTGCTGGCGACCACCAATCCGCTCGGCGCCAAGGGCTGCGGCGAGGCGGGGTGCGCGGGGGCGTTGCCGGCGGTGATGATCGCGGTGAACGACGCGCTGGCGGGCGCGGGCGTGGGGCCGGTGGAGATGCCGGCGACCCCGGAGGTGGTGTGGTCGGCGTTGCGGGCGAAACAGGAAGGAAGCGCTTCTTTTTGAAAAAAGAAGCAAAAACTTTCTATCCGTTTGGCTGGGGTCTCTCCCGGGAGAGGCCATAGCCAAACGGATGAAGGTTTTTTGGTTCTTTTTTTCAAAAAAGAACCCCTTGCCTCCCCGCTGTTTTACCGCTGCCGCGGAGCGAAAGACGGCGGGGCACGCCCGGCGCCAGGTCGTGCGGCCTTCCATTGACCAACACGCTCATCGCCGCGCCGTACTCCAGTGTGACGGTCAGGGTGTCGTGGGTGATGCGGGCGTGCAGGGTCCGGCCGTGCCAATGGGTGCGCAGGCGCATCGCGGTCCATTCCGGCGGCAGGCGGGGGGTGAACGCCAGGGTTTCGCCCAGGCTCAGCCCGGCGAAGCCGAGCATCGCGACCTGCCAGAGCCCGCCGAGCGAGGCGATATGGACGCCTTCGGTGCTGCGGCCGGGGCGGTCGTCCATGTCGATGGCGGCGCTGGCGCGGAAGTGACGCAGCGCCGTTGCCGGGTCGCCCAGCCGTGCCGCGGCGAGGGCGTGCATGGTGTGGCTGAGCGAGCTGTCATGGGCGCAGCGGGGCGCGTAGTGGTGGAAATTCAGCGCCTGCACCGTCGGCGGCACAGCGTCGGGCAGCAGGGCGAGCAGGGCCACAACGTCCGCTTGCTTGATGATCTGCGAGGCGTGGACCCGGTCGCGGGGCAGCACCACATCCATCGGCGCGGTGCGGCCGGGGAAGGCGGCGAGGTCGATGTCCTCGAGGGCATGATAGCCGGTGAATTGTTCGAACAGGCCGGTTTCGTCCTGTCCGGTGACGATCGCCGCCGCTGCGGCCTGCCACTCCGCGAGTTCGGCCGCGTCGATCGCCAGGCGGGTCCAGTGCTCCGGCCAGCGCGCCCGCAGCAGGGCGGCGACCTCGATCCCGCGCTCGATATTCCAGCGCGCCATGAGGTTGGTGAAGGCGTTGTCGTCGATGCCTTCGTGGTATTCGTCAGGGCCGATCACGTTGCGAATATGGCGCCGCCCGTCGGCCTCGGGGACAGCGCGGCTCACCCAGAAACGGGCGGTTTCGAGCAGGATCTCGGCGCCGGCCTGGCACAGGAAGGCGGCGTCGCCGGTGGCGCGCCAGTACTGCCACACGGCGTAGGCGACATCGGCGCTGATGTGCTGTTCGAGCTTGCCGCTGAGCACCTCGACCGGGACGCCGGCCGGGCCGATGACGGATTCGGGGGTGGTTTCGTAGCCGGTGTCGGTCGATTCCCAGGCATAAAGTGCGCCGCGCCAGCCCTTGGCGGCGGCCTTGGCGCGGGCGCCGTCCAGCGTGTGGAAGCGGTAGAGCAGCAGCGCCCGCGCGGCTTCGGGCCATGCGATGGTGTAGAACGGCAGCAGATAGATCTCGGTGTCCCAGAAGACATGGCCGAGATAGCCGTCGCCGGTGAGGGCGCGGGCGCCGATGGAGACGTGCGGGTCGTCCGGATTGGCGGCGGCGACCAGGTGATAGGCGGCGAAACGGAGCGCGCGCTGGGCCTCCGGGTCGCCCTCGATCTCGATGTCGGCGCTGGCCCAGCGGGTGGCCCAGGCCGCCTGGTGCGCGGCCAGGACTTCGCCGCCGCCGCGGGCACTGGCGCCGGCGAGCGCGGCCTGTGCCGCTGCGCTGGGGTCGGCCTGGTCACCGCGCATCGCGGCCATCAGGCGCTCGATCCGCACGATCTGGCCGGCTTGCGAGGTCCAGCTCCAGGACCACAGCAGCGGGCCGCGCGCGGCGGGGAGGGCGATGCCGTCGCGCGTGAGGGTGGCGTCGCCGGCGATGGCGAGTTGCCGGCCGGAGAGGCCGCTGCGCCAGAGGCCGAGATCGGGGGTGGCGCGCAGGATTTCGAGTCCGGTCGCCGCCGGGTCGAAGACGGCTTCGACGGTCACGGCGATGCCGTCCTGCTCGATCGCGAGCTCCGCCCATTGCAGCCCGATGGCGCGCTCGGCCTGGGAGACCAGGCGCAGGGTGCGCAGCCGCGCAATCACGCCGTTGGCGTCGCGCTGGCGCCATTCCACGATCAGCAGGCCGCGGCGCAGGTCGAGCCGGCGGTGGTGGACAAGCAGCCCGGCAGGGTCCAACCGCAGGGTCTGGCCGTCGAGCCGGATGATCAGGCGCAGCCAGTCCGGCGCTGACATCAGCACCGGTACGGGGGGTTCGATATCGGGGGAGTCGAACAATCCGGCCACGTAGCTGCGCGGCGATGCGGTGGGATGGAGATGGCGCATCGGGGTGGCCCAGAGTGGCCCGCGGCTGGCGGCGCGGGCGGCGCGCACGCCGAGCAGGCCGTTGCCGATGGCGAAGCGGGCCTCGATATCGGCTTCGCGCCGAGGGTCGAAGCCGTCCTCGGCCATGACCCAGGCGGGGTCGGCGGTGGGGTGCAGCGGGTCGGTCATGGCGGGCTCCGTGGCGGGGCGATCGGGCGTAGCCGTCCGGCCGGAAGGTCTTCGAGCGCGAGGGCGTCGAGGCTGGGCAGGACAAGGTCGGCGCCGGCTTCGGTCAGTTCATCGGCGCTGCCGGTTCGGGCGATGCCGAGGGCCGCCATGCCGCCGGCGCGGGCGGCGCGGATGCCGGCGGGGGCGTCCTCCACCACGAGGCAGGCGGTGGGGACGATGGCGAGTTCGGCGGCGGCGGTGAGGAAGATCTCGGGATCGGGCTTGCCATGGCGCATCTCGCGGCCGGAGAGGTTGGCGTCGAAGGCATCGAGCAGGGGGGTACCGCTGGGCAGCGTCAGCTGGGCGAGCATGAGGTTGGCATTGCGCGACGAGGAGGCGGCGGCCAGGCGCAGGCCGCGCGCCTTGGCCGCGGCGAGGAAGCGCAGCGCGTCGGGGAAAGCGGCGAAGCGGCCGGCGGCGATGAGATCGACGATGCGTTGCTGCTTCGCCTGTGCGTAAGGCTCCGCCAGCGTGGGATCGAGGCCGAGATGGTCGAGGATCGCGCGTGCCCCGTCGAGCCGGGGGCGGCCGGCGACGAGGCTGCGGTAGAGGGCGGGGGTGAGCCGGGCGGGATCGGTGAAGCCGGCGAGGGCGGCGCGCCAGGCCGCCTCGTGCGGCGAGTCGACGATGACCCCGTCGACATCGAGCACCACGGCCCTGATTGGCGGCAACTCCCTCATGCCGGGGATGATAGGCGCATCTGGCGGCGTGGCGGAAGGATGGATCGGGCGGGCATGAATGGCTAGAATTCCGGGGGGTGCATTCAGCCCGGGAGGCGCGCGTGCGGATCGTCGATACCCATTGCCACCTGATCTATCGCGAGCGGCTGCGTTATCCCTGGCTCGACGGCGACACGCGGCTCAACCGGGACTGCACGGTGGAGGACTATCTGCCCCAGGCGCGGGCCGCCGGGATCACCGATGTGCTGCACATGGAGGTCGATGTCGCGCCGGGGGATATCGAGGCGGAGGCGGCGTTGACCGGGGGGCTGGGCGTCCCGTTTGTCGGCACCATTGCGGGATGCCGGCCGGAGAGCGCGGATTTCCCGGCGCAGCTTGAGCGCCTGGCGTCGATTCCGGGCGTGAAAGGGCTGCGGCGGATCCTGCATACGCAGCCTGACGGGCTCGCCCAGACCGCTCTGTTTGCCGAGAATCTCGGCCGTCTGGCGCGGTATGGGCTAAGTTTCGATTTCTGCGTCCTGCCGCGGCAGATTCCGATCGCCGTTGCCTTGGCCCGGGCGTGCCCTGATGTGCAGTTCGTGCTCGATCACTGCGGGGTGCCGGATGTGAAGGCAGCCGGGCTCGATCCGTGGCGGGCGGGGATCCGGGCGATTGCGGAGCTGCCCAATGTGGCGGCCAAGCTGTCCGGGATTGTGGCCTATGCCGATCCGGTCAACTGGACGGTCGCGGATTTGCGGCCGTTTGCCGAGCACGTGATCGGGAGCTTCGGCTGGGAGCGGATGGTGTGGGGGAGCGACCATCCGGTTTGCACGCGCTCGGCGAGTCTCGGGCGCTGGATGGACGCGACCCATGCGCTGCTCGCCGGGGCGAGCGAGACCGAGAAGGGGGCGCTGCTCGGTCTCAATGCGCTTCGGATCTATCGTTTGGGCTGAGGCTCAGGTGGCGAAATAGGCGCTGGGGTTGGCGGCGGTCAGGTCGTTGGCGATGGCGGAGCGGACGGTGGCGTTGACCTTGCGGCCGAAGTCGCTGAGCTGCTTGCCAAGGTCGGGCAGCGTGGTGACGCCCGGGAAGGCGCTGGTCATCTCCTGGACGGCGTAGGCCTGTTTCTCGGCCTCCTTGTCGGCGGCGTCGAAGGTGGTTTTCTCGCCGCGGATGTTGACCAGGTTCTGCATCGCGCGTTGCACGTCGGCGGGGGTCCCGCGGCCAAGGGGGATGGCGCCGACGGTCCGGGCGCCGTCCGGCACTTTGGCGGCGATGAGGCCGACGGACTCGCAGAGCCGCTCGATGTATTTCGACGAGCGGTAGAAGCCCTGGCCGGGGAAGGGGTCGGAGGAATAGTGGCGCAGGTCCTTCAGCAGATCGCCGAGGTTCTCGTTGAAGGATTGCAGCATCTGGTTGGCCGACATGGCAGCGAGTTTGTCGTTCTTCATTTTCTCGATGTCGGCCTTCTTGTCCTTCTCGGGCTGGTCCTTCAAGGCTTCCGGGAGAACACCATCGACCAGATATTTGGTCGTGTAGTCCTTGCCGTCGGCCTCGAGTTTGCTGCTCTGGTTGGCCTTGACCACGTGCATCAGCGGCCCCTCGCTATGGTAGGCCTCGGCGGCGAAGAAGGTGGCGTCGGCTTGCAGGGTCTTGAGTTTGGCCAGGAGGGCGATTTTCTTCTTCGGGTCGGGTTCCGCGTCGTACTGGGCCTCGAGGTCACGGACCTCCTTCATCTGGTCGAGGTAGATGGCGTTGTTGGCGGCCATCAGCTTGTCGGCCTTGGTTTTGTCGTGCTCGAGGTGATCCGCCATATCGAGGAGCTGGCGCTGACCCTCGGTGGTGAGCGGGATGTCCTGGATTTCCTTGAGCTTGGCGGGGTCTCCCGCGTAGGCCTTCAGCAGCAGCTTGGAGCGGGCCATGAAATAGAGGTCATCGGCTTCGTCGAATTGCTGCTGGGCCAGTTTGCGCGCCGCCGGGTCGGCGATGTCGGCCAGCATTTTTTCCTTGTAGTCCTCGTACTCGTCCCAATCCATGTAGCGACGCAGCTTCATCAGGGCACCGACATCCTGGCCCTGCTCCTTCATTGCGCCCATCGCTTTGAAGGCGGGATCGGCCTTCTGCTCGGGCGTCGGCTCGGCGGCCTTGACCGCGGCCTCGGCGTAGAGATTGGTATCGAACAGGATGCCGGGAGGGGTGCCCTGGAAATCCTTCGAGATTTCCGCGTTGGCGATGGCGACGATTTCGAAGTCGCGCTTTTTGTCGCCCTTGGTGCCGTGGGTGCGGATGGTGAGGTCGTAATCGCTCTCGGGATTGTCGCTGCCGACGCTGCCCCAGGTGAAGCCGTGCACGTCCTGGAGTTTGGCCATGGTTTCATCGACCACCTGGCGGCGATACCACCACATCTTGGCCATGTAGTCCTCGGCGGCCTTCTTGAGGGCGGCGTCGGCGCCGGCATCCTTGGTGCGCTTGTGATATTCCTCCTTGATCGCGACCCAGCTGAGTTTCGCGCCGAGTTCGACCTTGGGGTCCACCTCGGGCAGCAGGGTGGTCAGGCCCTTCTTGATGAGGGCAACCGCGCCGTTGACGACAGCCAGGTCGACCGGCTCCTCCCTGCCCATCAGGGCCTGGGTGTCCTTCATCGCCTTCGTCAGATCCTCCAGATCCTTGCCGCCCAGGCCGCTGGCGGGCTTGCCCGCCTCAACCGCCTTGATCGGATCGCCCCTGGTGGCGCGCGCCGGGATCAGGGTTTTGTACTCCTCCTTCAGCGCGGCGGCGGCGGTGGTGATGGAGGCGAGGATGGCGGTGCTGCCACCGACCTGCTTGAGCATATGGGTGTCGCGCGCGAGGCCGGGTTCGATGTCTAGGAGCAGCTGGTTGATTTCGCCGGCGCGCTTGGCGGTGTCCGGTGGCGGGGTGAGGGCGTCGATCTGCGTCTGCCAGGCGGTGACGTGGCCGGTGGCGATGGTCTCGGCCTTGCTTTTCAGCCCGGCGAGTTCGCGATCGACCTGGGACTTGAAGGTGCTGACATCGGGGTCGAGCGCGATGCCGTGATCGGCGGCGGTGACCGCGGCGATCTCGAGTTCGGTGGCAACGGCACCAATGGTGCGGATGGCGACTTCGGGCGCCTCGAGCTTCTGAAGGTCAAAGGTTGCGCGCAGCCGCGCGAGGCGTTCGGGGGTCAGCGCCACCGGTGCGGCAGCGATGGCGCCGCCGCTGGCATCGAAGGTGATGCCAAACAAATTCGTCAAATACGCGCGCATGGAATCGGCAAGACCGGTATCCGGCATGATGTTCCCCGTCGTCGATATTGTTGCGTTGGGTGGAGGATGCCTGAAGCGGTCGGGCGAGTCTATCGGGGCGTGGGCGTTTTCGATAACAAAACGAAACGAAATGGGCATGCGTCAGCCAGGCGGGGCAGAGGGCATCGAGAAAACGGGTGCGCGGGGGTGGATGGGGCGGCGGCCTGGTGTCGGGGCCGGCTTTGGCCCAGAGCGCGCCGCGGGGGATGGCCCTGGCGGGCGCGGACATCGGCGCCATCGGGGCGGGCGCGGAGGTGTTCGGGCGGGTTGCCGCGGACAATTGTGTCGCGGCCCTCGCGGCGGCGCGACGCGCGACGCCGGGGCGGGGTGGGGTCTGAGCCGTGGGCGCCGGGTGGTGCGTGCCTTCGCAGGCCGGCGACGGCCGCAGGGTTCCGGCCTGCCAGTCGGCGAAGAGGCTCTGGATGAGCGCGATGGCGCGGCCGATGTCGACCTCGGCAAGCACAGGGGACCCGGTGCGCGCGCGCTGCCGCCCCGTGACCCGGGCGATGACGCCGCGCAGGCTGGCCAGGATGGTGCGGACGTGCTGGGTGAGGGTTGCCATTGACGTGAAATATAATGACTAACTATGTTCCGTGTCAAGCGGGAAAATTGAGGCGGGTGTTGAAAAAGGGGAAGCGGGCTTGCCGGGTGCGGTGGCCTGGCGGCGGCCACCGACGTTTGGACCACCCGAGAGGCGAGCGGACCGCAAGGAGGGGCCTTCCCCCGATTGCCCCAGAGGTCAGGAAACGGGGGTTGCGGGGCAGAGGGTGAGGGATTCGAACGGGGGGGCGACGGGGGCGCGGCGGCGGAGGTCGGCGAGGAATTGGGTCTGGTAGCGGACGATGGCGGGGTCGGGGCCGATCGCGGCGCGGTAGAGGCGGTGGGATTCCTCGACCAGGGCGCGGGCTTCGGGCGTGCGGCCCTCGGCAAGGGCGAGGCGGCCCATGTTGTCGAGGCTGGCGGCGATGGCGGGGTCGTCAGGCGGGAGGATGGCGCGGCGGATGGCGATGGCGTGGCAGACATAGGGCCAGGCTTCGGCGAAGTGACGGTCTTCGCGCAGGGCGGCGCCGATGCTGCTGTAATAGTAGGCGACGTCGCGGGTGCGTTCGGTGGTTTGCGGCACGGCGATGGCAATGGCCTCGTGCCACATGGCTTCGGCGTCGGGGTAGTGGCCGCGGTTGTATTCGTTGCGGGCGATGCGGTCGCGGGTTTCGGCGATCAGGAGATGGGTGGGGCCGAGGGTTTCGAGGCGCAGTGCGAGGGCGCGGCGCAGGAGCAGGTCGATCGCGGCGGTCCGGCCGGTGCCCCACAGGGCGGTGGCGCTTTCGAAGGCGACCTTGGCGTCGGGCGGATCATTGGTTTGGGCTGCCGCCGGGGTGGCTAGCAGCAGGAGAGCGAGGAGGAAGGCGCTCCGCTGATCAGAACAAGGAAGTACGGAAGCGCTTCTTTTTTTGGAAAAAAAGAAGCAAAAAAACTTTACCCATGGGTCCGCTGGCGGTCGGATCATCGGAGTCCAATGGATAAAAGTTTTTTGCTTCTTTTTTTCAAAAAAGAAGCGCTTGCCTGCCCTTATAACGGGCGCAGCATTCTTCTTTGGAGTTGGTTCAGGTTCCCAGGAGGGCATCGTGCAACGCCTGCCAGCTTGCCCGGTCCGGCGTGCAGATGAGGCCGCCGGCGGTGACGGTGGGGCGGTATTGGGTGCCGTCGAACTGGGCGGAGTAGCCGCCGGCTTC
Organism: uncultured Rhodospirillales bacterium; assembly: GCA_903928895.1. Lineage (GTDB taxonomy): Bacteria > Pseudomonadota > Alphaproteobacteria > Acetobacterales > Acetobacteraceae > CAIYPH01. Next base: position 32,655 of record CAIYSR010000034.1, on the reverse strand, counting down.
CTGGTGGAGGAGCCAGCCGGGGGCGTGATCCCAGGGCATCAGCTTGCCGTAGAGTGAGTAGTGGCTGTGGCCGCCGGCGATGAGGCGGTATTCGTGGGCGGCGCAGCGGTAGCCGTAGCTGGCGGCGACGCGGTCCTGGCGTTGGCCGGCGCGGCTGCGTTCGGGCTCCGGCAGGAAGCGCCAGTTGATGGCGCCGACCATGCGCTCGAGGGGGGCGGGGGCGGCGACGCGGAGGTCGTGGTGGCGGCCGTCGGGTTCCTGGTTCCAGGCGCCTTCGCCGCGCAGGGCCAGGGCGGAGGTGCCGATGACAGGGTCATGGATGACGGCGGCGATGACTTCGCCGCGGCTTATGGCGGCGGCCATGCAGCCGAAGAGGGGCATGCCCCAGGCGAAGTTGGAGGTGCCGTCGACGGGATCGACGACGAAGGCAAGCTCGGCGGTGGCGATGGTGTCGAGCAGGGTGGGATCGGCGGAGGTGGCTTCCTCGCCGATGATGGTACAGCCGGGGAAGGCATGGGAGAGGGCCGCGGTGATGACGCGTTCGGCTTGCTCGTCGGCTTCGGTGACGAGATCGAGCGGGCCGGTTTTGGCGCGGATGTCGCCTTCGGCGAGGCGGCGGAAGCGGGGCATGATTTCGGCCTGGGAGGCTTCGCGCAGGATGGTGTCGAGGGTGGCGAGATTGGCGCGGGAGAAGGGGGGCATGTGGCGTCAGGCTCTTTCGAAGCGGGCACGGTCGGCCGAGCGCAGGCGAACCGTGAGATGGATGGTATCTTCGCCGTCGGTGCGGTGGAGGACTTCGCCGTGCTGGTAGAGCCAGGCGATGCGGGCGCCGTCGGCGGGGGCGAGGTCGTATTCGGCGATGTCGAGCCCCGCCGCGATGCGGGTGTCGATCGCGTTTTTCAGCGTTTCCAGCCCCTCGCCGGTGATGGCGGAGACCGGGACGGCGCCGCTGCGTGCCTCGATCCCGGCGACACCGCCGAGGAGATCGGCCTTGTTCAGCACCTCGATGGCGCGGCGGCGCCAGTCCCCGTCGAGGGTGCCGTCCTTGACCATGCCATCGAGCACGGCGACGACATCGCCGCGCTGGGCGGTGCTGTCGGGGTGGGCGGCGTCGCGAACGTGGAGGATGACGTCGGCCTCGGCGACCTCTTCCAGCGTGGCGCGGAAGGCGGCGACCAGCTCGGTCGGCAGTTCGGAGATGAAGCCCACCGTGTCGGACAGGATGGTCTGGCGGCCGGATTGCAGGCGCAGGCCGCGCATGGTGGGGTCCAGCGTGGCGAAGAGCTGGTCCTTGGCCATCACCTCGGCGCCGGTCAGGGCGTTGAAGAGGGTGGATTTGCCGGCGTTGGTGTAGCCGACGAGGGCGACGATGGGGTAGGGGATGCGCTTTCGGGCGGAGCGGTGCAGGCCGCGGGTGCGGCGGACCTGTTCGAGCTCCTTTTTGAGGCGGACGATGCGGTCGCCGATCATGCGGCGGTCGGCTTCGATCTGGGTTTCGCCGGGGCCGCCGAGGAAGCCGAAGCCGCCGCGCTGGCGTTCGAGATGGGTCCAGGAGCGGACCAGGCGGGAGCGCTGGTATTCGAGATGGGCGAGCTCGACCTGGAGCGTGCCTTCGGCGGTGGCGGCGCGTTCGCCGAAGATGTCGAGGATGAGGCCGGTGCGGTCGATCACCTTGCAGGCCCAGGCTTTTTCCAGGTTGCGCTGTTGCACCGGGGAGAGCTGGGCGTCGACGATGGCGACATCGACCTCGGCCTCCTGCATCTGCGTGCCCTGCATCTCCACCTGGCCGGAGCCGAGCAGGGTGGCGGGGCGATGGGCGCGCAGCGGGAGGATGGCGGTATGGACGATGGCGAGGCCGATCGAGGCGGTGAGACCCACCGCCTCGGCCAGCCGCGCCTCGGCGGCCCGGTTGGCTTCCTGCCGCTCGGGCCGTTCCCATGGCAGGATGACCGCCGCCCTGGTGGGGGCGGCGCTGTCGCGGTCAGTCACTCCGGATCAGCCATCCCGCCGCCGGCGCGCGGCGCCAGCGTCAGTGTTGTGGGCGAGGCGGGCGTCGCGCTGGCGGGGACCGCCGGCGGGCCATCGAACAACTGGATCGGCGCACCCGGCATCACGGTGCTGATGGCGTGCTTGTAGACCAGCTGGGTATGGCCGTCGCGCCGCAGCAGGACGGAGAAATTGTCGAACCAGGTGATGATCCCCTGGAGCTTCACCCCGTTCACGAGAAAGACGGTGACAGGGGTCTTGTTTTTGCGCACGTGGTTCAGGAACACGTCCTGAACGTTCTGCGTTGCTTCTTTCGCCACGACAGTTGTTCCTTCTTGTCGTTGTAAACACACACATAGTTGGTCGCACAGGCATTTGGCCCCGCGGTCATTCAGGCTGCCGGGGAGGCCGGGTCCGAGCGGTGCGGGAGCTTGGCCCCGAGGAGGGAGGCAAGCGCCCACGCATCGTCGCAATGCAAGTGCGGTGCCGCGCCCGATTGTTCAAGCGCTTTCAGCCCGCCGTCATGCGACGCATCGCCCACCAGCACGGCCGTGCAGCCCGCCGCGTGGGCGGCCTGCATGTCCGAGCCGGTGTCGCCGACATACCACACGTCGCGCCCGGGTTTCACCCCGATCAGACCCAGCGCATGCCAGATCGGCGCGGGGTGGGGTTTGTCGGCGGCGGCGTCGCCGGCGCCGATGATGGCGCCGAAACGGGCAGTCCAGCCGAGATGTGCCACTTCCCGGCGCAGGGTGACGCCCTCCTTGTTGGAGACGATGGCGCCGGGCAGGTGCGCGGCGGCGTTCACCAGGGCGGGTGCCCCGGGCATCGGCGCGAGATGGAAGAGGTCCTGCTGCTGCATGGTGGTGCGCAGCAGCGCGGCGGCCTGCTCCCAGTTGGCGCCGAACATGGCGGGGAAAGTGTCGCGGACGGAGGCACGGATGCGGGTGCGCGCCTCGGCCACCGTCCAGGCCGGAAGGTTCCAGGCGCGGAGGACGACGTTGAGGGACGCGGTGATGCCGGTCCAGCCGTCGATCAGCGTGTTGTCCCAGTCGAAAAGCACTGCCGCCGGCGGTCGCATGGCCATCCCCTCTTGCCGATTCCGGTGCGGCTGATACCACGATGGGCCAGCAAACGGAGGATGCAACCATGATCGGCTCGGCCCTGGATTCCCGCGTGTTCCGCGATATTTTCTCGACCGAGGCGATGCGCCGCATCTTCTCGGACCGCCAGCGGACGCAGTACTACCTCGACATCGAGCTGGCGCTGGCCCGGGCGCAGGCGCGGCTGGGCGTGATCCCGCAGGAGGCCTGCGACGAGATCCAGCGCCATGGCGATGCCGCGACCTATGACATGGGCCTGCTGAAGCGGCAGACCGAGCGCATCGGCTACCCGATCCTGCCGGTGGTGCAGCAGCTCGTCGCCAAGTGCCGCGACGGGCTCGGCGAATGGTGCCACTGGGGCGCCACCACGCAGGACATCACCGACACCGCGACGGTGATGGCGATCCGCGATGCGCTGGTGCTGGTGGAGGCCGATCTGCATGCCATCGCGGGGTCGCTGGCGGGCCTGGCGGCCAAGTACCGCGACACGCCGATGGCCGGGCGTTCGAACCTGCAACAGGCCACGCCGATCACCTTCGGGTACAAATGTGCGGTGCTGCTGGCTGGATTCCAGCGGCATTTGCAGCGGCTGAAGGAAATCCGCCCGCGCGCGCTGGTCGGCGAGTTCGGCGGCGCGACCGGCACGCTGGCTTCGCTTGGCGCCGACGGGCTCAAGGTGCAGCAGGCGCTGATGGAGGAGCTTGGGCTGGGGCAGCCCGAGATCGCCTGGCACACGATGCGTGACCGTATCGCCGAGGTCGGGTGCTTCCTTGGGTTGGTCACCGGCACCTGCGGCAAGATCAGCATGGATGTGAAGCTGCTGATGCAGACCGAGGTGGAGGAGGTTTACGAGCCGTTCCACGAGGGCCGCGGCTCGTCGTCCACCATGCCGCAGAAGCGCAATCCGATTTCGTCGGTCTATATCCACGCCTTGGTGTCGATGGTGCGCCAGCACGTCGCCGCGCTGCTCGATGCGATGGTGGAGGACCATGAGCGCTCGACCGGGCCGTGGGAGATCGAATGGATCGCGGTGCCGGAGATTTTCCTGCTCTCCGCCGGGGCGCTGGCGCAGACGCGGCATCTGGTTGGCGGGTTGCAGGTCGACCCGGCGCGGATGCGGGCCAATCTCGATCTGACCAAGGGGCTAACCCAGTCCGAGGCGGTGATGATGGGGCTCGGGCCGCATCTCGGGCGGCAACTGGCGCATGACCTGGTGTATGACATCTGTCGCGAGGTGGTGGCGGGGAAGGGGAGTTTCCTCGATCTGCTCGCCGGGCATCCGCAGATCGCGCCGCATCTTGACCGGGCGACGCTGGCCGGTTTCCTCGACCCGGCGAACTATACCGGGCTCTCCGGCGAGATGGTCGACCGCGTGCTGGCGATTCAGACAAGGGGATAGGACAGGGACCTTGACATTCATGCCGCACTGCACAAATGTTGCAGCGCAGCATGAGTTGCACAACCCCAGGAGGTCCCCATGGCCACCGTGATCCAGGGCATTCCCGCCCTTCATACCCCGCAAATCCGCACCGGCTTTCGCCTGATCGGCGCCGCCGTTGCCGCTTTCTTCGCCGAGCGCGCCCGTCGTGCTGCCATCCTGCGCGAACTCAATCGCCTCGATGACCGCGACCTGCGCGACCTTGGCCTGAGCTCGTACGACTTCAAGGCCATCGCCAACGGCAGCTTTCAACGCTGAGCCACCTGGCGCAGGCCGGCGTCGCCCGATCCTGAGAGCGGGGAACCTGGTGGTGGTCGCCACCGGGTTCCCCGCTATGTGATTCGCGCGATCGCTGCCGCGAACCTTTGGGCTCGGTCGCCGGTCTCCCGGCGCGATGCCAAGCATTGACGGCACGTAGGGGAAGGGTTTAGACGCCGCCTCTCGTGTGGCGGGTTTAGCTCAGCTGGTAGAGCGCCAGGTTGTGGTCTTGGATGTCACGGGTTCGAGTCCCGTAACTCGCCCCACGTTTCTCCTTCGGGGGTTTCCTTCATGGTGATGACGGTTGCGATCGGTGGACTCGGTGCCATTGGTCTGGATCTGGCGCGGGCGCTCGATGCGGGGGTGCCGGGGTTGCGGCTGGTCGCGGTGAGCGCGCGGGACCGATTGAAGGCGGCCGCCAATGTGGCGGGCTTCCGCGACGTGCCGCGGATTGTGGAGCTGGGCGAGCTGGCCGCGGCCGATATCGTGGTGGAGGCGGCGCCGGCGGCGGTGTTCGAGCAGATTGCGCTGCCGGCGATTGCCGCGGGGCGGATTTTGGTGCCGAGTTCGGTTGGCCAGTTGCTGCCGCGGATGCATCTGGTGGCGCAGGCACGGGCGAGCGGGGCCAGGATCGTGGTGCCGACCGGGGCGTTGCTGGGGCTCGATGCGGTGCGCGCGGCGGCGGAGGGGGAGGTCTCGAGCGTCACGATCGAAACGCGCAAGCCGCCGGGCGGGCTGGTGGGGGCGCCTTATCTCGACGCACATGGCATCGACGTGCTGGCGGTGACGGTGCCGACGGTGATTTTCGAGGGCAACGCGTTCGATGCCGCGGCAGGGTTTCCGGCCAATGTGAATGTGGCGGCGGCGCTGGCGCTGGCCGGGATCGGGCCGGAGCGGACGATGGTGCGGATCTGGGCCGATCCCGGGGTGGACCGCAATATCCACACCATCCGGGTCGAGGCGGCGGCGGCACGGCTGACCATGACGGTGGAGAACGTGCCGTCAGAGGCCAATCCGCGGACCGGCAGGCTGACACCATTGTCGGTGCTGGCCTGCCTGCGCGGTTTGACGTCGACCCTGAAGGTCGGCAGCTGAGGCTCAAGGGCGGGGAATGGTGAAGCCGCCCGGCAGCTGAATGCCTGACGGGGCCGAGGGGGTGGAGGGCATCGACGGCATCGAGGGCATGGACGGCATCGAGGGCGTGCTGCCGCTCGGCATGCCCGGGATGCCCGGGATGCCCTGCATCCCCGGGATATTGGGGATATCGAAGCGAGCGAACCCGACGGGAACGTTGAACATCTCGGGGCTGATCGGACCGACGAGGACGTTGGTGGCGATCAGGCTCGACCGTCCGCCGCCGTTGGGGGACTGGCTTTCGCCTTTCAGCACCAGCCCGTCATCGGTGACGCAGGCGGTGGAATTGCGCTCGCTTTTCGATTCCCAGACGGTGCAGCGGCGCCCGGCGATGGTCTCGGTGCCTCTCTTGGTCATGTTGGCGCCGTTGCCATGGCCGACTTCGAAGGCGCCCTGCTGGTTCTGGTTGAGCGGGCGTTCCATGTATTTGTGCTGGTCCATCAGCAGGATGGTGGTCTTGCCGGCGAGGCGGTCGATGATGATCTGGGTGCGGCCGTCGCCGGGCTCGACCAGGGTCTTGTGGCCGCCGGCGGTCATATACATCCGCACCGTCTGCGGCCCGCCGTTCTGGCCGCGGCCCTCGACACGGTAGTCGATCATGGCGTCCCTCGTCGGCTGCACCATCGGCCGCTCCTGGGCGATCGCGGGGATAGTGGCGCCGAGGCCGATGACGACCAGGGCGGTCGCGGCGACAGTGCGGCGGATCGAATTCATGGCGTCCTCGATTGCTGGTTCATTACGTCGAGATTGCTCCTGCGCTCCGCGATGGTCAAACCGCACGGGGTGCGCGACTTGCGGGGGGAAGCATGACGTGCATGCTGCACATATGTGGCATGATGTTTGCCAGGACAAATTCGCCGAACCCGTACACATCGAGGAGAGATCAGGCATGGATCGCAGAAATTTCATGATCGGCGCGGGTGCGCTGGCCACGGCCGCCACCGCGCGCAAGGCGCAGGCGGCGGATGATGTGGTGATCGGGGTGGTCTATCCGTTGACCGGCAATGGCGCGGCGGTGGGGCTCGACGCCAAGGCGGCCTACGAGGTGGCGGCCGAGATCATCAATGGCAGCCACACGCCGATCGGGGTGTCGATGGGCAAGGGCGGCGGGCTCGACAAGCTCGGCGGCGCCAAGGTCAGGCTGGTGTTCGCGGACAGCCAGAACGACCCGCAGAAGGCGCGCGCGGAGGCCGAGCGGCTGATTACCCAGGACAAGGCGGTCGCCATCGTCGGCAGCTATACTTCGGCGACGGGGGCCACCATCAGCCAGGTGACGGAGCGCTACGAGGTGCCTTATCTGGCGGCCGACAATTCCTCGCCCAGCCTGCACCAGCGCGGCCTGAAGTGGTTTTTCCGCACCAGCCCGCATGACGAGATGTTCACCAAGGGGATGTTCGACTTCCTCGCCGACATCGCCAAGAAGACCGGCCGTCCCGCCAAGACGGTGGCGCTGTTCTACGAGGACAGCATCTTCGGCACCGACAGCTCCAATGTGCAGCGCAAGCTGGCGGCGGCGGCGGGCATGCAGGTGGTGGCCGATATCCGCTATCGCGCCGCCTCGCCGTCGCTCTCGACCGAGGCGCAGAAGCTCAAGGCAGCCAATGCCGACGTCATTCTGCCGTCGTCCTACACGTCGGACGCGATCCTGATCCTGCGGGCGATGAGCGAAATCGGCTACAAACCCAAGGCAATCCTGGCCCAGGCGGCCGGGTTCCAGGAGAGCGCCTTCATGCAGGGCGCCGGCGCGCTGGCGGAGACGGTGATGAGCCGGTCCTCCTTCGCGCTCGACGCCGACAAGCTGCGCCCGGCCATCCCGGTGGTGAATGCGCTCTACAAGGCGCACAACAACAAGGACATGAACGACAACACCTCGCGCGAGATCACCGCGTTGCTGACCCTGGCCGACGCGATCAACCGCGCCGGCTCGGCCAAGCCCGAGGCGATTCGCGCCGCGCTGGTGGCCACCGACATCCCGGGCAGCGCGACGATCATGCCGTGGGCCGGCGTCAAATTCGACGAGATGGGGCAGAACACGCTGTGCAACCCGGTGATCCAGCAGGTCTTCGGCGGGGCCTACAAGACGGTGTGGCCGTTCGATCTCGCGGCGAAGGATGTGATCTGGACCGTCGGCACCTGATGCCGGCATGACGCTGGAAACCATCCTGCAGGTCGCCGCCGGCGGCCTGCTGATGGGGCTCATATATGCCCTGGTCGCGGCCGGGCTGAGCCTCATTTTCGGGCTGATGGATGTGGTGAACTTCGCCCATGGCGAGCTGATGATGCTCGCGATGTACGCTGTTTTCGTCATCTGGGATGCAAGCGGCCTGGATCCGATGCTGCAACTGCCGCTGGTGGCGGCACTGCTGTTCGGCACCGGGATGGTGATCTACCGGGGGATGATCGCGCGTGCGCTGTCGGTGCAGTTCAACCGTGGCATGGTGCAGATCTTCGTCACCTTCGGCCTCGCCATCTTCATCCGCGGCGCCGCCCAGTTCGTCTGGGGCGGGGAGTTCCGCGCGGTGAACAACACGCTGCTGTCGGGGCGGTCCTGGAACCTGGGCGGGGTCTATCTGCCGCTGCCGCAGCTCGCCGCCTCGGTGGTGTGTCTGGCGGCGTTCGCCGGGCTGCTGCTGATCTCGCGCACCGAATTCGGCAAGGCGCTGGAGGCGACGCGGGAGGACCGCGACGCGGTGGCGCTGATCGGGATCGACCGCGACCGCATCTTCGCCATGGGCTGGGGGCTTGGCGCCGGGGCGGTGGGCATCGCCGGCGTCATGCTTGCCGGGTTCTATTATGTCGGCCCCAATGTGGGGGCGAGTTTCGCGCTGATCGCCTATGTCACGGTCGCGCTCGGCGGTTTCGGCAGCATGCTGGGCGCGCTGGTGGCGGGGCTGCTGATCGGCGAGGTGGAGGCCTTCACCGCTGTGATCCTGGAGCCGTCGCTCAAGCAGATCGGGGTGTTCGCGGTGTATCTGGCGGTGCTGATGTTCCGCCCGCGCGGCCTGTTCGGGAAGCTCTGATGGACAATTTCATCACCCGCCGGCGCCGGCACGAACTGCTCGTCGCGGCCGGATTGCTGGTGTTTGCGATTGTGGCGCCGATGTTCATCAAGGACGTCACCACCCTCAACGTCATCATCCTGTCCCTGCTGTTCGCCGGGCTGGCGCAGGCGTGGAATATCCTGGGCGGGTATTGCGGGCAGATCTCACTTGGGCACGCGCTGTATTTCGGCATGGGGAGCTATGTCTCGACCCTGCTCTACGTTCATGCCGCTGTTCCGCCGAGCCTGGGCATGTTCGCCGCCGCCGCAGTGGGCGGGCTCGCCGCCCTGCTGGTGGGATGGCCCTGTTTCCGGCTGTCCGGCCACTACTACGCGATCGCCACCGTGGTGGTGGGTGAGATCGGCTATCTGCTGTTCCTGAACTGGGACTATGTCGGCGGCGCCACCGGCGTCTATATCCCGATCGCCCGGCCGTCGCTGCTGAACCTGCAATTCGGCAAGGACAAGCTGCCGTACCTGCATCTGGTTTTGGCGTTTTGTGCCGCCACCTGGCTCGCCGCATGGGTGATCGAGGGGTCGCGCTGGTTCTACGCGTGGCGCGCGGTGAAGGACGACGTGGTCGCGGCGCGCTCGCTCGGGGTGAATATCTTCAGCTCCAAAATGGCGGCCGCGGCGATTTCCGGCGCCTTTACCGGGCTCGGGGGCGCGATCTACGGGCTCTATGTCGGCTACATCGACCCTGACAGCGTGATGGCCGGGCATTTTTCCATCCTCATCGCCCTGCCCGCCGTGCTCGGTGGCGTCGGCACCTTGTGGGGGCCGATCCTGGGGGCGGCGCTGCTGATCCCGATGAAGGAGCTCTCCAGCTCCTATCTCGGCGGGTCCGGGCGCGGGGTCGATCTCATGCTGTACGGCGCGATGATCGTCATCGTGGCGCTGGCGCAGCCGCAGGGCGTGGTCAGCCTGTTCCGGAGGCGCGCGCATGGCCCTGCTTGAGATACGCGGCGTCTCGAAGTCGTTCGGCGGGGTGGCCGCCAATGTCGATATCTCGTTCGTGGTCGAGCCGGGTGAAATCCTCGGGCTGATCGGGCCGAACGGGGCCGGCAAGACCTCGCTGTTCAACGCCATTGCCGGCGAGGTGACGCCCGATGCGGGCGAAATCCTGCTCGACGGCGCCCGGGTTTCCGGCCTCGGCCCGGTCGCCTGCGCCGGGCGGGGGATCGCGCGGACGTTCCAGGTGGTGCGCAGCTTCGATTCGATGACGGTGCTGGAGAACGTCATGGTCGGGGCCTTCTCGCGCACTGCCAGCGCCGGCGCGGCGATGAAGGCGGCGGAGGAAACCCTCGAATTCTGTGGCCTCGCGCCGCGTGCCGCCCGGCTGGCGTGGGAGCTTTCGCCGCCGGAGAAGCGCCGGTTGGAGGTGGCCCGCGCGCTGGCAACGCAGCCCCGGCTGCTGCTGCTCGACGAAATGCTGACCGGGCTCACCCCCACCGAGGCGCAGGAGGGGGTGCAACTGGTGCGCGCCGTGCGCGACCGCGGCATCACGGTCATCATGGTGGAACATGTCATGGAAATCGTGCTGCCGCTGGTCAGCCGCGCCGTGGTGCTCAATCTCGGCCGGGTGCTGACCATCGGCGTACCGGGTGAGATCGTGAAAAACCCGGACGTGATCCGCGCCTATCTCGGAGACCGCTATGCTGCGGCTTGAGAACCTCTCCGCCTCCTACCGTGGCCTCAAGGCGCTGCAGGGGGTGAGCCTCGACGTCGCCAAGGGCGAGATCGTCGCGGTCGTCGGCGCCAACGGGGCGGGCAAGAGCACGCTGCTCAAGTCCATCGCCGGCCATGTCGCCATCGAGGGCGATATCACGTTCGACGGAACGAGCCTGCGCCGGATGCCGGCCCATCTGATCACCCGCCTCGGCGTTGGCCTCGTGCCCGAAGGTCGCCGCCTGTTCCCCCGCCTCTCGGTGGAGGACAATCTGCGCCTCGGCGCCTATGCCAAGCGCGGCACGGCCGATCGTTTCCGGCCGCTTGACCTCGTGTTCTCGCTGTTTCCCCGCCTCCAGGAGCGCCTGCCCCAGCGCGCCGAGACCCTTTCCGGCGGCGAGCAACAGATGCTCGCCATCGGCCGCGCCCTCATGACCCAGCCGCGGCTGCTGATGCTGGACGAGCCGAGCCAGGGCATCATGCCGCGCCTGGTCGATGACATTCTGGCCGCGGTGCAGAAAATCCGCGACCTCGGCGTGACCGTGCTGCTCGTTGAGCAGCGCCTCGCCGAGGCTTTGGAGATCGCCGATCGCGCTTATGTGCTGCAAACCGGGCGGGTTGTGATGAGCGGGCCGGCAAACGTGATCGCCGCCGATGCGTCGGTGCGCCGCGCCTATCTCGGGATATGAGATCGATCGCACTCCCTTTTTGAAAAAAAGGGGCCAAAAATTTTCATCCGCCGGCTTCGGCGTTGACCGGGGTGGCGGGCACAAACATGATGATCCCAACCGTTCATAGGAGGCACTCGATGACCCAGCAGATTTCGCGCCGTGCTATGGGCGGGCTCGCCGCACTCGCGTCCGCCGCCCTTATCGGCCGCGCCCAGGCCCAGCAGGCCGGGGAAAGCACGTTCGAGCGCGTCTCCCGCACCAAGGTGCTGCGCATCGCCGCCCTCAACGGCGAAGCCCCCTACTTCTTCAAGGACATCGCCAGCGGCGAATGGTCCGGCGCCTCGATCGAAATGGCCAAGGGCATCGCCGCCATCTGGGAGGCCAAGCTTGAATTCGTCGAAAGCACCTACGGCAACTCGATCCTCGACCTGCAATCCAACAAGGTCGACCTCGCCTTCGCGCTCAACCCGACCCCGGCCCGCGCCCTCTCGGTCGGCTTCACCAAGCCGGTGCTGATCCATCCGTTCGGTGTGGTCGCCCGCAAAGGTTTCGAGCCCAATACCTGGGCCGATCTGAACAAGCCCGAAGTCCGCGTCGCCTGCGATCTCGGCTCCCTGCACGAGACCGCGGCCCGCCGCTTCACGCCCAAAGCCACCATCACCGCCTACAAGAACCGCGATGACGCCATCCTCGCCATGGCCGGCGGCCGCGCCGACGTGGACATCCTCGCCGCCATGCTCGCCATCACCGCCGTCGCCAAGAACCCCGGGCTCGGCACTTTCCGTCTCATGGGGAACCCCCAGGTCGCCCTGCCCAGCTGCTGCGCCGTTCGCCGGGAACCCGATTCACGCTTCCGTGAAGTGGTCGACGCCTATATCGACATGAACCGCGGCACCGGCCAGATCCGCGAATGGCTGATCCAAGGCATCCTCAAATCCGGCGCCCACGAAGAAGACATCCCCGCGAACCTGTCGTTCTGAACGCGCGGGCGGAGGGAAGGAAGGCCTGGGCTCCGCCGTCGCCGCGCAAGCGGCGCGTCGGATGGCCCCGCTGGGGGCTCAGAGCCCCCAGACCCGCATCCGTTCAAGTGGTTCCTCAATGAGAGAGGGGCGCTACTCGGTGGTTTTTACCACCAAGTAGCGCCCCTCTCCCATTGAGGAACATTCCTTAAAATCGATAAGGTCCAGGGGCTTGGCCCCTGGCGGGTCTGGGCAGCGCCCAGCCTTGCCTTCCTCTTACCGCCGCGTTCCGAACAACTGTTCCAGGCGGGTGAGGGCTTCGGTGAGGATGGGTTCGCGTTTGCAGAAGGCGAAGCGGGCGAAGTGGGTGGGGGCTTCGCCTTCGTAGAAGGCGGTGACGGGGATGGCGGTGACTTTGGCGTGTTCGGTGATGTAGCGGCAGAATTCGGCATCGGTGCCGTTGAAGCCGAGGGGCCGGAAGTCGGTGGTGATGAAATAGGTGCCTTGGGCGGGCATGACGTCGAAGCCGATGCGGGCGAGGCCGGCGCCGAGGAGGTCGCGCTTGGCCTGGAGGTCGGAGGCGAGGCCGGCGAAGTAGGTGTCGTCTTTCATCAGGCCGATGGCGGCGGCGCGTTGGAGATTGGGGGGGGTGGTGAAGGTGAGGTTCTGGTGGGCCTTGATGGCGACGGCGGCCAGCGCTTTGGGGGCGCTGATGTAGCCGATTTTCCAGCCGGTGGCGGAGAAGGTTTTGCCAGCGGAGCCGATGCGCAGGCAGCGCTCGCGCATGCCGGGCAAGGTCATCAGCGGGATGTGTTTGGCGCCTTCGAAGACGAGGTGTTCGTAGACTTCGTCGCAGACGGCGTAGGCGTCGTGTTTTTGCAGGAGGCCGGCGATGAAGGCGAGTTCGTTGTGGGTGAAGACTTTGGAGGCGGGGTTCATCGGGGTGTTGAGGAGGATGGCCTTGGTTTTGGGGCCGAAGGCGGCGGCGAGTTCGGCGCGCGGGAGTTCCCAGTGCGGCGGTTCGAGGCGGACGAGTTTGGGGGTGGCGCCGAGCAGGCGAACGACCGGGAGGTAGGTGTCGTAGAGGGGCTCCAGCAGAACGACCTCATCGCCGGGGTTGATCAGGGCCATGAGGCAGGCGGTGATGGCTTCGGTGGCGCCGGAGGTGACGACGACTTCGCTGTTGGGGTCGATATCGAGGCCGTAGAAGCGCTTGTTGGCATGGGCCACGGCCTGGCGGAGTTCGGGGACGCCGGCCATCGGCGGGTATTGGTTGCGGCCGTCGAACAGGGCGTCGGCGGCGGCCTGGAGGACGTCGGCGGGGCCGTCGGTGTCGGGGAAGCCCTGGCCGAGGTTGATGGAGCCGTGTTCGGCCGCGAGGGCCGACATCACCGTGAAGATGGTGGTGCCGGTGTTCGACAGCAGGGTGTTGAGGGACTTCACGGTATCGGAGCCTTTCGCACGACGACGCTGCGGCAGTATGGGAGCAGGGGGGCTGCGGTCAACCTCCCGGGGGGATTGCATTAAATATGTGCAGCCGCCGCCCAAGCTGCGGGCGGCCCGGTTGCGCGCAGTTTGGACAACCTGGGGGAATTCCTGGGGTCCGTCCTGTCTATGCCGGGTGGCACGTATCCTGCAAACCTGATAATCGGCTTCCTTCGCGGGATGCGCCGCATCGAGGACAGGGAGCTTGTCGGGGTCGGCCCCGGCAATGAGGAGCGGATGAAGAAGATCGAGGCGATCATCAAGCCATTCAAGCTGGACGAGGTGAAGGAGGCCCTGCACGAGGTGGGGCTGCAGGGCATCACCGTGGTCGAGGCCAAGGGCTTCGGCCGCCAGAAGGGGCACACCGAATTGTACCGTGGCGCGGAATACGTCGTGGACTTCCTGCCCAAGGTGAAGATCGAGGTCGTCTGCGAGGATGACGTGGTCGAGCGCGCGGTCGATGCGATCGTGGCTGCGGCGCGCACCGGACGGATCGGTGACGGCAAGATCTTCGTGACATCGGTCGAAGAGGTTATCCGCAGTCGCACCGGCGAACGCGGCGAAGAGGCGATCTGACCAGGCGGTGACGCCGGGTCAGACGGATTTGGTCAGAATTCAACCACCAAGGGATATCTGAGATATGGCGAAGAAGGCAGCGGCGGCCCCGGCGGGCAAGAGCAGCGTCGAGAAGGTGCTGGAAGCGATGAAGGAGAACGGCGTCGAGTACGTCGATCTTCGCTTCACCGATCCGCGCGGCAAGTGGCAGCACACGGCGCAGCACGTCTCGACGATGGACGAGGACGCGTTCCGTGATGGCATCATGTTCGACGGCTCGTCGATCGCCGGTTGGAAGGCGATCAACGAGTCCGACATGATCCTGATGCCGGACGCCGAGAGCGCGGTGATGGACCCGTTCGCGGCGAAACCCTCGATGATCATCTTCTGCGACATCATCGAGCCCTCGACCGGCCAGGCCTATAACCGCGATCCGCGCAGCACGGCGAAGAAGGCCGAGGCGTATGTGAAGGCGTCGGGCATCGGCGATACCGTGTTCATGGGCCCGGAAGCCGAGTTCTTTATTTTCGACAGCGTGAAGTTCGGCACCGGCGGCAACTACGGCAGCTATCACCTTGACTCGATCGAGGGGCCGGATGCGTCGATGAAGGATTATCCGGAAGGCAACATGGGCCATCGCCCGGTGGTCAAGGGCGGGTATTTCCCGGTCCCGCCGGTCGACAGCGAGAGCGACATGCGCGCCGAGATGCTGTCCACCATGGGCGAGATGGGGCTGATCATCGAGAAGCATCACCACGAGGTGGCGCAGTCCCAGCATGAGCTCGGCACCAAGTTCGGCCCGCTGACGCGCCAGGCCGACCACATGCAGATCTACAAGTACTGCGTGCACAACGTGGCCCACAGCTACGGCAAGACGGCGACGTTCATGCCTAAGCCGATCTATGGCGACAACGGCTCGGGCATGCATGTGCATCAGTCGATCTGGAAGGCGGGCAAGCCGCTGTTCGCGGGCAATGCCTATGCCGACCTGTCGGAGACCGCGCTGTACTACATCGGCGGCATCATCAAGCACGCCAAGGCGCTGAACGCGTTCACGAACCCGTCGACCAACTCCTACAAGCGGTTGATCCCGGGCTTCGAGGCGCCGGTGCTGCTGGCGTATTCGGCGCGCAACCGCTCGGCGTCGTGCCGCATTCCGTATGCGACGAACCCGAAGGCCAAGCGCGTTGAGGTTCGCTTCCCCGACCCGACCGCCAATCCGTATCTTGCCTTCTCCGCGATGCTGATGGCCGGTCTCGACGGCATCAAGAACAAGATCCACCCGGGTGATCCGATGGACAAGGATCTGTACGACCTGCCGCCGGAAGAGCTGAAGGACATCCCGACGGTCTGCGGGAGCCTGCGTGAGGCGCTGGGTGCGCTGGCCGCGGACCATGAGTTCCTGCTCGCCGGCGATGTGTTCTCCAAGGACCAGATCGAGAGCTATATCGAGCTGAAGTGGGGCGAGGTGTATCGCTTCGAGCACACGCCGCACCCGGTCGAGTTCGAGATGTACTACTCGGTCTGAGCGAACCGCTCCGACTGTGCTGAAATGCCCGCCCCCGGAAACGGGGGCGGGTTTTTCGTGTGTGCGGATCTTCAGTGTGCAGGACTATGGTTTTCCTATGTAAGGCCCGCCCGCCGTGTATCGAATTCCTATACTGCCTGTGCTTCGATCGGCTTGCTCAACCGAGGAGGGCGCGGTGCCGGCGAAGATGTGCGAACCAGCGCGGCTTCGCCGCCCCATGTCGGGTTGGCGTGCGGTCTCAAGTCGGCTGCTCCGCCTTGTGCTGCTCCTGGCCATCGCGATGTCGGGGGCACGGATCGTGCGTAGCATCACCGATGCATTGTGCCAGGCCCTGTCGGCGTATCGGGTGGAGTCCGGCGTCCCTGCGCCGTCGACGCCGTTACGCTGGCCGAGCCGCCGCATGCAATCGATGACGGTGGCACAGCTTGCTCGTTTTGCCTAATTTTTGCGCATTTGCAGTGGATGCGTTCATTCTTAGCTTCTGAGCCCTGAAGCAAAGCCTATTTTTTAGACTTTTAGTGCGCCGCAGCATTGGCACGGATATTGAATTGCTGCTCTGCACTCCCTGGAACCAGCCTCTCCGCGAAGGACGAACCCTGCCGATGAAGACCTCTCTCAAGCGCCACTTGCTGGCCACCGTCCCCTGCGCTGTGATCACGCTGCTCGCCGGCCCGACCGCATTGCGGGCCGATGACGCCAAGCCAGCCGCGACCTGGGCCAGTGGCATCACCTTTGGCGTCCAGGCCGAAGCCGGCTTCACCGCCGCTGCCGGCTCGCCCCATGCCAACACCGGCGGCAATTTCGGCCAGTTGTTCACCGACAAGCCCAACACCGGGCTGATCAATCAGGTCGCGTTCACCGTTGCGCGCACCATCGATCCCAAGGAGACCGGCTGGGACGTGGGCTTCAAGTTGCAGCTGATGGGCGGTTCGGACGCCCGCTACACCCATTTCATGGGGGAACTCGACCGAGCCTCCACCAGCCGCTACCAGTATGACGTCGTCGAAGCCAACGTGACCGTCCACGCCCCGGTACTGACGGAGGGTGGGGTCGACCTCAAGCTCGGCCAATACTCCACGCCGCTTGGGCTGGAAACCATCGATCCGTCGACCAACCCGTTCTACAGCCATTCCTATATCTTCAACTTCGGACTGCCGCTGAAGCACACCGGTGGCCTTGCCATTGTCCACGCCACGGACATGATCGACGTCTATGCCGGGCTTGATACCGGGGTGAACACCTCCTTCGGCAAGGGCGACAACAATGGCGCGATCGGCGGGATCGGCGGCCTGCAGCTGACATTGCTCGAGGGCAAGCTCACGGTCCTCGCACTCAGCCACATCGGCCCTGAGAACCCCAAGCGCCTGGTTCCCAATGCCGACAAATATCTGCGCTATTTCAACGATGCCGTGATCACCTTCAAGGCAAGCGAGGCCCTGACGTTGACCACCGAGATCAACTACGCCCGCGACGATCTCGCGAAGGCGGATGCCGGCGGCGTGGCGCAGTATATCGGCTACGCACTGACCTCGGAAATCACTCTCAATGGCCGTGCCGAAATCTATGCCGACAAGAAGAATTTCTTCGTTGGCGCCTTCCCCGGCAATCTCGACTTCGTCAATGCCGAACGCGGCTATCCCGCGACTGTGATTTCGGCAGCCAAGGCCACGACCTTTGGCTCGCTGACCGCCGGCTTCACCTGGAAGCCGGAATCGTTTGGCCCGACCAAGACCATGATGATCCGGCCGGAACTGCGTTATGACACCGCGCTCAACAGCTCCAAGCCCTTCAACAACGGCAAGGACAAGGGCGCCCTCACCATCGCCAGCGACATCGTGATCGGCTTCTGATCGCGGCGCGCACGCGGGGGGGGGCGTACGCTCGCCTCCCCCTCGTACTGGCTGCCGCTATGCCCCGATCCGCAGCGCCAGCCAGTGGCCGGCGACCACCGCAATGAGGCAGAGGAGCAGCGAGGCGACGATGTTGCCGCAGGCCGCCGGCCAGTCGCCGGCGCGCAGCAAGTCCCAGGTTTGCAAGCTGAAGGCGGAGAACGTGGTGTAGCCGCCGCATATTCCAGCCATGACGAAGGCCCGGGCATTCGCCGGCGCGGCCAGCGGGCCGCCAGGCACGGTCAGGGTTGCGAACAGACCGATCACGAAGCTGCCGAGGATGTTGATGATCAGCGTCCCCCACGGAAACGTCTCGCCCCACAGACGCGCGGCCAAGATGGCGGTCCAGTAGCGGCCCATGCTGCCGAGCGCGCCGCCGAGCCCGACGAGAAGCGAGGTCGCGAACATCAGCCGGCGTGATGCACGGCGGCGAGCGCGTGGACCGGGGTCGGGATTCCCTCGAACCGGGCCTTGAGTTGCAAGGCCAGATAGCGCGAGTAGTGGCGGGACTGGGCGAGATTGCCACCGTGGAACCACAGTCCCTCCTGGCGGGTCGGCTTCCACATGTTGCGCAGTTCACCCTCCCAGGGGCCGGGGTCCTTGCTGGTGGCCGAACCGAGGCCCCAACATAGGCCCACCTTGGCGGCGACCTCGGGCGAGATCAACCGTGCCGCCCAGCCGCTCATCGAGCCATAGCCCGTGGCGTAAACGATGAGGTCGGCCGGCAGTTCCTCACCGCCGGACAGCACCAGGGAATGGGGCCGGATTTCGGCGAGCCCGACGCCGCTGCGCAGTGCGATCTCGCCGCTGGCCACAACGTCGGAGCCGCCGACATCGATGTAGTAGCCGGAACCACGGCGCAGATATTTCTGCGACAGGCCGGACCCGTCATCGCCGAAATCAAGATTGAAGCCGACGGCACGCAGCCGGTCGTAGAATGCGGCATCGTCGCGCTGCAACTGCTCCGCCACCGGGCGCTGCAGGTCGGGCAGCAACTTGTACGGCATCGAGGCGACCGTCAGGTCGGCGGTGTCGACGTCGATCCCGCGCGCCACCGCGGCCTCGGAATACAGCCCGGCATCGCCGTTGCGCCGCAGCGTGCTGGCCCGCGCCACCAGGGTCGAGGAGCGCTGGATCATGGTGACGTGGGCGCCGTGCTCCCACAGATCGACCGCGATATCGTGGGCCGAGTTGTTGGCGCCAACCACCACGCAACGCCGGCCCGCCCAATCCTCGCCGCCGGGATGGGCGGAGGAATGGTGCTGGCGCCCCATGAAGGTCTCCATGCCCGCGACGTTCGGCAGTTCTGGTACCCCGGACATGCCGGTGGCCAGCACGATATGCTGTGGCCGCAGAGTCAGTTCGCCGCCCGCGCGCGCCACCCGTACGCGCCATGCGCCCTCCGCGTCATCGTACTGCGCGCCCAGGCAGGTGGCCGAAGTCCAGTAGTTCAGCTCCATGATGCGGACATACATCTCGAGCCAGTCGCCCATCTTGTCCTTGGGCGTGTAGACCGGCCAATGCGCGGGGAAGGGCAAATAGGGCAGGTGATCGTACCACACCGCGTCATGCAGGCAGAGCGACTTGTAGCGGTTGCGCCAGGCGTCGCCGGCCCGTGCGTTGCTGTCGATGATCAGGGCGGGGACCCCGAGTCGCCGCAGCCGGGCGCCGAGGGCGATGCCGCCCTGACCGCCACCGATCACCAGCACGTAGGGCTGCTCGGTGATGCCCAGCGTTGCCTCCTCGTTCTGGCGCCGCTCGAGCCAGCTCGCCCGCCCGCCCTTCACGGCGCCGTGAACGACACCTTCCTCGCGCGTCATGCCAGTCGCCTCCTCGTGGCCCTTGAGGTCGCGCATCGCGGTGAAGCAGGTCCAGGCCTTGCCGTCGCGCAGCCGCACATGGCCCTTGCCGCGCGCAACACCGGTCTCGAAGGTGAACCAGGCGGACACGACATCGCCGTCTTCGGTGGCCGCGCCGTCGAGGTGCAGGCTCACCGGCTGTAGTCGGGGCAGCGTGTCCTCCAGCATCGCGGCGATGGCCGCCACCCCGTCAAGCGTCACGATGTTCCAGGTGAAGGCGACGAGATCGCGCCACATTCCGGTCGCACCGAAACAAGCCGCCGCGGCCTGCACATCTCCCGTGGCGAGCGTGGTCTCGAAGCGCCGCAGCCAGGTCTCGACCTGTCCCGTCGCTGCGCCGTGGGCTGCCATGTTTCCCATTCCGCCAGTCCTCCGCCTATGTTGTGCCGAGTTTCCGGGGCCTGTCCCGCGAATGCAACCCAAAGGGGGCCCCATGCTCCGTGGTCAGATCGCCCTCGTCACCGGCGGCTCGCGCGGCATCGGCCGCGCCACCGCGCTGGCCTTCGCCGGCGAGGGCGCCGATATCGGGTTCTGCCATATTGATGATGCGGCCACCGCCGCCGCGACCGAGGCCGCGATCCGCGCGCTTGGTCGGCGGGTGTTCGCAGCCCGGGTCGACGTCGCCGACATCGCCGCCGGGCGGAGCTTCGCCGCCGCGGTGGAAGCTGCACTCGGCCCGGTCGACATCTTGTTCAACAACGCCGGCGCCAATATCCGCAAACCCTTCGAGGACATGACCGAGGCTGATTTCGACGGCGTGGTCGATGTCCATCTCAAGGGCATGTTTTTCATGGCGCAGAACGTCTATCGCGGCATGCTCGTGCGCGGCCGCGGTTGCATCATCAACGTGGCGAGCCAGCTCGGCATCAAGGGTGGCCCGAATATCGCGCCCTATTGCGCCGCAAAGGCAGGCATCGCCGGCTTTACCCGGGCTCTGGCATGGGAGGCGGCGCCGCGCGGGATCCGCGTCAACGCGATCGCCCCGGGGCCGATCGACACGGATCTGGTCCGGCGCAATTCGCCTGAGTGGCAGGAGGCGTTCAAGGCGCGCCTGCCGGCCGGGCGCTTCGGCACCGCCGAGGAAATCGCCGCCACCGCGCTGCTCCTGGCCGGCCCGCATGGCGGCTATTATGTGGGCGCGACCCTGTCCCCCAACGGCGGCGACGTGATGCATTGATCCATGTGGTTCCGTTGTCGCCGGTTCCGCTCTAAACCACGCTGATGCACGACTCCCGTATCGCCACCCGCGCCTGGTTGCGCGCCCAGACCAGGCTGGCCCGCCGCGGCGCGCTGCCGGTGGTCGCCTGCGGCGTGGCGAGCGCGCTCGCCGCCGTTGCGGCGGCGTGGTGCGCTGCCGCCGTGCTGGCCCAGGGGCTTGCCGGCAAGGGCTTCGCGCCGCTCCCGCTGCTCGGGTTCGCGGTGGCCGCGTTGGTTCAGGCCGGGTTCGGCCTGCTGTCGGAACAGGCCAGCTTCGAGGCCGGTGCGGTGGCGCGCCGCCGCCTGCGCAGCGACGCGCTCGCCCGCCTGCTCGCGGCCGGCCCCGCCATGCTGCGCGGGTCCCATTCCGGCACGTTGACCGCCACCGTGATCGATCGCATCGAGGCGGTGGACGGGCTGTTCGGCCGCTACCTGCCCGCAGCCGTGCTGGCGATGGCCGGCCCCGCTGCGGTCGCTTTGGTGGTGCTGGTGCTCGATCCCGTGGCCGCCTTGATCCTGGGCGTGACCGGGCTGCTGGTGCCCTTCGCCATGGCGCTCTCCGGCATCGGCGCCGCGCTCGCCGCGCGCCAGCAATTTGCCGCCATGGCCCGGCTCCAGGCCCGCTTCCTCGATCGCATCAAGGGCATTGCCACCATCGTGCTGGCGGGGCGCGCGGAGGCCGAGGCGCAGACGCTCGGCAGCGCCGCCGACGAACTGCGCCGCCGCACCATGCGCGTGCTGCGCGTCGCCTTCCTGTCCTCCGCTGCGCTTGACCTCGCCGCCGCCGCCGCCCTGGTGCTGATCGCGCTGCGCTATGGCAGCCTGATGCGCGACGGCACGCTCGCCGATGCTGAGACGGCGCTGTTTGTTCTTCTTCTGGTGCCACAGTTCTTCGCCCCGCTGCGCAGTTTCGCTGCCGCCTATCAGGACCGGATGCACGCGATCGGCGCCGCCGAGGCGCTGATCGAACTGCCGCCGCTGCCGCCGCCGCCGCCCGTCCTCGAGGTCCGCAACGTTGCCGCCCACGGGGTCACCATCGACTTCGAGCATGTCTGCCTCAGCTGGGACCCTTCCCGCGGCAGGGCGCTCGACGACGTCAGCTTCCGCGTCAATGCCGGCGAGACGGTCATCCTCGCGGGCCCCTCGGGCTCCGGCAAATCCAGCGTCATCGAGATATTGCTCGGCTTCATCGCTCCCGACAGCGGCAGGGTCACCTTCAATGGCGCCGATTTCGCGACCCTTGTGCCCGCCGCGCAGTCGCGCCTGACCGCCTGGATCGGGCAGCGCCCCGTCCTGTTCGCGGGCACGCTGCGCGAGAACATCCGCTTCGCCCGTCCCGAGGCGAATGACGCCGCGGTGGAGGACGCAGCCCGCTTCGCCCGGATCGACGGATTCGCCGACGCTCTGCCGCACGGACTCGACACCCTGATTGGCGACGGCGGCTTCGGCCTGTCCGGCGGCCAGGCCCAGCGCATCGCCATTGCCCGCGCCTTTCTCAAGGATGCCCCCGTGCTCCTGCTCGACGAACCCACCACCCATCTCGACCCGACCACGGAGGCCGAGGTGTTCGAGAGCCTCAAGCGCCTGACCATCGGCCGCACCGTCATCCTCGCCAGCCACGCCACCGCGGCCCACGCCTTCGCCGGCCGCCGGCTCGACCTGCGGCATGGCCGCATCGCGGCATCGCGCGGTGGCGCATGAAAGCCCTGTTGCAGATCGCCTGGCTATGGCGCTGCCGCGCCTTCTGGCTCGTCGCCGGGGCGCTGATTTCGATTGCCGCGCTTGCCACCGCGGTGTGGATGATGACGCTGTCCGGCGCCCTGATCGCGGCCGCCGGCGTGCTGACCGGCGCCGCCGCCCTGCGCGTCCTCGGCCCGGCCCGGGTTGTGCTGCGCTACGCCGAGCGGCTCGTCAGCCACGACGCCATGTTCCGGGCCATCGCCGATCTGCGGGTGTGGTTCTTCCGCGGGTTGGCGCACAGCTCCGCCGGAGGGCTTGGCTTCCGTCGTGCCGGTGACGTGCTGTCTCGCCTGGTCAACGATATCGAGGCGCTCGATGGCGTCTATCTTCGTGTCGCGCTGCCGCTCGCGGGCGCGGTATTCCTGGTGCCGGTGCTGTTCTGGCAGATCGGCAAAGCCAGCCTCCCGCTCGCCTTCGTCGTCGTCGCCCTGTTCGCCTTCGCCGCCTTCTGGCTGCCCTGGAGTGCGGCGACGCTGACCCTCGGCGCCGGCGAGCGCCTCGCCGCCGCTGCCTCGGCCCTGCGCGTCACCGTACACGACACTCTGGCAGGACTGCGCGAGGTTCGGGCCTTCGGGGCCGAGGGCCGCCAGCTCGCGACCATCCAGGCCCGCGAAGCGGCGCTGCTGGCTGCCCAGCATGACCTGGCCACCCGCGCCGCGCGTGCCGGGGCGCTGGCTTTCCTGTGCGGTCAGGCCGCGCTGCTCGCACTCTTCGCCGCCATCGGGCTTGATCCTGCGATCGCCGCCGCCGCCTTCCTTGCCGTGGCCGCCTTCGAAGCGGTTGGTGGCCTGCCGCGTGCCGGGGTTGCGGCCGGCCATGCCGCTGCCGCCGCCCGCCGCGTGCTCGAAGCAGCCAACGGTCCGCCCATGCTGCCCGATCCCGACCAGCCCGCCGCCCCGCCGCGCGGCAATGCGCTCCGGTTCGAGGGGGTGCATTTCCGCTGGCAGGATGACCGCGCCGAGGTCTTCAGCGGTCTGACGCTTGATATCCCGTCCGGCAACCGCATCGCCCTGCTCGGTCCCTCCGGCATCGGAAAATCCACCCTTGCCGCTCTCGCGCTCAAGGTCGCGGCGCCGCAATCCGGCCGCATCCTGCTTGGCGGCACCGACCTGGCTACCCTCGACGCCGCCGTGGTGCGTGCCCGCATCGGTTGGCTCGCGCAATCCACCCATCTCTTCGCCGACACCATCCGCGCCAACCTGCTGCTCGCCCGTCCCGATGCCGACGATGACGCGCTGTGGGCCGCCCTCGCCGCGGCCCGCATCGCCGACACCGTGCGGGCGCTGCCCGAGGGGCTCGACACCTGGGTCGGCGAGGCCGGCAGCGGGTTCTCCGGTGGCCAGGGCCGTCGCCTCGTACTGGCACGCACGCTGCTTTCGCAGGCGCCCATCCTGATCCTCGACGAACCCTGCGCCGGGCTCGATGCGGAGACCGAGCGGGCCTTCTTCACGACGCTCAACGAGAGCGCCGCCGGCCGCACCATCATCCTGATCGCTCACCGGCTGACCGGCGCCGAGCGGCTCGACCGCATCTGGCGCCTCTCCGACGGCCGGGCCTCGGCAGCAGCGGGATAGGGGCCTGCGGGTCATCTTTCATCGGCGCACGCGAGGGGCCTTCATCCACCAGCAACTGGTCATTCTCGGGCGCTCGCCCTAGTCTCGCGTCCAAGGCAGGAGGTTCAGCATGACCACGGTCGGCACGGGCGACTACAGCTACGAGATCGTCGAGAACTGGGCCAAACTTCCCACCGGGTGGCGCTTCAAGGAGATCGGCGCCGTCGGCGTCGACCGTCACGACCGGGTCTATGTCTTCAACCGCGGCGAACACCCGATGATGGTGTTCGACCGTGACGGCAATTTCCTTAAATCCTGGGGCGAGGGCGTGTTCTCCCGCGCCCACGGCCTCGACATGGGTGCGGACGAGACCATCTGGCTCACCGACGACGGCGACCACACCGTACGCCAATGCACGCTCGACGGCCGCGTCCTGCTCACTTTGGGGATCCCCGGCCGCCCCGCAGCCTACATGTCCGGCCTGCCCTTCCATCGCTGCACTCATACCGCCCTGTCCCCGCACGGTGACATCTACGTCACCGACGGCTACGGCAATTCCTGCATCCATAAATTCGATCCAGCTGGCCGTCTTCTTCACTCCTGGGGCAGCCCGGGCACCGACCCCGGCGAATTCAACATCGTCCACAATCTCGTCTGCGACGATGCGGGCATGCTCTACGTCGCCGACCGCGAGAACCACCGGGTCCAGGTGTTCGACGGCTCCGGCCGCTACCAGGGACAATGGAACAATCTGCATCGCCCCTGCGCGATGTTCATGACCCGCGGCGCCTGCCCGACCTGCTTCATCGGCGAACTCGGCCCTGGCATGGCGGTCAACCGCGACCTGCCCAATATCGGGCCGCGGATCACCATCACCGACATGACCGGCCGTCGCCTCGGCCGTATCGGCGGGCTGCACCCAGGCCTCGGCCCGGGTGAATTCCTCGCCCCCCACGGCATCGCCGTGGACAGCCGGGGCGACCTCTATGTCGGCGAGGTCTCCCACACGAACTGGTCCTTCTTCAACCCGGACGTGCCGACGCCGCCCGACCCGCGCGCGCTGCACAAGTTCCGCCGTCTCGTCGCATGACCGCCTCCCACGACGACAGTCTCGCGCCGCTGCCCGATCTCCTGGCCCGGCTTGGCACCACGGCCAACGGCCTGAGCGAGCCCGAAGCCGCGGCCCGCCTCGTCAGCGTCGGCCCCAACCAGGTCGCGACTGAACGTGCTCCGACCGTTGTCTCCGAGCTCATCGGCCGCGCGCGCAACCCTTTGAATGCGCTCCTGCTATCTCTCGCAGGGCTCTCCTGGTTCACCGGCGATGCCCGCGCCGCCGTTGTCATCGTGCTGATGGTGGTGCTCAGCGTCCTGCTCGCCTTTGTCCAGGAGCACCGCTCCAACCGCGCCGCCGCAGCCCTGCGCGCGCTGGTGAAGACCCGCGCCTCGGTCCTGCGCCGGGGCGCCGATGGGGCGTCGCGTCTTGCCGAAACCCCGCTCGATACCCTCGTCCCCGGCGATGTCGTTCAGCTCTCCGCGGGCGACCTGGTGCCCGGGGACCTTCGCCTGATCTCGGCCAAGGACCTTCACGTCAACCAGTCCACGCTCACCGGCGAGGCGATGCCGGTGGAGAAGGAGATCACCCCCGGGACCGGGGAGGGGTTCGACCTGCCCAACCTCTGCTTCATGGGCAGCAACGTGGTCAGCGGCAGCGCCACCGCGGTGATCCTGCGCACGGGCAGGAACACCGAATTCGGCAAGCTCGCCCATGACATGACCGGCAAGCGGCCGCCCTCCGATTTCGATATCGGCATTGCCCGCTTCACCTGGATGATGATCCGGTTCATCCTCGTGATGGTGCCGGCGGTCTTCCTCATCAATGGGCTGACCAAGGGCGACTGGCTCGAGGCGCTGCTGTTCGCGGTCGCGGTCGCGGTCGGCCTCACGCCCGAGATGCTGCCGATGATCGTTACCGTCAACCTCGCCAAGGGCGCCATGGCCATGGCGTCCAAGAAGGTGATCGTCAAGCGCATCAACGCCATCCAGAACATCGGCGCGATGGACGTGCTGTGCACCGACAAGACCGGGACGCTGACGCAGGACCATATCATCGTGCAGTACCACCTCGACTTCGAGGGCGAGGAGAGCCAGCGCGTGCTGCAATACGCCTGGCTCAACAGCTTCCACCAGTCGGGCCTGCACAACCTGCTCGACGAGGCGGTGATCGCCCATGCCGCCACCCCCGAGCATGCCGGCCGGCTGGCCGATTACACCAAGGTCGACGAGATCCCGTTCGACTTCCAGCGCCGTCGCATGTCCGTTGTGCTCGATCGCGGTGACGGTTCCCACCTGATGGTGACCAAGGGTGCGGTCGAGGAGATCTTCTCGATCTGCAACCGATACGTCCTCGGCGAGACCGGCGGCCCGCTCGATCCAGGGCACTTCGAGGATGCGCGTAAGGAAATGGAGAAGCTCAACGGCCAGGGCTTCCGCGTCGTCGCGGTCGCCTTCCGGGAATTCCCAATCCCGCAAGCCGTCTACAAGGTGCCGGACGAAACCGGCCTGACCTTGCTCGGCTACATCGCCTTCCTCGACCCGCCGAAGGAAAGCGTGCCGGCGGCGCTGAAAGCGCTCACCGCCTCGGGGGTGCGCACCAAGATCCTCACCGGCGACAACGCGACGGTTACCCGCACCATCTGCCGCCAGGTCGGCATGGCGGCGGATCGGATCGTCACCGGCGCCGAATTCGCGGCCATGGCGCCGTCCGAGCGGACCGCAGCGGTCGAGACCTGCGACGTCTTCGCCAAGCTCGCCCCGGCGCAGAAGGCCGAGGTCATCGCCGCCCTGCGCGCGGCCGGTCATGTCGTCGGCTTCCTCGGTGACGGCATCAACGACGGTCCTGCGTTGCAGGCCGCAGATGTCGGCATCTCGGTCGACACGGCGGTGGATATCGCCAAGGAGTCGGCCGACATCATCCTGCTTGAGAAGGACCTGATGGTCCTGCAACACGGTGTGCTTGAAGGCCGGCGCATCTTCGGCAATATCGTCAAGTACATGAAAATGGGCGCCAGCTCGAATTTCGGCAACATGTTCAGCGTGCTTGGCGCGTCGATCTTCCTGCCCTTCCTGCCGATGGCGCCGATCCAGGTGCTGACCAACAACCTGCTCTACGACTTCTCGCAGACCACCATCCCAACGGACACGGTGGACGACGAATACATCGCCACCCCGCGCCGCTGGGACATCGCCAACCTTACCCGCTTCGTCCTGTTCATCGGCCCGATCAGCTCGATCTTCGATTACGCGACCTTCGGCCTGATGTTGTTCGCCTTCAATGCCTGGACCGATCCGGGCCTGTTCCAGGCCGGCTGGTTCGTCGAATCGCTGCTGACCCAGACCCTGATCATCCACATCATCCGCACGGCCCGCATTCCCTTCCTGCAGAGCCGTGCGAGCACGCCGCTGATTGTCACCACCATCGTCGTCTGCGTGATCGGCGCGCTGATCCCGGGCTCCTTCGTCGGCGATGCCCTCGGTTTCCACCCTTTGCCCGCGCTCTACTGGCCTTCGGTGCTGGCGATGCTGCTGGCCTATGCGGTGCTGACCCATCTGGTAAAGACATGGTTCATCCGCCGCTGGGGCCTGTGATCCCCGAGGAGCCGAGATGCCCCATCCGCTGATCGCCGCCCTGGCAGGCGGCGTCGTCGTCTCCTGTCAGCCGGTGCCGGATGGCCCGACCGACAGCATCGCATTCGTCGTCGGCTTTGCCCTGGCCGCGCTCGACGGCGGCGCCAAGGGGCTGCGCATCGAGGGTGTGGCCAATGTCGCCGCCGTGCGCGCCGCCACCGATGCGCCGCTGATCGCCCTGCTGAAGCGTGACTTCGATGCCTTTCCCGTCCGCATCACTGCCCTGCTTGAGGACGTCGCGGCGCTGGCCGACGCCGGGGCGCCGATCATCGCGGTGGACGCCACCAACCGGCCCCGCCCGGTGCCGGTGGCTGATCTGATCGGCGCCATCCACGCGCGCGGCCGGCTCGCCATGGCCGACTGCGCCGACATGGAGGATGTCCGCGCCGCCCTGGCCGCGGGTGCCGACCTCATCGGCACCACGATGTCCGGCTACACCGGTGGACCGACCCCCGCCGATCCGGACCTCGCCTTCGTCCGTGCCGCCGTTGCCCTGGGTGCCCCGGTGCTGGCCGAGGGACGCTTCAACACGCCCGCGCTGGCCGCTGCTGCGATCCGCGAGGGTGCGTTGGCCGTGGTTGCCGGCAGCGCCATCACCCGGCCGGAGACCATCACCGGCTGGTATGCAAGCGCGATCGCCGCCGCCCGGCCGCTCCCCGTCCTGGCGCTCGACATCGGCGGCAGCAAGTCATCGGCCGCCCTGGTCGAACATGGCCGGATCGCCCGTCGCATTCTTCTGCCGACCGACCGCGCCGCCGGTCCCGCCGCCTGGCTTGCCACGCTGGCCGATGCCACACGTGGCTGGGGCCATCATGCCGTCGCCGCGGCGGTCAGCGGCGTGATCCGCGCGGGGATGTGGTCGGCCGTCAACCCGGCGACGTTGCCGGTGCCGGAAGGATTCCCGATCCTGGAAGCCCTGGGCGACAATTTCGCGGTGCCGGCCAGTGCCCTGAACGACGCCCAGGCCGCCGCCTGGGGCGAATATCGTCACGGCGCCGGCCAGGGCCAGGACATGGCCTTCGTTACCGTGTCCTCCGGCATCGGCGCCGGACTGGTCCAGGGCGGCCGGTTGCGGCAGGGCGCGCACGGGCTCGCCGGGCATCTCGGCCAGATCCCGTTCCCCGGGGACCGTCTGGAGGACACCGCCTCGGGCTTCGGCCTCGCGCGCCGCGGCGCCACCATCGATGCCCGCGAGGCCCTCGCCGCCGATGGGCCGGCGCTCGCGGCCATGCTGGCCGAACTGGCGCGCGGCTTGGTTACCTTGCAGGCCATCGCCGACCCGGCGGTGATTGTTCTCGGTGGTGGCCTCGGCCTCGCTGTCGGCTTCCTCCCCCGCCTCGAGGCCGCGCTCGCGCTCCACTCGGCCACGCTCCGGCCCCGCGTTATCCAGGCCGCCCTCGGCGCCGACGCCGGCCTTATTGGCGCGGCCGATCACCACGGTGTCGGCTGGGCCGATCACCACGGTGTCGGCTGGGCCGATCACCACGGTGTCGGCTGGGCCGATCACCACGGTGTCGGCGCGTGAGCGCGACCGCTCCCGACGGCCTACCCCAGCCCAGGCAATTCTGGGCCATCTTCACCACCGGCCTCGGGCTGGTCATGGCGGTGCTGACCGGGACCATCGCCAATATCGCGTTGCCCACGATCGCACGGGACCTCGACGTCTCCCCCGCCTCGGCGATCTGGGTGGTCAACGCCTACCAGCTCTCGGTGACGATGACGCTGCTGCCGCTCGCGGCCCTGGGCGAAATCCTCGGCTTCCGCCGTGTCTACCTGGTCGGCCTCGTTGTTTTCACGCTGGCTTCCCTCGCCTGTTCGCTCGCGCACGACCTGCCGATGCTGATCGCGGCCCGCATCGTGCAAGGCATCGGCGCCTCCGGCGTGATGAGCGTGAACTCGGCGCTGCTGCGCTTTATCTACCCGCGCCGCACCCTCGGCCGCGGCTTCGGCATCAACGCCATGATCGGCTCCGCCACCGGCGCCCTTGGCCCCTCCGTCGCCTCGGCCGTGCTCGCCGTCGCCCCGTGGGAATACCTCTTCGCCCTCAACATCCCGTTCGGCATCGCCGGCGTTTGGCTTGGCCTGCGGATGCTGCCGGACAGCCCGCGCGCCGGCCACAGCTTCGATGGCATCAGCGCCATCCTCAATGCCATCGCCTTCGGTGGCCTCATCCTCGGGATCGACGGCGCGGGTGAGCCGGGCCAACTCGCGGTTGCGGGGTTCGAACTCGCGATCGCCGCTGCGGCGTTTCTCGCCCTGCTGCGTCGCCAGCTCAGCCGCCCCAACCCGTTGCTGCCGGTCGATCTCATGCGCCGCCCGGCCTTCGCCTTCTCCGTCACCGCCTCGACCCTGTCCTTCGCCGCGCAGGGCATGATCTGGGTCTGCATGCCCTTCTTCCTCGAAGATACTCTTCACATGACCCGCGGCCAGACCGGTTTGCTGATGACGCCCTGGCCACTGACCGTTGCCTTCGTCGCCCCGATCGCCGGCCGCCTGTCCGATCATTTTTCCGCCGCCCGCGTTGGCGCACTCGGTCAGGCGGTGATGGTGGCGGGTATCGTTGCCCTGATCTTTCTTCCGGACGCGCCCAGCATGGCGGACATCGCCTGGCGCATGAGCCTCTCGGGGATCGGCTTCGGCCTGTTCAACTCGCCCAACAATCGCACCATCATCACCTCGGCGCCGGCCAACCGCAGTGGCGGCGCTTCGGGCATGCAGGCCACGGCCCGGCTGATGGGCCAGACCCTGGGCACCGCCTTCGTCGGCCTGCTGTTCACGCTGACCACCAGCGGACCGATCCACATCAGCCTGATCGTTGCCGCCGCGCTGTGCGCTGCCGCGGGTATCGCCACCTTGATCCGTCCGGAACCAGTCCAACCCGCCGGAATCTGACGATCATTCTGCCATACCAGCCGCCGTTGACCCATGAAGAATGGGCCAACGGCGGCCGGTATGAGTCTCTTTTGGCGCGCCGCCGCCCGCCAACCCGGCGCGCGATACCAACCCAGGCAAAGGCTGGAAGAGTCAGCCTTTGCGTCGGTTGGTATCATCTGGCGAATTGCGGTCGGCTGCTCAGCTCCGCCCGTAGGTATCCTCGATCCGCACGATATCGTCCTCGCCGAGATAGGCGCCGGACTGCACCTCGATCAGCGTCAACGGGATCCGCCCCGGATTCTCGAGCCGGTGAACGCAGCCCAGCGGCAGATAGATGCTCTCGTTTTCGCGCACCAGCAGCACCTCGGCATCGCGCGTCACCAACGCCGAGCCGTTCACCACCACCCAGTGCTCGGCACGATGGAAATGTTTCTGCAGCGACAGTTTCTGCCCCGGCGTCACCACGATGCGTTTCACCTGGAACCGCTCCGCCAGGATCAGGCTCTCGTAGAACCCCCACGGCCGATACACGCGGTTATGTGCCACTGCCTCGTGCCGCTTGGCCGCCTTCAAGCGGTCAACGACCTTCTTGACGTCCTGCGCCCGGTCGCGATGCATCGCCAGCACCGCATCCTCGGTCACCACCACAATCGCGTCGGCCAGGCCGACCACGGCGGTGACGATCCCATCCGAACGCACGTAGCAATCCGTCGCCCCTTCAAGCAGCACGTCGCCCAGCGCCACGTTGCCGCCGGCGTCCTTGGCGCCGAGTTCCCACAGCGCGCCCCAACTGCCCACATCGGTCCAGCCGATATCGGCGGTCACCACCGCCGCCTGCGCCGTCTTCTCCGCCACCGCGTAGTCCAGGCTGATCGAGGGGCTGGCGGCGAAGGCCTCGGCATCGAGGCGAATGAAGTCGAGATCGGTCTTGCGCCCGCGCACCGCCGCCTTCACCGGGCCGACCACGGCCGGGCTGTGCGCCGCCATCTCGTCGATCAGGGTGCGTGCGGTGAATACGAACATCCCCGAGTTCCACAAATGCGTGCCCGTCGCCACCAGCGCCGCGGCCGTGGCCGCGTCCGGCTTTTCCACGAAGCGGGTCACCGCCCTGGCGCCGCCTTGCCCTTCCAGCAGTGCGCCAGCCTCGATGTAGCCATACCCGGTTTCGGGCGAAGTCGGCTTCATGCCGAAGGTCACCACCCGCCCGGCGCGCGCCGCCGCCGCCGCGACCGCGAGCGCGCGGTGCAGCGCCGGCAGGTCGGCGATCGCGTGATCGGCGGCCATCATCCAGAGCACGGCATCGGGGTCGGTCTCCGCCACCAGCAGGGCGGCGGCCAGGATCGCCGGCGCGGAATTGCGCCCCACGGGCTCCAGCACGATGCGGGCCGCCGCGATGCCGAGCGCGCGCATCTGCTCCGCCACCAGGAAGCGATGCTCCTGGTTGCATACCACCACCGGCGCGGCGAAGCCCTCGCCCAGCGCCCGCGCGGCGGTATCCTGGATCATCGACTGATCCGAAATCAGCGGCCAGAACTGCTTGGGAAAGCTTTCCCGCGACACCGGCCACAGCCGGGTGCCCGAACCGCCGGAGAGGATCACGGGGACAATCGGGGCTGGCGTGCTCATGGCGGTTTTCTGCTCCGGCGCGTAAGCCCTTCCTATAGTGAGGGGCTTCGCCCGCTGTCCAGCGCCCCGATGCCTGATCCCAGGGCAATCGGGTGAAGGCGAAGCGAACAAGACAGGCCCCGCCGGCCAAGGGCCGTAGGCCCCTGGACCCCATTCATTTAAGCGGCCGGATCACTGACCTTCAGTTGGAAGCCCGCGATCTCGCGCGCGGCGGCGGGCGAAGCCCATCAATTCTTTCCTCCCGGGCAAGATCGTGCCGATATCGCAGGATTGATGGCCTGCGGCGCAAGCAAGATCGGTGTTTTCAACTGAAGGTCGCTGATCCAGCCGCTGAATGGAACGGGTTCAAAGCGCCCGCGGCCCATTGCCGGCGGAGCCTTGATTGCCTTGCCTGCCTTCACACGATTG
>CAIYSR010000033.1 GCA_903928895.1 uncultured Rhodospirillales bacterium | reverse complement strand
GGTGCCGGTCGAGCCGCGGCCGCCGCCGGGGCCGCCGCCATCGCCGCCGCGCCCGGCCGGGTTGATCGCATCGGTGCCATAGGCTCCGGCGAAATTGACATCGCCACCCACCCCCGCGCCCCCGGCCCCGCCGGCATTCACCGCGGCCGATGTGCCGCCCATGCCGCCGAGCCCGCCGGTCGCCGAGACATAGGCGCCGAAACTCGAGGTGCCGCCATTGCCGCCGAACCCCGGCGCCGCCGAGGCCGCGCCGCCGGCGCCCACCGTCACCGCCACGCTCGCGCCCGGCACCAGGCCGCCGACGATGCGCACCGCCTGGCCGCCCGCGCCGCCGCCGCCGCCGGGCTGGCTCGCATGGGTGCCGCCGGCGCCGCCGCCACCGATCACCGTCACCTTCGCCCGCGTCACGCCGCCCGGCACCACGAAACTGCCCCCGGCGGTGAAGCTCGCAATCGCCGAAAACCCCGGCCGCAGCGCCGGCAGCTTGAACGCCAGGGGCGCCCCGCCCGCCAGCGCGGTGATGTTGGCCGCGGACACCGAACTCTGCCCCGCCGACACTAGAATGGTCGCCAGCCCGACCCACCCCGCATCCACCGGTGGAGCCACCTGCGTCCCCGTCACCGCCGCCGCACCCACCTTGAGCTGCAACTGGACCGACTGCCGCCGCCGCGTCACCTGCCCCGCCCCGGTGTTGTTCGGCCCGAGATACGGCACCGCCGGATTGGCGGCGTTGAAATAAGGCAGCACCGTCGCGGTGTCGTCGTTCTCGCCGAACACCGCCTGGATCAGATACAGCACCGACTGCCCTGCCGTCGCCGGCGCGGCCAGGCTGAAGGACACTGGGGCGGTGTTCACCCCCATCTTCATCAGCGGCGTCGCATCCGCCCCGGCCGAGCCATAGGCGACCGCATCGATCACGGCGAGCTGGGTGATGCTTCCCGCCGCCACAGTCACCGCCATCGACGCCGGCACCGTCGGCGCCACCGCCAGCCCGTCCACCACCTGCCCGGTGCCCAGCGTCGCCCCGATCAGAGCCCCCAGCGCCACCATCGCATTGCGATTGGCCACGCGCAGATCCGTATCCAACGGAATCGCCCCAGGATAGACAATATTCCGGTCCATTGCGCCTCACTGTGGGTTTGAGATGACGGAAGCAGCAAGGCCAGGGCGCCGCCCTGGACCCGCCAGGAGCCCGTGGCCCCTGGACCCCCGTCCGTTTAGGGAATGCTGGTGATAGAGGAGGGGGCCAACCCAGCCGTTGCAACGGCGAGATCGGCCCCCTCCTCGATCACCAGCCACTTAAGTGATGGGTTCCAAGGGCCTCCCGGCCCTTGGCGGGTCGATCCGACGCGCCGCTTGCGCGGCGACGGCGGAGCCCTGGCCTTCCTTACCTCTGCTCAACTCGAAATCCGCAACCAGGCGATGGATGCCACGGGGATTGTGTCCGCCACGGTGGCGGCGATGTCGTCGTCGGTCACCTGCCCGCCGATCGCCGCGTGGTCGGCCCAGCAGGCGCCGCCGCTGCCATAGCCGCCGCCCGGGCTGCCCCAACCCACAACTCGGGCGATGCCCTGCCCGGCCGGGCGGAAGGCCGTGACGAAGCATTGTCGCGGCAGCATGAGGCTGCCCCAGCGTCCGGCGCTGCCGTAGCCGGCCTGGCCGTTCCAGGCCCCGGTGTCGGCGGGGCGGGCGGGTTCGAAGACCAGAGGGGCTCGGCCGGTGAGGTCGGTGAGGGCGGTGACGAGGGCGCCGCGGGTGCCGCGTTCGCGCCGCATTTCGCGCAGGATGCGGGCGCGGAATGGATCGTCGGACTCAGCCACCCTCCGATGGACGCGGCGGCCGAAGAAATCGAGCACGATCATATCGAGAAACCCGCCGCTCGCGGTGGCGATCCGGGTCTGCGCGATGGCGGCCTGCAACTGGGCGTAGAGCGTCGCCCAGATCGCGGCGATACCGGCCAACACGCCGTCGAGCACCGGGGCGGCATCGCCGAACCAGCGCCCGGGCAGCGCCGCGCGCAGCCGCGCCGCCATGTCGGCCTGATCGCCGGTCATCACGACACCACCACGGCGCCGGGCTTCACCACCCCGCCGGGTCCAGGCACGAGATCGGCCGCGCCGCCGTTGACGAGCACGGCGGAGACCGCGGCGACCAGTGGCGAGGCCTCGTGGGCGACCTGGATCAGCCGCGACCAGGCCAGCGCGGCGCCGAGACCGAGAGTGTTGATGTGGTCCGTGATCGCCGCCGCCACGGCGGCCCGCACGGTGCCGGCAACGGCGCCGTCGACGAGGGTCACGCTGAGCGAAACGTCGGCCGGGATCACCACCGGCGCCTGCACGGCGTAAAGCGCGCCGAGCGGGCGCACCGCCTCGACCGCGGCGGCCACGGCGGCGATCAGGCTGGAAGAGGGCGCGCCGCTGCCGTCATCGACGGTGACGAGGAAGCTGCCGAGCACCGGGGTATTGTCCTGCAACGTGCGCTGGAGCCCCTGCTGCACCCCGTCGATGGCATAGAGGATCGCAGCCCCGGTGGCGCGGGCGCGGCTGTCGAGAAAGCGGGTGAAGCGCGCCCGCAGCGCCGCGTCGCTCTCCGCGTCGCGCCCGCCGGTGAAGGCAGCGGCATTGGCGACCGTATCGACCCCCGGCACCGCGGCGGCGATCAGCGTGACCGAGCCTACCTGCACATTGCCCGCCGCCCCCGCCGCCTGCGCCACCGCCGGGACGGGAACAAAGGCGACGCCGGCGGCCATGGCATAGCCGGCGCCGGTCCATGCCGGATTGGCGGGATCGGCGGCAACCGCGAACAGGTGCGCCCCGTCGGCGGTCCGCGCCAGAGTCCCCACCGGCACCACGGCGCTGCCGCCGCTGGTGTAGCGGGCGAAATTCAGCACCCCGGAGGACGCCACCGCCGGCAGCCGCGCCACGCCGAAATCGGCCATCCAGCTATCGAGGTCGGCGCCTTCGGCGGTGCCGGCGCGGGTGGTCTGCACCACCTGCACGATCAGCCACTGCACCCACAGCGCGATCGAGGCGCTCGCCTCCAGCACCGCGCGCAGGGTGGACCCCACGGTCAAATCGACGAGCTGCCGCGCCGTGCCCTGCACCGCCGCCGCCCCCGCCCCCACCAGGGAGGCGAAATTCTGAAGCTGCATCTGCATCGCGCCCTACCCGTTGCTCACTGAAAACGACAACATCTGCGACGCCCCCGAGGCGGCATCGGCATAGCGCACCTGCACGAACACCCGCCCGAGCGCATCGGCGCTGACGTCGACCACCGGCTCTGGCTGGCGTGCCACCGCGGCCTCCTTGAACATCTGCCCGCGGATCACCGCCTCGATCCGCGCTTCATCCACGGTCGCGCCGACGAAGCGGCCGAGCCCGGCGCCGTAGTCGAGCTGCCACAGATAATCCCCGGGCGAGGTCA
Organism: uncultured Rhodospirillales bacterium; assembly: GCA_903928895.1. GTDB lineage: Bacteria > Pseudomonadota > Alphaproteobacteria > Acetobacterales > Acetobacteraceae > CAIYPH01. The sequence goes on along the minus strand of CAIYSR010000033.1, from coordinate 1,961 downwards.
GCAGCCGCCGCAGTACCCGCTGCTGGCCCAGCGCCGCGCCCTCGGCGGCGGCAAGATCGCCGGTCGCCGAGACCGCCAGATCGCCGCCGAACATGTGCCACGCATCCGCCATCGCCATCCTCCATCGTCCGCGTTGAACCCGCTCGCGCGCTAATCCGGTAGCGACGTCGTCGCGCCCGGGGCCGGATGGACATGTCGGTCGTAGCGCTGGCGCAACCGGTCGAGCGAGCCGGCGCGGTCGAACACGTCGCCGTTGACGTGCAGGTCGCCGTTGACCCGCACGGTGCCGTCATTGGCCAGGTGCAGCGAGGCGCCGGAGGCATGCACCAGCCAGACCTCGCCCACCGCAGCGCTCGGCGGCGGCATCGCGGCGGAGTAGCTGCCGCCGAGGATCACCCCGTTGTCGGCATCGCCCTCCTGCGCCACCACCAACACCTGGTCGCCCGCCGCCGGCAGTGCCGCGAAGCCCCAGCCCGCGCCCACCCAGGGCGAAAGCACCGGCAGCCAGCCGCTCAGGACATCCTCAGGCTGCAACCGCACCCTTGCCGCGTAGCGCGCCGGATCGACGCTCGCGACGAGGCCGAACCGGGCCTGGCCGGCGGCGCGGTCGAGCGCGGCCGCCCTGCCCTTCATCGCATTCAGGAAACGCTCCACGCCGAACCCTCCTGCCCGCCGGTGCTGTTCCGGCCATGGACGGTCTGGCGGAACCCCTGCGCCACCGAAATCCGCCGCGCCACCCGGTCCACCCAGTAGTCCTGGTCGAAATCCGTCCCCGTCGCCGCCAGCGTCAGCCGGCCGCGCGGCGAAATCTCGAGTTCGCCCGGCATTTCGATCGCCACCACCCGCTCATGGCGGGTGATTTCGGCCAGCCGCGCCTGCGCCACCTGCAACGCCTCGTCCGGCGTCAGCCCGGGCAACACATACACATAGCGCTGCGCCCGTTCGCTCTTGCCGCCATGTCCGGTTCCCTGGCGCCGCGCCACCTGGGTGAAGGCGCGGCTCTGCAACACGTTCCAGCTCCGCACCACCACCTCGATATCGCCGGCCAGCGTCATCGCCCGCTCCAGCCGCAGCGAACTCACCTCCGATGGCGTCAGCGTCACCGAACCACCCGCCTCACCTGGGCGAAAATGCAGGGTCGTCCCGCTCACCCAGACATCGAACCCCTCGAATCCGGCCAGCGCCACCAGCAGGTCCCACTCGGTGGTCACCCGCCCGTGCCGCCCGAGCCCGACCACGTCGCGCCCCTGCGCCCAGCCGCGCCCGATCAGCCGCGTCGTCGCCTGCACATCGGCGGCGAGCCCGTGGCGCCCGGCCAGCAGTTCGGCGATTTCGCTCGCGGTGAGGTTGGCGAAGGTCTCGGCGGTGCGGGTCTCGATCAGCCGCGCCGACAAATCCCGCCCCTCCAGCCGCAACACGCCGCGCGTCGCATCGAGCCGGACCTGGTCGGCCTCGCCCTGCACCAGGCTGGTGAAGCCGGAACCGTCATCGAGCGAGACCTGCACGTCCAGCACCACGCCCGGGCTCGCCGTCAGCGCCGCATTGCCCGCCGGATCGGCCGCCACCGCCACGCCGAGCTGGAAGCTGTCGGCGGCGAAGTGGTTGTTGGAGACCACATCGGCCTCGAACACTCCCAGCACCTCGCGCCCCTCGGCCAGCACCCGCAGCCGCGGCCAGCGCACATCTTGCGTGCCGCTCACAGCCGCACCACCCCGCCGCCGGCCGAGGCGTCGCGCGCCGGCAGCAGCAGCGTCACCACGCCGGTCAGCACCGGGTCCTTCAGCCGGTTCAGCCGCGCGATGCGCACCCATTGCGTCGCATCGCCGAGTTCGTCCGCCGCGATGCGGAACAAATTGCCGCCCGCCACCGTGATCCTGCGCATCTCAGCCCCCGGCATTGTCGAGATTGACCGCCGCCCGCCGCGCATAGCCGCGCGCGAACCCGCCCTGCGCCAGCGCCCC
>CAIYSR010000032.1 GCA_903928895.1 uncultured Rhodospirillales bacterium | reverse complement strand
CGGTTACGGTTGCGTTGTTTGCCAATAGACTTTGGAGATTGCCAGGGGCAAAGAACGCGCTGTTCTGGGCGTCCACTGCGGCTTGCGACTGGTTCCCTGCGTTGGTGAAGATTTTCCCCTCTCGAAACCCCCATGCCAGCACATTCGTAAAGGCGTTCACTTGATCCCGGAAAAAATTCAGATTGCTCGCATTGGCGGGGAGCAGCGTTCTGGCGTCGATCTGAAACTGTTCTGATTTCGCGGCCGCCCACATTGAGGGATTGTTAGCTTGGAGACTGGAGAGGAACCTCTCCACGCCGCTCTCATAACTGGCTAACGGCGCACCGGAGTGATAGGAGATACCGAGTGCTGATGCTAGGCTCGCTGACGAGGGCAAGTATATCCGATTACTCGATGCATTAAAATTAAATAAGTCGACATTAGACAATGTCTTTATAATATCGCTACGTCCCGCAATATCGATGGAAATCAGATGATGGTCCTGAAGAGCAACTGTCATGGCGTCCCTCGTGATCGGAGAGTTTCATACCGATATTATAATTATCTCTCGCCTAGTTGCTTCGATGCGTCCCGATAACTAAGGCCGGTCAGGCCTGCTTTCCTGATGGTGTCCCTAAAGATATCATCGGTTACTATAACGGTATAATTTGTCAGCAGACGGAAAGCATGGTGTTCGCCCACGACCGCCTCATCGAAGGTCAACCGGCTGATACCACTAACCCAATGCACCTTGTACCCTTCGTCGCTCAGTCCTGACTCAACCTGAGACCTGGACTCATCAATCGCGTCCAGAACCGTCGCGATGTCGCATAACCACAGAACGAGCGGCGGCTGACCCGGATCAACCTCGGTATCGACAGCGAGAAACTTGAAGTCGGTCTTGCTAAGCTCCGTAAGTGCGGCCTTCGCGCGATCCGTGACGAGCCAGAAATCACCCATCCATCTTATGTCAAAGAATTTTCGCTGGGAACGAGCCTTGACACGAAAGCGAGGCCGAGCGCCGTAGTCCGGAAAGCTTCGTTGAAACGGGTCTGGCGATCCCATGGTCCCCATGAGTATTTTTCCGTTCAGAAGAGTCCAGCCGCTGCCGCCCCCGCGTCTGATTTCCATCAGATAGAATTTCCGTCGTTTAGGCTGTTGCATGCGAGGTGGGTGATTCGAACTTCCATCGGTCGGGCGGCAGGTTCCGTCGTCAGCGGTCGTTGCGGTCACTGCACTATCCTCTCGGAACCTCAGTTGATACTCAAACTATCCCAGAACCAGCATATGCCTGCCAATAATTCGATGTGAATCATTCAATTAACAATTTTCGAACGAAAAGAGTTCACGCCCGCGTCGACCTTCACTTTATGGTCTCCAGCGAACCGGCAATGACTTCCAACCCCGGAAAGGTTATGGAAGCGCGCAATCGAACGCTGATGCGCTCGGTTGTCGATACGCCGAAGGAGCTTCCATCCTTCATCACCGGTCCGTTCTGTATGAGATACGCCGTCAGGCCAATCGCACGCTCGAGCAGCGCCCGCAGGCGCGATGCTGGTGCGGTGAGTTCCAGTTCCCGACCGACAAATATGGCCAGCCCCTGGGTGACGACCCCAACACCTCCAGACCGCTCATCATTGTAGGGATGCTGGCTGACCCACAGGCTGGCTGGAAAATCAGGATAGGGGGCAAAGGCCGCCACCGACGAGCGTGCCCAGACCTCCGCGCTATTGAGGACCGTGGCGCTCCAAAGCCCGGCAAGGACAATGCCCCGAAGGATGTGGGCGAGTGCGCCCGCAGCTGCCGTGATTGCACGCGCGCCTGCAAGCGGATCGGGCGTTGGCGCCATCAGGGACACGATGATGTGCGCGCGATGGCGTGTGCACGCCTCGGCTGCCCCTGGCCAGTGCATGGATCGTTGCACGACTTGCAGCCACCCATCGGGCAGTGGCGCATCAACCGCCAGCAACGCGACCAACTGCCCTGCGACGCTGATGATACTCGATGGCCCATCCCCGGGCGAACTCAGAACCGCCGAGCCTTCGGCCTGAGGGACGCGCTGATGCAGCGCTTCGACCAGACGTTCCATGGTGATCGGCGCAAACCGCGCGAGCATGAGCATGACGGTCGGCGTGGAAAAGCTCGGCGGCGAGGGTTCCATATGGGCGGTGGTCCTGTTTGTTGCGGCATCTATTCGTTACACAATAGTGGTCAATCTGACCGCCACGGCGGTAGGATAGCCATTGATTCGCTGTCCTGGATAGGCGAAAACGTCGAGGCAATGGCCAGCCGTGTATATCTTACCACCGAAACCATATGCGCCAGCGTTGATCCAGCGCAGGAACATCGGTGCGCTGTAGAAATGCAGACGGGAATCGCGAATTCTGCAAGCGGCCCCGTCGTTTAATTTTCTATCCAAGTTCTATTAGAGTCCATCCGGAATTAAATATTGTCCTGACATAGCCTTCCGAGCATCATGCGGATGGACACCTGTCGATTTCTACCGAGACTTGGCCCAGGATTTTCACTGAGGAGTGACTCGCCTTTGCAGTTGGCGTTCCACGAGAGGCTCGTGCGGCAGGAAATCTCACGGATCGATAGATCATTCCGAAGCGCCCAGCGCCGGATCACACTCAACGACGCCATGTTGATCACTCCATGTGCTGACCTTAGCCCCATTCCCGCCGCGCGGCGGCCGTCACTATTCGCGCGTCGCCCGCCAAGCGTGGTCAAGGTCGAACTGACTTCCGGCAGACGTGGGAACCTCCTGAGTTGAGTCGCAAAGACCTCGACGAGGTGAACCGATGAGCGCGGGTCACTGCGAAAGTTGGCGCGCCGCTCTAATCGATCTAGAACGAACGCCGAACTCATCACGTATGAGAGGGTAATGAGGTATTGAAAAGAAATTAGTATTTTCATTTTGTCGCATCCTGTCGGTCCACAGGTCTGGAGAGAAACTCCCAACGGACAGCGATCTTCGGCCTCACACAGCCCAGGCCACTCGACGGGACCTCCCGGAAACCGCAGGAAACCTGCACGTCACGGCGCGAACAGCCCAGCCGGGGAGCGTGACTCGAAAGGAGACTGGCGGCGGGATGGGTCAGGATTCGAACCGTCGCTTGGCTGGACTTCGCCGGCTCAGCGCGGAGGACGGGTCACATGAACCTGGGGTGTTGCCGGCGAAAATTGCGGGCAGGCACTCTCAAACTGCGCCGCGAGTTGAAGGAGCAGATGTTCAGCACCAAACGTCGCCGTCAACTGGACACCTAACGGCATTCCATCGGCATCATGGCCGGCCGGAATCGAGAGTCCGGGTAGTCCGGTCTCGTTGTGCGGCATCAGGTAGCGGCATGCGTCACTGAGAAGGTCGACGTAGCCGTCTAGGTCGAGGTCTGTCCTCAGCAGTGAGAGTTCACCATTGGCCATTGGCGTACGGATCGCCAGGGTGGGGGTCAACAAAACATCGTATTTGGCAAGGAAGGCCCCGAACTGCCGTGTGACGATATTATTGTCTTCCATGGAGCGGAACATGTCCGGCAACGTCGAGTGCCGGCTCGCCGCAATATGGGCCCAGACAAGTGGACTAAACACATTGGGCATGTCCGAATCGCTGACGCCACGCGATAGGGCCAGGTCATAGATCGACAAATTGCGGGCGATCCAGAAGCTGCGGTACGCGGCCCAGAGGCGTGGCCAGTCACAGATGGTTCCGTCGTCGACTTCCTCCACGTCATGACCAAGGCCGGCGAGCGCCTTCGCGACCTGTCGCGTGCGCTCTGCCGTTTCGCCATCGACCGGCTGCGGGCGCCCCCAATTGCCGGTGCTGATCGCAATGCGCAGGCGATGAGGGGGGCGCGATATGGCTTCGAGATATGAGCAGGGTGGCTTGCCCATTGCAATGAAGCTGCCGCCCGGCGGGATTCGGGTGAGGGTCTCATAGATCGCGGCCGTGTCCCGTACAGTACGGGTGACCACCCCTTCCATACTGAAGCGGGTGATGAATTCGCTTGACCCAAGCGGCCGCGGCACCCGTCCGCGGGAGGCTTTCAAGCCCACGAGCCCGCAACAGGCGGCAGGCAGGCGGATTGAGCCGCCGCCGTCGTTGGCCATGCCGACTGGCAGAGCACCAGCGGCAACCATGGCGGAGGAGCCGCCAGAGGAACCGCCGGAACTACGTGCGAGGTTGTAGGGGTTTCGAGTACTCTTCACCCGACCGAGGTAGTCGGTCGTGGTATCGAGGGCCATGCCGAACTCGGGGGTGGTCGAACGGCCGATCGGCACCAGGCCCGCGGCAAGGAAGTTGCCAACCGCGGGATCGGTCACGCTTGCGACATTGCCGCGCATCAGCTTCGACCCGATCTCCTGCTTGCGCCCCGCCAGGGTCGAGCCGATGTCCTTCAGCAGGATCGGAACGCCGTAGAGCAGGCCCGCCGGAACCGGGTGGTCGGTGTCCGGATTGGCGACGACGTCGGTGAAGACTTCCAGCACCGCATCGAGCTTCGGCTCCAGACAATCGATGGCTGCCGCGGCTTGTGCGGCGACCTCGCGGGGGCTGACCGCGCCGCTGCGCACGAGGGCAGCGAGGCTGGTGGCGTCATGCCCGGCCCATTCCTGCCAGGACATCGCCGGGGCGGCTGAGGGGGGCATCTCTGGTTCCTTGATCCTGGGGCTGCGCGAAGCATTTGCATTCGAGATTGACTCTAATTGCATATAGCTTGCATGCTGACAATGCGCCGTCCTGGAATTTCCTTCAGCCTCACTTCTGAAAGGGTCGCCTGATGTCGTCTCATCATCTGCGCCGTGCGGTACTTGGAGTGACAGCTGCGCTTGGCCTGATCGCCGGGGCAGGGGGGGCACACGCACAAGGCAATGTACTGCGCCATGTGCCGCCCGCGGATCTCAAGGTGCTGGACCCGATCACCAACACGGCGACGATCACGATGGAGTTCGCCTATCTCGTCTACGACCAGCTCTTCGCCGTCGATGGCGACTTCCGCGCCAGGCCGCAGATGGTCGAGAAGGTTTCCATCGAGGATGGTGGCCGGGCCTATCTGTTCACGCTGCGCCCCGGTCTGTTGTTCCATGACGGAAGCCCGGTCCGCGCGGCCGATGCCGTTGCCTCGATCCGACGCTGGGCGAAAAAGGACCCGGCCGGCCTGCGGATCGCGAGCCTGGGCATGCAGCTCAGCGTCCTGGACGAGCGAAGCTTCAAGCTGGCGCTCAACGAACTCTATGGCCAGGTGCTCGATTCCATGGCGAAGCCCGGCTGGGCTCTGTTCGTGATGCCCGAGCGCGATGCCGCCAAGGAGCCCAGCGACGCTGTTTCAACCGCCATGGGCTCAGGCCCGTTCCGGCTCGTGCGATCGGAGTGGGTCCCCGGCAGCAAGGTCGTGTTCGAGAAAAACCCCGCCTATGTTCCTCGCGCCGAACCCTCGGACGGCTATGCCGGCGGTCGTGTCGTCAAGGTCGATCGGCTCGAGTGGCACATCATCCCGGACACCACCACGGCAGTGCAGGCGCTCCTGAAGGGCGAGGTCGACATTGTCGAAACCGTGCCGTTCGACCTCATGCCCATGTTCAAGGGGAACAGCGGGGTCGTACCCTTCGTGTTCAATCGCAACGGCTTCCAGGGCGAGATGCGGCCGAACTTCCTGCATCCGCCGATGAACAATCCGAAGATCCGCGAAGCCCTGCTGCATATGGTCAACCAGGCCGACTACATGGGCGTGGCCGCGAGTGACCCCGCCTACTGGCAGAATTGCTGGGCCTGGCTGATCTGCGGTTCGCCGATGGGCAGCGAGGCCGGCACCGAGACTTTGCGCAAGCCGGACCTCGCCCGCGCACGTGCCCTGGTGCAGGAGAGCGGCTACAAGGGCGAGAAAGTCGTCGTCCTGAGCCCGTCGGGCCTGCCGATCATCCCCGACATGACACGGGTCATGGTGCAGGAGCTCAAGTCGATCGGCCTGAACGTCGACGAGGTGCCGATGGAGTGGTCGACGCTGCTGCAGCGCCGTTTCAGCAAGGAGGCGCCGGACAAGGGCGGCTGGGGCATCTACCTCACTTATTCTCCGACGATCGAGCTGTGGAACCCGGTGATGAGCTACATCATCTCGGCGCCCTGCGACGGATCGGGATGGCCCGGCTGGCCGTGTGATGCCCAGATGGAGAAGCTCCGGACAGACTGGGCGCGCGAGCTCGACGAAGGCAAGCGCAAGTCGATTGCAGAGCAAATCCAGCTTCAGGCCCTCAAGCTGGTGCCGATCGTGCCGCTCGGGCAGTTCACCGTCCCCGGCGCCTATCGCAGCAACCTGCGCGGGCTGCTGCAGGTGCCGATCCCGGCCATGTGGAACGTCCAGAAGGGTTCGTAGGACCTGAGGGTGTCGGTACGTCGCCCGGGCCCTGTCCGCGGCCCGGCGCGGCGGGGTATAGGGAGCCATGAAAAAGAAAGCCCCTACCGTCCGAAAGGGCGACAGCGCGACCCGGATCTATGCCGAGATCCGCCGCCAGATTCTTTCCCTGCAATTGCAGCCAGGCGCTGCAATCGACGAGGCCGCTCTCGTCCGCGAGGCCGGCGTTTCACGCACCCCAGTTCGCGAGGCGCTAGTCAGACTGGCATCGGAAGGGCTGGTCATCCTGTTGCCGAATCGCGGCAGCCAGGTCGCACCGCTCGATCTGGCAAGGATCCGCGACTACCTCGAGGCGATCGATATCTGCCAGCGTGCCGTCACCATGTGGGCGGCCGTGCGGCGACGGCCCCAGGATATCGGGGCCATTCGCGCCGGGGCTGAGGCGTTCGAGGCCGCTGCCGCCGCCCGCAACACCGATGAGATGGTCCTGGCCAATCGCGCCTTCCACCAAGCAATCGCGGATGCCTGCGGCAACCAGATGATGGCAACCGCGTACGAACGGATCCTCGACGAGGGCCTGCGGGTGTCGCGGTTCTCGCTGGCCAGCATGTACGAGAGCCACGCCGAGGAGTCCCGCGCCTTCGTCGAGATCATCGTGCAGGAGCATGCCGGGATGGTGCGCGCGATCGAAATCGGCGACACCGCGCTGGCCGAACAACTCGCGGCGTCGCACACCGAGCATACCCGCGTTCGCTTCGCCAATTTCCTGGCGGACACGCTGGCGCCGGCGGTGAAAATCGGTGTGCGGAGCTAGAAGCATTTACAGTGCATGCAATTTGAATTAATTTTTCACCGAGGCCCTGGCGGAGGGGGCCGTCCATGGCGCTGCACGACCCGATTGGTTTCGAGCTTTTCAAGAACGCGATCTTCGCCGTGGCCGACGAGATGGCGCTCACGATCTTCCGCACCTCCTATTCCGGTGTGCTGAAATCCAACATGGATTACTCGACGGCGGTCGCGACCGCCGATGGCCGCCTCGTCGCGCAGGGCCTGACTATTCCGGGCCATCTTGGCTCGATCCCGACCGCGCTGGCCGCGGTGCTGGCACGGTTCGGTGACACGATCGCGCGCGGCGACATCTATGTGATGAACGACCCCTACGCCGGCGGCATGCATCTGCCGGATATCTTCATGTTCCAGCCGGTGTTCGCTGGCGACGTGCATATCGCTTTTGCCGCCACGGTGTGTCACCACACCGATGTCGGCGGCCGGGTCGCCGGGTCGAATGCGGCCGATTCCACCGAGATCTTCCAGGAAGGCCTGCGGATCCCGCCCACCCGACTATATGCCGCCGGAGTACCGAACGACACCCTGTTCGACCTGATCGGCACCAATGTCCGCATGCCGGTCAAGGTGCGTGGCGACCTGCGGGCGCAGCAGGCGGCCTGCCATATCGGCGAACGCGCCATTCTCGACCTCGTTGACCGCCACGGCGTGGTTGAAGTCATCGCCTATATGGACGAATCGATTGCCCACGCCGAGCGCCTCACGCGCGCCGCGATTCGTGAACTGCCCGAAGGTGCCTTCAGCTTCGAGGACTGGATCGACGACGATGGCGTCGAATTCGGCAAGCCGATCCGCCTGCACGTCACGTTCGAGCGTCGTGACGACACGCTGTTCGCGGACTGGTCTGGCAGTGCCCCGCAGGTCAAAGGGGCGATCAACGGCACGCTGGGGTGGACCAAGGCTGCGACCTATTGCGCCGTCAAATGCATCCTGCCGCCGGACATTCCCAACAACGAAGGCGTGTTCCGCGCCATCGAGGTCACCGCACCCCTCGGCACCATCACCAACATGGCGATGCCGGCCGCCTGTGCGGCCCGCGGGCTGAGCGGGTTCCGGATGCTCGACTGCGCGTTCGGCGCACTTGCCCGGATGCTGCCGGATCGCATTCCCGCGGCGGCGGAGGGCGGCAACACCGGCATTTCCATCGGTGGCTACGATGCCGAGCGCAACCCCTTCATCTATGTCGAGTTCGTTGCCGGCGCCTGGGGCGGCCGCCCCTGGGCTGACGGGGCCGACGGGCATTCCAGCATCTTCGCCAACATGGCCTCATATTCGGCCGAGGTGACGGAAGCGGAATATCCGGTCGAATGCCTCGCCTACGAACTGGTGCCGGATCGCGAGGGCGCCGGGCAATTCCGGGGTGGCACCCCGTTTCGTCGCGACTACCGCTTTCTCGAAGCGGAGGGCGTGCTGCAGGTTCGCTCCGATCGCCGTGACTTCCGGCCCTATGGCCTGCATGGCGGCCAGCCCGGCGCATCGTCGGACAATATTCTCAATCCCGACGGCGAGGCCCGGCGCCTGGCTTCGAAGGTGACGATGAACATCCGTCGCGGTGACGTGCTCCGCCACGAGCTCGCCGGACCCGGTGGCTGGGGCGATCCGCTGGATCGCGATCCGGCTGCGGTCCTGCGGGATGTTCGCAACGAGATCGTCAGCCGGGAACGGGCTGAAGCGTGCTATGGCGTCGTCATCGCCCCAACCGGATGGGCCGTCGACACCACGGCGACGCCGGCGCTGCGCGCCCGGTTGCGCGCCCAACGCGGCTGGCAAGAGACTCCCTTTGTTTCCCGCACGCCAAACCATCCCGGCGCCGACACGAGGAAGGCATGAGCAGCACAGCCGGCACCGTTCGGATCGGCATCGACATCGGCGGGACCTTCACCGACATCGTGGTGATGTCCACCGACGGGCATTTCAACACCAAGAAGATATCGTCCAGCGTCGACAACTATGCCCGCGCCATCGCCGAGGGCCTCCAGGAAGCGCTGGTCGAGCACGCCATCCCGGCCTCCGCGATTACCGAGTTGCGGCACGGTACCACGGTTGGCTCGAACGCCATCCTGGAGCAGAAGGGTGCCCGGATCGGGCTGATCGGCACGCAGGGCTTCCGTGACATCCTGCAGATCCGCAACCTGCGTCTGCCCCGCCTATACGATCTCGCCTGGGACAAGCCGCCGCCGCTCGTCGAGCGCTACCTCCGCCGTACGGTCAACGAACGCATCGACACACATGGCAGGATCGTCCGCCCGCTTGATGTCGAACAGGTCGGCCGCGAGGTTGACGTGCTCCTGGCCGACGGCGTGGAGGCGATCGCTGTCTGCCTGCTCAACGCCTTCGCCAATCCGGCCCATGAGCGGGCGATCCGTGATCTGGTGACTGCCCGCGCCCCTGGCCTGCCGTGCTGCCTCAGCAGCGACGTGCTCCCCGAGATCGGCGAGTACGAACGCACCTCGACCACGGTGGTCAACACCTACGTGCTTCCCGTGGTCGCCCGCTACCTCGCCACCTTGCAGGCCGACCTTGCCGCCGCCGGCATTGCCGCTCCGCTGCGCCTGATGCAGTCCAATGGTGGATTGACGACCGCCGACGATGCGGCGCGGCTGCCGATGAACATTGTCGAGTCCGGCCCCGCCGCCGGCGTCGTCGGGGCACGTGCGGTCGCGGTGCGGCTCGGGTTGCCCGATATCATCAGTTTCGACATGGGGGGTACGACCGCCAAGGCGTCGTTGATCGAGGGGGGCAACTTCAGCCGCTCCCCGGAATACCAGGTCGGCGGCGGCGTGATCATGGGCTCGCGCCTGCTTACCGGGGCGGGCTATCTGCTGAAGGTACCCGCCATCGACCTCGCCGAGGTCGGCGCCGGCGGCGGCTCCATCGTCTGGATCGATGCGGGCGGCTCGCTCCAGATCGGCCCGCACAGTGCGGCCTCCAATCCGGGACCGATCTGCTACGATATCGGCGGCGACCGCCCCACTGTCACCGATGCGGTGGTGACGCTTGGCTACATCAACCCCGACTACCTCGTGAACGGCCGACTGCGGCTCAATGCGGCCAAGGCCCGCGCCGCGTTCGAGGAAAAGATCGCCGGGCCGCTCGGGCTGTCGCTGGAGCGCGCCGCCCATGGCGCCTTCGAGATCGCGGTCGCGCGCATGATGCGGGCGATCAAGGCGGTGTCGACCGAGCGCGGGCGTGATCCGCGCCGCTTCGGCCTGTTCGCATTCGGCGGCAACGGCCCAGTCTTCGGCGCCGCCATGGCCAGCGCCCTCGGCGTTCGCCGCGTCGTCATTCCTCCCTCGCCTGGCCTGTTCTCCGCCTTCGGTCTGCTCTACGCGGACGTCGAGCACCATCGCTCCCGCAGCTTCCGTCATCCTCTGCAAGAAACCGGCGGCGTACTGGATGGCGCGTGGGATGGAATTGCCGCCGAGGCTGCCGCCATGCTTGCCGCCGATGGTTTTCCTCCGGAGCGTCGGCAGACCGAACGATGGGCGGCGCTGCGCTACCAGGGGCAAGCTTTCGAACTGACGATTCCGGTCCCCGCAGGCCCGCTTGACGCGGCCGCGATTGCCGCGCTGGGAGAAGAATTCGGGGCGGAGCACGAGCGCACCTATGGGCATCGTGCCGGGCCGGGTGAGCCCATCGAGATCATTACGCTCCGTGTCATCGCGCGCGGAGTGGGCGAGGCATCGTCGGTGCCGGAGCGGATCACTGTCGCCGATCCCGACAGTGTCGAGCGCCCGGCTCCGCGGGAGGCCTACTTTGGCGCTCGATACGGTTGGCACACCACCCCGGTGATCCACCGTCCCGATCTGCGCGTTGTACGCCCGGGGCCGTGCATCGTCGAGGAATATGGCTCCACCTGTGTCGTGCCACCTGGTTTCACGGCGTCGCTTGATGATTTCGGGAATATTATCCTTAAACAGGATTGATCATTCACTGGAGGCGTCGCCATCGGCCGGGCGTTGATAGATAGACTGGCCGACCGCATTCGGCCGGTCGAGGTGCGGGCGTGCATAGGGAGTTGCTCAGCCGGACCGGGCCGGTGGGGCGGCGGGCGCCCCCCGCCCGTGGCGGCAGCAGGCCATCCTGGGGCGCGGCCGATGGGACGCAGATGCGTTGCGTGATGTCGTGCCGGGCTACCTCGTCGAGCACTTGGCGGCCGCTGACGCGGTTCGGGCGATAGATGAAACTGGCTTTCTCAAGCTGGGCCGCTCGTCCTGGGATGTGTGGCCCGGTGCTTCCGCCGATGCGGTGTGCGAGGTTGCGCGGCGCCACACCAGAGCTCCTGGTGCTCGCCGGTATCGCCTGCCTGTTCCTGTTTCAGGCGCTGCTCAGCCTGCTGCAGATGATCGTCTTCTGGCTGTTCGGCAGCCTGATGCGGGCCAGTCTGGCGAAGGTGGCGGTGGTGGCCGCGGTGCTGACGCTGGTGATGCCGGTGCTGCTGCGCGATGCTTGGCAGTTCACCGCCCTGCAATTGGGTGATGACCGCGCCCGCGGTCTCGGCGTGCTGGTCGATGCGTTGCGGCTGCGTGCCTTTGTCGCCGTGTCGTTGCTCACCGGCGCGGCGGTGGCGTTCGTCGGCACCATCGGCTTCATCGGGCTCGTGGCGCCGCACGTGGCGCGCATGCTGGTGGGTGAGGACCAGCGCCATCTGCTGCCGGCCTCTGCCGTGCTGGGCGCGCTGCTGCTCTCGGCGGCGTCGGTGGCGAGCAAGCTGATCCTGCCCGGCACGGTATTCCCG
>CAIYSR010000031.1 GCA_903928895.1 uncultured Rhodospirillales bacterium | reverse complement strand
TCAGCACCACAGCCGGATTGGCGCTCGCGGAGGTTGCAACATAAAGCGGATTGCCAGGCGAGACGGCGCCGCGGGCGACCGATCCCTGCACAAACAGCGACGCCGTGCTGTTCGCTCCACCGGTGACCTGCACCGCCAAAGCCTGGCCAGCAACGGCCTGGCCACGCCCGGCGGTGATCTCGGCGGTCAATTCGGCATAGTCCTGCACCGTCAGGCAGGAGATCACCGCGTTGGTGCTCGAGGCCGGGGCGGTGGCACCATTGAGCCAGCGCAGTCGCACCCGATACAGCGCATTGGGATCGGGGATCTGCTGATGGCGGCGGTAGGAGTTGGCGCGGGCGGTGGTGGCATCCATGGTGGCGCCGTGGAACCAGGCCTCATCGACGAAGGCTTCGAGCTCATAGACCCCGCTCGCCGCCGTGGTCGGCACGGTCGAGGCACCGGAGGTCAACGGCACGCTGTTTGAGGGTGGCGTCGCCGCCCGGGTGAAGGCCGACCTGCTTAAGGACTTCAACCTGCACACCGTCGTCCGCCTGCCCGAGGGCGTGTTCGCGCCCTACACAGACATCCCCACCAACATCCTGTTCTTCGACACGACCGGTGCGACACGGACCATCCGCTACTGGCAGCAGCCTGTGCCCGTCGGGCGGCGCAAATACAGCAAGACCGCGCCCATGGCGTTCGAGGAGATGGCGGACTGCCTCGCCTGGTTCACCGCGGGCGGCGACGACGCCCGCACCTGGACCGTGCCGACCGAGGAGCTAATCCAAACCGACTCCGAGAAGCGGGTTGTCGCCGTCAACCTCGACCTCAAGAATCCCGCCGCAGCGGACGCCGAGGAACATCGCGCACCGGCGGCAATCATCGGCGGTATTCTCGAACGAGAGCGGCGGATGGTCGATCTGCTGCGCGAGATCGAGGCGCTAGTCGCGGAGCGGGCTTGAGCATGGCGGGGTGGCCACTCGTTGAGCTTGGTGAGGTGGTGGAACCTATCTTGCGCGGCGAAGTCCCCGATACCGAGAAAGAATACAGGCTGATCGGTGTGAAATGGTGGGGCGCCGGCGCGTATGAATATGCGCGTAGGGGCGGAGGCGAGACCAAGGCGCCTCTCCTGTACGAGGTTCGAACCGACGATGTCATCATCAACAAGATATGGGCAAGGCACGGTAGCGTTTCCGTCGTCACTAGTGACTTGGACGGCGCGCATGGATCATCCGAATTTCCGACGTTCGTCGTCGACAGGGACCGCCTTGATCCGCAATGGATAAAGTGGTGGAGCAAATCGCCGGTGGCATGGTCGGCCTGCGCGGCCTTGTCCTATGGTACGTCGGGAATGAACCGAATCCAGCCGCGACAGTTTCTGTCGTTGGCGATCCAACTGCCGCCGTTAGCCGAGCAACTCCGGATTGTCGCCAGGCTGAACGCGGTGGCTGAGAAGATTGCGATTATCCGGGCGTCACATGCCCAAACGGCGACTGAACTGAACGAACTGATCGTTGCGTCGCATTTTTCGGCAAGCAGCGATCGGCGTGTCCGCTTCGCTGAGCTCATCGATTTGCACGAGGACAAAGCGCCCGTCGAGCAGGGAATAGACTACCCGCAAGTCGGTATTCGTGGCTTCGCGCGGGGAATGTTCACAAAGGATTCGGTCTCGTCGATCAACACGACCTATCGGCATTTCAACCGGCTCTATCAGGATGCTTTCGTTGTCAGTCAGGTGAAGGGATGGGAGGGGGCTGTTGCTGTATGCGCGTCGGACTTCGCCGGCTTATTCGTATCCCCAGAATACCGTACGTTCCGATGCCGTCCCTCTTACATGATTCCCGGCTACCTAGCCGCAATCGTGTCGACCGATTGGTTCTTAGACGGTCTTGCAACCCTCACTCGCGGCCAAGGTGCAAGACGGGAGCGCTTGCGGCCAGAGATGCTGCTCGACTGGGAGGTGCCAATGCCCTCAGTTGCCGCACAGGCCGACTTACTCGCCCAGTTCCGCCGCGTATCGGCTGTTCAACGAGGCCACGCGAGAATTATCACCGATTGCGAAGCCCTCCTTCCTGCCATGCTGAACGACGTCTTCGGGTAGGTCAGGTATGCTGCAGCAGGTGACAGCGCAGGAATACGTCCGCGCCTCCCGCAACGGCCGCACGCGCCCAATCTTGTTGGTTTGCACGGATGCCGTGGGCGGCGAGGTGGAACTCTACGCCAAGGTCTCCCGCCGCTGTGACGAGGGCGCCACCAATCTCGTCCGCGAGGCCATTGCCGCGTGCCTGGCGGCTGATCTCGGCTTGCCGATCATGCAGCCGTTTCTGGTCGACATGCCTCCAGCCTGGATTGCCAGCATCACGGATGCCACGCTCCGGGCCGACATCGACGCCAGTGCTTTCATAGCCTTCGGGTCGCGCATCGCGGGATCGCAGTTCGCGGCCTGGCACCCCGGCGTCACGCTTCGCGCCGAAATGGTGGCCTCGGCACTGGCCATCTTCACCTTCGACGCCATCATCCAGAACGTCGACCGCCGTGTTGAAAACCCCAATTGCCTGGTGCTCGGCCCGAACCTGCGCATCATCGACCACGAGCTAGCCTTCGCTCAGCGGCTGATGATCGGATGGCGTCCGCCCTGGACACCCGGCGCGATGCAGAGCCTTACAATGCCGCCGGGCCTTCACATCTTCTATACCGGCCTGCGCAAACAATCGCTCGACTTCACCCCCGTCCGCGCGGCATGGTCCGCCTTGCCAGACGGGAGGATCGATGACTATGCAGCGGCGCTGCCGTCGGCATGGGGTGGTGCGGCGAGCCAAGCGGCGGCCGACGCGATCCGCCTTATCAAGGACGCACGAGACCATATCGATGGCTGCCTGGCAGAGGTACAGAGGGTCCTGACATGACCGAACAGCGCCCATACACCTACACCGTGCTGCGCTACGTCCATGATCCCCGGGCAGGCGAGATGCTGAATGTCGGCGTGGTGCTGCACGTGCCGGCCGAACATCGGCTGCTGGTCAAAGCGCGCAGCACGTTCGGGCGGGTCAAGGATGCGTTCCCGGACCTGGATGGGGATGCCTTCAAGAGCGCCATGCGCGCTGTCGAGCGCGGGATCGGGGCCGTCGCGAAGGAATTGGCGGCGACGACACTGCTCGCCGGCGACTTGGACGCCGCCAAGCTTGCCCGCCGTGCCCTACCCGAAGACGACAGCGCGTTGCAGTGGTCTGCGGTGGGGTCGGGAGTCACGGGTGACGTCGAGGCGACCCTGGAGCGGCTGTTCGAGCGTCTGGTGCGGCACAACGATGACCGCGCATCCCGTCGCCGGGTGGACGACGAGATCTGGCGCCCGATCCGTGAGCGGCTGGCGGCGCGCCACGTCCATGTTCCGTTCGAGCCGAAGGTGGTCGAAGGCGCCCTGGACAGCATCACGTTCAAGCATGCCTGGAAGAATGGGCTGTGGCATGTCTACGAGCCGGTTTCCTTGGACATGGCCGACCGCGACGGGATCATGGACAAGACCCGGCGCTGGCTCGGTCATCTCGCGGCAGTGCGTGATGCCTCGGCCGATCCGCTGAAGCTGCACTTCATCCTGGGCGCCCCGCAGGACGTGACGCTGCGCCCCGCCTATGACCGGGCTGTCGCACTGTTCCGCAAGGCCGACCTCAACCCCGAGGTGGTCGAGGAGGGCGATATCGACAATCTCGTTGATCGCATTGAGGATGAGGTCCGCGCACACGACGGTGGACTCGCGGTCTCGCACTAAGGCCTGCCCTGCAACGGTGCTTGGCCGCGCGGCAGCACCGAAGACGGCGATCGCTCGCTGAATTGGACTTCAACCAGTTGCTGGCGACGCGAAATTCAGTGCCCGGCGCTGTCCGCCCGAGCGAACGCTTTACGCACTCGGAGTTGGTCATCTCACGTTATATAGAAGCGATTTCAACCCTTTGAAACCTTGGGTGTAAATCGCCCAACCCCCAAGGTCCGGAGAGAATCCGCTCTCCGGAGAGCAAAACCCCCGTTCATTCCACCCCTGAGCACCACAAGGTATCGCGCCAAAACCGCAGGAGTCCTGCGCTTTTCGCCGTGGGTCCCCGGAGGGGAGAATGTATCTGGAAAGGTCGACTGGAGCAGCAGTCGGAGCCGGAGGCCAACCTTCTCTGGGGCTGCGGCCGCATTCGGGCATGCGATCGCGGGACCACCCGAATGCCTACTCCTTCACTGCAGCAGCAACCTGGAAATCGCCATCCTGCGGTGGTGCGATCGGCGTGAACAATGCACGATCCGGCTTCAGGTCCAGCAAGGGTGTGCCGTCGAGGCAATCTAGGCCCTGAATGAACAAGTTCGGCCCCTCGATCCTCACGAGCTTGACCACCGACGTGCCGAGCGGGTTCGGCCTCACCGGCGACCGGATAGAGAATGTGCCGCGGGCGTTCCCGTCATTGGCGGGGCTCTGAAGAACGAGGTCCCGCCGCGACAAGTGCAGCCAGTAGATCACCTCCAGCCGTTCGTACTGATCAACCCCGGCGAGCGCAGGCTCCCAGGGATCGAATATCTCGATCCGGCAGACCGGGCCGTCGAGCCGGCCTTGCCGCGGCGTGTGCATCCGTGATGTCCAGGGTGTGTGGATGCGGCCTATGAACACGAGCCCGGCGTCGGTGGGTGGGGGTGGAGCGACAGCGACTTCGCTGGGCCGGATCTCGCTCTCGCGAACCACGGGCTCAGTCCACGCCGATCATGACGTCAGAGGCTTTGATCACGGCATAAGCCTGCTGGTCCTCCACAAGCCCCAGGTCATCGACCGCCTCGTTCGTGATCGACGCCGTGACGACGGCGCCATCGCCGATTTCGAGCCGAATGTGGCTCGTGGTCGCCCCGCGCGTGACCGAGAGGATCTTGCCTTTGATGACGTTGCGGGCGCTGATTTTCATGAGAACTCTCCTGCTATCAATCGACGTCGATACGGACGACATCACGGACTGAGCGGCCGGCCCGCTTCTCGCCAGGCACGACGAGGCGAAGGCTTCCGGCTGGCACGGCGGTACCGTTGAGGTGGGTGGCGAGTTGGATTGGGCGGGCGGCAAATTCGGGCGAAAGCTCGGCCACCGCGATGACGGCGATGTAGCCGTCGGCGCCGGTTACGCGGACAGTGAGATGAACCTGTTCGGCGGGCTTGGCCGGGTCGATGGCGCCGGCGGCGGTCAGGACGTCCCACAGGAGCGGGCCGGTCCATTCACTGGCGGCATCGCCGTGACCCGGCGCAGGCGCGATTTTTTGAGTGTACGGCTTGAGGGCAACGAGGCGATCGGGGGGCAGGTGGCGGGCCGGCGAGCCGCGGCGCTGCACGATAACACCCGCGGTGGGGCGGGCGGGCTCGGCAAGGGCGACCGGGTCGAAACCGTAATCGCGCAGGACGGATTGGCCGATTTCCGACATCACGAAGGCGGCGAAGCGCAGCGTGACCGGCTTGGCGTTCAGCAGCACCATGCCGTAGGCCGGCCCAACGGCGAGCCCGACGGGAAGCGGCACGTTGACCAGGTCGGGGAGTTCCTTCCGGATCACGCCGGCGCTGCTGCAGTAGCCCAGCATAACGTCGGCCTTGTCCGCGATGAACACGCCCTCGACCGCGCCTTTGCCGGGAACCAGGAGGGGTGTCTTGTCGCCACCTCCGACCAACGGCAGAGCCTTTCTTTCGAGCGTTGCGCGGGCGCCGGGCTTGATGGTTTCGGCGCGGGCGAACACCGCCCAGGCGTAGTCACCGCCCGGGTCGGCGCCAGGTGTGGAGGTCGCGACGCGGACGGCGGGATCTAGCAGCCGGTCAAGCATATTGTCTTTTGTCAGGCCAATGGTGGGCCGCGCCAGGGCGCACAGTTGGTTACGGGTGAAGTGGATCACCGTGCGATCGGCATTGCCCGCGACCAGCGCCCGGGCGTGCGCCATGTCAGCCGATGTGAAGATATCGGCCGCGGCGCCGGCCTCAATTTTCTGCCGCATTAGGCCGGAGGGGCCGAACTCGGGCGCCTCAACGACGTCCAGCCCTGGTGGAAAGCGCCGTATAAGATCGGACATCGCGCCGGTTAGGCTGCCGGCCCCGATCAGCTTGAACGTGTCGGCATACGCGACGGCAGAAGACAGTGCCAAAATTGACAGAACTGCAAAGAGTAGGCGCCGCATTCGGTCTCTCCATCGGAATCGACATAGCCAACCTAACATAGCGACCTTAGAGCCGATAGCTCCGGGCCGCCGTCGATATCGAGCGTTTTAGGTCTTGCGGCAACAGATCATGTCGGAGAGGATCGTTATATGTAATTTAGCATAGCGAGGTTCGGTATGTCTGTGATCCAGTGGAGTCCAGCACCCTGGGGCGGGATCGGCGCGCAGCCGGCCGGGCTCGCGCGTTCGTTCAATACCCCGATGCCGCCAATGCCGCTGGTGACGCGAGACATAGTGCCGGCTCTCAACGCGTCTCCGACGCGCAGCAAGCTCTGGGAGATCACCACTTGGATGCACTGCTCGATCATCGGCACGTGCTTGAGCACCGCCGAACTCAGACAACTCCTGGTCAAACTACATCTCGCAGGGGCCGACGTAAGCGATCACGAGGCCCACAAGATAGGGGTCACAATCGCGGCCCGGCACGACACGGCGGGTAAGCTGTTGCACAAGGCGCTCGACACGCGCCACCGCCTGACGATCAACCGCTTTGCCAAGGCGGGCACGGAGGTTCAAGTCCGGTCTCTCTGGCGCGGGGCTGTGGACAGCGGTGAGATACCCGGCGCCTACTGGGCGGTGATGACGCACCCGGCAAGCAGCCGTGTGCTGCTCGGCGAAGCGTTCGGCGACATCCACATGCTCTCCCACCTGGTGGGCGCCGCCAATCGCGCCGATATCCGGCGTCTGCGGGACCTGGAAGCAACCCGGGCCGACCTTGAGGAGCAGCTGGCGCGCCAGCAAAAGGCGATGCGCGATGCCATCGTCAGTCGCGATGCCGTCATCCAGGATCTGCGTGCGACCCTTGCCCAGCGCGTCATCACCGAGGCGGATACGCCTGCTACTACTGATTCTTCTGCGGAGCGAACCCTGCCGGCGCTGATTGGCGACCTTGAGGCGCGTCTCGATCGCGAGTCCGGCCGCCGGCAATCCGCCGAGCAGAAGGTCGCGACGCTCAGGGCGGACGTGGTGCGGGAGCGTGGATGGCGTGAGGCGGCGATCTTGGAGGTGAACCTTGCGCGGGCGGATTTGGCGGCGATCGAACAAATGTTCGTCGACGACGGCACGATCACGCAGGACGCCCAGTTTCGTCTGGATGGCATGACCATCCTCTATGTCGGTGGGCGGCCGCAGCTTCGAGCCAATCTACGTCAGATCGCAACGCAGTGCGGCGCCGTCCTGCTTGAACATGACGGTGGCATCGAGGACAACGACGCCCTGCTCTCGAACCTCATCGGCCGTGCCGATGTGGTTATGTTTCCGATCGATTGCGTAAGCCATCGCGCGGTTGGCGTTGTGAAACGGGGGTGCATGAAGTCTGGACGGCGGTTTTTCGCCTTGCGCACAGCGAGCACGAGCGCCTTCATGGCCAGCATCGCCCGACTGGTTGCCGATGAAGGGAAGGAGCGGGTCGCTCCGGCCCAGGGCACCGCTTGATGCCGAAGCTGCGGATTCCCGTCACCAGATTCGTTCGCGCCGAGGTTCTCGGCGACGGCAGGGCCGTAAAGCTAACGTTTGCCGCTCAGGATGGGCGTGTGGTCGCGTTGTCTCTGCCAGAGTCTTGTCTGGGCGATATGCTCGCCTCGCTCCCAGCCGGCGCTGAACGTCCTGCTGGGACGGTCCGAGAGGTTCGTGCTTGGAGCCTGGTTGAGACAGAGGCTGCGCCGGCGGGACTGAAGTTGACGCTGCAGACGGCGGAGGGAGAAGCTTTGACGTTTCGGATAACATCCAGTCAGATCAGCGGCATCGCGACACTCGCAACCTTCGGCGGGCTGTGCGCGGCGACGGCGCGGACCATCAACTAATCAGGCAGCGGATCGACTGAAGCACCGCAGCGAATTCCGCCCCCTCCTGTCCCCCATCATCGAACCTTGAAGCCGCGGCGGACGAAGACCTCACGGGCCTCTGGCCCGGTCAGGAAGGTCAGGAATGCGCGCGCCTCGGGCGTGTCACCTGATTTGGTCACTGCGAAGGGATATGAAATGGGGTCATGACTGTCGCCTGGGAACGTGCCAGCGACGACGACACTCCTGGAGACGGCGGCATCAGTCGAATAGACGATGCCGGCAGGCTCCTCGCCACGCTCTACAAGCAGAAGTGCGGAGCGGACATCGTCTGTGCGGGCAAGATGCGGGGCGACCCGGTCCCACAGGCCAAGCTTACGCAGAGCCTGCTCAGCATAGATCCCGACCGGCACGTGTTTCGGATCGCCGGTTGCGAGCCGACCCGTTGCACCGAGCAGAGCGTCAAGATCGAGCGTAGCATCAATTTTCACGGTGCGTGGCTTGTCGGCTGGCACGACGAGAACGAGCACATTGCCGAGCAGCGATTTCCGCGTGTCGGCCGCCAGAATATCCCGTTTAGCGAGATAGTCAGCCCAGGTCTCATCGGCGGATGCGAATAGATTGGCGGGTGCGCCCTGCTCGATCTGCCGGGCAAGCGTCGAGCTTGAGCCGAAGGAAAGTCGCGGGGCTGTGTGACCCGCGTTGACCCACAAGGCGGAAATGTCCCGCATTGCATCGGTCAGACTGGCGGCGGCAAACATGGTGATCTGCTCGGCCCGGGCTTGCCAGGAAAAGCAAACGAGACCCGCCATCAGCACCAAGCGGAGTGCTGCCCGTCGCGAAGTGAGATGGATTAGTTTCGGCGTCATGGGTCCTCGCAGATCGCTTGATATCCAGATGAATATAACGATACTCAGGATGATCTGTCGATTCCGGGGTTTGTGGTGGCTGACCGGTTTGCGCGGGCACGTTGCATTCCAGGCGCGTGCACTATGAGTGATTGATCACAGCGGCCTGGATGTGTTTGGCTCTCGCTATGCCAAAACAGAAGCCACAGGGCCGAGAGGGCCACGTCACGACGGACCGGATCAGTATCCGCGTCGATTTCGCGTCGGGCGCGCGTATCGGCCCTGGCAAGGTCGCGGTGCTTGAGGAAATTGCCCGTGCCGGTTCGATCTCGGCGGCCGGACGGGTGCTTCGGATGTCCTATCGACGGACGTGGGAATTGGTAGAGGAGATGAACTCCAGCATGGGCACCCCCGTGGTCACAACGGTGGCAGGTGGGAATGGCGGTGGCGGCACGGTACTGACACCCGCAGGCAAGGCGATCATCGAACACTATCGAGCGATCGAGATCGAGACGGCGCAGGCGACGCGGGCGCATCTTCTGGCATTGGGCCGCGTCTGCGCGGCGAAGGGCAACCGCTAGGCTGCAAGCCCGCCGCGAAGAGCGATCTCCGCGACGGACTGCGCTTGCGTCAGGCGGCTTCGAAGCCGACGATACCCTTGATTTCGAGGAACTCCTCGAGGCCCCAATGGGCGTATTCGCGCCCGTTGCCGGACTGCTTATAGCCGCCGAACGGGGCCGCCATGTCACCCATCGGGTAGTTCAGGTAGACATTGCCGGCCCGCATCTGGGCGGCGACCTTGCGGGCGTGATCGATATCACCGGACTGCACGTATGCTGCCAGGCCATAGACGGTGTCGTTGGCCAGCCGCACGGCTTCGGCTTCATCCTTGTAGGGCAGGATGGCGAGCACCGGCCCGAAGATTTCCTCACGCGCGATGGTCATGCCGTTGGTGACGCCGGCAAAGACGGTGGGGCGCACGAAGTAGCCGCGGTTCAGGTGCTCGGGCCGGCCAGGGCCGCCGGTGACGAGTTCGGCGCCCTCGGCGATGCCGGCCTGGATCAGGCGCTGGATCTTGTTGAACTGCACTTCGCTCACCACCGGGCCGATGGTGGTGGCGGGGTCGTTGACGTCACCCACGATCACCGTCTCGGCGGCGGCTTTGGCGTAGGCCTTGACCTCTTCGTGGCGGTCGGCGGGCACGAACATGCGAGTGGGCGCGTTGCAGGACTGGCCGGAGTTGCCCATCATGCCGAGCACACCCTTGGTGACGGCGGACTTGAAGTCGACATCGGGCAGCAGGATGTTGGCTGACTTGCCGCCGAGCTCTTGCGACACCCGCTTGACCGTGACGGCCGAGGCCTGGGCGACCAGGATGCCTGCCCGGGTCGAGCCGGTGAAGGACATCATGTCGATATCGGGGTGCGACGACATCGCGTTGCCGACCACGCCGCCCTCGCCCTGCACCATGTTGTAGACCCCGGCCGGCACGCCGGCGGCGTGCATCACCTCGGACCAAATGATGGCGTTCAGCGGCGCGACTTCCGAGGGCTTGAGCACCATGGTGCAGCCCGCGGCGATCGCGGGCGCCACTTTGCAGACAATCTGGTTGATCGGCCAGTTCCAGGGCGTGATGAGGCCGACGACGCCGATCGGCTCGCGGGCGATCAGGGTGCGGCCCTGGAGATATTCGAATTTGTAGTCCTCCAGCGTCTCGATCATCTTCGCCAGATGGGCGGTGCCGATGGCGGCCTGGCGTTCGAGCGACATTTTGGCTGGCGCACCCATCTCCTCGGTGAGGGTAGCGGCGATGTCGGCCTTGCGTTTGTTGTACTCGGAGAGGATCGCCTTAAGCAGGTCGATCCGCTCCTTGCGCGAGGCGCGCGAGAAGGACGGGAACGCAGTGCGCGCGGCGGCTACGGCGCGATCGACATCGGCGGCGCCACCGACCGCGATCTGGATGAAGGCTTCCTCTGTAGAGGGGTTGATGACGTCGATGAGCTTGGGTTCGATCGGATCGACCCAGGCGCCGTTGACGTAGTGCTGGCGTTCGCGGGGGGCGGTGAAGTGCGACATAAATGGCTCCTCCGGTTGCGGGCATGCAGGGGGCCGTGTCGGCCGCTACATGAAGTCGGGCCTCCAAGCGGCAGAGTGTACCGCAATGGCCGTACGGTTATGCTCACATGGATATGACGAAGTGCAAAGAGGGCTGGGCGAGATCAGCTCGATTCAAGTGGGCTTCCCGCCATGTTCGCGCCGCATATCTATATCCAAAATATCATAGCCCGTTGTCATGACGGCGAGGGCGCGGGCTGGGTGCCGAAGGAGCGGAGGAGCCGGTGGGCATCTTGACCGCGACGTGATCAACCGTGAGATTTGCTTTGGTGCGAGGCTGAAGAGGTTCGGTGCACGCTGTCAGGTGCATACCCCCCGCTAACGTTGTTCCGTTTAGTGCGGTACGCCGGTTCTCCGAGGGGAATAGCACCGCCGATGTCAGAGATAACCTAAAGCCTTCTGCCGACCACATTATGAGGCCTGTATGACCGCCACTCCGTCACCGCCTGCAGCACGTTCCGGGCGGATCGCGCTGCTGATCTATCCCGGCTTTACCGCGCTCGACCTGTTCGGGCCGCACCATATGCTGGCCGGTGCGATGCCGGAGCGGCTCGACCTGGTGGCGAACACCAGGGATCCGGTGGTGACGGACACAGGTGCCATGATCACGCCGAGTGCGGCTTTCGACGAGATCGAGCCAGGGCTCGACGTGCTGCTGGTGCCGGGTGGAACCGAGGGGACGCTGGCGGCGATGCAGGATGGGCCGACGATGGACTTCCTCGCGACCCAGGGCGCCCGGGCGCGGTACGTCACGAGCGTATGCACCGGCTCGCTGATCCTTGGTGCGGCCGGACTGCTACACCGGCGACGCGCAACCTCGCATTGGCTGACGCTGGAGGTGCTGCCGATGTTCGGCGCCATTCCAGTGGCTGAGCGTGTGGTGGAGGACGGCAACGTGATCACCGGCGCCGGCGTCAGCGCCGGACTTGACCTCGGGCTGACGATGGTCGAACGGCTGCGCGGAACGGCTCACGCTCAGCGGGTACAACTCGTCGCGGAATACGACCCGCACCCGCCGCTTGCATCAGGCAGTCCAGCCCAGGCGCCTGCTGACATCACCGCCACCGCCCGAGCCTACTTCGTGCCATTTATGGTCCGCTTGCGAGAGGCGGCTAGCAAGCCGGTCCGGTGAAGATCGACGGACGCTTGCGGCGTTGAAATCCCACGAAACGTCTCTCGATGGACGCTTACTTCAAACTTCGCTTACCTAATGCAGACTATTCGCCTCACTAAGAGTCGATTGCCCGCGGCGTCTGCAAGGCGTAACTGTTGGATCGAAACCTCCTGTACCGTGAATGATGAAGCTCGGGCTGCATGACATGAGAGGCATCCGCAGGACCGCACCGGTCCTGTTGGCGACGCTCGCCATACTCGTGCGCCTTGTGGTTGCGGTGCTGCCCCTGTCCGCCGGGCCGGCTGAAGCCGCCCGCGCTGATTCCGCCGCCTTCGTTGCCCTGATGGGCGGCACGATCTGCCATGCCGACGCGGCACAGCCGGGCGATCCCGCGGGCCAGGATCATGACAGTCACGACCATGACTGTGCACTTTGCCCGGCCTGCCTTGGCGTCGTTGCTGTCCAGTTGACTTTGCCCGTGTCACTGCCGACGCCCCCGCAAGTGGCCGTCGCTCGCTTTGTCCTGCCCTCCGCCGGCGCTGGCCCGCCGTCGTCGCCGTTCGCGACGGCTCGCCCCCGAGGTCCTCCCGTCACCGTCTGATCCCCGGCCGAACCGTCGCGTCCGCGCGACGGCTGCGCATGCCCTTTGGACAGACTGACGGAGACCATCCCCATGACCGCATCACCGCTGCGCCTGTCGCGGCGTTCCGCCCTTATCCTGCCGCTGGCCGCTGCCCTTCCGGGCCGCGCGCGGGCTGCCATGCCCCCGATCACCGATGCGCTTGGCCGCACGGTCACGCTGAAAGCGCCGCCCGAACGCATTGTCGTCTGCTTTAACTACGAGGAATTCACCGCCGTCGGCGGTCCGGGCGCGTGGGCGAAGGTGGTCGGCATGTCTAAGACCCTGTGGTCGGAGTGGCGGCCTTCGGTCTTCCGCCGCTACAGCGCCGTGATCCCCAATCTCGCCGCGATGCCCGACGTCGGCAACACCGAGGACGGCAATTTCAGTGTCGAGAAGCTGCTGGCGCTGAGGCCGGACCTGCTGATCCTCGCGGAGTGGTCGTTCAACGTGCTCGGCGAGCAGATCAAGCAGATCGAGGCGCTCGGCATTCCCGTCATGGTGATCGACTACAACGCGCAGATCCCTGCGCGTCACGTCGCCAGCACCATTGCTCTCGGCATCGCCACCGGCAATGAGGAACGCGCGCGAACCATCGCCGACATCTACATGGCCAAGCTCGGCGACATCCAGAAACGGGCTGCCGCCAGCGGGCGCAAGCCGAAAGTCTACATCGAGCTCGGCCAGGGTGGTGCTGACGTGGTCGGCAACACCTACTGGAAGAGCATGTGGGGCCGCATGTTCGACCTGATCGGCGCCGACAATATCGCCGCCGGCAAGCTGCCGGGCGCCGGCGGCTGGGGGCCGCTCA
The DNA here is from genome assembly GCA_903928895.1 of uncultured Rhodospirillales bacterium. GTDB lineage: Bacteria > Pseudomonadota > Alphaproteobacteria > Acetobacterales > Acetobacteraceae > CAIYPH01. Next base: position 2,465 of record CAIYSR010000031.1, on the reverse strand, counting down.
ATCCGGAATACGTGTTGGCCGCCAATCCCGACGTCGTCTTCATTGCCGGCTCCTCCTGGGTGAACCGGCCGGCCGCGGTGCTGACCGGTTTCGACGCCGATGTCGCTACCACACGTGCCCGACTGGCGCCCTACGCGCGGCGGCAGGGCTGGGCGGGCCTTACAGCCATCCAGTCGGGCGAACTGCACGCCATCGAGCACGGGTTGAGCCGCGCGCTGTTCGATTACACGGCCTTGGCCTACGTCGCCCGCGCGCTCTATCCGGCGCAGTTCGCCGACGTCGATCCGGTGGCTGAGCTACGCCAGTACCACGAGCGTTTCCTGCCGGTGAAGTTCGAGGGCACCTGGATGACCCGGCTCACGCCGGTCGGCGCGTGAGGGGAGATCGACGATGAACGGACACATCTCCCGCCGCGCGGCGATGATCTTGCCTCTCGCCGTCGCGCTGCCTTGCCGTGCCCGCGCCGCGATGGCGCCGATCACCGACGCGATCGGCCGCACCGTCACACTCAAGGCGCCGGCCGAGCGCATCGTGCTGGGCTTCAATTACGAGGAGTTCACCGCCATTGGCGGCGCCGCTGCCTGGGACCGGGTGGTCGGCTTCAACCGGCGGCAATGGGAGGTCAACCGGCCGTCGCTGTGGATGCGCTACCAGAAGGCGATCCCGCGGCTGACCGGACTGACCGATATCGGTGAAATGGAGAACGGCACGTTTAGCACCGAGACGGTGCTGTCGCTGCGGCCTGACCTCCTCGTGGTGATCGCCTACGACTACAAGGCCAATGCAGCGGCGATGCAGCAGATCGAGGCCGCCGGCGTGCCGATCCTGGCGCTCGATTTCCAGGCCCAGGACACCGCCAAGCACATCGCAGGCACGCTGGCGCTGGGGGCGGCGATCGGCGCCAACGATCGCGCGCGGGCACTCGCCGATCTCTATCGCGACAAGGTGGCTGACATCCAACGCCGCGTCGCCGGGCGAACGCCGCCACGCGCCTATTTCGAACTCGGCGCGGGCGGACCCGCGGTCATCGGCAACACCTACAACGGCGCTATGTGGGGCCGCATGGTCGAGACCGCCGGCGGGGCCAACGTCGCTGCGGGCAAGATCGCCGGGCCCTGGGCGCCGATGGCGCCCGAGGCGGTGCTGGCGGCACGGCCGGAGTTCGTCTTCCTCTCGGGATCGAGCTGGGCGAAGGCACAGGGCGCCATCCGTACCGGCTACGACGTGGACGAGCAGACCGCGCGTCAGCGGCTGCTCGGCTACACGCAGCGGCCGGGATGGAGCGAACTGCCTGCGGTGAAGGCGGGCAATCTCTTCGCACTCGACGCAGGATTGGCGCGCGCGCTGTGGGACTGGACGGCGATGCAGTATGTCGCCAAGCAGCTGCATCCCGACGCCTTCGCCGATATCGATCCGGTACAGTCGTTGCGGGAGTACCACGCGACGTACATGCCAGTGCCCTACGAGGGAACCTGGATGGTGCGTCTGCGCGAGGCCGCTGCGTGAGCGACGCGGTCGCCATCAGCCGATGGCGGGCACTCAACGCGCGGCGGACGATCGTGAGCCTGGCAGCGCTGGCGGGGCTGGCGGTGAGTTTCGCCGCCGACCTCGCCACCGGGCCGGCGATGCTGCCGTTCGGCGCCGTGCTGCGGGTGCTGACTGGGCAGAACGACGACGCCATGCTGTCGGCGATCGTGCTGCAGTTGCGGCTGCCAATCGGGCTGATGGCAGCCGTGGTGGGGGCCGCGCTCGGGGTGTCGGGCGCGGTGATGCAGACCATTCTCGCCAATCCGCTGGCGAGTTCCTACACGCTCGGCATCTCCGCCGGTGCCGGGTTTGGGGCGGCGCTGATGATCGTGCTGGGCGGCATGCTACCGGTGGCCGACATGTGGGCGATCCCGTTTGGAGCCTTCGCCTTTGCCGGTGTCGCCTGCGCGCTGGTGGCTGGTGTGGGGCGGCTGCGCGGCGCCACTCCAGAGCTCCTGGTGCTCGCCGGTATCGCCTGCCTGTTCCTGTTTCAGGCGCTGCTCAGCCTGCTGCAGTTCCTCGCATCGCCGGAGGCGCTGCAGATGATCGTGTTCTGGCTGTTCGGCAGCCTGATGCGGGCCAGTCTGGCGAAGGTTGCGGTGGTGGCCGCAGTGCTGGCGCTGGTGATTCCGGTGCTGCTGCGCGATGCATGGCAGTTCACCGCCCTGCAATTGGGTGATGACCGCGCCCGCGGTCTCGGTGTGCTGGTTGATGCGTTGCGGCTGCGTGCCTTTGTCGCCGTGTCGTTGCTCACCGGCGCGGCGGTGGCGTTCGTCGGCACCATCGGCTTCATCGGCCTCGTGGCGCCGCACGTGGCGCGCATGCTGGTGGGTGAGGACCAGCGCCATCTGCTGCCGGCCTCTGCCGTGCTGGGCGCGCTGCTGCTCTCGGCGGCGTCGGTGGCGAGCAAGCTGATCCTGCCCGGCACGGTATTCCCG
>CAIYSR010000030.1 GCA_903928895.1 uncultured Rhodospirillales bacterium | reverse complement strand
GTCGTCGCCCTCGCCCATGTGATCGAACGCCAGGCCGAGCTATGCTGCGATGGCGGCGTGGCGATCAAGGCCTTCGCCCGACGCACCGGCATCGCCTATCACGTCCTGCCCGCCCCGGGCGGGCCCTCCCCCCAGGCGCCCGACCTCCATATCAACAACGTCAACGCCTACCACGGGCGCCTCAAGGAATGGATGCGCCGCTTCCACGGCGTCGCAACAGCCAATCTGCCAAACTACCTAGGCTGGCGCAGAGCCATCGAGGCCCTCCCGACAGCGCCTGCTCCCAACCTCTGGATCATGGCAGCCGCTGGGTTGGGGCCGTATCAACAAGCTATGCAATAAGAGCGAATTTTTTTGAGGGGGGTGGCTGCGGCAAACCCGGGGGCGACGGGGTGGGGCCGGGAGGAGTGGCCGTGCGTGTGCGGGATGCGGGCCGGTGCCCGGGACGGGCGCGCGGCGACCGAGGGGCGGGGCAGAGCCCGGGCGCGGCGGCGCGGCAGGCGGACGATTTCCGTGCCGTGGGGATCGGCGGACTCGCGGGGTTGGGGCAGGGTGCCAGTGCGCCAGGCGGTGTAAAGGCGCTCGAAAGAGGCGAACAGGTGCTCGAGTTGGTCTTGCGGCGTCGGTGCCTCAACGGTCCGGACACGGCTCCGCGCCGAGGCCCGGGCGGCAACTTTCCGCAGGCCGGACAGGAGGGAGGTGAGGAAGAGGCGGAGGAACACCACGACCGTCGTTATATATAACTGACATTACGTCGGTGCAAGTGGGATGGGTGGGGGAGCGAGTCTTTTTTGGTCGAACGGAGACCAAAACCTTCGCCGCCGCTTGCGGTTGGAGGGGCGGGCTGCGGGTCGGGGGGCGGATTGCCGAAGTTGTGCACTTTGCGCTGGTTCAGGCTGTCGCCATCACCCGCAATGGCCGCGACCGTACGGTGCTGATCTCGGTTGAGAAGTATCAGCGCCTCATACGCCGCGACCGGCAGGTGCTGACCCTCGACGACTTTACCGATGCCGATGTGGCCGCATTGGAGGCGACGCGAGCGCCCGAGGCGACGAAGGCTTTCGATGACGAGCTGACATCGTCGCTTCGTGGCGTTTCCATCGCCGGTTCCCGGCCTGGTCATCCGCTCCAGCTATCTCCGGGCCAGCGAGCATGCGCGTGGCCGGGAGGAGGGGATCAAGGAGCGACCTGCCGGCGTTATCCTCGTGACCACCAGCGCCGCCGGCGAGCCGATGGTGACGGTTCTGCCGATCACCTGCACTCCGCCCGGTGTCTCCGCGCTCGCGGTGCAGATTCCGCATCCGGCCAAGCGCCGGCTTGGCCTGGACGATGCATGGTCATGGGTGGTGTTGACCGAAGCCAATCGCTTCGCGTGGCCGGGGCCGGACGCGCGCCCGGCGTCGGGAGGTGATGCGGCAAGCGTGGCGTATGGCCCCCTGCCCTATGCGCTGTTCGAGGAAATCCGCCTGAAGTTTATTGCCGCGGTAAAGGCACGTGCTGCTCGTACCGTGCCGCGCACGGCGTAGCCACCTGCCTGCACAGCGGCCCGGCGCGCACTCGGCTCGAATGTTTGGCAGGCGAGCAGTTGGCAAGCAGGGTCAACTTGAGGGAATGAAGAGCTATGGGGCAATCGCAGGACGCGAATCTCAAGAATCTCGAGCTTTCCTCTTTCCTATATTATTTCAATAGGTTGGAGTGCATGTAAGGCAAAATCGAGTAGGCCATGAAATCCGCCACCTCGACGGCATCCAATTATCTAGACGGACCACCTCGTTTGGGCTACAATGTAGCTCAACCGGAAGATTGAACGATGACCGAAAATACTGTTGTCCGCGCCCGCATCGACGAGGCGACCAAGATCGAGGCCGCCGCTGTGCTGGCGACGATGGGGCTTTCTGTGTCCGACGCCTTCCGGCTGCTCTTGAAACGAGTTGTCGCCGAGAAGGCGCTCCCGTTTGAGCCACTGGTGCCGAATGCCGAGACTGTCGCCGCCATGCGGGAAGCCCGGGCCGGTGGTTTGGCCCGTTTCAAGACACCGGATGATCTGCTGAAGGATTTGAATGCGGGAGATTGAGCGAACCACCCGTTTCAGGCGCGACTACAAGCGGGAGACCAGAGGCAGGCATAGTGCAACGCTCGAAGCCAGCCTGCTTGCTGTGCTTCATGCCCTGGTGAGCGACGAAGTGCTTGCAGAACGCACCCGCAGGAGGCGGAGGAAGCCAAAAAGTGGCTGGCGCGGCAACGGGAGCGCGACACGAACGGTAGAGAGAAAGGCGAGGCTCAGCGGGTAGATGCGGATTTACCTCGCTGTTGTATGTCAAAGGGCTGGCGCTATGATCAAAGGTCGCCTATCGATCCCCATATGATACTTAAAAGCAGAATGGCGGCCGCGGCCACGACAGATACCCAGGACGGTTCACAAGCCGTAGGCGTCAGCTCCACGAGCGGTCGCAAAGAGTTGTACGCCTCAGTGGCTTCGGCATCTCATCGGAAACAGTTTGGTCAGTTCTTCACGCCTCCAAAAGTCGCAGCTCTTATGGCGGATTGGGTGACATCGCGCGGAGCCGAGTCGATTCTTGATCCTGCCTTTGGTACCGGGATTCTGACCAGCGCATGCATGAAGTGCGATGGATCTAGGTCATACACAGCATTTGAGAAAGATCCTCTGATCGTCTCCTACGTTCAAGACGATCTCAAAAGCAGGGTAACTCTGTATAATTTTGATTTCTTGACACATAAATTTGACAAAAAATTTGATGGTATAATTATGAATCCCCCTTACATTCGGCATAGAGAGATTGAAGGATACGAAAAGGCGAGAGGACAGATTTCTCTTGATGCAAAATGCATCATACCAAAGTCAGCTAATCTCTATATATATTTTGCAGTCAAAGCCTTAACCCTTCTTAGCGAAGGTGGGAGAGCCGCGCTGTTAATTCCAGGAGAGTGGATGAGTGCAAACTTTGCTGCCAGTTTTAAGGAGTACGTTGTTCGATCCGGTGCACTTAGAGAAGTGATTTTGTTCTCAAATTGCTCAAATGTTTTTGATGATGCACTCACGACAGCAAGCATTCTCTTGTGTGAAAAATGAATAGTTCTGGACATATAAAAGGCTGGTTTCTGCATGGCATCGATTACTCTGACGCCCCTCAGAGTTTGGCAGAGCTATCTAAACGATTTGTGCCTAATATTATTGAGGCAAAAACGCTTGTGTCTGCCGCAAAGTGGGAACCCCTTATCCAGGGCAAAGCTGCCGAGGAGAAACTTGGCTGGGTTCCCTTAGCCGATCTGGCGACCACTCGCCGTGGCATAGCCACAGGAGCAAACGGATTCTTTCTTCTAAGTCCAAGTAAAATAGTGGAACTGGACCTCCCAGAAGAATCCCTAGTTCCGTGCGTCGGTCGGGCTAACGATGTACTCGGTCTTGTTTTTGATGAGGCTGACTTTGCCGCACTTAAAGCCAAAGATGCCAAGTGCTTTTTGCTAGATATCAAACACGATCCAAACGTAGCCGAGCGCGCATACATCAAAACTGGCGAAGCATCTGGACTGACAGCGAGATATATCTTAGCCAACCGCTCTCCATGGTATTCTATGGAGCAACGGGAGCCTGCTCCGATTTGGGCGTCAGTGTTTGGGCGAGGCGATCTCGAGTTCGTATTTAATGCAGCATTGGCTAGGAGCCTTACAAACTTTCATTGTGTTTATCCAGTCAGACGGGATGCGGAGTTTGTCCGTGCGCTTACCATGACGCTTAATTCGAAAGTTGTTCGGCAGGGCTCTCGTCTCCACACGCGGGGATACGGAGGCGGCCTAACGAAATTCGAGCCAAATGATCTAAAATCGATTGCAGTGCCAGATTTGCGTGTAGTTAGCGTTAGAACACTGGACAACTTGTCCAAGCTTCTCGACCAAGCTGATCAAATCGGCCGCCGAGCGCTAGATGATGAAGAATTCCAAAAGAGTGTTTCCGAGATAGTGATAGCAGCCGGACAAGAGGCTACTGGAAGCTCTAGAAAGCTACTCTAAGAGCTTGCGCACGGCATCCGCATCGATTTCGATCTTGCCGCCTTCCGGTTTTGCAAATATATCGTGTCGGCCATTCTGGGTTATATTATGAACAACATGAAATTTTGGCTGCGTTACTTTACCAATCAGCTTGCCCTGACTAATCGGAACCATGATCGTCGTCTTATCAGACCGCTTGTGTTTTTCCACGCGCAATTTAGCGGTCCCGATATATTCAAGTATGTCGAGAAAACTCAATCCATGAACTTCATCGAAGAAGACTTGAACATACGCCTGAGGCTTTTTGTTCCGGACATTCCACACATAAACCTTAAATAGATCTTCTACCTTGACAGTAATATTTGGTTCTAAGCTAGTCGGCTTGTGCCCATCTTCCAAACGTCTCTGCTGGTAGTCCTTATAAATCTGCACGGAGAGGCGGCTAGATCGGACCTCAAGGCCACCAATACTATCTTTCACGATTCTCTTTGTCTCAGCATCACCAAGGGCGGTGCAGTCGTCTGGCGCAACCACATCATCACGCAAGAGCAGTAAGTCAGATCGCTTTCCTTCAGCAAAGGTCCGGGTGACGCCGGCTATGTAAGCCTCGCGGAATCCTTCGTCCTCAGCGAATGCCTTGCTGTTGTCACCGTAGTGAACAGCCCGAACTCCAACCTTAGCCCTGTTGATTGCAGCCTTGACGGAATTCTCGGCCCAGTCACCAAGCGCTTGTTCAGCCTGAAACTTCGAGTCCGACTGAGATGGCGGGTAAAAACGAGTGGGGATGTCCAGAGTGCTCTTAAACGCGGTGTACTTGTCGTCCACCCCCATCTTCTTTAGTGCGGGAATCGCTGCCCTGGCCGCCTCCTGAAGCCTTTTGACGTACGTCATCGCGACGCCACGAGATCGATGAACTTGCACCCGAGTGCGGTAGCAAGCTTCTCCAGCGAACCAACAGTAAGATTTCGCTCGCCGCGCTCAACCGAGCTGACGTAAGTCCGATGCAATCCAGCACGGTCTGCCAGCTCTTCTTGCGACAGGCCGCTTGCCCGTCTGAGCTCTCGTAAATTTTTCGCAATGATGGGAAGGATCGGTTCGGTCATGTGCTGATCGGACCTGAAAAGCGACCCACAGACTACAGACTATAAGTATCATATGCACGAATGGAGCTGGTGAGAAGTCGGTCGCATGCCGCTTTGCCCCGTTGACGTCCGCTTTCCGGCGCGATCCGCTCACGAGCAGACCTTCTCGATGGTCAGTCTCGGCCGGTTGAGTCGTGGTTGCCAAGGGTCGGCTTGGATCATCAGCGGCCATATTTCGGCGAGAATGGGTGAAAGTTTTTTGCTCCTTTTTTTCAAAAAAGGAGAACTTTGCTTCTCTTTGTTTCTTTCTTATCAAAGTGCGCGGTGTTTGGGCCCATGGGGGGGGCATTGCGCGTGCGGCGGGGCTATTGGAGTGCGGCGGCGCGGTGCTGGATTGCTTCGTCGCTTTGCTCCTCGCAATGACGGGAAGTCCCGTTGCTCCTCGCAGTGACGGGAAGTCCCGTTGTTCCTCGCAATGACGGAAGTCTCGTTGCTTCTTACGATCACGGAAGTCGGTTTGCTTTTTGCGACGACGGCGGATGGGTTGCGTTGGGCGGGGTGTGGGGTCAGGCGATGAGCGGCGGGCGGTTGTTGAGGATGTCTTTGTCGAAGCCGGCGATGTGTTTGTAGGTGGTGGCGGCGTTTTCGAGTTCTTCGGGGGTGAGGATGTCGGAGATGTCGGTGTAGCCGTTGGGGGCGCGGGTCTGGACCATTTGCATCACCTTCTCGGGGCCGTTCTGGCGGTTGGCGAGGACGATGCGGGCGGTGATGGGGTTGCGTTCGGCTTCGAAGGAGTGGAGGGCGGCGGGCGTTTGGCCGTGGGTTTGGAGTTCGCGGGCGAGGATGCGGGCGTCGATGATGGATTGGGAGGCGCCGTTGGAGCCGATGGGGTACATGGGGTGGGCGGCGTCACCGAGGAGGGTGGTGCGGCCGTGGGTCCAGGTTTGGAGTGGGTCGCGGTCGACCATGGGGAATTCGTAGATGTATTTGGCGCCTTGGATGAGTTCGGGGATGTTGAGCCAGTCGAAGATCCAGTCGGCGAAGTGGGGGAGGAAGTCGGCTGGGTTGCCGGGGCGGTTCCAGTCTTCGCGGTTCCAGGTGTGGTCGGGGGGGAATTTGAGTTCGGCGATCCAGTTGGTGAGGGATCGGCCGGCGTCGTAGGCGGGGCGGGAGATGGGGTAGGCGACGAATTTCTGGAATTCGTGGCCGGCCATGATCATCGAGCGGCCGGAGAGGAAGGGGGCGCTTTCGGTGACGCCGCGCCAGAGGATGGCGCCGTTCCAGATGGGGGGGCCTTCGTTGGGGTGGTGTTTGGCGCGAAGGGCCGAGTGGATGCCGTCGGCGCCGATGAGGAGGGCGCCTTCGGCGGTGGCGGTGTTTTTGAAGTGGGCGCGGATGGTGGTGGGGGTTTCTTCGTAGTCGGTGAGGTGGTGGGCTTGGTGGATGTGGGGGTCGCCGAGGCGGGTGCGGGCGGTTTGGAGGAGGAGCATCTGGAGTTCGCCGCGGTGGATGGAGAATTGGGGCCAGTGGTAGCCGGCTTCGCGGCCGCGGGGTTCGTGCCAGATGGGGCTGCCGTGGCGGGAGTAGTAGGCGAGTTCCTTGGTGGGGATGGCGAGGGCGGCGAGTTGGGTTTCGAGGCCGAGTTCGCAGAGTTCGCGGACGGCGTGGGGGAGGAGGTTGATGCCGACGCCGAGGGGGCGGGGGGTTTGGACGCATTCGAAGACCTCCACCGGGATGCCGACCTGGTGGAGGCTGAGGGCGAGGGTGAGGCCGGCGATGCCGCCGCCGGCGATCAGGACGGTCATCGCGTTGGGCTCGCGGGTTAGCTGAAGCCGCCGCGGGCGGTGATGGGCCAGAGGGTTTCGACGCGGCCGTTGCGGATGCCGACGTACCAGTCGTAGCGGTCGACGGTGGGGTCGCAGTGGCCGGGGATGAGGCGGAGTTTGTCGCCGACTTTGGGGGGCGGGGCGTCGCCGGCGATGAGGATGCGGCCGTGTTCGTCGGAGGCGCCGGCGTAGGTGAGTTCGGGGCGTTGCCAGACGCCGGGCAGGCCGGCGTCGACCGCGACCGCTTTGTGGCCGGCATCGACGACGGCGACGCCGTGGCGGGGCTGGGAGATGACGGTGGCGAGGACGAAGAGGGAGTGTTTGAAGGTGCTGACGGGGGCGCCGGAGGCGTCGAGGTTTTTGGCGTAGTCGACGTCCATGAAGCAGTAGGAGCCGGCCTGGATCTCGTTGTAGACGCCGGACGCGGTTTCGAACTCGAAGGTGCCGGTGCCGGCGCCGCCGACGATGGGGCAGGCGATGCCTTGCTGGCGCAGGAGATCGACGGTGCGGCGGGTGGCGTCGACGGCGCCTTCGATGGCGATGCGGCGTTCTTCGAGGGGGCGGCGGTGCTGGGCGCTGCCGTGGTAGGATTGCAGGCCGCCGAAGGTGAGGTGCGGGGAGGCGGCGATCAACTGGCCGAGGGCGGCGGCTTCGGTGCCCGGGGCGATGCCGGCGCGGTTCATGCCGACGTCGATTTCGATCAGGACGGTGAGGTTGACGCCGTTGTCGCGGGCGGCGGCTTCGATGGCGGTGACGTGTTCGGGGCAGTCGGCGCAGAGGGCGATGGTGGCGATGCGGGCGAGGGCGGCGACGCGGTTGAGTTTGTCGGCGCCGACGACTTCGTTGCTGATGAGGATGTTCTTGACGCCGCCCCAGGCGAGGGCCTCGGCTTCGGCGACCTTTTGCACGCATTGGCCGACGGCGCCGCGGGCGATCTGCTGGTGGGCGACGACGGGGGATTTGTGGGTTTTGGCGTGGGCGCGGAGCTTGACGTTGGTGCCGGCGAGGCGGGCGGCCATGGTGTCGAGGTTGAACTCGAAGGCGTCGAGGTCGACCAGGAGGGCGGGGGTGTCGACTTCGTCTTCGCGCATGCCGATGCGGGCGGGGGGGATTTGCAGCATGGGGCGGGTCCTTCGGGGCCAGGGGGGGTAGGGCTGGGGCGATCCAGGCGAGGGCGGCAGTGTGTCCGCGTGGCGGGCGCACGGCAACCCGGGCGGTGGTGACGTTGCCTTGGACCGGGCGGGACGGTAGTGATCCGGGATGAGGCGCTCGCGCTCCCTGGTTCTGGGCTGGTTGCTGGCTGTACTGCTGAGCGTGCAGGGCGGGCTGGCGATTGCGCATTGTCTGGCGATGATGGCGCCGGGCGATGTGATCTGCCATGCGGCCGGCGAGGAATCGCCGGGGCCGCAGGGCGGGTCGGACGCCACCGGGGAGAGTTGCTGCGCCGCCTGTCCGCTGCCGGCCGCAGGGCTGCCGCCGCAGATGCCGGTGGTGCGGCCGGTTGCGATCACCTGGGTGGTGCCGGTGCCGTTCGTGCCGGACGGGCGGGCGGGTATTGGGGCCACCGCCGTCACCCCACAGCAGCCGAGGGCGCCGCCCGCTTTCTCCTGATCCGATGCCGAACGGGCGGTTGCCCGAAGACTTCGTCATGACTTTCAGGAGATATTGCGATGAATCGCGCGCGGATGTGCGGCACGGCCCTGCTGGGTCTGCTGGTGACCGGTGAGGCCTCGGCCCACGCCCTGGCGGGGGCGCGGGTGTTCGTGCCGACGCTGACGATGGATGACCCGGGGATGGCGGACGAGGCGGCGCTGCCGACGGGGCAGTGGCAGCGCCGCGGGGTCGATGCCGATGGCAGTGGGCCGAGCCAGTCGGTGCAGATGAATGTCGAAATCGACAAGCGGATCACCGAGAACCTGGGCATCGGGGTGAACTGGGGCGGCACGGCGCTGTTCGTGGCGCATGGCAAGAACAATTCCGGGATGTTGAACCTGGCGGTCACCGGAAAATACCAGGCCTATGTGAACCCGCAGCATGAGTTTATCGCCTCGGTCGGCGTGGTGCGCAGCTTCGGCGGCACCGGGGCGCTGCGGGTGGGGGCGGATGCCACGGGTTCGACCACGCCGACGCTGTATGTCGGCAAAGGCTTCGGCGACCTGCCGATCGGACCGCTGCGGGCGCTCGGGGTGACGGGAGAACTCGCCTACACCATCCCCGACCGGCGGATCAATGCGACGCTCGACAATAACGGGCTGCAAGCGGTCTGGGCCGGCGGTGTATCGCTGCAATACAGCCTCGCCTACCTCAAGGACAACGTGAAGGACTATGGACTGCCGGACTTCGTCAATCGCCTGGTGCCGACGGTGGAGGTGACATGGTCCTCGGCCGGCGCGCGTTCGCCGGGATATCCGACCCAGCTGCTGTATGCGGTCGGGGCTTTCTATATGGCGGACAATTACGACATCGGGGTCGAGCTGCTGGTGCCAGGCAACCGGGCAACCGGGACGAACCTGGGCGTGATCGCGCAACTGCATCTGTTCCTCGACGACCTGTTCCCGACCACGCTGGGCAGGCCGATCTTCGGTGGCGAGGGTGTGCGATGACGCCGACGCGCCGGCTCCTGCTGGTGGCAGGGATGCTGGGGTTCGCGGGACGGGCGTGGGCGCACGCGTTTCCGCGAACGACAAGGCCGGCGGCGGGCAGCGTGCTCGCGGTTGCCCCGGCGGAGGTCGTGATCGTGTTCAGCGAGCGGCTGGAAGCGCAGTTCAGCACGATCGAAGTGCGCGATAGGGCTGATCGGAAGGTGACCGACGCGGCGGCGGTCCTCGATGCCGGCGATGCCCGGCGGCTTGGTCTCGCGCTGCCGCAGCTGCCGGCCGGGACCTACCGGGTACGCTGGCGCGCAGTCTCGGTCGACACCCATCGCACTGAGGGCGCCTACGACTTCACGATCGCGCCCTAGATGGGTTCGATCGAGGCGGCGCGGGCGGCAGTCGATGCCAGCGTGTTGTCGGGCTTCGGCGTACTGCTGTTCCTGGTCACGGCGATGCCGCTTGCCCTGGCCGAGGCGGCAGGGTCGGCGCGGTTGTGGCGCGCCCTGCGTCGGCTGGCGGCGGCGAGCCTGGCGCTGTCATGGCCCGCGTCGCTGCTGTGGCTGTGGCTGAAAGCAGGCGCGATGGCGGGCGAGCCGAGCCTCGGCGCGGTTTGGCTGGTGCTGCGGACGACCTGGTTCGGCCAGCTCATCGCCGCGGGGGTGGCGGCGTCGGTGTTGGCGCTGGTACTGGCGTGGGCCGGGCGCGGTCGACTTGCGGCCGGGGTCGCCGGACTGGGCGTCGCCGTTCTGGCCCTGCACGGGCATGGGCTGGCGATGGAGGGCGGCTTCAGCCTGCTGGTGGCGGTCAGCGTGCTGCACGTGCTGGCGGCGGGGGCCTGGCTCGGCGGGCTGGTGCCGCTGCTGATGGTGGTGCGGCGCGCACCGGCGGAGGTTGCGGCGCGGGTGGCGCGCGCGTTCTCGCCTTTGGGCAAGTGGTGCGTCGGGGTGATGGCGCTGACGGCGGGATGGCAGTTCTGGGTGATGGTGGGCGGGCTGCCCGGCCTGGTCGGGACATCCTATGGCTGGATGGTGGCGGCAAAGGCCTGGCTGTTCGTGCTGCTGACGGTTCTCGCGGTGCTGAATCGCTACCGGCTCGCCCTGGCGCTACGGGGCGCTCGGGCGAGGACCGCGCGATTGGCGTTCACGGCCAGTCTTGCTGGGCAGATCGCGGCGGGGCTGGCAGTGGTGGCGGTGGCGGCGACCCTGAGCGGGCTGACACCGGCGATGCATGAGCAGCCGGACTGGCCGTTCCCGCTGCGGCCGAGCCTGGTCGCGCTGGACGAGCCGGAGACGCGGGACGAGGTGGTGCCGGCGCTGGCTGAACTGGGGTTCGGGCTGGCACTGGTCGGGATCGGGGTGTGGCGGCGGCGGACGGTGGCGGTCGCGGCGGGGGTGGTCGTGGTGGGGATGGCGGTCCCGCATCTCGACCTGCTGTTCGTGCCGGCGACACCGACCAGCTATTTCGTGGCGCCGGAGACGGAGGCGGCGATGGTGGCGCGGGGGGAAACGCTCTTCGCAGCGCATTGCGCGGCGTGTCACGGGCCCGCGCGGGACAGCGGCGCGGTGATGGACCTGGCGGCGGCGCATCTGCTGGACCATGCCGACGGCGAGCTGTTCTGGTGGGTGGCGCACGGGATCGATCGGCCGCGGGGCGGGCAGGTGATGCCGGGGTTCGCGGCGGTGCTGGATGATGCGGACATCTGGGCCGTGATTGCCTTCGTGAGGGCGCGCAACCCGGCTTGGGCGGGAGAGCGTGGCGGGAGCGGGCACCGGCACTGAGCCGCTGGACCGCTCCCGCCGGCGCGGGAGCGCTCAGTTGAAGGCGTAGGCGTCCATGCGGAGCATGCCGTAGGTGCAGCTTTTGTGGATGTGGGTGGCCCTGGCGTGTTCGCCCGCGGCGCCCATGGCGACGAAGAGGGGGAGAAGATGTTCCTCGGTGGGGTGTTCGTCGGCGGCGTAGGGGGCTTTGGTGCGGTAGGTCAGCAGGTCGCAGCGGCGGCCTTCGGCGATGGCGGTGTCCATCCAGGTGGAGAAGGCTTCGGTTTTGGGGTCCTGCGGGGCGTCGATCGGTTGGCCGCGGAAGCGGCGGAGGTCATGCGTCCAGGAGCCGGAGCCGATGACCAGGACGCCCTCGTCGCGCAGCGGGGAGAGGGCCTCGCCGAGCTGGTAGTGATGGGCGGGGCCGAGATGGCTTTGGACGGAGACTTGCAGGACCGGGATGTCGGCGTCGGGGTAGGCCAGGATGAGGGGGCACCAGGCGCCGTGGTCGAGGCCGCGGCGGTGGTCGACGGCGCTGTGCAGGCCGGCGGCGGCGAGGAGGTCGGATACGTGTTCGGCCAGCGCCGGGTCACCGGGCGGATTGTAGGTGAGCTGGTAGAGGGCGGGGGGGAAGCCGCGGAAGTCGTAGATGGTGTCGTTGCGGGTGACGGCGTTGACCTGGGGGGTGGCGGTTTCCCAGTGGGCGGAGGCGACGAGGATGGCCTTGGGGCGGGGCAGGCTGTGGCCGAGGCCGCGCAGGAAATCCTGCGCGGGGGCTTCGGTGAGGGCCAGCATCGGGGAGCCGTGGGAGATGAAGAGGCTCGGGAGCATGGGGTTGGTCCTTTATGCCTTCTTGGCGCCGAGGTTGAGGGCGAAGGCACCGTTGCCGATCAGGGACAGGGCGACAAGGGAGATGGCCCAGACCGCCGGGTATTCCCAGCCGCCGCCCTTGTTGGAGAAGCCGAAGCCGTTGGCACCGTGGACGGTGACAATGGTGCCGAGCAGGACGGCAGCTTGCACGAGGGCGTTCCAGCGGGTGAAGAGGCCGAGGATGAGGGCGAGGCCGCCGCCGGCTTCGATCAGGATGGTGAGGTAGGCGAGCGGGGCGGGGAGGCCGAGGCTGGCGAAGAAGCCGACGGTGCCGGCGGGGGTGAAGACGAAGATTTTCACCAGGCCGTGGAACAGCATGAGGGCGCCGAGGGTGATGCGGAGCAGGGCGATGCCGTATTCGCGATTGGGATTCATTGAGGTTCTCCTGATGAGGCCGGGCGATCCGGCGATGGTGGAGAGATAGGGCTTCGATTTGCGCAGTGCATCTCGCTATGATCGCATCATCGTCGTGCAATTTCGCACAGAAGCCCGCGCCGGGGTGGCCCATGATCGACTGGGATGATTTGCAATCCTTCCTCGCGGTGGCGCGGCATGGGTCGTTGTCGGCGGCGGCGCGGGCGCTCGGGGTGCAGCAGACCACGATGGGGCGGCGGCTGGCCGGGCTGGAGGCGCAGGCGGGGGTGCGGCTGCTGCAGAAGACGCCGCGCGGCTACACGCTGACGGCGGCGGGGGAGGCGATCCTCGGCAATGTCGAGCGGATCGAGAGCGAGACCCTGGCGATCGAGCGGCGGGTGACCGGGCGGGACGCGCGGCTGGAGGGGGTGGTGCGGGTGACGATGGTGGAGACGCTGGCGGTCCATGTCGTGGTCCCTGCCCTGCCGGCGCTGCGCAAGCGCCATCCCGGCATCATGCTCGACATCGCGGCGGGCACGCGGGTGATGAGCCTGACGATGCGGGAGGCCGATATCGCGCTGCGGTTCGGGCGGTTGCGGCAGAACGACCTGGCCGTGCGCAAGCTCGCGGAGGTGGCGTTCGGGCTGTATGCATCGGCGGCGTATCTGGCCGAACACGGGCCGCCGGAAGGTGCGGGCGCAGGGCACGACCTGGTGCTGAACGAGCCGGACATGATGGAGTTGCCGGAGATGGCGTGGTTCGCGGCGCGGCTGCCGCAGGGGCGGCCGGCGCTGCGGACCAACAGCCGGGCGGCGCAGCTCGCGGCCGTGGTGCAGGGGCTCGGGATCGGGTGTCTGGGGCGGTATCTGGCGGACCAGGCCGGGTTGGTGCGGCTGGATGTGGCGGATCGGCCACCATCGCGGGAATTGTGGATGGCCGTCCATAATGACATCCGGCACACGCCGCGCATTCGGGCAGTGACGGATTTCCTGGCTTCCGCGGTGCGCGAGGCCGCGGGGCGGCTGAATCCGGGGGGCTGAGGGGGGTGACTCAGGCCGGCAAAAGTGCCGTCAAGTGGTATGGTTGTGCAGGCGGCCCCACTATATCTCGTATTCACGACGCCATCGCTCCGTCATATGTTGTGGTTTCGCGATTCGTGAGGACGACCGATGGACGGATTTCTGGCCCCGACTGCTGCCCGTACCCCGCCGCGCCCGCTGCCGGGGGCGTCGTTTGGCGATGTGCCGCTGACGGCGCGGCTGCTGGATGCGGGGATGGGGCTGGCGGTGGCGCGGCGGACAGTGTTCCGGGCCGAGGATGACGAGGATTTCGGACGGGTCGCCGATCGGGTCGCGGCCGGGAACATGGCGCTCAACGGGGCGGAGTTGTCGCCGGTGGAGCGGATCGAGCGGGTGCGGCTGCGCAATGCGATTGCGACCGGGGCGCTGATCACCTCGGGGCGGCATTTGCAGCATGGCGATTCCGGGCAGCCCACCCGCAACATGGAGGTGTTCACCAATTGCGCGACCGCGATCGCCTCGTTCGCCAAGTTCTATCTGCTGCTGAATGGCTCCGGCGTGGGGCGGGCCTATGACGATGCGCTGATGGCGACGGATTGGGGGTTCGCGCCGGAGTTGAAGCTGCATCTCTCGCCGTTCCATCCGGATTATCCGCACGACGCGCCAGCGCTGGTGCAGTTGGGCGTGGAGATGGGGATTCTGCCCTGGGGCTCCGATCCGGCGACGGCGGATGTGGCGAAGGTGCGGGCGTTCCTGCTGGAAAACATGCTGGTCGATCCGGCGGATGCGCCGGAGGGGGCGGTGATCCATCGGATCGAGGACAGCCGCGAGGGCTGGGCGAAGGCGGCGGAGATCCTGGAGGCGATGACGTTCCGGCGCGAGCGCGAGGCGACGCTGGTGCTGGATTTGTCCGATATTCGTCGGGCCGGGGCGCCGATCCGCGGGATGCAGGGGCGGCCGGCCTCGGGGCCGGTTTCGCTGCTGCGGGCGTTCCTCAATATCCGCACCCATGTGATCGCGCCGGCGCGGGCGGGAACGATCGCGCCGTGGGAGCAGGCGCTGATGGTGGATCACCATTTCAGCGTCGAGGTGCAGGTCGGCGGCGCGCGGCGGGCGGCGCGGATGGCGACGAAGTCCTGGCGCGATCCGGGCGTGCTGCGGTTCATCCGCTGCAAGTCCGAGGGCGGGCTGTGGACGGCGAACCATTCGGTGATGGTGGAGGCGGATTTCTGGGAGCGGGTGCGCCACGGGGATGACGCGGATGCGCTGACGCGGCATGCCCGCGCGGTGTTCGACGAGGCCGTGCGCTGCTCGTTCATCAATGGCGAGCCCGGGTTCATCAACGGCGACAAGCTGGAGGACCACCGCACCGGCAGCGCGTGGGACAAGCCGGTGCACGAGGACGGGCGGGATTTCCGGTCGGCGCGCTACCGGGTGGATGCGGCGGCTCCGCTGCTGGCGGAAGTGGCGCGGCGCGCGGCGGCTTCGCGGTTTCCGATGACGACCAATCCGTGCGGCGAGATCGCGCTGCACGTGACCGGCGGCTATTGCGTGATCGCGGATTATGCGCCGCTGCTGGCCTGCCCGGTCGCGTTCGACACGCTGGTGCCCGGCGAAGTGCCGGAGGAGGTGGCTGCGCTGTGGGACAAGCGGATCGAGGATTCGGTGCGGCTTGGCGTGCGGTTCCTGATCCGGGCGAATACGATGGACGCGCTATACGGGGAGGAGGTGCGGCGCACGAACCGGATCGGGATCGGCCCGACCGGGCTGCATGAGTACGCCTGGATGCGGTTCGGGCTCGATTTCGAGGATATGCTGGACGAGGCGCGGTCGGGCGCGTTCTGGGCGAAGCTGGCGGAGTTCTCGGCTGCCGCGAAGGATGAGGCCTTGGCCTATGCCGCCGAGCGCGGCGCGGCGCGGCCGACGACGGTGACGACGGTGAAGCCGGCGGGGACGACGTCCAAACTGTTCGGGCTGACCGAGGGGGCGCATTTGCCGGCGCGGCGGCACTACATGCGATGGGTGCAGTTCAAGGGCACGCGCGACGAGGCGACGCGGAAGTTCGTCGACGGCTCGGACCCGCTGCTGGCGCGGTATGATGCGCGCGGCTATCCGATGAAAACGTTGAAGACGTTTCCGGGGATGACGGTGGTGGGGTTTCCGACGGTGCCGCTGCTGCTGCGGCTTGGGCTCGGCGAGCGGACGGTGACGGCGACGGAGGCGACGCCGGCGCAGCAGTTCCGCTGGCTGCGGCTGCTGGAGAAGAACTGGATCGGGGCGGAGCGGGGGAATCAGGTGAGCTATACGCTGAAGATCTTCACCGATCGGCATGATCTCGCCGCGTTCCGGGATCTGGTGCTGGAGCAGCAGCCGGAGATCCGCTGCTGCGCGGTGCTGCCGAGCCGGCCGGATCATGAGTTGGGGTATGAGTATCTGCCGGAAGAGGATGTGACGGCGGATCGGTTCGCGGAGATCGTGGCGTCAATTGATGACGCGGATATGCATGAAGCGGTGGATATGGTGCATTTGCAGTGTGCGAGCGGGGTTTGTCCGATTTGAGTCGCGTGTTGGTGACGTGCTCCCATGGTGGGAGACACGTCACCAACTCCGGTCCCTGCGTCGGCAATAGGGCATTCGAAGCGAGTTGCCGTCGTCAATGCAAGTTTTGCGGGAGGACGTGATCGTGTGCGGCCGAACGGTCGGAGGACATGAATCACGGCACAAAACAATGAGCTAGAGCTTTATCGGAACGCCTATTCCGATAAAGCTCTAGCCGCCCGTATGCGTCATCATGTATGCGTCATCATGTATGCGTCATCATGTATGCGTCATCATGTATGCGTCATCATGTATGCGTCATCATGTATGCGTCATCATGTATGCAACATAATACATCCGCTCGCCGAGCGACGAAAAGGCCGTCGTGATGTTGTTGCCGAGCGATGTTGCCGCCCCGATCACCGCCCCACCGACTACGGCGGCGATCAGACCGTATTCGAGCGCAGTTACCCCGCGCTGCTCGCGTTTGATACGCTTCAAGCCATTGAGAATTACTTCCATTCTCTCCTCCTTGTTCAAGGTGTTGTTGCGCTTTCTCATCAGCGTGGCCAGGGTCACTTGTGCCGCGTAAAGGAATCGTTAAGGAATAGGCGTGCAGATTTCATTGCGGTTTTTCGATTCAACGAGCGGTATTGTTCCAAGGTTATCGAAACTGGTTCTGGTTCGGGCAAGGGCGCTGCCGCCGCCCGTTCGTGGCGTATCGACGGAGACTGAAACACCTTAGGGACGCCCGGTGGGAGGCGGCCTGGTTGCCGACATCCGCTCTCGGGTCGGCGCGTCTGCCGGCGAGTTCGTAACTTTGCGCCGGACGCGGTGCTGCGGAAATTAGACTTCGAGAACCGGACAAGGATTGCTATGGCGGTCGCGTGACTTTGACAGCAACACCTCCGGAGTGCCGCCGCAATGACCGAGTTCGACCCCGCCGAACACCGCATGGTCCCGGATCAACGTTGGTTCGAGGATTTTTCCCTCGGCGACCGCTTCGTCCTGCCGAGCCGCACCATGACCGAGGCCATATTCCTCGCGTTCCAGGCGGCGAGCGGGGACAATCATCCGGTGCATTATGATGTTGAGTATTGTCGGGCGCGGGGGATGCCGCAGATGTTGGCGCATGGGTTGCAGACGTTGATCCAGACGGCGCCGGGGGCGGGGTTGTTTCCGTTTCTGGTGGAGGATTCGCTGGTCGGCTTCGTCGAGCAGTCGAGCCGGTTTCATGCGCCGGTTTATGTGGGGGATACGTTGTATTCGGCGCTGGTGGTGGGAGAGTTGACGCCGCGGCGGACGACCGGGGTGGTGGGGCTCAACAGCACGGTGCACAACCAGCGCCGCGAGTTGGTCATGGAGGGGGTGATGCGGTTTGTCATCCGCAAGCGGGCGGAGGCGGCGTCGTAGGGCGGGAAGCCGGGCGTCCGGAGCGGTTGGTCTGAGCCAGGAATCTTTACAGCCCGGCGCGTTCTGGCTTCGTGAACCGTGGAAAATTGTGCTGCCGCAGGTGGTTGCGAGAGTGGCATGAGGTTTGCTAAACTCCTCATTGATCCCGCTCCAGGCGTTTACCTGGGCGGGTCAAGGGGCGCAGGACATGATGCGGGGTTTGCTCGGACTGGTGGCGGCGGCGTGGCTGGTGGCGATGCCGGCGCGGGCGGCGACGTTGTTCACGGAGGTGTTCGACTCCTCGCTGAGCCAGTGGACCAACCCGATCCGGGCCGGGAAAATCGTGGCGGCGCCGGACGGGGCGAACGCGTTGACCTTCGGAGTGCTGCAAGGCGGCTCGCAGCTGCTGACAACGTTGTCGTCCTCCACCTCGGCCACCGGCTCCTTCACGATCGCCTTCGACATCTACACCAATTGCGGGTTCACCAGCGGCTGCGGGGCGTTCCTGCTGGCGGTGGGGAATTGGACGCTGTCGGACACGCCGTTCGGCAGCGCGGTGCAGTTCGCCGATGCGTTGGGCGCGTGGGAGCGGGTGACGTACACGTTCGCGGGCAGCTCGACCACGCTGGCGTTCGAGGACTGGAACGGCTCGCCGCATGCGGCGGCCTATCCGGGCGCGAATGCGTTCTACATGCGCAACCTGGTGCTGACCGACAATCCCGGGCACGTGACGACCGACACGGTGGTGGTCTCCGCGGCCCAGGGCGCGACGGCGGCGCCGGGGTCGCTGGTGCTGCTGGCCGGGGCGCTGGGCGGTCTGGTCGCGGCGCGGCGGCGGGCCACCGCCGGCAGGTGAATCCCTCCGTGATCGTCGGGCGCTGATTGCATGCACGACGTCGATCCGGTGCTGCTGGCGTATCTGCGCGGGCCGGGGCCGCACCGGCTGGAGATCGGCTCGGGGCACAACGGCAAGAAGGGCTGGCTGTCGTCCGATCTGCACAGGTTTCCGCACGAGGAACCGGCGATCGTGCTGGATGCGGCCGCTACGTTCCCGATTCCGTCGGACTGCTTCGACTGCGTCTATTCCGAGCACATGATCGAGCATCTCCCGTACGAGGCCGGACGGAACATGATCGAGGAGTGCCATCGCATCCTCAAGCCGGGCGGTGCGATAAGGGTGGTGACGCCTTCGCTCGGGTTCCTGCTGCGGGTGATCTCGCCGGATCGCAGCGCGCTGGAGGAACGGTATCGCGAATGGTCAGTCCGCCAGTTCGTCGCCAATGCGCCGGCGGTGACGAACGCGTTGTTCATCAACAATTTCATGCGGAACTGGCGCCATACCTTCATCTATGACCGCGAGACGCTGGATCTGGCGCTGCGCCGGTCCGGGTTCGAGCGGGTGACGGAGCAGGAGCTCAACCGCTCCGACCATGCGCTGCTGCGCGATCTGGAGAACGAGAAGCGCCTGCCGCCGGGGTTCCTGGCGCTGGAAAGCATGGTGATGGAGGCGGTGAAGGGCGCGGCGCCGAGCGCGCGGGCGCCGCGCGGGCGCAACCTCGCGCTGGGCAAGACGGCGACGCAGAGTTCGGTGTCCGAGTGGTCGCGCGAGGCGACGCCGGAGCTGGACGCGACGCGGGTGGTGAGCGGGAATTTCACTGGATCGTACAACTGCCATACCGAACGCGAGATGCGGCCGTGGTGGCGGGTCGATCTGGAGCAACGCTGCCGGATCGAGCAGGTGCGCATCTACAATCGGGTGACGACCTGGTACGTGGCGCAGCGGACGAGCCGGTTCGAACTCCAGGTCTGCGATGACGACCGGACATGGCGGACGGTGTTCCGCAAGGACAGTGATACGCTGGTCCATGGCACGCCTCTGTCGCATTTCATCTGGACGCCGGAGGCGCCGGTGGAGGCGCGCTATGTGCGGCTCCAGCTGCCCGGCCAGGAGTTCCTGCATCTCGAACAGGTCGAAATCTACGGCGAGGGGTAGGGTTCCGGCCTTATACCGCCGCCGGAAGAGAATGAGGGTTTCTTGATCGGGCAGGGAAGCGCTTCTTTTTTGTAAAAAAGAAGCAAAAAACTTCGCTCTTATTGCGGCACCTGTTGAGACCTGCGATTCTGCCGTTGGCGCTTGGGGAGGACGGCCGGATGGAGAATGGGGCATTCGCGCGATGGCTTGCCGTGATCGGAGATCTGGATGCCACACAACGCGTGCGCGCGCTTG
>CAIYSR010000029.1 GCA_903928895.1 uncultured Rhodospirillales bacterium | reverse complement strand
CTGGATCCCCATCGCCGGCCGCGGCGGGTTTGACCTCCCCAACCTCCTGCAACGCTTCCGCGCCCTCGCCGACGAACTCGGCCGCGACCCCGCCGAAGTCCCCCTCTCCTTCTTCGGCGGCATCGAAGACCTCGACCTCCTGAAACGCAACCGAGACCTCGGCATCACCCGCACCGTCATTTCCCTGGACTCCGACCCCGCCGACCAGATCCTCCCCGTCCTCGACCGCTGGGCCGAAATCATCCGGCAGGTCGGGGGGTGAGGCATCAGGGAAGGGAGGCCAGCGCCAAACAGCAGGAAGAAAGGTCGGGCGCTGCCCGGACCCGCCAGGGGCCAAGCCCCTGGACCTTTCTCATCTAATCCTCGGAGCGGCCCAGAGGTGCGCCCTGCGTTAACCGGGGTCGAATCTGGTTGGCCCAGGTCTTCAGTGCGGCTCCTATCGCCTGATGCATATCTAGGTAACGGTATGTACCGAGACGGCCGCCGAAAATAACGTCAGTTTCGACGTCGCCCAGTGCGCGATACGCGTCATAGCGTGCTCTGTCATCCGCCAGATTGATCGGATAGTAGGGCTCGTCCCCGAGACCGGCTGACCGGCTGAACTCGCGCGCAATCACTGTATTCGGACCATAGCTGCGTTGTGGTTGGAAATGCTTGAACTCGCTAATACGGGTCCATGGCACGTCGATATCCGCGTAGTTCATCACGGGACACCCCTGAAAATCACCAGTATGGGTCTCTAGCTCCAAATCAATAGTGCGCCATCCTAACGGACCTAACCGATAGTTAAAATACCGATCGATCGGACCCGTATATACTATCGGAACCGTCGTCTTCGCTGGCCGTGCCTCGAACCAGTCGACGCCCAGATGAACAGAGATTTGATTGCTGAGAGACATTTGTTCAAATATCGCAGTATAGCCGTTTTTAGGCATGTACTGGTATATATCATTGAAGTATCTATTGTCAAAGTTATACCGCACCGGTAGCCGGGTGATAATCTCGGCCGACAATAGCTTCGGGTCAGCTTGCCACTGCTTAATCGTGTAACCGCGAATGAACGCCTCGTAGAGTGGTCGTCCGATCAGAGATATCGCCTTTTCCTCGAGGTTTGTAGGCTCGGTCACCTCGCGGGCGTTGTCCGCGACCCAGGTCCGAGCTTCGCTCGGCGACATCGCTCGACCAACGAATGAGCATATCGTCGCTAAGTTGATCGGCATCGGGTAGATACGACCTCCGGAGGTGGTCCATGTCCGGTGTTCGTAAGGCAACCACTCCGTGAACCTGGACAGATAATCGAACACCTCCTTGCTATTAGTATGGAAGAGGTGTGGACCGTACTTGTGAATCTCCACCCCGGTTCCCGCGTCATTATAGGTGTACGCGTTACCACCAATATGGTTGCGCTTTTCGGTGACGACGACCCGAAAGCCATCGGCCGCCGCCCGCTCCGCTATCGTCATTCCGTAGAATCCGGCGCCCACGACGATTAGGTCGGCATCATTCAAGTTCAACATAATCCACTATCCTTGGGGTTTCGGCCGAATTTTCCGAGGTAATCTCTCGATCCATGCCCTAGGCGGCGCCAAACTCACAGGATGCGAACCGCAACCTGTTGATGACTCGGAACTACCCCGAGATACTCGAACTTCAATCCCGACTGCTTAATGAACTCCTCAAAGGCTTGATACTCGCCATGGCGCCATCCATGATAGTTAAAATATTCATCAAATACGATAACCGTGCCACTCCTAATGCGGTTGCCACACGCGTCAAAAATTGTTTTGGTAGATGAATAAAGATCACAGTCGACGTGTAAGAAAGAAATTGTGCCGTCGATTTCGCCGAGGAACTTCGGAAGAGTCTCGTTAAACCACCCAACCACGAGTTCAACATTCCCAGCTACCGGTGGCAAAGACGTCTGGAAGGCCCCAGCCCTAAAATCAGGCCGCCAATCCTCAGGTAGTCCCTGAAAACTATCAAATCCGAATATCTTGCTCGCGGTTAAGCCGGCCAGAAAATTTATTGTTCGGCCAGAAAAAACGCCAAACTCCATTAAAAGTCCGTCGATGGAGGCTTGCTTAAAACAATACTCCAATAGCTCCAGAGCGCCGTCAAATACCCGAGCATGATACAGCTCATTTTCGAGAAACATGGCAGAATCAAGCGCTGTCGCGAGGCGACGGAAGGCCAACAAGTTGCCGCCGTCGTACTCAGGCCCTTTGAAACTGAATATCTGCGAAAGCGCTTCCCGCACGACCGGAACGAGGTCTGTCGGAGAAAGCGCAGCCCCGGAATTACCATCAACCATGGAAAATTCCTTTCGAAGAATCGTATTGGGTATCATAAGCATATTCCAGTCCGGAGCTACTAATCGAACGTGGCATTTTGGTCAGTTCCTTCTTCATTTAGTAGTACCAACGCCTCGCCCGGCTCACGAAAAAGTGCTCAAAGAACCGCAGACACGCGTTGCAAACAAGCCTCGAAGCATAGCCCTCATTCCTCATAAACCATGATGCGTAGGATAACAGGACGCAATCGAACTGTCCAACCGAAACCGAGCGATGTCCAACGGCGACCGCTGAGTGTAGGGCTTCCCGACCTCGCCCAGCCACATCACCGGTGCGGATGAATTCGGGCTTCCCGCTCAAAGTTGGCCCGATTGGTCCCTGTGGTAGGTCCTCGCCGGGGCCGGAGTAGCGGTTGCGGCTTCCCCTAGTTCTTGCTATGCAGCAATGCACCAAAAGAGGATGTGCGATGAATCGTAATCTAATTGTACTGAGATGCGGGAGAAGTTCTCTGCATGAGGCTTGGCTGGGCGATAAAACGACACGCACCTGGGATCTGTTATTGTGCCCGTTCGAGGAGATCCAGTTTAAGAAACAGGCAGGAGTTGCAGAATCGGGGGTGCTCGTTGGTCAGAAATGGGCAGGCCTAGCCGCCTTGTTTCACTCAGATGAATTTGGCGAGAATTATTATTCGAAATATGATTATATTTGGCTGCCGGATGATGATATACTCACAGATCAAAGTACTATAAATGATTTTTTCCTTCAGATGCCCCAGCGTAATGCTATGCTGGCGGCCCCGTCCTTGGATACGGCGTCGCATTTTAGCCATCTGATAACGCTGCAAAATTCAAATTTTAAAGCGAGGAAAACGAATTTTGTAGAGATTATGATGCCGTGTTTCGAAATTAGCGCCTTCAAGCGCTGTGTGACGACGTTTGCTTTATCAAAAACAGGGTTTGGATGGGGCCTCGATGCTGCTTGGCCCGTGATTCTCGGCGGCGAGGGAATATTCATATTCGATTCGATATCTGTTTTGCATACTCGACCCATAAATAATAGCCGGAATCCGGATTTATTAAAGAAAGTAAACCAAGAATGGGGCGAGATATTGAGAATGTTCGGGGCTGAAGTCTCATTCAGAAATTTGGCAGGCTACTTGCCTAATGGAGCGGAGCTGGCGCGAACTGATAACGGTTTTTTTGGGCTCCTTGTCTGGGGTTGGGAAGCCATCTTGAGAGACAGGCCGGCGATTTTCGACCGCTTGCTTTTCGACGCTGGGTACAAACTCGATTGATATAAGAAAATTTTCATACGATCAGCAGCGGTCGCATTCGTATACACGACACTTGAATCGGCCTCTCTATGGCCCTAGAATCGCGCGACAAGAAGGATGGGAGTAAGCCTGTGGTCGTGCCGGTCTATATCATTACGCTTCCAAATAGTCCAGCGCGCGTAGCGGCGATCGTGGAGGATCTATCCCGGCACGACAGTTTTATAGAAATTAATAAGATTGAGGGTGTCAAAGGAGGATTACTACCAGATATAGTCTGTCGAATGTTGACGAGGAATGAATGGTCGGTCAATCACAAAGGAGTGCTTGGCTGTTTTTTGTCTCATGCCCGAGTTTGGCAGATGGTGGCGACCCGATCCGAGCCCTTTTCGTTGGTGCTGGAGGATGACGCAATTCTTCAAAATGTGGAGAGTTTAGATAGCCTTGTTTGTCCTGAGGCATGGGACATAGCGTTCTGCAATGCGCGTACAGCCTACCCGCAATCTGCCGGACATGATCAGTCTTTTCGGTCTGTCAATCCTGTTCCACAGTACGCAACTGGGCACGGTCAAGCGATCGGAACTGATGGTTATCTCGTCACTCCACAGGGGGCTCGAAAGCTACTCTCCTACGTAGAGAGGGATTCTTTCTTCACTCATGTGGACCTCCGCATGATGAGTTACGCGCTCACTGACGGTTGGGACTCCGACTTTCCGGCCGAGGGAAAGATGACCGATACGTTAAGGGGGCTAAGAAAACCTTATCCCGCCGAGCACCGCTTGTTAGCATATTCCCTGTTTCCTCCGATTACGAGTCATGCAAACATTCTAAGCCGCCGACAGCTTGAAGACGACCTGAACGCGACACTGAAAGTCTGAGGAATCGGACCGCAAATCGGAGCCCAGGCGCAGGGGCAATTGGATCATTTCGCCAAATTCAGGTTAATTTCTTTTGGGGGTGTGACGATAATGCGAAAGATCGATACGCTGGTGTCGGAGCCTTGACACGAATTTAGATAATTTATATAACCACCACTAATGACAACTCTAGCCACCCCGTTCCGGACCATCCTCAGCGGCCTCCAGGTCACCCTGGGCCTGCTCGCCGGGCGCAACCACGTCTTCTGTGACCTCATCTGCCGCGTCTGGCACCGCCTCACCCGCACCATCACCCGCTTCGAACGCCTCGTCACCCGCTGGCAAGCCGGTACCCTCCCCAAGCCGCGCCCCCGCCCACGTCCCCTCGCCCCCCGCACCCGCCGTCCCGCCCAAACCTTCCCCACCGGCAACGCCTGGCTCATCCGTCGCGTCCAGCATCACAACGTCAACGCCGCCGCCAGCCAGCTCCGCTACTTCCTCGACAACACCCCAGATCTTGCCGCCTTCCTCGCCGCCGCCCCCCAGGCCAACCGCCTGCTCCGTCCCCTGTGCCAAATGCTCGGCCTGACACCCCCGGTCCCCCTGCCGCCGCGCCCCCCAGCCGCGCCGCGAAGCCACCCCCGCCCGCCGCGTCCGCCCAAGCCCCGTGTCAGCGCGGCGCCGCCAAGCCCGCCGGCGCCCACCGAACCCAGCCTCGCCCAGAGCCCGCTCGGCCTCCGATTTTTGCCGCTCTGACCGCTACTATCCAAGCACGCCCTTATTGTTCCGATTTCAAAACAACACCGCGAACACCTTCGCCCGCCTCTACACGATCGCCGAATGCACGAAATTGCTCACCAGATCCAACCGCGCCATGTGCCACGGGTCCGGAATCCGGCAATTCGTCAAATACGCGAACGACACGCCGGAGTCCGGGTCGGCCCAGCAATACGAATTCCCCGCCCCGCCATGCCCGAACGTCCGCGGCGAGGCGAAACTCCCCAATCCCCGAATCCCCGGCGTCGTCCCGCGCAGATGCGGCCCGATCCCCCGATGCATCGGCATCCCCATGTTCTCGTCCACCATGTCGCCGGTCCAGTTCCGGATCGCATATTCCAGCACCCGCCGCCCCACCACCCGCTTGCCCGCCAATTCCCCCCCGGCCAGCATCATCTGATAGAACGCCACCATCCCCCGCGCCGTCGCATAGCCGCCCCCGCCAGGCACCCCCGCCCGCCGGAACTCCTCGGTATTGTTGTTCGCAATCAATACGTTGCCACCCTCCGCCGGCTCATGCATATCCGCCGCCCGCGCGAGTTGCTTCTTCCCCGTCATCCCAACCACGATCTCGTCCCCGAGCCCCAGTCTCTCCGTCACCGTCTCGCGGATCACCTCCCGGAAATCCTTGCCCGTCACCGCCTCGATCAGCACCGCCGCCGTCCAATGTGCCGTCGCCCCGTGATAGAACAGCTTCGAGCCGGGCGTGAATTCCAGCGGATAGTTGCAAACAACTTCCTTCATCAATCCATGATCCGTCCACACGCTCGACGGCGTCTCCGCCCGCGGATACCCGCCCCGATGCGTCATCACTTCAAGAATCGTGATGTCTTTCTTGCCGTTGCGCGCAAACTCCGGAACATGATCGCTCACCCGATCCGTGAACCGGAACGCCCCCTGCTCCGCCAGCACCCACAGCGCCGCCGCCGTCACGACTTTGGTATTCGAAAACAACAGCCACAACGTGTCGTCCTTCGCCTTCTTGCCCGCCGTCGCGCTGCCGAAGGTCTGGAAATGCGCGAGCTTGCCATGCCGCGCGATCGCGATCTGGCACCCCGGATACCGCCCCTCCGCGATATGCCGCTCGATCAAATCCGCGAGTCGCCCGATCTGCTCGTCGCGCAACCCGGCCGCCTGCAACGTCGTCGAAGGCAGAATGAAACCAGCCATGACATCCTCCGGAAGCGTGATTTCCCCCAGCTTCAACCGGATTGGCCCCGGGAGCAACTACGCCGGCCGCCGCGTCAGCCGCACCCCCTTCAGCACCAGCTTGAACGCCTCCCAATGAATCCCCGCCACCACCTTCAACGCCAGCAACGGATATCGAAAAAACACCCCCAGCAGCGCCCGGTCCGACAATTCCCGCCGCCGCCCGGCGAAATTCGCCACGATCAGCGTACCCTCGCCATCGCTCCCCCGCACCGTCACCGCGACGTCCGCGGCAGGCGGCCGCACGGCGAAATCATAGCGCATGTCCATCCCCATGAACGGCGAGACATACAGCGCCTTGTCGCAACTCTGCCGGATCGGCCGCGCCTGCGCGTCCTCCACCGCGATCGCATAGACATGCCGCTGCCCGAACGTGTTGTTCACCTCGTACAGCATCGCCGCCAGCTGCCCATCCGCGCCATGGCAGAAGAACACACTGATCGGATTGAACACGCTGCCCAGCACCCGCGGATAGCACAGCACCCGCACCGCCCCCTCCGCCACGATCCCGGCCGCGCCGAGCTGCGCCCGAACCCAGTCCCGCAGCGGCGTCACCCCGTCGCCATGGTCGCGCGCATCGAACGACAACAAATTGAACCGCCCGCGCGAAAACCAGCGGAACCGCGCATCCAGCGCCGGCAACTCATCGAGGTCGACCAGCATCATATAGACCCGGTAGGACAGTTCATGGCGCCGCGGCCGCGTCCGCGCATGCGTCACCAGCCCAGGATACAGCGCCGATTTCATCCCACCGCCTCGCGCACCCGCCGATGCGCCAGCGGCGGCAAATGGATTCGCCCGGATTCGTCCGGCACCGACCATGGCCGCCGCACCCCGCCGATCGCCTCGGCCACCGCAAGCCCCGCCTGCAACCCATCCTCATGGAACCCGGCGCCGAACCAGGCCCCGGCGAACCAGGTCCGCCGCACCCCTTGCAGCGACCACAGCTCGCGCTGCGCCCGCAGCGCCGTGGCATCGAACGCGGGGTGGTTGAACTGCCCCTCGAACAGCACCGTCTCCGGGCGCGGCTCGATCGTCGGGTTGAGGGTCACGAACACATCCGGCCCGGCCAGCCCCTGCAATTCGTTCATCCAGTAGGTCACGCATGGCAAGCCGGGATCGGCGGTATCGGACAGCGGCCCGAGATAATTCCAGCTCGCCCACGCCCGCCGGCGCCGCGGCATCAGCCGGCTGTCGGTATGCAGCAGCGTCCGGTTCAGGCTCGGCCGAAACGCCCCAAGCAGCGCGGTCTCGCGGGCATCGGCATCGGCCAGCATCCCCAGCGCCTGGTCGGCATGCCCGGCGATCACCACCTGGTCGAACCGCCGCACCTCGCCGCCGGCATCATGGATCGCTACCCCCTGCGCCTCCCGCACGACCGCGCGAACCGGCCGCCCGGTCAGAATCCGCCCTGCCAGCGGCGCCGCCAGCCGCGTCACATATTCCCGCGACCCGCCGGCCACGGTGCGCCACGCCGGCCGCCCGTCGACCTGCAACAGCCCGTGATTGTCGCAGAACCGCAGAAACGCGGCGGCCGGATGCGCGCGCATCTCGGCGCACGGGGTCGACCAGATCGCCGCGGCCATCGGCAGCAGATGGTCCTGCTGGAACGCGGCCGAATAGCCGTGGCGGTCGAGATAGGATCCGAGCGGCTCCAACGTATCCCACAGCTCCGCGATATGGCCCGGCGCGGTGCGGTAGAAGCGCAGGATATCGCGCACCATGCGCAGGAACCGCGGCCGCACCAGGTTGCGCTTCTGCGCGAACAGCCCGGGAATGTCGGTGCCGTTGTATTCGAGCCGTCCGCCATCGAGCGACACCGCGAAGGACATGGTGGAAGGCCGCGTCGCCACGCCGACGTGGCGGAACAAGGCGGTCAGGTTGGGATAATTGGTCTCGTTGTAGACGATGAACCCGACATCGACCGGCACCCCCCACGGCGTGGCGAGCGTGCAGGAATGGCCGCCGACCCGATCCTCCGCCTCATAGACGGTCACGTCATGGCGCTGCTGGAGCAGCCAGGCGGCCGAAAGCCCGGCAATGCCGGTGCCGATGACCGCGATGCGCTGCGCCGTGTCGTGCCCGTCGAGATCCATGCCAGCCCCTGTCGTGTCGTGAGGCGCTTGATAGGGCGCCGCGATATGGTCCTATACGCGCGGCGCACGCGCTTGGATGACGGCGGCGGAATTTTCCCCGCCTGCGTGATCCAGACCCCAACGCCGCCCGTATCTGGAGGATGCATGAGACGATCCATTATCGGCTGGCCACGGTCTTGGTGAGCCAGCCCGGAGACGCCGTGACCCCCGCCCATCTTGCCCGCCAGATCGCTCTGGTGGCGAGCCGGCGGGATCGTGCCGCCTTCGCCGCCCTGTTCGCGCATTTCGCCCCGCGGGTGAAGAGCTACATGCTGCGCCTCGGCGCCTCGGCGCCGCAGGCGGAGGACCTCACGCAGGAGACCATGCTCGCGGTCTGGCGCAAGGCCGAACGGTTCGACCCGGCGCTGGCGGGCGCGGCGACCTGGGTGTTCACCATCGCCCGCAACCTGCGCATCGACGCGCTGCGCCGCGAGCGGCCGACCGCCGATCTCGCCGAGATCGCCGAGGCCGCCTCCGACGCGCCGGAGGCGGATGGGCTGATCGAGACTGCGCAATCCGAGGGCGGCCTGCGCGCGGCGCTGGCCGCGCTGCCCGACGAGCTTGCCACCCTGCTCCGCCTCTCGTTTTTCGAGGACCACGCTCATGGCGACATCAGCGCGCGGCTCGGCATGCCGCTCGGGACCGTGAAGTCGAAGCTGCGCCGTGCCCTGCTGCGCCTGCGCGTGGCCCTGGAGGACCAACGATGACCGCCCGCCACCATCCCTCCGACGAAACGTTGCTGTTCCATGCCAGCGGCAATCTCGACGAGGCCCACCGCGTCGTGATCGCCACCCATCTGGCCGGCTGCCCCGCCTGCCGCGCGGCGGTGCGGCTGGCCGAATGCGTCGGCGGGGACGTGCTGGACCGGCTGGAGGGCACCGAGCTTGCCGCCGGCGCGCTCGCGGCCTGCCTGGCCCGCCTCGATGCCCCGGCCCCGGTGCCGGTCCACCTCGCCCCGCCCCCGGGAATGCCGGCCAGCCTGGCCGGCTACCGGATCGGGCCGATGCGGCGCCCGGTGCGCGGCCTCGGGATTGCCACCATCCTGCCGCCCGCCTCCCGCCGGGCCGGGCTGTATCTGCTGGAGGTGGCGCCGGGGATGAGCATGCCGGCGCACGGCCATGGCGGGCTCGAACTCACCGCCATCCTGCGTGGGGCGTTCGAGGACGCCGAGGGGGTCTATCGCCCCGGCGATCTGGCCGAGACCGGCGAGGCGGACGACCATACGCCGGTGGCGCTGGCCGGGGAGACCTGCGTGTGCCTGTTCTCGGTCAGCGGCAAGCTGCGCTTTCAGAGCTGGCTGGCCCGGCTGGTGCAGCCGTTGTTCGGCATTTGATGGTCCGTGAGGCACCCGCTCCGATGAAAACCCCGGGCGCGATCGACCTGATCAACGCGCTGGCGCCACGGCGCCGGGTGCGCTTCGTCGGCGGGCACCGCTACGGGCCGGGGCCGCGCCAGGCGGTCGATCTTTATCTGCCCGATGGGGCCGCGGGGCCGGTGCCGGCGGTGGTATTCTTCTACGGCGGGGGCTGGGAGGAGGGGGCGCGGCGGGATTACCGCTTCGTCGGCGCCGCGCTCGCGGCGCGCGGCATCATGGTGGTGCTGCCGGACTACCGGCTCTACCCCGAGGTGACGCAGCCCGGCTTCATGGCCGACGGGGCGGCGGCGCTGAGCTGGGCGCGCGATCACGCGCACGATTTCGGGGCCGATCCGGCCCGGATGTTCCTGCTCGGGCATTCCGCCGGGGCCTATATCGCGGCGATGCTGGCGCTCGATCCGCAATGGGGCGGGGCGCCGCTGGCCGGGGTGATCGGGCTGGCCGGACCCTATGACTTCACCCCGGACACGCCGGAGCTGGTGGCGATGTTCCCGTCCGGCGCCGGGCTGCCGGCGGTGATGCCGGTGAACCATGTCAGTGCCCTGGCGCCGCCGATGCTGCTGGCCACCGGGGTGCGTGACCGGACGGTGCTGCCGCGCAATTCCGAGCGCCTCGCCGCGGGATTGATGGCCCACGGGGTGCCGGTGGCGCTGCGGCAGTACCGGGGCATCGGCCACAAGCTCGTGCTCGGTGCCATCGCCCGGCCGTTGCAGGTCGCCGCACCGGTGCTGGCGGACAGTCTGCGCTTCATCGCCGCGCCCCGGGAGGCCGCATGACGATATGGTATCTGGCGGCCCTGGTGGCGGCGGAGCTGGTGGCGGCGATGTCGCTGGCCTGGCTCGCGCAGTATCGCACCGGCAATTCCGGCTGGATCGATGTGGCGTGGAGCTTCGCCACCGGGCTCGCCGGGGTGACCTTCGCCCTGGTGCCGCTCGACGCCGCGCCGACCTGGCGGCAATGGGCGGTCGCGGCGCTGGTGGCGGTCTGGTCGCTGCGGCTGGGGGTGCATATCGCCCGGCGCGCCGCCCAGGGCATCGATGATCCGCGCTACGCCGCGTTGCGCCAGGAGTGGGGTTCCGCCTACCAGGTGCGGCTCTATTTGTTCCTGCTGGTCCAGGCGCTGGTGGCCTTCGGGCTGGCGCTGTCGATGGCGCTGGCGGCGCGCAATCCGGCCCCGTTCGGCGGGCTCGACGCCCTTGGCATCGCCGTGCTGGCGGGCTCGATCCTGGGTGCGGCGGCGGCCGATGACAGTCTGCGCCGGTTCAAGGCCGATCCGGCCGCGCGTGGGACGATCTGCGCGCGTGGGCTGTGGGGCTGGTCGCGCCATCCCAACTACTTCTTCGAATGGCTCGGCTGGGTGGCCTATCCGCTGTTCGCGCTGTCCGGCGGCTGGGGCTGGGGCTGGGCTGCGATCAGCGGCCCGGCGCTGATGTTCTGGGCGTTGCGTTATGCCTCGGGGGTGCCGCCGCTCGAAGCCCATATGGCGCGGCGCTACGGCGCTGCCTGGGCGGAATATGCCGCGCGGGTCCCCGCGTTTTTTCCTCAACCGCCGAGCCGGGAGCCCCGCGCATGAGCCTCATCGCCAAATCCGCCCTGCTGGCGGAGCGTTTGCCGTTGCCGGACCTTTTGACGGAATGGGGGATTTCGCGGCTGGTGGAATCGCGCCGCCGGGTGCTGGAAGGCGCGGATGCGGCGGAGCGCGATTTCGCCGCCGCGATGGACCGCCGCGCCATCGCCGAGTTCACCGCCGATGCCAATGCCCAGCACTACGAGGTGCCAGCGGCGTTTTTCGATATCGTGCTGGGGCCGCGCAAGAAATACTCCTGCTGCCTCTATCCGACCGACACCACCGGGCTGGCCGAGGCGGAGGAATTCGCGCTGGCCGAGACCTGCGCCCGGGCGGAGCTGGCGGACGGGCAGGCCATCCTCGAACTGGGCTGCGGCTGGGGGTCGCTCTCGTTGTGGATGGCGGAGCGCTATCCGGCGGCGCGGATCACCTCGGTGTCGAACTCCCACTCGCAGCGCGCCTGGATCATGGGCGAGGCGCTGGCGCGGGGGCTGGGCAACCTCACCGTGATCACCGCGGACATGAATGATTTCGCCACCGACGGGCGCTTCGATCGGGTGGTGTCGGTCGAGATGTTCGAGCACATGTCGAACTGGCGGGCGCTGTTGACGCGGGTGCGGTCATGGCTCGCGCCGGGGGGGCTGGTGTTCCTGCATGTGTTCAGCCACCGCAGCCAACCCTATCGGTTCGACCATGCGGACAAGGAGGACTGGATCGCGCAGCACTTCTTCACCGGCGGCGTGATGCCGAGCCATACCCTGATCCGCCAGTTCGCGGACATCCTGGAGGTCGAGGCCGAGTGGCAGTGGAACGGGGTGCATTACGCGCGCACCGCGCGGGACTGGCTGGCGCGGATGGATGCGAACGCCGACGCGGTGGCGGCGGTGTTGCGGCCGGTCTACGGGCGCGACCTGGCGCTGTGGACGCGGCGCTGGCGGCTCTTCTTCCTGGCGACGGCGGGGCTGTTCGGCCATGCCGGCGGGCATGAATGGGGGATCAGCCATTGGCGGCTGCGGGCGGCCTGACGCGCGATCCGCTGGCTGCCACGGCGGGGTTGCTCGGGCTGATCCTGGCGTCGAACCAGCCGACATATCCTTTGTATGTGTGGCTCGCGGCGGGGGAGGGGGTGGCGCGGTCCTGCGTCGTGCTGGGGGCGGTGCCGCTGTTCCTCGGGGTCGCGTGGCTGGCGCGGCGGCACGGGTTCGCGGCGCGGCTGCTGCTGCCGCTGGTGGGGATCGGCAACACCGTGGTCGCGGCATGGGTGCTGGGGGCGCAGGCCGGGCTCGACTATCTGCTGATCCCCTGCGCGGCGCTGGGGGCGGCTTTGTTTCGCGCCGGTGAGCGGTGGGCGATGGTGACGGTGGTGGCGGCGGCGGCGGCGGCATGGCTGGCCATTGACGGAATTGCGCCGGGGGAGCTTTCCGCCGCGGCCTATGCGTCGCTGCGGCGGATGAATGCGCTGAGTGCGATCGCGGTGTGCGGCCTGATCGGCTGGCTCAGCCCGGCTGGACCTCGCTCCTCTCCGCCGCCTGCTTGAGCTGACGGTAGCTGCGGACGCTGAACGGCAGCATGCCGATATAGACCAGGCCGCCGATCGCCAGGCCGGCCCAGGGGTCGGCCACCAGCAGCGCCGCATAGAGGCCGATGCAGAGCATGGTCGGCAGCACCAGATCGGCGCGGATCTTGAAGTTCTTGAAATTCCACACCGGCAGGGTGGAGACCAGGAGCAGCGCGGAGCCGACCAGCACCAGCGCGCAGAACAGCGGGGCATGGACGATGGCGAACAGCCAGTCCCAGTGGAGCGCCTTGGCTTCGAGACCGGCAAACAGCGGGAACAGCACCAGACCGGCCCCGGCCGGGGCGGGCACGCCGGTGAAGAAGTTATAGGTGTAGGCCGGGTGCGGCGCGTCGAGCGCGGCGTTGAAGCGGGCCAGCCGCAGCGCCATGCAGACCGAGAACATCAGTCCGGGCACGTAGCCGAAGCCGCCGGCGGATTGCAGGGTCCACATGTAGAGGATGAAGGAGGGCGCCACGCCGAAGCAGAGGAAATCGGCGAGGCTGTCGAATTCGGCGCCGAAGCGCGAGGTCGCCTTGAGCAGGCGGGCGATGCGGCCATCGAGCCCGTCGATCGCGGCGGAGACCACGATGGCCACCGCGGCGGCGCCGAAACGGCCCTCGAAGGCGAAGCGCATCGCGGTCAGGCCGGAGCAGAGGCCGAGCATGGTCAGGATGTTGGGGATCATCCGGTTGAAGGACGGGCCCTTGAAGCGCGGCCGCAGGCGGGGCCGCAGCCGGGTCCTGAGCCGGTGCATCGAGGCCTGCATCAGCGGTACCGGGCGCGGGCTTTCGCTCACAGATCGAGCGCCGGTTCGCCGAGTTCGGCGATCACGGTTTCGCCGCCGATCATGGTCTGGCCGACCGCGACGGTGGGGACGACGCCATGCGGGAGGTAGACATCGGTGCGGCTGCCGAAGCGGATGATGCCGAAGCGGCCGCCGGCCGTGACGCGCCCGCCCTCGTGCACGTCGCACAGGATGCGCCGGGCGATGAGGCCGGCGATCTGCACCACCGCGAGGTCGCGCCCGTCATCGAGGCGGATGGCCAGGGCATTGCGCTCGTTGTCGGTGCTGGCCTTGTCGAGGTTGGCGCTGAGGAATTTGCCGTGGCGGTAGGCGATGCGGGTGACGGTGCCGGCGACCGGGGCGCGGTTGACGTGGACGTCGAGCACGGAGAGGAAGATCGCCACCCGCCAGCGCGGGGTGTCGCCGAGATCGAGCTCCTCGGGCGGCACCGCGGTGGTGATGGAGACGACATGGCCGTCGGCCGGGGCGAGCACGGCGCTGTCGCGCTCGGGCGGCACGCGCTCGGGATCGCGGAAGAAGTAGAGGCAGAACAGGGCGAAGGCGAGGCCGAGCCAGAACAGCCAGGCGCCGACGAGCAGGCCGAGCACGGCGGCGACGGCGCCTCCGGCGATGAAGGGACGGCCGGCGGGGTGCGGGGGCGCGAGAACGAGGCGGAGGGATTCGGCGAGCGCCATGGCGGGTCCGGGAAAATGCAATCCTGGTTTATGAATGCTTCACCACTGGGGTTCAAGCTTTCTGCCAGATCCCGTTGGAGACGACCCGCATGCCGCTCGACATGCCCTGCCGCCTTGGCCCCTTCGTTGTGGACGACCAGGGCGGGCTGCTGCCGCCGGCCGACCGCGATGCCCGCTTCACGCTGCGCTGGCGCGGCTGCGTCGTGCGGGCGGCGATGCGTCCGCTGGGCGGCGGGGCCGGTCCCGGGATGGTGGAGCTGACGCTGCAGGCGTCGCTGGGGCGCGTGCCGTCCAGCGCGGAGGCGAGCGCGGGGCGGCGGGAGGAGGTGCTGGCGGCGCTGCGCGGCGTGGGCGAGCTCGCGCCGCCTTCGTTGCGCTGCGGGCTGAGCGCCGACCATCGGGCGGTGCTGCATGGGCGCGAGGAGCTGGCGCTGCCGGTGACCAGCCGGGCGCTGGTGACCCGGGTGGCCTGCTTCCTGCTGGAGGCGGCGCCCTATCTCGACTTGGTGGCCGAGGCCGGGGCGACGCCGCTGGGCAGTGCGAACACCTGGCCGGGGTAGATCAGGTTGGGGTCGCGGATCTGGTCGCGGTTGGCGGCATAGATCACGGTGTATTGCACGCCCTGGCCATAGGCCTCGCGCGCGATGCGCCACAGGCTCTGCCGCGGCTGCACCACGACCCGGCCGTTGGCCACGTCCTGCGGCGCGACCTGAGCCCGGGTGAAGGGGAGTTCGACACGGGCGGCGACCTGTCCGCCGGCACCGAGCTGGTCGAGCCGCAGCCGGTGGTCGCCGGGCGCGATGGTGGTGCCGGGTTGCAGCGCCCAGTGCCCGGCGGCGTCGACGCGGGCCTCGCCGACGAGATGGTCGTCGACATAGACGCGGGCCGTGCTGCCTTGCGGCGCGGCGCCGGCGAAGCGGATATGGCCGGTCTCGTCGTAGTCCACCGTATCGAGCCCGAGGCGGCCGGGCGGGGTGGCCGGACCCTGGAGAATGCGCACCGGGCCGGCGGGCGGCACCAGGACGGCCAGCGGCGCCGAGGCGGGGGCGGCGGGGGACGCCGGCGCGGCGGGGTCGGCGCGCAGCACCATGACGGGGGCTTCGGAGGTTTGTTTCGCACCGTCGCCGGTCTGCGCGGTCAGGCGCAGTTCGTGGCCGCCGGCTTGCAGCGCGGCGCCGGGCACCAGCACCCATTGGCCGGCGCCGTCGGCGGTGGTGTGGCCGATTTCCTTGCCGTCGGCGGTGACGCTGACGCTGGCCCCCGGGGCGGCGCGGCCGGCCAGGACGGTGTCGCCGGCGGGGTTGACGCGGACGATGTCGAAGCTCGGTGCGGGGGCCGTTGTGGCGACCGGGGCAGGGGCAGGGGCCGGGGCGGAGGGCGGTGGGGGGACGGGAACGGGGGCGGGGGCGGGGGCGGGAGTTGGCGCGGGGGTTGATGCAGCGGAGATGATCGTCGGGGACGGGGTGCCGCGCAGGAGGTACCAGCCGCCGGCTGCCGCGGCACCGATGGCCAGCACCGCGAGCGCCACCAGGCGCGGCGCTATCGTTTTGGACTCGGCGGCTCCAGCATCGGTCATGCCGCAGACCCTAAGCAGGCGCAGCCTACTTGTCACATGGAAAGATGCAAACCCGGCCGCAACGTCGCTCTCGCCGAAACGGGCACTCTCCCGGCATAATGGGGTCCGCCCCATCAATGGAGACACGCCATGGCCCGCAAGCCCCTCTCGTCGGAACTGCGCCTGCCGATGCCGATATGGGACCTGCCGGTCCGCCTGTTCCACTGGCTGCTGCCGGTGCTGATCGTGACCAGCTATGTCAGCGTCAAAACCGATCGGATGACGCTGCATTTCCTCAGCGGCTACGCCATGGGGGCGCTGCTGATTTTCCGCATCGTGTGGGGCTTCGTCGGCAGCGATACCGCGCGGTTCAGCCGCTTCGTGCGGAGCCCGCGCGCGGCGTGGCAGCATGCCGGCCACGTGTTCCGCCGCGAGCCGGACAACGAGGTGGGGCACAATGCGGCCGGCGGGCTGATGGTGCTGGTGCTGCTGGCGCTGCTGGTGGTGCAGGTGGTGACGGGGTTGTTCACCAACGACGACAGCACGCTGGAGGGGCCGCTGATGAAGTTCATCAGCAAGGAGCTGAGCGACCGGCTGTATCGGGTGCATGACATCAACTTCAAGCTGATCGCGCTGGGCGGCATGGCGCACATCGCCGCGGTGGGCGCCTATGCGCTGTTCAAGGGGCAGGATCTGGTGCGCCCGATGATCAACGGGCGCAAGCGGCTGCCGGCGGCGACGCCGGCGCCGGCGATGGTGCATCCGGTGCTGGCGCTGGTGATCGCGCTGGTGGCGGCGGGGATCATGTTCGTGATCGCCCGAGTGCTGTAAGGGGTGGCACCATCAGGGGTTTCTGCCATGTCCGATGTTCATTCCGTCGCTGTTTTCTGTGGGTCACGCCCCGGCGGCAATCCGGCCTGGATGACGGGGGCGCGGGACTTCGGCAAGGCGCTGGCCGGGGCGGGGATGCGGCTGGTCTATGGCGGCGGGCGCACCGGGATGATGGGGGCGGTGGCCGATGGCGCGCTGGCCGGCGGCGGCACGGTTCTGGGGGTGATCCCCGAGTTCCTCAAGCAGCTCGAGGTGGCGCATGAGGGGGTCAGCGAAATGATCGTCACCGACAGCATGCACAGCCGCAAGCGGCGGATGTTCGAACTCGCCGATGCCTTCGTCTGCCTGCCCGGCGGGCTCGGCACGTTCGACGAGACGATGGAGATCATCACCTGGCGCCAGCTCAAGCTGCACGACAAGCCGATCGTGCTGGTCGACCTCGAGGGTGCCTACGGGCCGCTGGTGGCGAGCATCGAGGGCGCGATCGTCCAGGGGTTCGCGCCGTCCTGGACGCGGCAGTTGTTCGAGGTGACGACGGATGTGGCGGGCACGATCGAGCGGCTGAAACATCTGGCAACCGCGCGCGGCGGCGCGGTGGCGCTGCTGTAGCCCTCTTGCCCTCGTGGCGGCGGGGGGGTATACGCCGCCCCTCGGCCGGAGTGTAGCTCAGCCTGGTAGAGCACTGTGTTCGGGACGCAGGGGCCGGAGGTTCGAATCCTCTCACTCCGACCAAATGAATGTAAGGCCCGGGGATATTGTCCCCGGGCCTTTTTCATGCGTGCGGCGGGGCTACTGGCTGGCCCAGATGATGCGGTGGATCCAGATGACGTCGTTGAGGTCGAAGCTGTAGTCGGGGTGGGCGGGGTTGAGGCTGCGCAGGTCGACCCGGCGGGCGGAGCGGCGGGCGAGTTGTTTGGCCATCACCTCGCCAGTGCCGGTGCGGACCACCACGCGATCGCCGCGGCGGACGGGGGCGTTGGGGGAGACGATCACCAGGTCACCGTCGCGGAAGACGGGCTCCATCGAATCGCCGCTGATTTCGAGGGCGTAGGCGTTGGGGTCGGTGACCTCGGGGAGCGAGACCTCGTCCCACGAGCCGCCGACGGGGAAGCCGCCGTCGTCGAAATAGCCCTCGCCACCGGCCTGGGCGAAGCCGATGAGCGGGATGCGCCGGGTTGCGGCGGCGCGGTCGCGGCCGGCGGCGGGCAGGGCGCGGGCGCCGTAGACGAGGGCGGCGAAGGCATCGAGGGTGGCGCCGGTGGCGTCGAACACCTTGGCCAGGCTCTCGGTGCTGGGCCAACGGGCGCGGCCGTCCGGCATGCGGCGCTTGGAGGGATTGAACGTGGTCGCGTCCAGTCCAGCGCGCTTGGCGAGGCCGGACGGCGAGAGGCCCTGTTCGGCGGCGAGCGTGTCGAGGGCGCGCCAGATGTCATCGTGTTTCATGCCCGGAATCCCGGCTTGTGGTTTTTCAGACGGTTGCGCGGCGAAGTTTACGAGTCGGATTGTGAATACAGTGTTATAGGAAAATTGACCAGAGAAAATAGGAAAAAATGCGGTTAGCGCCTTGCAGCGAGAAAAATCTGTGGATCATATGTTCGTGTTACGTTCTAGTTTTCACAGCAGGAGCCCGCAGCCATGCCCCACACCGCCCGCCCCGCCACCCTCACCCGCGTTGCGGAGGAACCGTTCCACGATGTCGAGCAGGCCTGGTTCTGGACCATGGGCGCCCTGCGGGCGCGCCACGGCGGGAGCAGATCGGGTGGTGGCGCGGTGAAGCGGCCGTGCGAGCCCGACGATGTGGTCAAGTGTCTGGACCACCTCTATCGCAACCGGCGCATCGATCTCGGCCATGCTCGGGTGCTGCGGGTCTGGGGCGAGCGCCGGGTGGCGCCTGATGTCCGGCGCGCCAGCGAGCACCTTGACGCCGTGCTGTGGGACGAGGCGATGGACCGGCTGGCCTGGCCGCTGCGGATGAAGGGGATCGTGGTTTAAAAAACTAGGAAAAAAGTCCTTGACACGACAAGGATTCCTCTCCTAGAACATGACGGCCGGTGGAGACAGACCCGCCGGCGGCATCTTCCTCCGCCGACCCAACTTGAAAGGCCGCCCCCGACATACGGAGGTGGCCTTTCGCCTTTTTCACCCCCCCACCTGACCGCAGGAGCCCTGCCATGCCCTTCGCCATCCGCAATCTTTCCGTCCTGTCCTACGCCCAGGGCTTCACCCTGTGGCACTATCGCGCCGGCGCCGGCCGGCTCGACGACGTCACCCATCCCGGGTTTTTCGACGCCGCTTCCGACATGCTCATGGTCGGCGACCTGATGATGGTTTCGGGCCTCCAGGGGGGGCGCATCCTTTGCGTTGCCACCTCGGGCCAGCGCGTGCATACCGCGCCGCTGTGCTGACCCCTACGGAAGCCCGCCCGATGATGTCGCATGGCCTGAGCGCCGGAACATTGCTGGTCACCCTGCGCGGCGAGGTCGCGGTCGAGACGGTCGCGCCGGGGGACCTCGCGCTGACCTTGTCCGGCCAGGGCGCGGCGCTCAAG
Organism: uncultured Rhodospirillales bacterium; assembly: GCA_903928895.1. Taxonomy (GTDB): domain Bacteria; phylum Pseudomonadota; class Alphaproteobacteria; order Acetobacterales; family Acetobacteraceae; genus CAIYPH01. The sequence continues at coordinate 46,235 of CAIYSR010000029.1, read as the reverse complement.
CCGGTGGTCCGGGTCGAGGCGGTGGCGCTGCCTGCGACGGTTCGCATCGCGGCGGGGGCGCTCGAACCGGGCGTGCCGATCCGCGACCTGGTGCTCGCCCCGGGCCATGGAGTGGCACTGGAGGACGAGATCGGGCGCCGCGTGCTGGTCGCGGCCGGCGCGCTGGTCAATGGCGCGACGATCACCCGCGGGCCGCCGGTTGCCGGCTTGCGGGTGGTGCTGGAGCGCCATGAACTGCTCATGGCCGACGGGCTGCCGGCCGAGAGCTGGCCGCCGGCAGGGGCGGTGCCGGTTGCCGGCCGGCTCGATGGGGCCGCCGCCTATGGCCTGCATGCTGCCCTGCTTGCGGTGGCGCAGGAGGCCGGCCACCGCCTGACCGAGGCGGCGGAGCTGGAAGTGATGTGCGGCGCGGCAGCGGCCGAGCGGATCGATGACTGCCTGTTCATCCTGCCGCCCGGCACCGGCACGGTCATCCTGCGGTCGCGCCGCTTCACCCCGGCCGACACCGATCCGGCCGGGGGCGATACCCGCGAACTCGGGGTCTGCGTGACCGGCATCCTCCTCGACGGCATTGCCATCAACCTCGGTGGGCCGGTGTGCGGCTCCGGATTTCTGCCGCTGGAAGGCACCGGCTGGCGCTGGACCGATGGGGCGGCGACCTTGTTGCTGCCGCCGCGGGCGGCGGAGGCGACGCTGGAGGTGACGCTGCACCCCGGGCTGCACTGCCGTTATTGGCTGGCGCCGACCCCGAGATAGCGATCAAGCGTCGGCCCATCGGCAGCCAGCGTCGCGCTGGCGGCTTGGTGCGCGACGGTGCCACGTTCCAGGATAAGGGCGCGATCGGTCACATCCAGCACCTTGCGCGCGTGCTGCTCGACGATGATGGCGGACAGGCCCTCGTCGCGCACCAGGCGGCGCAGCACGGCGAGGAGTTCCTCGACGATGATCGGTGCGAGGCCCTCGGTGGGCTCGTCGAGCAGCAGCAGGCGCGGGTTGAGCACCAGGGCGCGGCCGATCGCCAGCATCTGCTGCTCGCCGCCGGAGAGCTGGTTGCCCATGTTGGCGCGGCGTTCGCGCAGGCGGGGAAACAGCGCCCACACCGCCGCCACGTCCCAGCGGCCGGGCCGGGCGACCGCGGTGAGGTTCTCCTCGACCGTCAGCGATCGGAAAATATTCCTCTCCTGCGGCACCCAGCCGATGCCGGCCTGGGCCCGTGCCTCCGTCCGCAGGCGGGTGATGTCCCGCCCGCCGAAGCGGATGCTGCCGCCGCCATGGCTGGCGATGCCGAGCAGGGCGGCGAGCATCGTGGTCTTGCCCATGCCGTTGCGCCCGAGCAAGGCGAGGGACTGCCCCTCCTCCAGACGGAAGGAGACGCCGGACAGCACCGAGGCGGCGCCCCAGCCGCCCGACAGGGCTTCGACCGCGAGCAGGTCAGCCATGTTCGCCTCCGAGATAGACGGCGCGCACGCGCGGGTCGGCGGCGATCTCGGCGGGGGTGCCTTCGGTGAGGATGGCGCCGTTGACGAGCACCGAGATGCGCTGCGCGAAGCGGAAGACGAGGTCCATGTCGTGCTCGATCAGCAGCACCGTGACGTCGGCGGGCAGGGCGGCGACGCCGGCGAGAATGCCGTCGCGCTCGCTTTCGGGGACGCCGGCGGCGGGTTCGTCGAGCAGCAGCACGCGCGGGCCGCAGGCGATGGCGGTGGCGATTTCGAGCAGGCGCTGGCGGCCGTAGGGCAGGGTGGCGACCCGGGCGTTCATCACATCGAGCAGGCCGAAGCGTTCCAGCACTTCGACGCAGCCGTCGACCACGGCGCCGCGCGAGCCGAGCCGGCGCCAGACCTGGGTATCCAGCCCGAGGCGACGGGAGACGGCGAGGCCCACCGTGGTCAGGGGGGTGAGGTCGGGGAAGAGCTGGTTGATCTGAAAAGTGCGGACCAGGCCGCGCCGGACCCGTTGGTCCGGTCGCAGATGGGTGATGTCGGCGCCGTCGAGCAGGATCTGCCCGGCGCTGGGGGCGATGACGCCGGTGAGCAGGTTGATGAGCGTGGTCTTGCCGGCGCCGTTGGGGCCGATCAGGGCGTGGCGGGCGCCGCGTTCGAGCCGGAGCGAGACCTGGGCGGTGGCGATGAGGCCGCCGAAGCGGCGTTCGAGGCCGGTGGTTGCCAGGGCCGGGGGGAGGGCGGCGGTGGTCATGGGGTGCGGCGGCGAAGCAGGGCGGCGGGCCAGCCGAAGACGCGGTCGCGGCCGATCACGACCAGCAGTACGAAGACCAGGCCGATCCAGAACTGCCAGTATTCCGGCGTCAGGTCGGACAGCCAGGATTGGGCGAATTTGAACAGCAGGGCGCCGATCAGCCCGCCGTAGAGATAGCCGACGCCGCCGAGCACCAGGGTCAGCATCACGTCGGCCGAGCGGTGGAAGGCGATGACGTCGAGCGAGACGAACTGGGTGGTTTGCGCCAGCAGGGCGCCGGCGACCCCGGCATAGGCGGCGGCCATGGTGTAGATCGCCACCAGCCGCCCGTTGACCGGGATGCCGATGGCGGCGGTGCGCAAGGCGTTGCCCTTGGCCGCGCGAACAGAGAGGCCGAACGGCGAGTGCATCACCCGCCGCGCCAGCAGGAACAGGAAGAACAGCACGGCCAGGCTGTAGCCGTAGGCGACGGAGCCGAAGATATCGAACGCGAAGCGGCCGAGCAGCGGGCCGACCGTCATGCCTTGCAGCCCGTCGGCGCCGCCGGTGAGCCAGGCCAGGCGGTTGGCCAACTCGAACAGCACGAGGGAGACCGACAGCGTGACCATCAGGCGGGTGAGGTCGGTGCCGCGCAGAACCAGGAAGCTGGTGATGAAGCCAAGCAGCGCGGCGGCGGCGGCGGCTGCGGCCAGGCCGAACAGCGGATCGCCGTAGCCGTCCCTGGCCAGGATGCCGGCAACATAGGCGCCGCAGCCGAAAAACGCGGCGTGGCCGAGCGAGATGATGCCGCCGAAGCCGAGCACCAGATCGAGCGAGAGCGCGAACAGGCCGAGGATGGCGACCTCGTTGAGCAGCAGATGCTGGTCCGGCCACAGGAACCAGCTCGCGCCCGCCGCCGCCCAGAACACCAGTTCCGGCCAGCGCCAGCGGCCAAGCGCGGCCAGGGCGGCCCCAGCTTGGAGGGCAGGGGTCATCGTGCGGCGATCATCGGGCGGAGCGGGGGGCGAACAGCCCCTGTGGCCGCAGGATCAGCACCACCAGCATCACGCTGTAGATGACGAAGGCGCCGGCGGCGGGGAGATAGTATTTGCCGGCGACATCGGCCACGCCGAGCAGCAGGGCCGCCACGAAGGGGCCGGAGATGCTGGAGCCGCCGCCGACGGTGACCACGATGAGGAAATAGACCATGAATTTGAGCGGAAAGGTGGGGTCGAGGCCGAGGATTTCCGCCCCCAGCGCGCCGCCGAGCCCGGCGAGGCCGGAGCCGAGGGCGAAGGTGAGCAGGAAAATCCGCCCGACCTCGATCCCCAGCCCGCGCGCCACCACCGGATCGTCCACCGCCGCGCGCAGCCGGCTGCCGAAGCGGGTGCGGGTCAGCAGCGTCTGCAAAGCCAGGGCGAGGGCGCCGCAGATGGCGATCACCAGCAGGCGGTAGGCCCCCATCGAGACCCCGAACAGGCTGAAGCGCTGGCGCAGGAAACCGGGCAGCTCGATGAAAACCTGCTGCGAACCGAGCAGGAAGGAGACCGCGGAGGAGGCCATGAACACCAGCCCGATGGTGAACAGGACCTGGTCGAGATGGCTCTTGCCGTAGACATGGGCGTAGAGCGTCCGTTCCAGCAGGACACCGAGCAGCGCGCTCGCCAGCGCGACCAGCGGCAGGGCGGCGAGGTAGGGCACCCCGAGGCGGTTGACCAGCACGACGCCGATATAGCCGCCGGCCATGGCGAAGGCGCCGTGGGCAAGGTTGATGACGTTCATCAGCCCGAGGGTGACGGACAGGCCGACGGCGAGGACGAACAGGATCATCCCGTAGGCCACGCCGTCGAACAGGATGGTCAGCAAGCCGGCGGCTCTACTTTGCCGCCTTGGCCGGGTCCTTCATCATCGGGATGGTGGCGAACTCGACGTTGTAGAGCTCGCCGTCGACGCGCTCGACTTTGCGGATGTAGAGGTTGTGGACGACATCGCGGGTCTCCGGATCGATCATCATCGGGCCGCGGGGGCTTTCCCAGGAGAGGCCCTTCATCGCCTCGACCAGGGCGGTGCCGTCGGTGTTGCCTTCGGTCTTGGTCAGGGCCTTGTAGATCAGCTCCATGCCGTCGTAGCCGAACACGGCCATGAAATTGGGCCGCATGCCGGGGTTGGCGGCCGTGAAGGCGCTCACGAAGGCCTTGTTCACCGCCGAGGGATGCGCCGCCGAATAGGGGCCGGCATTGACCACGCCGAGCACGACGTCACCCATGCCGTTGAGCTGGTCGTCGTCGGTGACGTCGCCGGTGGCGATGAAGCGGATGCCGGACTTGTCGAGGCCGCGCTCGGCGAACTGCTTGGCGAGCGCCGCGCCCTGGCCGGACGGCACGAAGGCGAACACGGCCTGCGGCTTGGCGTCCGCGGCGCGTTGCAGGAAGGGGGCGAAATCGGGGCTGGCCAGCGGCACGCGCAGGCTCGCGGTGACCTCGCCGCCGCCTTCCTTCAGTTTGCGGGTGAACCAGGTCTCGGCGTCGAGGCCGGGGCCGTAGTCGGTCACCAGGGTGACGGCGGATTTGATGCCGTTCTCGGCCGCCCATTGCGCCATCGCGGCGGCGGGCTGCGGCAGGACCTGGGCGGTGCGGACGATATAAGGGTTCTGCGCGGTGATGATGGAGGTGGCGGCAGCCATCACCACCATCGGCACCTTGGCCTGGGCGGCCAGCGGCGCGGTGGCCATGGCCAGGGGGGTGAGCCCGAAGCCGGCGAGGGCGGCCACCTTGTCGCGCACGATCAGCTCCTGTGCGAGGCGTTTGGTGGTGTCGGCGACGCCAGCATCATCGCGCAGGATGATCTCGATCTTGCGTCCGGCCACGGTGTCGCCGTGCTGGGCGATGTAGAGTTTCACGGCGGCGTCGATCTGTTTGCCGGTGGACTGCGACGGTCCGGTCATCGGCAGGATCAGACCGATTTTCATGGTCTGCTGGGCCGATGCGGGCAGTGCCAGTGCGGCGAGCGTGGCGGCCAGGATAGTGCGACGGATCATGCGATCCTCCCCCATTTTATTATTTGATATAACAATTATTCATCATAGCCCGTCAGGCACGGCCGGCGACACCGGACAGCATGAGCGGATCGACCCGCAGCACGCTCAGCGCGCGTTTCCACTTGGTGGCATGATCGGCATCGAAAATCACCTCCATATCGGCTGGCGCCGAAAGCCAGGCGTTCTGCTGGATCTCGCTGTCGAGCTGGCCGGGGCCCCAGCCGGCATAGCCGAGGGCGAGGATACCGTCCTTCGGGCCGCCGCCTTCGGCGATGGCTTTGAGGATATCGAGGCTGGCGGTGAGGGCAAGCTTGCCATCCACCTTGAGACTGGCGTCATCGGTCCAGTCCGCGGTGTGCAGCACGAAGCCGCGCGCGTTCTCGACCGGACCGCCGCTGCACAGGCGGATGGCGCGCGCGGGCGGGTTTGGCTCGATCTTCAACTGCTTGAGCAGGTCAGGGAAACTGGGCTTGGCCAGCGGGCGGTTGACGACGATGCCCATCGCCCCCTCGCGCGAGTGGGCGCAGACATAGATCACCGACTGGGCGAAGCGCGGGTCGTTCATGCTCGGCATCGCGATCAGCACCTGGCCGGCGAGCGAGGTCTCCTTCGGGTCGACCGGCGGGAGGGGCGGGAACTTGGAGGAGCGGGGGGTCGTTTTTCGGGACATGGTGCCTATCTTGTCCGTGTTCGGGCCGCGCGCAAGCGTTGCCTTTGGAACCGTGCGCGTGACTCCCGTCCCGGGCGCGGCTACTTAACCACCATCGTCTCAATCCCATCCCCGGGCGGGTCGGCCGGCCGGAGCAACCGAGGAACAATACCAGATGAGCCAGATCAAGGTTGGCGACGCCATCCCGTCGATGAAGCTGATGAAGGCGACCGCCGAGGGGCCGAAGGAGGTCTCGACCGACGACATCTTCAAGGGCAAGAAAGTCGTGCTGTTCGCCGTGCCCGGCGCGTTCACGCCGACGTGCAGTGCCAAGCATTTGCCCGGTTTCGTGCAGAACCTGGAGGCCTTGAAGGCCAAGGGCGCTGACGAAGTGGTGTGCATGTCGGTCAACGACGCGTTCGTCATGGGCGCGTGGGGCAAGGATCAGGGCGTGGGCGAGGGTATCACCATGCTGGCCGACGGCTCGGCCGCGCTGACCAAGGCGATGGGCTTGGAGCTTGACCTGGTGCCGCGCAACATGGGCGTGCGGGCGCAGCGTTTCGCCCTGGTGGCGCAGGACGGCAAGGTGACGCATCTGGCGGTGGAAGCCCCGGGTGGCTTCGACGTGAGCCGCGCCGAGGCGGTGCTGGCCGCGCTCTGAGACAAAACGGCAGGGAAGCGCTTCTTTTTTGGAAAAAAAGAAGCAAAAAACTTTTATCCGCTGGAGTCGGTCGTTTCTTCCGCGGCGAAGCCAGGAGTGAAGTTTTTTTGTTTCTTTTTTTTCAAAAAAAGAAACGCTTCCTTCCTTTCAGCCCGCGAACAGGCCGCGGGCGCGCAGCTCCTCCACCACGCGCTCGGCCAGTTGGTCGGCCGGGGCGGAGGTGGTGTCGAGACGGATTTCCGGGTTTTCCGGCGCCTCGTAGGGGGCGGAGACGCCGGTGAAGTTGGGGATCAGCCCGGCGTCGGCGCGCTTGTAGAGGCCTTTGGGGTCGCGCCGCCGGCACTCGTCCACCGGGGTGTCGACGAAGACTTCGAGGAATTCGCCCGGCCCGTGCAGCGCGCGGGCGGCGTCGCGGTCGCCGCGATAGGGTGAGATGAAGCTGACCAGAACGATCAGCCCGGCCTCCACCATCAGCTTGGCGGCCTCGGCGGCACGGCGGATGTTCTCGATGCGGTCGGATTCGGTGAAGCCGAGATCGCGGTTCAGGCCATGGCGCACGTTGTCGCCGTCGAGCGTGAAGGTGTGGCGGCCGAGGGCGTGCAGCTTTTGCTCCACCAGATTGGCGATGGTCGACTTGCCGGCGCCGGACAGGCCGGTGAACCACACGGTGGCGGGGTGCTGCTGCTTCATGCCGGCGCGGGCGCGTTTGTCGACTTCCTGCTTTTGCCACACCACGCCGCCGGCGGCGTCGGACACCAGGGTGACCATGCCGACGGCGACGGTGGAATTGGTCAGCCGGTCGATCAGGATGAAGCCGCCGAGATCCTGGTCGGCCGCATAGGTCTCGACCGCGACCATGGCGCCGAGGGCGAGGGTGACATGGGCGACGTCGTTCATGCGCAGCGTGCCGGCGGTGACGTGTTCGTAGGTGTTGATGTCCACCCGGTGGAGGATGCGGGTGACGGTGGCGGCGACGGTGGCGGTGCCGAGCTTCATCAGGTAGCCGCGGCTCGGATAGAGCGGGGCTTCGCTGAGCCACACCAGATTGGCGTCGAACCGGTCGGTCACCGCGACCGGGGCGCCGGTGGTGACGACATCGCCGCGGGAGATGTCGATCTCCTCTTCCAATACCAGGGTGATGGCATCGCCGGCGTGGGCGGCGGCGCGGTCGCCGTCCATGGTGACGATGCGTTTGACCGTGGCGCCGACGCCGGAGCCGGCCACGGAGATGCGTTCGCCCGGCGCGATCCGCCCGGCCGCCACCGTGCCGGCGTAGCCGCGGAAGCTCTGGTCGGGCCGGTTGACCCATTGTACCGGCATGCGGAACGGGCGCTCGGTGGGGTCGGCGATGTCGACGGTTTCGAGATAGTCGAGGATTGCCGGTCCTTTATACCAGGGCATGCGGGGCGAACGGGTGGTGATGTTGTCGCCGAAGCGGGCCGAGATCGGGATGGCAGTGGCGGAGACGAAACCGAGGCCGGCGCTCATGGTGGCGAAGGCGCGGTGGATTTCGTGGAAGCGGGCCTCGGAGAAATCGACCAGGTCGATTTTGTTGACCGCCAGCACAACGTGGCGGATGCCCATCAGCGAGACCACGAAGGCGTGGCGGCGGGTCTGCGTCATCAGCCCGTTGCGGGCATCGACCAGCAGCACGGCGAGATCGGCGTTGGCGGCGCCGGTGGCCATGTTGCGGGTGTATTGCTCGTGGCCGGGAGTGTCGGCGACCATGAAGCGGCGCTTGTCGGTGGTGAAGAAGCGGTAGGCGACGTCGATGGTGATGCCCTGCTCGCGCTCGGCCTCCAGCCCGTCGACCAGGAGGGCGAAATCGATATCCTCGCCGGTGGTGCCGTGGCGCTGGCTGTCCTTTTCCAGGGTTGCGAGCTGGTCGTCGAGAATCTGGCCGGCTTCATGCAGCAGGCGGCCGATCAGGGTGGACTTGCCGTCATCGACGCTGCCGCAGGTGAGGAAGCGCAGCTCGCCGAGTTCGGCCTGCTGGCGGAGGAAGGCGGCGAGGTCGGTGGTGGGGAGGGCGGTGGTCATCAGAAATATCCCTCGCGCTTTTTCTTCTCCATTGAGTCCGACGCGTCCTTGTCGATCAGGCGCCCGCCGCGCTCGCTGGTCCGGGTCGCCAGCATTTCGGCCACGATGTCCTCCAGCGACAACGCCTCGCTCTCGACCGCACCCGACAGCGGCCAGCAGCCGAGCGAGCGGAAGCGGACCCGGCGCATCTGCGTCGTCTCGCCCGGAAGGAACTGCATGCGGTCGTCATCGACCACCAGGATGGTGCCGTCACGCATCACGGTGGGGCGTGGGGCTGCGAAATAGAGCGGTACCACCGGGAGCCCTTCGAGCATGATGTAGGTCCAGATATCGAGCTCGGTCCAGTTCGACAGCGGGAAGGCGCGCACCGATTCGCCCTTGTTCACCCGGCCGTTGTAGAGGCGCCAGAACTCGGGGCGCTGGTTTTTGGGGTCCCATTCGTGGGTCGCGGTGCGGAAGGAGAACACCCGCTCCTTGGCGCGGGATTTCTCCTCGTCGCGCCGGGCGCCACCGAAGGCCGCGTCGTAGCCACCCTCGGTCAGCGCTGCCTTGAGGGCCAGGGTCTTCATGGCGTGGGTGTAGTAGGCGCCGTGCTCGAACGGGTTGACGCCCTGGGCACGGGCTTCTTCGTTGGTATATCGGATCAGTTTAACCCCGAGCCGCGCCGCCGTCTCCTCGCGGAAGGCGATCATGTCGCGGAATTTCCACTTGGTATCGATATGCAGGAGAGGAAACGGCGGTTTGGACGGATAGAACGCCTTCATCGCCAGATGAAGCATGACGGTCGAATCCTTGCCGATGGAGTACAGCATCACAGGATTGCGGCACTCGGCCGCCACCTCGCGGATGATGTGGATGCTTTCGGCCTCGAGGCGCTTGAGATGCGCGGTCTGCTCGGTCATGCGTCGTCAGCTTCCTGCGTTGATGCGGCGGATGGTGTTGGTGGTGCTGTGGCCCTGCTCGAGCGGGATGAGTTCGACCCGCCCGCCATGAGCCATCACGAAGGCGCCGCCCACCACCTGGTCGAGCCGGTAGTCGGCGCCTTTGAACAGCAGATCGGGGCGGATCGCCTCGATCAGGGTTTGCGGGGTGTCCTCGCCGAACAGCACGACGAGGTCGGCCGAGGCCATCGAGGCCATCACCGTGGCCCGCGCGGTCTCGTTCTGCACCGGGCGCTCCGGGCCCTTGAGCCGCTGCACCGAGGCGTCGGTGTTGAGCCCCACCACCAGGCGGTCACACAGCGCCCGCGCACGCGCGAGCAGGCGGACATGGCCGGGGTGGATGAGATCGAAGCAGCCGTTGGTGAAGCCCACGCGCAGCCCGGCCTGGCGCCAGGCGGCGATGCGCGCGAGGGCGGCGTCGCGCTCCATGACCTTGTCGTCGATCGCCAGCAGCTCGGTGCGGTGCAGGGCCTCGAACAACTCCGCGTGGCTGACGGTGGCGGTGCCGTGCTTGCCGACGACGATGCCGGCGGCGGCGTTGCCGAGGGCGGCCGCCTCGGGCATCGGGGCGCCGGCGGCGAGCGCCAGGGCGAAGGCCGTCACCAGCGTGTCGCCGGCGCCCGAGACGTCGGCCACCTCCTGTGCGCGGGTGGGGATATGGACCGGGGCAACGGCGCGGCGCACCAGGGTCAGCCCTTTCTCGGAGCGCTTGACCAGCACCGCGCCGGCATCGGCCTGCGCCCGTGCCGCCTCGCCGGCGGTGGCGGCCTGCTCATCGGCGGCGACATCGATGCCGGTGGCGCGCATCGCCTCTAGTGCGTTTGGGGTCAGCACGTCGGCCCCGGCATAGGCCTCGAAGCGGCTTCGCTTGGGGTCCACCACCACCTTCACGCCGGCCGCCCGCGCGGCTGCAATGGCGCGGGTCAGCACCCGATCGGTCAACACGCCCTTGGCGTAGTCGGACAGCACGACGATGGCGCAGGCCGGCAGCGCGGCCCGGAAGCGGTCCAGAATGAGGTCCTCGAGCGCCGGGCGCGCGGGGGTGGTTACCTCCTCGTCCAGGCGGAGCAGCTGGTGGCCGCCAGACATGAAGCGGGTCTTGACCGTGGTCGGGCGGGTCGGATCGATCACCAGGCGGTCCTCGATCGCGGGGCTCGCCGCCACCGTCGCGGCCAGTTCGGCGCCGGCCTGGTCGTCGCCGCGCAGGCCGAGCAGGATGGCGCGTGCCCCCAGCGCCACGGCGTTCTGCGCCACGTTGCCGGCGCCGCCGAGCACATGGCGGCGCGACTGCGCGTGCAGCACCGGGATCGGCGCCTCGGAGGAGATTCGCTTGACGTCGCCGAACACGTAGCGATCAAGCATCGCATCGCCGAGGACCAGCACCGTGACCGCGGAAAACCGCGCCAGATGGTCGGCGAGCGCGGTTTCGGCGGCATGCTCTGAGGTCAACTGGCGGCTCCCTGCGGGTCGAACACGGGGCCTCTCATAGAAGAATGGCCGGTCGCGGCATAGAGCGCGACCGGCCGAGTTTAGGCCTGGGCATAGGGGGAACAGGTCGCCCGGCCAGTGCCGACCCTCCCGGGTCGGGGTCTCCGACCGTCCGCCCCCGGGGGGGGGCGGACGGAAACTCAGAAGCGGTAGCCGACGCCGAGGCCCACCACGGTGGGGTTGAGCTGCGTCTTGGCGACGACGGCACCGCCGTTCAGGGTCGCCTTGGTGTTGAGGAAGATCTGCTTGACGTCGATGTTGCCGTACCAGCGACCGCTGAGATTGAAGTCGACACCGACCTGCAGGACCTCGCCGAAATTGTTGTCGAGCTTCATGCTTGTCACCACGCCGCCCGCGGCATGGCGGCTGTAGAAGATCGTGTAGTTCACGCCGGCACCGACATAGGGGTTGATCGCGCCCTGCGGCAGGAAGTGGTACTGTACCGTCAGCGACGGCGGCAGAACCCAGGTGGACCCGACCGCGACTTTGCCAATCGCCGTGTTGGTGGCGGAGAGGCTATGCTTGGTGGTGGCGGCGATCAACTCGAAGGCGATATTCGGCGTGACGAAGTAGGAGAAATCGACTTCGGGGGTGATGCTATCGGTCGCCGTGACGTGGCCGCCGATCAGCGAGACCGATGACTGCGAGTTCAGCGGAATCACATCGATGATGCGGCCCCGCACCATGATGCTGCCGGCCTGGAAACCGTCCGCGGTCTGCGCCTGGGCCGGCGCGGCAACAAGGGTTCCGGCCATCAGCGCGGCAACCGCGACACTGGCCATCAGAAAAGTCGTTCTCATGAAATCCTCAAGTTCGGCTCGTCGTCGTCGTTAAATATGTCGGCTCGTGACGAGGCGGATATCACCCCGAACGACGACGGGCCGCGTTGATCTGGATCAACGTCCCGCCGCCGCGCCCGTTTATGTTGCGCCCATGCACATCACCGACCTCATCCCCAAATACGATATCGCCGTGCCGCGGTACACCAGCTACCCGACCGCGCCGCACTTCACCCAGGCGATCGACGGGCCGACCTACACGGCCTGGCTGCGGGAGATCGGGGAGGCCCCGGTGTCGCTCTACATTCATGTTCCGTTCTGTGCCCAGCTCTGCTGGTTCTGCGGCTGCCACACCACCGCGACGAGCAACCCGGCGCCACTAGAGGCTTATGCCGACACGCTTTTGCGCGAAATCGAGCTTCTCGCGGCGGCTGCCGGCAGGCGGCTTTCGGTGAGCCATGTGCACTGGGGCGGGGGCACCCCGACGGCGATGCCGGGGCCGCGGATCCGCGAAATCATGGCCGCGCTGCGGCGCCATTTTGCGTTCACCGAGGGCGCGGAGATCGCCGTCGAGATCGATCCGCGCACGGTCAGCGCGGAGATCCTCGATACCCTGGCGGCGGTCGGCTGCACCCGGGCAAGCCTCGGCGTGCAGGATTTCGACGACAAAGTGCAAGCAGCGGTGAACCGTCACCAGTCTCTCGCGGAGACCAGGGCCTGTGCCGACGGGTTGCGCGCTCGCGGCATCAACGCCATCAATCTGGACCTGATCTACGGCCTGCCGTACCAGAGCGTCGCCTCGGTGACGCAAACGGTGGAGCAGGCGCTGTCGGTCGCGCCAGAACGGATCGCGGTGTTCGGCTATGCCCATGTGCCGTGGATGAAGAAACACCAGAACCTGCTGCCCGAGTCCGAGATGGCTGACGCCGCCGGCCGCTGGGCGCAGCGCGACGCGATCGAGCGGACGCTGGTCGCCCGTGGTTTCCAGACCATCGGGCTCGACCACTACGCCCTGCCCGACGATGCGCTCGCTGTGGCGGCCGACACGCAGACGATGCGTCGCAACTTCCAGGGCTATACGACCGATGCGGCGCCGGTCCTGCTCGGCCTCGGCGCCTCCTCGATCGGAGCGCTGCCGCAGGGCTATGTGCAGAATGCGACCCCGATCCCGGCGTATCGCGCGGCGGTGGCCGAGGGCCGGCTGCCGATCACGCGCGGCGTGACGCTGAGCGCCGAGGACCGGCTGCGCCGGGATGTGATCGAGCAGTTGATGTGCAATCTGCGCGTCGACCTCGACGATACCGCGGCGCGCCACGGGGTGAATTCGCGGGACCTGCGGGCGGCCTCGGATGCGCTCGACGACATGGCGCAGGACGGCATCGTCGGCTGGGACGGCCGCATCGTCGAGGTGCCGCCGGCGGCCCGCCCGTTCGTGCGCAATGTCGCCGCGGCGTTCGATACGTACTATACCAAAGGGGCTCAGCGGCACGCGCGGGCGGTGTAGGCCGGATTGGCGGAGCGAAAGGCGGTCTCGGTGGGGCACCACGCGCAGCATGCCGGACTGCGGGGGACCAAAAGAACAAGATTAACAGACTCAAGAGGCTAAGGGCGTCCGCAAGATGGACAACCCTTCATCCGCTGTTAGCATTGTGTTGACACTTGGGGGTTTATATCTGCGCCTAGCGCATGCCACGCATCGCAACCGCGTTCTTCCGTTTGCCCGGCCAAAGGCTCATATCCGGCTTAACGTGATCGTTCAGTTCGCGAACCCCATTCGCTCCGCAAGGGGCGACACAGCCCGCGTCGGCCGACCCCCCCGTTGGCCGCGCGTCGCGGCGGCTCTCCCCCCCGAGGGCCGCATGCGTGTGAAAGCCGGTCCGGTCCCCCCCGGGCCGGCTTTCTTCGTTCTGACGCAGGACCTCCAAGGCCCCCGGCGGCGTGATGGTTGGGGCTGCTACCGGCGCGGTTGCGCCCATGGCATCACCTCGACAGCGGGGCGGCGGGCCATCAATGCATCGAGCGGGTTGAGCACACGCGCCTGTACGGTCTCCCGGACCGAGGCCAACAGCATGCTCGCCAGGGTCGCCTCGATATAGACGTTCTCAAAATAGGCGGCGCTCAGAGCCGCGCCGGTGACCAGGTAGACGATGAGGCTTTGCTCGAGCGCCACGGCCAAGTCGCGCGCCCATGCCAGGGCGGGGCCGGCGCGACTCAACCGCTTGACCTGCCGCAGGTTGAGATACCAGGAGGCCATGATGCTCAGGAACAGCACGAAGCCGACGAGCCCGGTGTCGCCGATCACCTCGAAATAGATGCTGTGCGCTGCCAGCACGCCTGACGGCTGTTCGGACGGGATGAAGTCCAGCATGCTGAACTGGCCGACGAACTGTTGGTAGACCCGGTAGTCCTCAAGTGCGGAGAAGCCGCCACCGGTGAGCGGCCGATTGAGTGCAACAATGGTGTTCAGCTTCCATGACGCCACGCGGTTCATAAACGAACCGTCGGACTCCGCGTGCTGGATCGTGTTCATCCGATCGAGCCATTGCGTTGGCGCCAGCGACACCACCGCGATGCCAAGTGCCGCCGCGATCAGCAGCCCCATCGCCTTGTGGCGGCTCTGCATCACCATCATCCCGCCCAGCACCACCAACCCGACCACCGCGCCGCGCGAGGCGCTGGCGATGATTCCGATCATGACAAGCATGCCGATCCCGCCGAACGCCCACCGCATCACGGCGAGCGCGGAATACTTCACCAGATAGGCGAAGAATGGCAACATCATCAGCATCGCCATGGCGAAGGAATTGTTGTCGCCCAGTGTCCCAGAGGCCTGCACCTTGTGGCTGCCGAACGTGAGGACGTACTTGAACCCCTCCAGCACGCCATGAACGCCGAGGCTCAGCGCCAGCATGATCACCAGTGCATGCAGTTGCAGCCGCTCCCGGTTGGCCACCCGCATGACGCAGACCAGGAGCCAGATTTTCAGCATCTTGTCGAACAGATCATAGGTGCGCGGGATGTCCGTCAAGCTGAAGATCAGGGTGACAGTGCCTTGCAAGATGAACAGCGAGTGGAAGGCGAAGCTCGGATCGATAATGAATTTACGCTTGGCCCGGTCCGCCAGCAGCGCCAACAGCGCCACGCCGACCGCGATCTTGTTCAGCGGCATCGCCTGGAGGAAGCCGAACAGAAAGGTGTTGGGCGCGGCCATCGCTGTCCACATCCAGACCATCGATGCCGCATAGACATGGCGTACGCCCCCAAGCAGCATGGCGACGAAGACCAGCGCAAGGGCAATGTCACGCATCGCTCAGCGCGCGCCGTTCCATCGTCCCGATGGCTCCAACGGACGGTCCGGAGCCGTCCCGTCTTCGCCCATTTTGGCACCGGTGGGCGGTTCGGCCTCCCGATACATGAACAGCCCCGTGACCGGTGTCCCAGGTTTGCGCCCAGCGTTGCGGGTGCTCCAGTAGAGGACAGCGAGGCAGATCAGCGTGATTGTGAGGTAGGCGGGAAATTCCATATCGTTTGCTTCGCCCGGGTTGTTGGACCGCCCGCGTGCCCGCGCCCAAATGCCAATCAAGCGCACACAACGACGCCTTAGATGCTAGAGCATGACCGCCGTGGGTGGAAGCACGAGCAGGTGTTAAACATACAATCGAGCAGTGGGTCGCGCGGAGACCGGAGCACTGTCGTGCCGCGTGAGCCATCCGGACTCAGGATGGACTTGCTGAACTGGCCAGTATAACCCGCTGTGTGGTGGTGCAAAGCGGATCGCCTCCGCGGCTGACGCATGATATTGACGACAGTCGGCGATTCCTCGGGCTCGCCTTACGAGGGAGTGCAGCCGATGAGATTGCTGGGCATCGAGGCGGCACGTGGCTTCGCTGCCCTGCTCGTCGTTGCCATGCACGCCAACGATCTGCTGGCAGGCACTAGGTATTTCGGCCAGATGCCACTGGGTGGCGCCCTTAAGTTCGGGCACGCCGGCGTCGATTTCTTCTTCGTCCTGAGCGGGTTCATTATCTATTTCGTCCACGCTGCCGACGTCGGACAGCCTGCCAGGCTCCGAGGTTATATCTGGAAGCGTTTTGCCCGCATCTATCCGGCCTATTGGGTGGTGCTGGCGGCCATGGGGGCGGTCCTGGCGGCGAGTCCAACAGCGCAGGGAACCGAGCGCCATCTCTGGAACATCGTCACCAGTATCCTTCTGTTGCCGGTCACCGGTGATCCGATCCTGCCAGTGGCATGGTCGCTGAAGCACGAGATGCTGTTCTATGTGCTGTTCTGTGTGCTGTTCCTGAACCGACTTGCCGGGATCGCTGTGCTCGCGGTCTGGGGCATGCTCACGGCCTGGAACATCGCCGCGAGTTGGTCTACCGGCACGCCGTATTTCGGAGGCCTTCTGGGCTTTCTGTTCTTCCGTCTCTTCAATATCGAATTCTTCTTCGGCATCTTTGCGGCCCATCTGGCCCGGGCCGGGCGAGTGTGGAGCCCGCATGCCTGCATCATCCTGGGGATGGCCGCCTTTGTCGGCAACGGCCTCTTTGAATCGCTGGGACCGCCGCGGCCGCCCGAATGGCCGCCGCGGCATCTTGTTTATGGCATCAGCGCCGGAGTAGCGCTGTATGGTCTCGCCGCGGCCGAGATATCAGGCCGCCTGCGCGTCTGGGCGCCACTCGCAGCCCTGGGAGGCGCGTCCTACTCGATCTATCTCGTTCATGTCATCGTCATGATGTTCTTGCAGCAGGGATTGCTACTGGTTCGCCGGTATGTGCCGGTTGACATCAACGTGGCATTTGTTTTTTTCTGTCTCGCCGCGGTTGTGAGTGGCACGATGTTCAGCGCATTGGTCGAACTCCCCCTTCTGGCTTGGGTCCGCCGGCTCCGCCGCCCGGCGAGTGTCGCCTGATTAGTCCTGCGTTGCCTTCCCCGTGACGCCCCAGGTATCGCTCAACACGTAGCCGGTCGGATAGGGATCATCCGGATCGAGCAAATAGGTGTGCAGGCCAGTGATCCAGGCCCGGCCCTTCAGCGACGGCAGGATCGCCTTGCGTCCGGCGACATCCGTCTCGCCCAGGATGCGTCCTTCGAACCGCGAGCCGATCAGACTTTCGTGCACCAGCGTGTCGCCCACCGCCATCTGGCCGCGCGCGTGCAGCACGGCCATGCGTGCGCAGGTTCCGGTGCCGGTGGGTGAGCGGTCGGACCGTCCGGGTGCCACGATGCAGGTATTGCGGGTCGGCACGCCTGGCCCGCCATAGGGGCTGTTGAGCTGCACGATCGACACGCCGGCGATCCCGGGATTGTCCGGATGCACCACGTCGAGCTGCCTCCGCGCCGCCAGCCGCACCCGCTCGCCCAGCACGGCGAGCTCACGCGCCTCCTCCGGCACCAGGGAAAATCCCAGCTTCGTGGCATCGACGAGTGCGTAGAACATGCCGCCGAACGCGACGTCGGCGGCCACCGTACCGTAGCCCTCGACTTCCAGCTGCGCGTCAAGCCGGTCCACGAAGCAGGCCACATTGTGGAATGCGACCGAGACGCACTTGCCGTCCCGGCACTGCGCCACCGCCCGTACCGGCCCGGCGGGCGTGTCCATCGTCACCACCGTCTCGGGCTCGCGCATCGGCACGATGCCGGTTTCGAGCAGTACGGTGACCGTGCAGATCAGGTTGGAGCCCGACATCGGCACGTATTCCGTCGGCTCCATGATGATCACGCCGGCGTCACACTCCGGGCGGATCGGCGGCGTCAAGATGTTCACGTGCCGGCCGACATGTCCGCGCGGCTCGCACAGGAGGAAGCGGCGGATGTCATCATGCTCGCGGCGCATCGTCTCCATGCGCTCGAACATCGTCGCTCCGGCGGGGGGCAGAATACCCCCGGTGACGACGTCGCCGATTTCGCCCTCGGCGTGGCAGCCCACCACCGTGATGGTGCGCCGCGTCCGCATCAGCCGGTGAGCCCTGCCACCAACAGCCCGATCCCGACATCAAGGAGCACCAGTGCCGCGGCCATCGGCGCCGGGATCGACAAGGCGAGCCCGGTCATGAACCACTCCAGCCACAACGCCCAGCCCAGAGCCACCAGCCACGCGGTCTGCCCGATCAGGTCGGGCAGCCCGAGCAGTGCGGGCAGGGCGGCCACCACCAGGATCACGTATTGCACCACGTTGCACCAGTTCCACAGCGTGATGAACCGCGGCCAGTGCACTCCCCGTCCCAGTGCCACCGCAACCTGATGCGAGAGCAGCGCGAAGGCCAGCCAGCCGATGGCGAAACCGAGCAGGTCGGCGGCAAACCCCCGCGCCGAGGACGCAGCGGCCCCAGCCGAGCGCTGGTCCAGCAGGTGCAGGCATACGAAAGCCGGCAGGCAGAACGCCACGGCCCAGAAACTTCGCCGCGCCACAGCCACCGCGTCCGGCGGCGTCCCCAGCATGGCCAGGCCCTCGGCCCGCCCGCGCGCCAGCAGCAACGCCGCCTGCAACCCGACGGCCACCGGCCTCACGGCACCACCCCCCGCCCCGTTGTGCCGACACCGGTCGCGCCAACGCCGGCCGCCCCTACCGCGCCCGACATCGCGATGCTCAGCATTTGCGGCCCCATCACCAGCAAACCCGTCCCGACATTGATGACGATCACCGCCAGCACGGACCGCAGCTTGCCGAGGCCGAGCCCGCGCCATGCCATGAACCAGCACAGCACGATCCAGTAGATAAGCACGCCGCCGACCGCCGCAACCAGCCCGGCGCCGCCAGCCCCCACGCCGCCACCTATCGCCAGCATCAGGATCAGCACCACGGTCACCAGCGTCACCACCGCCTGACACCAGTTGAACGCAACGATGTAGCGCATCCATTCCGCCTCACGCTTCCAGGCCCGCGCCACCAGATGCGACAGCACCGGCGGCCCGAGGAGGGCAATCAGGCTGGTCAGCACATGCAGCGCCAGTGCCCGCAGATTCCCCGCCAGCAACGGCCGCAGTGCCGCCACGACCGTGATCGCCATCATCGGCGCGAGGCTGTTCATGAATCCCAGCGGGGTCGCCGTGAACGGCTTGAACCCTTCGGCCTGGAACCGAGCCAGCATCAGGATGCCGTTCACCACCTGCATCATGCGGGCGCCTCAGGACAGAAAGGCATCGAGCACCGCGCGATACGCTCCGGCGAGCCGGCGCAATTCATCGAGCGGCACCCGTTCGTCCACCTGGTGCATCGTCGAGCCGACCAGCCCGAACTCCGCCACCGGGCAATAATTGGCGATGAACCGCGCGTCCGAGGTGCCGCCCCCGGTATCAAGCTTCGGGTCGATCCCGGTCGCGGTGGCGATCGCGTGACGCAAGGTGTCCACCATCGGGCCGGGCGAGGTCAGGAAGCTCTCCCCGCTGATGGACACGTCAAGATCGAACCGCTCCGCATATTGCGCCAGCGTCGCCCGCAGCCAGGCCGTCAGCGATGCGCCGGAATGCCGGTCATTGAACCGCATGTTGAGCTTTGCGACCGCCTGCGCCGGGATCACATTGGTCGCCGGATTGCCGACATCGATGCTCGTCACCTGCAGGCTGGTGGCCTCGAACCATTCGCTCCCCGCATCGACCGGTGCTGCCGTCAAGGCCGCCAGCGCGCGGATCAGCCGGTGACACGGATTGTCGGCCCGCTGGGGATAGGCCGCATGGCCCTGGATGCCATGCACCGTGATCGTTGCATTGAGGCTGCCGCGTCGCCCGATCTTGATGACCTCGCCCAGCCGCGTCGGATTGGTCGGCTCTCCCACCAGGCAGAAATCCGGGATCTGATCGTTTGCCTTCATCCATTCGAGCACCTTCACGGTGCCATCGACCGCCGGGCCTTCCTCGTCTCCCGTAATGAGGAGACTGATCGATCCCTCCGGCACCTTCCCGTTCAGATGCCCGGCCGCTGCTGCGACAAAAGCGGCAATCGCCCCTTTCATGTCGCATGCGCCGCGCCCGAACAGCACCTCGTCGCGGATCTCCCCGTCAAACGGCCCCGCCGTCCAGGCGCTCGCGCTCCCTTCGGGCACGACATCGGTATGCCCGGCAAAGCAGATATGCGGCGCCCCGGTTCCGATCCGCGCGAACAGGTTCTCGATCTCCCCGAAGCGCAGCTTCGTGACGGTAAATCCAAGCGCCGCGAGGGCCTCGCGCAGCACCGTCTGGGCGCCAGCGTCCGCGGGAGTCACCGATGCGCAGCGCAGAAGCGCCTGCGCCAGCGCAACCGGGTCCGCCAGCGGATGCGGCTGGTTGCGCATCAGTCGCGCAGCAGCTCGTTGATGGCCGTCTTGGCCCGGGTTTGTGCGTCGACCGTCTTGACGATCACCGCGCAATTCAGCGACGGCCCCATTGTCCCATCGGGGAACGGCTTGCCCGGCATGGAACCAGGGACCACCACCGAATACGCCGGGACCCGCCCATAGTAGATCGCCCCGGTGGCGCGGTCGACGATCCGGGTCGACTGGCTGATGAAGGTCCCCATCGCCAGCACCGCCCCCTGCTCGACGACGACGCCCTCCACCACCTCGGAGCGCGCGCCGATGAAGCAGTCATCCTCGATGATCACCGGCGCCGCCTGCAACGGCTCCAGCACACCACCGATGCCCACGCCACCCGAAAGATGGCAGTTCTTCCCGATCTGCGCGCAGGAGCCCACGGTTGCCCAGGTATCGACCATCGTGTTGGCGCCGACATAGGCGCCGATATTCACAAAACTCGGCATCAGCACAACGCCCGGGGCGATGTAGCTGCCACGGCGCGCGACCGCCCCCGGCACGGCGCGGAACCCCGCGTCGCGGAACCGGTTTTCGCCCCAGCCCTCGAACTTCATCGGCACCTTGTCCCACACCGGCGCCCCGCCCGATCCTTCCATCAGCCGGCTGTCGTTCAGGCGGAAGGACAGCAGCACCGCCTTCTTCAGCCATTCGTTGACCACCCAGCCGTTCGCGGTCGGCTCCGCGGTCCGCGCCGTGCCCGCTTCAAGCAGCTCGAACGCTGCTTCTACGGCTTCGCGCGGGGCGCCCTGGGTAGAGGAATTCAGCGCATCACGGCCCTCCCAGAGGGCCTCGATGGTGGCACGCAGCGACGATACGGTCATGTCCTGGACAGATCCCTGGTAGGTGGCCGGAGCTTCGGCAAAAGCGGACGGACCATGCGCAACCCCGCCCTCGCCTGTCAATTCATCACCGCGGCAAGCGGGAATCCGGCCGCTGGCTTAACCCGGCTTTAAACTCTCTGCCGCGAAATGCCGCCGGACCACCAGAGCGGGCCTGGCATGAACAAGGTGACAGCAGCATTCAAGCGAGAGGAGGGCGCCAACGCGCCCCCCGCCCCCCCGGCGGAACACGCCCTGCGCGAGGCTCTGCTCGACAGCCGGCAGCGCTGGCGTGATCTCGTCACGATGGCGGCTGACCTCGTCTATGAGACCGACAGCTGGGGCCGTCTGGTCTTCCTGGCACCGGAGACCGTGCTCGGATGGTCCGCCGCCACGCTGCTCAGCCAGCCGGCCGAACTTCTCCTCGCCGACGCCGACGGACTGTCCGGCTTCAATCCCTTCCGCATCACCGCCCCCATTCGTCGCCGTCGCGCCTGGCTGCGCCGGCCGGACGGCAGCAGCGTGTGCCTGACCATCGCCGCTGCGCCGCTGTTCGACAGCGAAGGTCGCCTGACCGGTACCCGTGGCCTGGGCCAGGACGTGAGCGAGCAGGATGGGCACGACGCCCGCATCGCCGCCGCGCTGCGGCGCTGCGAACTGCTCGACCACATCTTGTGGCACATGCGCCAGGAGGTCCTGGCGGAAAACATGATGCGTTCGGCGTTGGAAGCGCTGGTAGCGGCCCTCGGCGCCGAAGGCTGCGCGGTGATCGATATGCTGGGCGACGGCGTTGCGTCCCGCATCATGCACCAGATCGGCCTGCCGTTGCCCGAGGTGCTGCACACCGCGATGAACCTGCTGGAAGGCGGCGATACCGAACCCAGTCACGCCATGGCCGCCGATGGCCGGCTGGTCATGGTCTGCCCGTCCTGCCGACGCTACGGCGACCAGGCAGGTTTTGTCTTGTGGCGCGAGCCCGGCGCGCGCGGCTGGGACAGCGACGAGATGGCCCTCGCCGGTTCGGCCACCGGCATCATCCGCGTCATCCTCGAGCATGATGCGATCCAGCGCGAAATGGCGCTGCAGGCCCGCACCGACTCCCTCACCGGCCTGCTCAACCGGCGCGCCTTTCTCGACGAGGTGTCCCGCCGGGTCGACCGCCTGGAGCGGGAGGACCTGCCGGGGACGATGATGTTCGTCGACCTCGACCACTTCAAGGCGCTCAATGACTACCGTGGCCACGACGTGGGCGACGAGGCGCTGTGCATCGTCGCCGGCCTGCTGCGCCAGACCTTTCGGCCGACCGACCTCGTGGCGCGCCTCGGCGGCGATGAATTCGCCATCTGGATGGACGGCGCCGACGAACTCACCGCAGCCGAGCGCGCCGAGGGCCTGCGCACCGCCGGCCCTGCCACCCTCGCCCATCTCGCGCCGAACGACCACGACGCGGACGAGGCCAGGCCGCTGTCGATGTCGATCGGCATCGCCACGCGCTGGCCGGGCCAGGACGAGGATATCGACACCCTCATCCAACGCGCCGACCAGGCGATGTATGAGGTCAAACGCAGTGGCCGCGGCCATTGGCGCGTCTCGCATATGGAGCCTCGAGCATGACCGACACCGCCGCGCTCGACACCGCCGAAAAGCCGCCCCCCCTGATTGCCGTGCTGCTGGCCGAATCGCGGCCGCCCCGAGCGGTTCCCTACGCTTCTGGCCCGCATCATTCGGGCACCCCGGCGGACGAGGCGGCCCGCGTCCGCATCGGCTCCAGTCCGCAGACAGATCCCCGCGTGCTGCTCTCGCTCGCGTCGGATCCCTCGGTCACGGTCCGCGCCGCGGTCGCCTTGAACCGGGCCACGCCGGCCCAGGTCGACCTCATCCTTGCCAGCGACAGCGACGAGCGGGTCCGCACGCTGCTCGCCCGCAAGCTCGCCAATCTGATCCCCGAACTGAGCGATACCCAGCGCGACTCTATCCAAAACCAAGCACTCGACACCCTCTCCCGCCTGGTTGAGGACGAGGCCGAACGTGTCCGGGTCGCCATTGCGGATGCGGTGAAGGACATGCCATCCGCCCCGCACGAGCTCATCCTGCGGCTGGCGCGCGACAGCGCGGTCTCAGTCAGCGACCCGGTGATCCGCCTCTCCCCCCTCCTTACCACGGAGGACCTGCTGGGCCTGCTCGGCACCGGCGTGGCGACCACGGCGATCGCGGTCGCACGGCGTCCCTATCTTGCCGAGATCGTCAGCGACGCCATCGCCGCGCGTGATGACACCCAGGCGATCACTGCCCTGTTGTCGAACCGATCCGCCGGTATCCGCGAGGCCACGCTCGACGCCTTGGTCGCCCGCGCCGGCGAGGTCACGGCGTGGCATGCTCCCCTGGTGCAGCGCCCAAAACTCACCGCCCGGGCTGCCCGTGCCCTGTCGGATATCGTCGCCACCCAGCTCCTTGATACGCTGGCGAGCCGTGCCGACCTGCCTCGCGCCATCAGTCAGGAGTTGCGGAGCCGCCTGGCGCAACGCCTCAAGCCGGGCATCGACGCCCGCCCGGAACCGAACATCGAGCAGGCCATGGCCCAGGCCCAGATTCTTTATGCTGAGGGCCGGCTCAACGAGCAATGCCTGCTCGACACCATCCAGCGCGGCGAGGCTCGCCTTTCGACCGCCATGATTGCGGTCGCCACCGACCTCCCAGCTACGGTGGTGGACCGCGCCGCCACACTGCGCAGCGCCAAAGGTCTCGTCAGCCTTATCTGGCGCGCCGGCTTCTCCATGCGCGCTGCCGGCCCGTTGCAGACCCTGCTGGCCCGGCTCCCTCCAGAATCGGTCCTGCGCGGCACGGCTTCGGGTGGTTTCCCCCTCGCCATCGAGGAAATGCGTTGGCAGATTGACTTTCTCGCGCGCATGGGACGCTGATCAGCGCAGCAGAGGGGTGACAGGTGACGAAATTCGTCATATCTTCACACCATGAGTGTCACGCGATCCCCCTCCGATACACAACGCGCGGAAGCCACACGCGGCGCAATCGTCGCCACCGCGGAGCGTCTGTTCCGCTCCATGGGCTATCAGAAAACCGCGGTGGCGGACATCGCGCGTGACCTCGGCATGTCGCCCGCGAATGTCTACCGCTTCTTTCCAAGCAAGGCTGCGATCAACGAAGCGATCTGCGCGCGCATCGTGGGCGTCCTGGGTGAGCGTGCCTGGGCCATCGCCCGCGGCCCCGGCACCGCACCCGACCGGATCCGCTCGTTCTTCCGAACAATGCAGCGAACAACGCAGGAAATGGCGTTCCATGAGCAGCACATGTTCGAAATGGTCGCCGCTGCCATGGATGAGCATTGGGGCGTGATCCAGGATCATGTCCGCAGCATCGACACCGCGCTGCGCCACATCGTGATGGATGGCCAGGCCGAGGGCTGCTTCGCCCGGCTTGATGCCGAGGCCACCGGCCGACTGATCCATGCCACCATGATCGGCTTCTGCCACCCTGTCGTTGTGCGTCAATGCATGGACGACGACCTCCCCGCCATGGCAGCCCACATGGCCGAGTTCTGCCTTCGCGCCTTGCGGCCGGATGACTGACGAATATTGACAATCGTCATATCATCGCCATATGCTGGATCGTCGTCGACCCAGGATGTGCCATGCCCAGCCGTTCCGCCTTCTTCCTGCTCCCCCTCGTGCTGACCGCTTGTTTCGACCGCACCCAACCAACGGTGGCGGACGGGCCGCGCCCGGTGCAGGTCGTGCAGGTCAGCCTCGCGCCGGCCCAGTCCGCCCGGGCCTATGCCGGCACCATCCGTCCTCGCCGCGAGGCGGACGTGGGCTTCCGCGCCGCCGGCCGGGTCATCGCCCGCGAAGTCGATCTGGGCGCGCGCGTCCAAGCCGGCCAGGTCCTCGCCCGCCTCGATTCGATCGACCTTGCGCTGGCCTTGCGCAGCGCGGCTGCCGACCTCGCCGGCGCCGAGGCGCTTGCCGCCCAGACCGCCGCCGACGCCGCGCGCAGCCGCACCCTGCTCTCCCAGGGCTGGACCCCGGCATCCACCGATGACGCCAAGCAGGCCACCGCCCGCACCGCGCAGGAACGCGCCACGTCCGCCCGCGCCGCCCTCGCCCTCGCCAGCAACCGGCTGGACTATGCCGTTCTCAAGGCGCCCGCTGACGGCATCGTCACCGCCACCCTCGCCGATCCCGGCACCGTTGTCGCTGACGGTCAGCCGATCATCCGGCTTGCTCAGTCCGGCACCCTCGAAGTCGAGCTTGCGCTCCCCGAATCCGCCGTCGCCGATGCCAACGCCCCCGCCAGCGTCACCCTTTGGGCCAAGGCCGGAACGACATTGTCCGCCACGCTGCGCGAAGTCGCACCCGCGGCAGACCCGAAACTGCGGACCTACGGTGCCCGCTACACCATCGCCGACCCGCCGCCCTGGCTCGCCATCGGCATGACCGCGACCCTGACGCTCGCCGCCCCTGTCGGCGAAAACCTCGCCCGCCTGCCTGCCGCCGCACTGACCGATCGGGGCGCGGGCCCCATGGTTTGGGTTGTCGATCCCGCGACCGGCCGCCTCGAGGCCCGCGCCGTGGGCATTCGCGCGCTCCAGCAGGATGCCACCTTGGTGACTGGCCTGCGCGACGGCGAACATGTGGTCGCCCTCGGCGTGCAGAAACTCGATCCCGCCATCCGCGTCCGCATCGCCGACACCCGCCCCGCCGGCTCGTGACCATGGGCAACTTCAACCTCTCCGCCTGGGCCGTCGCGCATCGCAGCCTGGTCGGCTTCCTCATCGCCCTGCTCTTCGCTGCCGGCGGCCTGTCCTATACGCACCTCGGCCGGGCCGAAGATCCGTCGTTCACCGTCAAGCTTCTCATCGTCACCGCCGTCTGGCCCGGGGCCACCGCCGCCGAAACCCAGTCCCAGGTCGCCGAACGGATCGAGCGCAAGCTGCAAGACCTCGCCTACCTCGACCACATCGTCACCTTCGTGCGCCCCGGCTTCGCGGCACTGACGATCAACTTCCGCGACGACACGCCCCCGGCCGACGTCCCCGGCCTCTACTACCAGGCCCGCAAGAAGCTTGACGATCTGCGCTCGGAAATCCCCGCCGGCGTCATTGGTCCCGCCGTGAACGACGAATATACCGACGTCTACGGCGCCGTCTTCGCACTCACTGGCGCTGACAATGCCGAGCTTGTCCGCCAGGCCGAGCGCGTCCGCAACCGCCTGCTCCTCGTCCCCGGCGCGCAGAAAGTGAACATCCAGGGCGAACAACCCCGCGCCCTGTTCGTCGAATTCAGCCATGCCCGCCTCGCCGCGATCGGTGTCACCGTGCCGCAGATCGCCCAGGCGCTGGCACGCCAGAACAACATCACCGCCGCCGGCATCATCGAAACCAGCGTCACCCGCATCCCCGTCCGCGTCGAAGGTGCCATCGACGGGGCGGCGGCGCTGGCCGAGGTCCCCGTTGCCAGCAACGGGCGCTCCATCCGTCTGGGCGACATCGCCACCATCCACGCCGGCTATGCCGAGCCCCCGCAATCCGAAATCCGCCACAATGGCCAATCCGCCGTCGTCATCGCCGCCTCCATGCGCAAGGGCACCAACGGCCTCGACTTCGGCAGGGCCATGGCCGTCGAAGTCGCCCGGATTAAATCCAATCTACCAGTCGGCATCGAGATGCAGCAGATCGCCGACCAGCCCGAGGTTATCGGCGAAGCGGTCGGCGAATTCCTGCTTAAATTCGTCGTCGCCCTCGGCGTCGTTCTTCTCGTCTCGTTCGCGTCCCTTGGATTTCGCGTCGGGATCGTCGTGGCGCTGGCCGTGCCGCTGACACTGGCGGGCGTGTTCATGATCATGGAATTCATGGGCATCGAGCTTCAGCGCATCTCGCTCGGCGCCCTTATTCTCTCCCTCGGCCTGCTGGTCGATGATGCCATCATTGCCATCGAGACAATGGTGGTGAAGCTTGAAGCCGGGTGGGACCGCATGCGCGCCGCCTCCTTCGCCTGGACCTCCACCGCCTTTCCCATGCTGACCGGCACCCTCGTCACCGCGGCTGGCTTCCTTCCGGTGGGCATCGCCAAATCCACCTCCGGCGAATATGCGGGCGGCATCTTCTGGGTTGTCGGCATCGCGCTGCTTGTCAGCTGGATCGTCGCCGTGATCTTCACGCCCTATCTTGGCGTCCTCCTGCTGCCCGAGCCCAAGGCGATCCAGCATCACGAATCCCACTATGCCACCGGGCCATATCGCGTGCTGCGCGGCATCGTCGGCTGGTGTGTCAACCATCGCGGTCCCGTTGTGCTCGGCACCGTGCTCCTGTTCGCGGCCTCCGTCGCCGGGATGGGCGCGGTCCGGCAGCAATTCTTTCCCAACTCGGCCCGCCCCGAGCTCATCGTCGACGTGACACTGCGCCAGGGCAGCAGCCACGGTGCCACCCTGGCCGCGGTGAAGCAGCTCGAAGCGGAAATCGCCAAGGACGCCGACATCAGCTGGTTCACCTCGTATATCGGTGCCGGCCCGCCCCGCTTCTTCCTCGCCTTCAACCCGGCGCTGCCCAATGATGCGGTCGCCACCATTATCCTCACCACAAAAGACGCGCTCGCCCGCGAACGCGTCCGCGCCCACCTGATGGACTTCGCCGGCCGCGAGCCCATCCCCGAGGCCCGCCTGCGCGTCTCGCGCCTTGAACTCGGGCCCCCCGTCGGCTTCCCGGTCTCCTTCCGTGTTGTCGGCACAGACATTGCCGATGTCCGCGCCATCGCCGACAAGGCCCTCGAAGCGCTGCGTGCCACGCCGGGGACGCGCAACGCCCAGCTTGCCTGGCAGGACCGTGCGCCCAGCCTCCGCCTCGCCCTCGACCAGCCCCGCATCCGCCAGCTCGGCCTTGCGCCGGCTGATATCAGCCAGACCCTCGCCACTCTCCTCTCCGGCGCGACTGCCACCCAGCTTCGCGCCGGCACCAAGCTCATCGACGTGACGCTGCGCGCCACCGAGGCCGAACGCGCGGACCTCTCGACCCTGCCCGACCTCTCCATCCCGACCGATGCCGGTCCCGTCCAGCTGGGCCAGCTCGGGCGTCTCGAAACCATCACCGAGGAACCCATCCTCTGGCGGCGCGACCGCGAGCCGTACCTCACCGTCCAGGCCGATATCCAGGATGGGCTGCAAGCCCCCGACGTCACCAAACTGGCGCTCCCCCGCCTGAACGCCCTGGCGCTGCCGCCCGGCGTCCGCATCGAAACCGGTGGCGCCGCCGAGGAATCCGCCAAGGCCAACGGCGCTCTGGCCGCCGTCTTCCCGATCATGGGCGCCACCATGGTTTTGCTGCTGATGATCCAGTTGCAGAACCTCCCGCGTGCCCTGATGGTTCTCGCCACCGCGCCGCTCGGCCTGATCGGCGCCGTCACCGCGCTCCTCCTCGCCGACGCCCCCTTCGGTTTCGTGGCGCTTCTCGGCCTGATCGCCCTGGCCGGTATGATCATGCGTAACACCATTATCCTGGTCGACCAGGTCCGCCAGGACCAGCTTGATGGCCTGTCCCTGCGCGATGCCATCATCGAGTCGACCGTTCGCCGGGCGCGGCCTGTCATCCTCACCGCACTCGCCGCCGTGCTCGCCTTCGTTCCCCTCAGCATGAACGTCTTCTGGGGGCCGATGGCGCTCACCATGATCGGGGGCCTGCTCGGTGCCACCGTGCTGACCCTGGTCTTCCTCCCCGCCCTCTATGCCCTCGCCTTCCGTGCGCCGAGGGTCGAGACCCGTGCCTCGACCCATCACGGAGCGCCTCCGGTCGACCCGCGGGCGGCCCATCGCAGCGTCTGACCGGCGGCTGCGATCAGGCCGCGGTCAACGTCGCTGTGCCCGCCGCCTCGAACCACGCCAACACCTCGGCGATCTCCGTCCGCGCCACCTTCTCCTGGAGGAACACCACCCCGATCCCGCCGTCGAACACCCGCGCCACCCGCCCGCGCAGGCACCATTTGCCCTCGGTGATCACCACTGTCAGGGCACCGCCAACCAGAGCACCGACCGCCTCGTCGCAAAGGATTGCGGCGCCTCCGAGCGAGACATCACTGAGCCTGCCGGCATATGTCATCCCGGCTTCCATCCGCAGCGATACCGCCGCACCGCCGCAGGCGATGCGGTCATAGCGGCGGCGATTGCCTTGCTCGTCCTGCATCGCGGCCAGGAAATCATCGACCTCGCCGCGGATCTCCTCCGACACCCGCGCCACATCTCCCGCCGCCCGCAGCACGTCCTGGCTCGATTGCCGCGTCCCGTCGGCAATCCGCGCCACCGTGCCAAGCGCCTCCGTCGTCGCCAAGGTACGCCGCGCCGAGGCCTGCACTTGCTGCGAAATCTCCTGCGTTGCCGCGCTTTGTTGCTCCACCGCCGCGGCGATGGCCGTCGAGATCGCGCTGACATGGCCGATCGCCTGCGTCACCCGTTGCACCGCGCCCACCGCCCGTGCCACCGCCGCCTGAATGGCGCCCACCTGCCGACCGATCGCCTCGGTTGCCTGCGCCGTTTGGTTGGCCAGGGTCTTCACCTCGGTCGCCACCACCGCGAACCCCTTGCCCGCCTCGCCGGCGCGCGCCGCCTCGATGGTCGCGTTCAACGCGAGCAGATTGGTTTTGCCCGCCACCGCGGCGATGATCTGCACCACGTTGCTGATCTCGTCGGCCTCGCGTGACAGGCTGCCGATCATCTGGCCAGTGTCGTTGGCACTTTCCACCGCGTCGGTTGCCGCGGTCGCCGCCTGACCGACCTGGCGGGCGATCTCGTTGACGCTGGAGGTCAATTCCTCGGTCGCCGCCGCGACCATGGTCAGGCTTTCCGACGAGGCCTCCGCATCCACGGAATTCTCGCGCACCGCCTCGCGGGTGTCGCCCGCCGCGGTGGCCACGCTCTCGGCGGTCTGTCGGATTTCCGCGGCCGCAGTGGCGATCGAGCGCATCACGCCGGCCATGGAACTGCCGAAATCGGCGGTATGCTGTTCCATCGCCTGCCGCCGCCGTTCCCGCGCCGCGGTATCCGCCGCCATCGTCGCCTCGAGCGTGCGCTTCGCCATTCCCTCGGCCCGGAACGTCTCCAGCGCACGCGCCAGCACGCCGATCTCATCGCGCCGGTCGGTCCCCGCGATGATCTCATCGAAGGCGCCCGCCGCGATCCGCCGGGTCGCGGCGGTGGCGCCGCTCAGCGGCCCGACGATCCCCCGTGCGATCAGCCAGGCGAACAGCGCCACCGCCACCGCCGCCCCGAAGGCCAGCGCCAACCCGGTCAGCACCACCTCGCGCTGCTCGGCCCGCAAATCATCAACGTAGACACCGGACCCGAGCACCCAGCCCCACGGGGCGAAGCCTTGCACGTAGGACATCTTCTCGATCGGCGCAGCACTCCCCGGCCGCGGCCACAAATAGCTGACGAACCCGCTACCGGATGTCCGCACCGTATCGGCAAACGCCACGAACAACCGGAACCCGTTGGGATCCGTCATCCCCGAAGCATCGGTGCCGTCCAGCTCCGGACGGAACGGGTGCATCACGATCCGCGCCGACAAATCATTGATCCAGAGATATTCCTGCCCGCGGTATCGGATGCTCTTGATCGCCGCGATGGCGCGTCCTCGCGCCTCCTGCGCGGACAATAGCCCGGCCTTGACCTGCCCCTCATACCCCGCGGCGATGGCAACGGCGCTTTCCACCACGCGCACCAGCAACTCCCGCCGGTTCGCCTCGAGCCGGCGTACGCTCCCGATGGTCTCATAGCCGGACACCGCAAGGAGGCCGAGCACGGCGACCATCGTCATGAAGTGGATGCGAAGCGAAATCGGGATATGGCGCATGGCGAGGCCCAGACACTGAGGTGACGCCCCATGCTGCTCCCGCAATCCCTAACGAAGCCTTAGCCGAAGCGGGAAGCTCCTATTCCGCCGTCACCCGCCGCCGCGGCGGCGTCAGCACGATCGGCGCCAGGTCCGCCGCCCCGAAGGAAGCCGCAATCCGCTCCTGCCCGGCTGGTTGATACAAGGTCGTGCGCTGCAACGGCACCCGCCCGGCGCGGCGGATCAGCCCCTCCATGGCCTCCGGCGGCATTTCCTGGCCGTGCTCGGTGCCGGCCGCGCGCGAAATACTCTCGTTCATCAACGTCCCGCCCATATCGCTGGCCCCGGCGTCGAGCGCGGCAAGCGCCCCCTGCGGCCCCAGCTTCACCCAGCTCGCCTGGATATTCGGCACCAGCGGATGCAGCACCAGCCGGGCGACCGCATGCATCAGGATTGCCTCGCGATATGTCGGCCCCTTCCTCGCGAGTCCGCGCAGATACATCGGCGCCTCCATATGCACGAACGGCAGCGCGACAAACTCGGTCAGCCCCCCGGTCTCAGCCTGCAGATCGCGCAGCCGGAGCAGATGCCGCGCCCAGTGCACGGCGGTCTCGATATGCCCGTACATGATGGTCGACGTCGTTCGCAGCCCCACACGATGCGCCGTGCGCACCACCTCCAGCCATTCTTCCGTGTTGATCTTGTCCGGGCAAATCACGGCGCGGATCTCGTCGTCGAGAATTTCCGCCGCCGTCCCCGGCAGCGTCCCCAGGCCCGCCGCCTTCAGCCGTCGCAGGAATGCCTCCAGCGAAATCCCCAGCGTCGCCGCCCCCTGGCTCACCTCGAGCGGCGAGAAGGCATGGATGTGCATCCCTGGCACCGCCGCACGAATCGCCCGGCAAATCTCGAGATAGGTCTCGCCGGTATAGTCGGGGTGAATCCCTCCCTGCATGCACACCTCGGTCGCCCCCCGCTCCCACGCCTCCTCCGCGCGGCGGACGACTTCCCCGAGATCAAGATCATATGGCTTGCCCCGCAAATTCTCATGCGTCTTGCCCTTGGAGAAGGCGCAGAAGGTGCAGCCGTAGTAACAGATGTTGGTATAATTGATGTTCCGTACAACAACATACCGCACGACCTCCCCGGCGGCCTCGCGGCGCACGGCATCCGCGGCGTCGCAGACGAAGGCGAAATCAACATCCCGTGCCGCGAACAGCCGCACGATCTCCGCCTCGTCGAGCCGGCTCCCCCCCGCCGCTTTGGTGACAATGCGCCGCACCCCCGGGTCCACCATCGCCGACCGCACCGGCGGCAACATCGGCGTCACCGCGACCCCCGGCGCCCACGCATCGTCGCGCGCGAAGCCCTCGGCATCGCTGTTCTGACGCACCCGGCTCGCGATCCCCTTGGCCAGCCAGGTTGCCGCATCCAGCGCATAGGCCGGATACACCGGCAACCGCTGTACCAGGATCTTGCCCATCGACGCCGTCCGCAGCGCCAGCGCCTCGATCTCCGGCCATGGTGCCTCGGGGTTCACATGATCGGGCGTCACCGGCGATACCCCGCCCCAGTCATTGATGCCGGCGGCCAAAATCCGCTCGTACCCCAGCGGCGTCAGGTTCGGCGGCGCCTGGATATTCATCGCCGCGCCGAGGATCAGCCGCGCCGCCGCGACCGTCCACAGCAGATCGTCCAGGTCCGGCTCCGCCGCGGCCGCCGCCTTGGTGTTCGGCTTGGCCCGGAAGTTCTGCACGATCACTTCCTGGATATGCCCGTACTGCCGATGCAAATCCCGGATCGCCATCAGGCTCTCCAGCCGTTCCCGCCGCGTTTCCCCGATCCCGATCAAAATTCCCGTTGTGAACGGAACCTTCAACTCCCCCGCCAGCCGGATCGTCTCCAGCCGGACCGCCGGCACCTTGTCGGGCGAGCCGTAATGCACCCCCCCCTTCTCGCACAGCCGCGCGGAGACGCTCTCCAGCATGATCCCCTGGCTCGCGGAAACCTCCCGCAATGCCGCGATCTCCGCGCGCGTCATCACCCCGGGATTCACATGCGGGAGCAGGCCGGTCTCCTTCAGCACCAGCGCCGACATCGCGGTGAGGTATTCGATGGTCGAGCCATAGCCCAGCGCCTCCAGCGCCTCCCGGGCCGCCGAATACCGCGCCTCAGGCTTGTCCCCGAGCGTGAACAACGCCTCCGTGCACCCCGCCGCCGCCCCAGCCCGCGCAATCGCAAGCACCTCGTCCGGCGACAAATAGGCGGACTTCCCCGCCCGCGGCCGCACCGCGAAGGTGCAGTAATGGCACACATCCCGGCACAGCTTCGTCAACGGGATGAAGACCTTGCGCGAGTACGACACATTGCGCCCATGCGCCGCGTCGCGCAGCGCCGCCGCCTGCGCCATCAGCTCGTCGAGCGGCAGCGCCTCGATCAGGTCGAGCGCGCCCGCATCCTCGGTCGCAAGCATCATGGCGGCTGTCTCTCCCGGATGGTCCTCGAACGCATATGGTGTGCTAGCCTGAACTGTCACGCAATCCAGGGGACCCGCCATGAAATTCGGCTTCAACGCACCCACGGCCGGTCCCCTCGCGGCCCCCGCCGAACTCTCCCGCCTGTGCATCGCCGGAGAGACGATGGGCTTCGACTACGCCACCTTCTCCGATCACGTGGTGATCCCGGACGCCATCGCCAGCCGCTACCCCTACTCCGAGTCCGGCGAGTTCGCCGTCGGTGCCGCCGCCGCCCGCCACGAGCAACTCATCGAGGTCGCCTACATCGCGGCCAAGACCCACAAGCTGCGTCTCGTCACCTCCGTCATGGTGGTCCCGCACCGCCCCGCGGTGCTGGCCGCCAAGCAACTCTCCACTATCGACGTGCTCTCCGGCGGTCGCCTCACCGTCGGCATCGGCGCGGGCTGGTGCGAGGAGGAGTTCATCGCGCTCGGCACACCCCCGTTTGCCGAACGAGGCGCCGTCACCGACGAATATATCGCCGCCTTCAAGACGCTGTGGACCCAGGACCACCCGAAATTCGACGGCAAGTACATCCAATTCGGAAACCTGATCTTCGCCCACAAACCGGTACAGCAGCCGGGGCCGCCGATATGGGTTGGCGGCGAGAGCGGCCCGGCGCTGCGCCGTACCGCCAAACTCGGCGACGCCTGGTATCCCATTGGCACCAACCCCGCCTTTCCCTTCGACAGCCTCAAACGCCTGGAAGCCGGCATCGCCCGCCTGCGGAAACTCACCGCCGAAGCGGGTCGCGATCCGGCCTGCGTCGGCGTCGCCTACCGGGTCGCCAAATACGGACCCGACCTCCCCGCCAAAGCCAATGACGGCGAACGCCGCCTGTTCTCGGGCACCCAATCCGACATCCTCGACGACGTCCGCGCCCTCAAATCCCTCGGCGTCGCCCATCTCGACTTCGGCTTCGCCGCCAACACCGCCGACGGCGCCATCCAAGAACTCAAGGCGCTGCGGGACGGCGTGTTGGCGAAAGTCTGAACGATGGCGGCGCGCGCCTCCCTACCGCGCCGCCAGTACCACCCCGCGGCATTCTCCGAAACCGATCGGTGCATACCCCGAGCGCTCCGCCCGCGCCCGGAAAATTACCTCGTCGCCATCCTCGAGAAACCGCCGCGTCTCGCCGGACGGCAGATCGATGGTCCGCCGCCCCACAAACGTTAACTCCTGCAAGGACCCCCAGCCGCTCTCCTCCGGCGCCGAAATCGTCCCCGAGCCGAACAAGTCCCCCGCCCGCAAATCGCAGCCGTTGGATGTGTGATGCGCCACCATCTGCGCGAACGTCCAGTACAAGTGCCTGGTATTGCTTGCCACCAGCCGATACGGCGGCATCCCTCGGGCCCGCATCGCCGGCGTCAGGAGCAGCACGTCGAGCGCCACGTCCATCGCTCCCTGCGCCTGGTCCTCGGCCGCCAGCAAATGCGGCAGTGGCGCGGGATCGTCCTCTGGCCGCGCCGGTTGCGAAATCCGGAAGGGACGCAGCGCCTCCGGCGTCACGATCCAGGGCGAGATCGAGGTCTGAAAACTCTTGGCCAGGAACGGCCCCAGCGGCGCCGATTCCCACGCTTGGATATCCCGCGCCGACCAATCGTTGAGCAGGCAGAACCCCGAAATATGGCGATGGGCCTCGGTGATCGGGATCGGCTCCCCGAGCACATTGCCGCCACCGATCCAGGTGCCGAATTCGAGCTCGAAATCGAGATTGCGGCACGGCCCGAAGCTTGGCGCGGCTTCGTCCGGCAGCTTGCGCTGGCCGTGCGGCCGGCGCACCGGATGGGGAGACGAACGCACCGACGAAGCCCGGCCGTGATACGCCACCGGGACGTATTTGTAGTTGGGCATCAAAGGATTGTCGGGTCGCAGCAGCTTGCCGCCGTTGCGCGCGTGATGGATGCCGGCGAAAAAATCGGTGTAATCGCCGATTCTGGCCGGCACATGCATCGTGCACTCCGCCGCCACATGGAGCATGGCTGCCGCTCGCGCGCGCGCAGCGGGGGCAGCCTCCTGCGACAGCGCCGCGAACACCTGCGCCCGCACCTCCTGTCGCGCCGCCGCGCCCAGCGCGAGAAACAAGTTCAATTCAGGTGCGCCAGCCGCCTCCGTCGCCGCGCCATCCAGCAGCCCGGCGGCCAACGCCGCCGCGATATCAAGGATATGCTCCCCGATCGCGACCCCCCCACGCGGCGTCCCACCCGGCGGACTGAACACCCCGAACGGGAGGTTCTGCACCGGGAAATCGCTGTGCCCGTTGGCCGACTCCACCCAGGAGCGCGCGGCCACGTCATGCGTCCGATCGGTCATCGCGTGAACTTCTTTCCCAGGCCGCTCCACACGGCGTCATACCCGGTTTGCAGCAACCCGCCCTCCATCGCGAACCGGCTTGGCAGCAGCACCTGACTGGTCTCGAACATGAAGGCCAGCGTCCCGTCGATCTTGTGCGGCGCCAGGTTGGCCGCCATCGCGCGCTCGGTGGTGGCAAGGTCAGGGCCATGGGCACTCATCAACCCGTGCAGGCTGAGCCCACCGGGCAGGAAGCCATCGGCCTTGCCGTCATACACCCCCCGGATCAACCCCATGCATTCATTCATGATATTGCGATGGAACCACGGCGGCCGGAACGTCTCCTCGGCCACCATCCAGCGCGGCGGGAAAATCACGAAGTCGCAATTGGCCCGCCCCGGCGTGTCCGTCGGCGCAGTCAGCACGGTGAAGATCGAGGGGTCCGGATGGTCGAAACTGATGCTGCCGATGGTATTGAACCGGTCGAGATCGTAGGTGTACGGCGCACAATTGCCATGCCACGCCACCACGTCGAGCGGCGAGTGGTCGAGCGTGGTGCCCCACAGCTCACCGCAGAATTTCTGCACGACCTCGGTGGGGTCGTCGCGCTCCTCGAACCACGCCACCGGGCTGAGAAAGTCCCGCGGATTGGCCAGCCCGTTGGCCCCGATCGGCCCGAGATCGGGCAACCTGAAGACGCCGCCATGGTTCTCACAGACATAGCCGCCCGCCGTCTTGTCGCGAAGTTCCACCCGAAAGCGCAATCCGCGCGGGATCACGGCGATCGCCCCGGGTGCGACGTCGAGCACACCCAGCTCCGTCGCCAGCCGCAACCGCCCCTGCTGCGGCACGATCAACATCTCGCCATCCGCGTTCCAGAAAATCCGCTCCATCGAACGATTGGCGGCATAGAGATGGATGCTGACCCCCTCGGCTGTGGCGCCCGTCGCATTGGCCGCCATGGTGACGAGTCCGGCGGCGAAATCGGTGGGCGCGTCGGGCAGCGCCATCGGGTTCCAGCGCAGCCGGTTGGGGTTCGCCCCGGCCAATGGCTGAATGCCCGAAAGCTTGCGGTACGGCGGATGATTGGCCGAAGGCCGCAGCCGATACATCCAGGTCCGTCGCGAATCGCGGCGCGGCACCGTGAACGGCGTGGCCGAAAACTGCTCCGCGTACAGCCCCAGCGCCGGCCGCTGTGGCGAGTTGCGCCCCTGCGGCAGGGCGCCCGGGACGGCTTCGCTGGCAAATTCGTTGCCAAATCCGGATAGCATCGGATGCGCGGTATCCATCTGGGCGATCTCCCTTTGAGATCGAGACTAGGGGCGACGGGCGGCGTTTGAAAAGATCGGATCCGCGCGATCGCCTTGCCCGCGACACAGCCTCCCGGCGAGACCGCTGGCGGTGGCGGCGGCCCTTCGTCATAAGGGGACATGGCTGCTTCCCCCTCCGCGCCGCGCCTGATCCTGCCCTCGGCGCCGGCCGTGGTGGCCGGGATCGGCCGCGCCTGCATCCTCACCGAGGACGGCGAGGTGCTCGACCTGGCGACCGCGGAAGCGGCGCGGCTGCTGCGCGCCGGCCCGCCGCCGCTGCTCGTGCACGGCCCCGCGACCCTGCGCCGGCTCGGCATCCAGTCGATGCCGGCGCATGACCTGCTGGAACTTTTCGCCTTCGCCATGCCCGGACGCGCCGCCGCGCCGACGCCGCGCGGGCTGGCCCTGGCGCTCGACCTGCCGCCGCCAGCCCACGGACTCGAAGCCGCTGCCTTGCTGTTGCCTGATATTGCCACCGCGCTGCTGGCGCATCTGGCGGCGGGGCGCGATCTGCCGTCCAACCGCGACGCCGCCGGGCTCGCGGCGCGAATGGGGCAGATGGGTTGGGACTGGGCCGCCTGCGTCATGGCGGCACTTGCTCGGCCCGGTGCCGCCCCCTCGGTGGCAGCTTTGCAGGTGTGGAAACGCCTGCCGGAATGGGAGGACGCTGCCTCCCCGCCACCGCCATCCTCCCTGCCAGTGCCCCCGGCCGAGGCCCGGCAGCGACTTGCCGCGATGCTCGGCACCGGCGCCGAGCAGCGTCCGGGGCAGGCGGACTACGCCGCCGCCGTCTCCGCCGCCTTCGCCCCGCGCGAGATCGCCGGCGAGCCGCATGTCGTGCTGGCGGAGGCCGGCACCGGCACGGGCAAAACCCTCGGCTACATCGCCCCGGCGAGCCTCTGGGCCGAGCGCAACAAGGGTCCGGTTTGGATTTCGACCTTTACGCGCCATTTGCAGCGCCAGGTCGAGGGCGAGCTGGCCCGTCTGCTGCCCGACCCCGAGGAGCGCCGCCGTCGCGTGGTGGTGCGCAAAGGCCGCGAGAACTACCTCTGCCTGCTCAATCTTGAGGATGCCGTGGCGGCGGCTGCCACCGGGGTGCCGCAATCCCTCATCCCCATCGCCCTGATCACCCGCTGGGCCGCGGTGACATCGGATGGCGATATCCAGGGCGGCGACCTGCCAGGCTGGTTCGGCGAATTGTTCGGCCCCGGCCTGGCCTGGGGTCTCGCCGACCGGCGCGGAGAGTGCATCCACGCCGGCTGCCCGCACTGGCGGCGCTGCTTCATCGAACACACCATCCGCCGGGCGCGGACAGCCGACCTCGTGGTGGCGAACCACGCCCTGGTGATGGCGCAGGCCGCCTGGGGTGGCATCGACGACGCAACCGTGCCGACCCGCTACGTCTTCGACGAGGGGCACCATGTCTTCGATGCTGCCGACAGCGCCTTCTCCGCCGAATTCTCCGGCATCGAGGGCGCAGAGCTGCGCCGCTGGTTGCTCGGCGCCGAGGGCGGCCGTTCCCGCGCGCGCGGGCTGAAGCGCCGCCTGGAGGAGATGGTGGCGGGAAAGCCCGAGCTCGAAGCCCCCCTGGACGCGATCCTCCAGGCCGCCCGCGCGTTGCCCGCCCCGAACTGGGTGGCGCGCCTGGGGGAAGCCACGTCGGAGCTGGTGGCCGGCGAGCGGACCAATCCGAGCGAAGCCTTCCTGCGCGTGGCGCGGGTGCAGTTGCTGGCCCGCACCCAGAACGACAACGCCTATGCCGGTAGCCGTGAATGCGATCTCTACCCGGTCGGACCCGGCCTTGCCGACGCCGCCGATCTGCTCGGCCGCGCCCTCGAACGCCTCGCCATCCCGGTGAAAACCCTGGCCGATCGGCTCGATGCCCGGCTGGAGGACGAGGCCGAGGAGCTCGAGGAGAGTCTGCGCAACCGCATCGAGGCTGCCGCCCGCACCCTGCGCCGCCGTGCCCTCGATCCGCTCGGCGCCTGGCGTGCCATGCTCGCCGCGGCCAGCGCCGAGCCGCCCGAACCCGGTCGCCGGCCCGAACACGTCCTGTTCCTCCGGCTTGACCGGCGGGACGGCAAAACCGACTCCAATGTCGGTCTTCATCGCCATTGGCTCGATCCGACGATCCCCTTCGTGATGACCCTGGCGCAGCCCGCACACGGCATGCTGGTCACTTCCGCCACCCTGCGCGACGGCGGGGCCGAGGATGCCGAGGCCGCCTGGGCAGTGGCCGAGGCCCGAGTCGGCGCCACCCATCTCGCCGCCCCCGCGATCCGCGTCGCAGTGGCGAGTCCGTTCGACTATGCCGCGCAAACCCGCGTGATCGTGGTCAACGACATCAATTCCCGCGACATCGGCCAGCTCGCCGCTGCCTACAAGGCGCTGTTCCAGGCCTCCGGTGGCGGCGGGCTCGGCCTGTTCACCGCGATCTCCCGCCTGCGCGCCGTCCACGCCCGCATTGCCCCCGATCTGGAAGCGGCCGGCATCCCCTTGTTCGCGCAGCACGTCGACGCGATGGACAACGCCACCCTGGTCGATGTCTTCCGCACCGAGGAGGAAAGCTGCCTGCTCGGCACCGACGCGATGCGCGACGGCGTCGATGTCCCCGGCCGCGCGCTGCGGCTCGTGGTGTTCGAGCGCGTGCCCTGGCCGCGGCCGGACATCCTGCATCGTGAGCGCCGCCTGCATCTCGGCGAAGGCGACACCGGCGGCTATGACGACCGCGTGGTGCGCTACCGGTTGCGCCAGGCGTTCGGGCGGCTGACCCGCAGCGCGACGGATCGTGGCGTATTCGTGCTGCTCGATCGGCTGACTCCCACCCGGCTGTTCTCCGCCTTTCCCCCCGGCGCCGCCCCGGTACGGCTCGGCCTCGCCGCCGCGGTGTCGGAAACCCAGGCATTTCTCCGCGACAACTGAACAATACGACGTAAAATCTATCCCCGGTTGACAGCGGTTTCACGTTGACATGACCGTACCGGATTCCCTCTTGCGCCCGCGCGCGATTGACCGAATTTTGCAACCGTCATGCGCATCGACCCCCATCGAATCGGCTTCACGCTGCTGCTCGGCGCCCTCGCCGGGCTGCCGGCGTTGTCTGTCGACATGGGACTCCCCGGGCTACCCCAGATGCAGGCCGGCTTCGCCATCGATCCCGCCACGGCCGCGCTGACGCTGAGCGGCTTCATGATCGGCTTTGGTGCAGCGCAACTGGTGCTGGGGCCGCTGTCGGACCGGATCGGGCGCTGGCCGGTGCTCGCGGTTTCGCTGGCGCTCTACGCCATCGGCGGCATTGCCAGCGCCCTCTCCCCCTCGATCACCACGCTGCTGGCCGCCCGGATCCTGCAAGGCGTGGGCGCCGCCGGCGGGCCGGTGCTTGCCTTCGCCATCGTGCGCGATCTGGCCGAAGGCGAGATCGCGCGGGCACGACTGTCCACGATCAGTCTGGTGTTCAGCCTCGCCCCGGTGATCGGGCCGAGCATCGGTGGCGCGATCCTGGAACTGGCGGGGTGGCGCGCGATCTTCGCGGTGCAGGCGGCAACCGGAATCGTGCTGCTGACCGTCGTGGTGCTGGGGCTTGGGGAGACGCGTCGGGTGCGGCCGCAAGGGCCGGTCGGCAGTATCCTGGCGGAACGGCGAACCCTGGCCTTCGGTGTGGTGGGGGCGCTGAACCTCGCCAATGTCTTCTGCTTCGTCACCGCCGCGCCACTGCTCTTGCTTGGCACGCTCCAGCTTAGCACGGCGCAATTTGGGTGGGTTTTCGCGTTGATCACCTCCGGGGTGTTGGCCGGGGCCTGGATCAACCGCTTCGCCGCCCGCCGCGGCTGGGCGGCGCACTGGCCGATGGGCCTCGGCCTGGCCGGTGCCACGCTGGCGTCGGTCGCCGGGATCGTGCTGTCCGGGCACCTGTCCCTCGGCCTGTTGCTGCCGGTGTTCCTGCTGACCACGCTCAGCCGCGGCCTGGTCAGCCCGAACGTGA
Organism: uncultured Rhodospirillales bacterium; assembly: GCA_903928895.1. Classification (GTDB taxonomy): domain Bacteria; phylum Pseudomonadota; class Alphaproteobacteria; order Acetobacterales; family Acetobacteraceae; genus CAIYPH01. The sequence goes on along the minus strand of CAIYSR010000029.1, from coordinate 5,436 downwards.
CCCATGCCGCACTCGAGAACATCCCGCACATGGCTGGCGCCGGGTCGGCTCTGATCGGCGCCATGCAGATGCTCACTGGCGCCCTCGCCGGGTTCATCGTAGGGCTGATGTTTGACCTGTACGGGCCGCCGGGGGTGATGATAACGATGACCGGTTTCGCCCTGCCGGCCATGCTGGCGTGGATTTTCGTGGAGCGGAACTACCGGTGACATTCGACATTCCCAGCCTCGCCGCCTCCGGCGTCGCGGCGTTGTTCGCCCTCGGCGCAGGGCTGGCCGTGCTGCGCCAGTCCGCCAGGTTCGAGCGCCTGCGCCTGCTCGGCGAGCAGATCCTGGCCGCGCAGCGCAGCGAAACCGATACCCTGCGCGCCGCCCTCGCCGACACCGAACGGGCGCTCGGCAGCCAGCTCGGCACCGTCGGCGGTCAGTTGCGCGGCGAGATCGGCACCACGCTCGCCGAGATGCGCGCCACCCTCGACCAGCGCCTGAACGATCTGCGCGAAGGCAACGAGACGCGCCTGTCCGACATCCAGAAAACGGTCAACCTCCAGCTCCAGAGCGTCGGCGAACGGCAAACCGCGGCCGGCGCGCAGCTGCGCCTCGAACTGACCGTTGCCATCGGCGACATGCGCACCGCACTCGACAGCCGGCTGCGCGAACTGCGCGAGGGCAATGAGGCCAAGCTCGACGCGATCCAGAAAACCGTCAACGAGCAGCTCCACGAAGCGGTCGAAAAACAGATGACGACCTCGTTCCAGCGGGTGACCGAGCAGTTCGCCGCGGTGCAGAAGGCAATGGGGGACGTCCAGGCCGTCACCGTGCAGATCGGTGACCTCAAGCGCCTGTTCGGCAACGTCAAGACCCGCGGCGGCTGGGGCGAAACCCAGGTCCGCGCGATGCTCGACGACATCCTCCCGGTCGGCGCCTACGAAACCAACTGGAAGCCGCGCGCGGGCTCCGATGACGCGGTCGAGTTCGCGGTCGCGATGCCGATGCGCGGCGGCTCGCGCGTATTCCTGCCGGTCGATGCCAAGTTCCCGGTCGAGGACTACGAGCGCATCCTGCAGGCGCTCGACGCCGGCGACGCCGAGGCCGAGCGCGCCGCGCGCCGCGCGATGGAGAAGCGGGTGCGCGACGAGGCGAAAAAGATCGCCGCCAAATACATCTCGCCGCCCGCGACCGTGGATTTCGCGGTGATGTACCTGCCGACCGATGGGCTCTATGCCGAAATCGCCCGTATCCCCGGCCTCGTGGCGGATCTCGGCAACAGCAGCCGGGTGCTGGTGATGGGGCCGACGATGTTCCCGGCCCTGCTGCGCACCATCCATCTCGGCTATCTGACGATGACCCTTGAGGAGAAGTCGGCCCATATCGGCGAGCTGCTGGAGGCCACTAAGTCCGAAATGGGCAAGATGGACAAGGTGCTGGAATCTCTGGGCAAGCAGGCCAACACCTTCAGCAACACGATCGAGGCGGCACGGGTCCGCACGCGGGTGATCGGGCGCACGCTGAAAGGCGTGCAGGCGGCCGATTCGGTGACGGCGCAGCAGCTTCTCGGCCTGGCCGACGACGCGGGGGATGACGGCGCGCAGGACGACCACGAAGCGTAGCGCGCTGGCTCGGGATTCATCATCGCTTAACCTCCCGCGGCTAGGATGCAACTGCCGCTTTCCCTGAGAAGACCGATTTCGCCAATGTGGATCGTCGCCTCGCTCGGCCCGCCGCTGCTGCTGATCGGCTATGGCCTGTTCAAGTCGCGCGAATCCTGGCGCAGCCCGGCGCTGTGGTGTGCGCTTCTTGCCGGGTTGGCGTCGGCCGGACTGGCCATCCCGCTCGAGGCCTTCGTCGAGACCCTGCTCGGCGCCGCGCTGCACATCAACGAAGGCATGCGCGCCATCCTCACCGGCTTCCTCATCGCCGCCCTGCCGGAGGAGGGCGTCAAGATGCTGGGCCTGCTGGCCGCGATGGCGATGCTTGACCGACGGCGGCTGCGCAGCGTGGTGATGGTGTCCATCGCCGTTGCCATGGGCTTCGCTGGCGTCGAGAACATCCTCTATCTGATCAACGCCGGGACGGACTGGCAGTCGATCGCCCTGCTGCGCGGGGCCGCCTCGGTGCCGATCCACGGAGTCTGCGGGCTGATGATGGGTGCGCTGGTCGTCGGCACCATCGCCAACGACGTCTCGCGCTGGGCCGGCCTGCTGCTCGCGCTGGTGGTGCCGGTGGCGCTGCACGGCACGTTCGACACCCTGCTGATGCTCTCGACCCCCGAATTCATCGATCTCAAGATGCCGGCCGTGGTGATCGCCATGCTCGGCGGCGGCGTGCTGGCGGTGGCACTGTGCAACTCTGCCCTGGTCGCCGCCGCCGGGGCCGATGCCGAGCGCGACCTCGGCGGCCCGCTCGGCGGCACTCTGCGCGCGATGGTGAAGCGCGCCGGGCGCCTCTATCTCTGCGTCGTCTTCGTGCCCGTGGTGATGAGCGGATTCCAGGCCCAGGCGCTGTGGAACGCGAGCCTGCTGGCGGTGCTGCCGGCGGTGCTGACGCTCGATGTGCTGTTCTCGCGGCCGAAACGTCCCCCCTTGAGCGGCAACGGCGAATGGATCAGGGTCGAACCCGCCTGACCGCTGACCGGAGCATGCATGACCACCCAGCCCGACGCCACGCCGCGCGCCATCCTGCGCCATGACTACCGCCCGCCCGCCTTCCTGATCGACGACGTCGATCTCCACGTTACGCTCGACCCCGCGGCCACCACCGTCCGCTCGCGCCTGTCCCTGCGCCGCAATCCCGCCGAGCGTGACGCCACTTCGGCCCTACGGCTCGATGGCGAGGGTATCGAACTGGTCTCCATCCAGCTCGACGGCGCGCCGCTGAGCCCCAACCGCTACACCATCGAGCCCGGCGGCACCCTGGTCATCGCCGACCTGCCGGCGGCGGCCACGCTCGAAATTGTCGTGCGCAACAACCCCGCCGCAAACACCGAGCTGTCCGGCCTCTACCTCTCCGGTGGCAACTACTTCACCCAATGCGAGGCCGAAGGCTTCCGCCGCATCACCTTCTTCCCCGACCGGCCCGACGTGATGAGCCGCTTCACCACCACCATCGTCGCCGACCGCGCAACCGTCCCGGTGCTCCTCTCCAATGGCAACCCGGATGCCGCCGGCTCCGACGGCGACACCCACTGGGCGCGCTGGGTCGATCCCCATCCCAAACCCTCCTACCTCTTCGCCCTCGTCGCCGGAGATCTGGTGGCCGTGCACGACCGCTTCATCACCCGCTCCGGCCGCGAAGTCGCCCTGGCGATCTATGTCCGCCGCGGCGACGAGGCCAGTTGCGGGCATGCGATGCAGGCCCTCAAGACCTCGATGAAGTGGGACGAAGACGTCTACGGCCTCGAATACGACCTCGACGTCTTCAACATCGCCGCCGTGTCGGACTTCAACATGGGCGCCATGGAAAACAAGGGCCTCAACGTCTTCAACACCAAATACGTCCTCGCCCGCCCCGAGACCGCCACCGACACCGACTACCAGCAGATCGAGGCGGTGATCGCCCACGAATATTTCCACAACTGGACCGGCAACCGCGTCACCTGCCGCGACTGGTTCCAGCTTTCGCTGAAAGAGGGCCTCACCGTCTTTCGCGACCAGCAGTTCTCCGCCGACCAGGGCAGCCCCGCCGTCAAGCGCCTGCATGACGTCCGCCGCCTCCGCGCCGCCCAGTTCCCCGAGGACGCCGGCCCCCTGGCCCACCCGGTCCGGCCGGACAGCTATCTCGCGATCGACAATTTCTACACCCCGACCATCTACGAAAAAGGCGCCGAAATCGTCCGCATGCTGCACCGCATGCTCGGCGCCGAGGGCTTCCGCAAGGGGATGGACCTCTACTTCGCCCGCCACGACAACACCGCGGTCACCATCGAGGAGTTCGTCTTCGCCCTGCGGGACGGCGCCGGCGTCGACATCGGTGAATTCATGGCCTGGTACAGCCAAGCCGGCACCCCGGACCTGGCAATCACCGACCACTACGATCCCGCAGCGCGGCGCTACACCCTGACCCTGCGCCAAAGCACCGCCCCCACCCCAGGCCAGCCCGAAAAACACCCTTTGCCGATCCCCGTCGCCACGGGCCTGCTTGGCCCCGACGGTGCCGAACTCATCCCGCCCACACTTCTGCTTCTGCGCGAAGCCGCGCAATCCTTCACCTTCGACAATATCGCCGCGCCCCCGGTGCCTTCCCTGCTGCGCGACTACTCCGCCCCGGTCCGCCTCTCCGGCCTCACCCGGGACCGCCTGCTTTTCCTCGCCGCCCACGACCGCGACCCTTTCGTGCGCTGGGACTCCTTCCAGCACTACGCCACCGATCTGATGCTGGAGATGATCGCCGCGCACCGCCGGGGCGATCCGCTCGATGCCGACCCCGGCCTCCTCGCCGCCCTGCGGGCCACACTCGCCAGCGCCGACACCGACCACGCCTTCGCCGCCGAGGCCCTCCTCCTCCCCGGCGAGGCCGCCATCGCCGATCGCATGGACGAAATCGACGTCGACGCCGTGCACGCCGTGCGTCGCTTCCTGCGCCACGCGATCGGCACCACCCTGGGCACCGAACTGCGCGCCACCCATGATCGCCTGACCGACCTCGCGCCCTATCGCCCCGACGGTCCCGGCATCGGCCGCCGCGCTTTGCGCAATGCCTGCCTCTCCTACGTCGCCGCCGCCGGCGACACCGCCCGCGCCGCCGCCCAGTTCGCAACCGCCGGCAACATGACCGACCAGATCGCTGCCCTCGCCGCCCTTGCCGAAGCCGACACGCCGGCCCGCACCGAGGCCCTGGCCAGCTTCTATGCCCGTTGGCGCAACGAGGACCTGGTGCTGGACAAATGGTTCGCCATCCAGGCCGCCTCGCCGCTCGCCGGTACGGTGGACACCGTGCGCGACCTGATGCGCCACCCGGATTTCGACCTGCGCAACCCTAACCGCGTCCGCGCCCTCATCGCCACCTTCGCTTCCGCCAACCAGGTCCGCTTCCACGCCGCCTCGGGCGCCGGCTACCGCCTGCTCGCCGACGTCCTGATCACGCTCGACCCGCTCAACGGCCAGACCGCCTCCCGCATGCTTAACCCGCTCGGCAGCTGGCGCCGCCACGACCCCGGCCGCGCCGCACTCATGCGCGCCGAACTCGAACGCATCCTGGCGCAACCCGGACTGAGCCGTTTCAGCTACGAGAAGGCTTCGAAGTCGCTGAGCGGATAGGAAGGCGAAGCGGTTTCTTTTTTGGAAAAAAGAAACAAAAACGCTCTTATTGCGGCACCTGTTGAGACCTGCGATTCTGCCGTTGGCGCTTGGGGAGGACGGCCGGATGGAGAATGGGGCATTCGCGCGATGGCTTGCCGTGATCGGAGATCTGGATGCCACACAACGCGTGCGCGCGCTTG
>CAIYSR010000028.1 GCA_903928895.1 uncultured Rhodospirillales bacterium | reverse complement strand
CGGCCGGTATGAGTCTCTTTTGGCACGCCGCCGCCCGCCAACCCGGCGCGCGATACCAACCCACGCAAAGGCTGGAAGAGTCATCCTTTGCGTGGGTTGGTATCAGTGATCCGGCCGCTTAAATGAAAGGGGTCCAGGGGCCTACGGCCCTTGGCCGGCGGAGCCTGTCTTGTTCGCTTCGCCTTCACCCGATTGCCCTGCTCCGAAAGCCGAGTCTGGACCCCAGGATTGCCGCGGCTTCGCCTCGCAATGACGCGTGACGGGAATGGCTTCTGCGGGTTTTCCAGCGAACTGAGTATTCTCTTTTTAACAAAAGAAGCGCTTGCCTATGCGACGCGTTCGATCTGCGCGCCCACGGCAGCGAGTTTGAGTTCGGCGGTCTCGTAGCCGCGGTCGAGGTGGTAGACGCGGTTGACGATGGTTTCGCCGCGGGCGGCGAGGCCGGCCAGGACGAGGCCGAAGCTGGCGCGCAGGTCCGACGCCATGACCGGGGCGCCCTGGAGGGCGCCGGGTTTGCCGCGGACGATGGCGGAGGCGCCGTGGACCTTGATGTTGGCGCCCATGCGGTTGAGCTCGGGGGCGTGGCCGAAGCGGTCTTCAAAGATGTTTTCGGTGATCATCGAGGCGCCGTCGGCGACGCACATGAGGGCCATGAGCTGGGCCTGCATGTCGGTGGGGAAGCCGGGGTAGGGTTCGGTGATGAAATCGATGCCGTGGAGGCCGTTGAGGCGGTTGACGCTGAGACCGTCGTTTTCCTCGATCATTTCAACGCCGGCTTCGCGCAGGGTGCGGGCGACGGCGCCGAGATGGTCGAGGCGGCCGCCTTTGAGGTGGATTGTGCCGCCGGTGATGGCGGCGGCGCAGGCGTAGGAGCCGGTTTCGATGCGGTCGGCGATGATGGGGTGGGTGGCGGCGTGGAGGGATTGGACGCCTTCGATGGTCAGGCGGTCGGAGCCGATGCCGGTGATGCGGGCGCCCATGGCGACGAGGCAGGCCGCGAGATCGGTGATTTCGGGTTCGCGGGCGGCGTTGGCGAGGATGGTCTGGCCGGAGGCGAGGGTGGCGGCCATGAGGAGGTTTTCGGTGGCGCCGACGGAGGGGAAGGGGAAGACGATGGTGGCGCCTTTGAGGCCCTGGGGGGCGGTGGCGATGATGTAGCCGGCGTCGAGGAGGATGGTGGCGCCGAGTTGTTCGAGGCCTTTGAGGTGAAGGTCGACCGGGCGGGCGCCGATGTTGCAGCCGCCGGGCAGCGAGACGCGGGCTTCGCCGGTGCGGGCGAGGAGGGGGCCGAGGACAAGGATGGAGGCGCGCATTTTGCGCACGATGTCGTAGGGGGCCTCGGTGTTGGTGATGGGGCCGCCGAGGGAGAGGGTTCTGCCGGTGTTGTCGGCCGGTTCCACCGTGATGCCGTGTTGCTCGAGGAGCAGGCGCATGGTGGTGATGTCGGCGAGTTTGGGGACGTTGGTGAGCGTCAGGCGCTCGGACGTCAGCAGACCCGCGGCCATGAGGGGGAGGGCGGCGTTCTTGGCGCCGCCGATGGTGATGTCGCCGGAGAGCGGCCGGCCACCGCGAATACGAAAACGGTCCATGGGTCTTAATATCTCACTTCAACCGAGCCGGGGAAGTGCCACGCCGCGTTGGCGCATGTATTTGCCGGCCTTGTCGGCGTAGGAGGTTTCGCAGGGTTCGTTGCCGTGGAGGAAGAGGAACTGGCAGATGCCCTCGAAGGCGTAGATCTTGGCCGGCAGGGGGGTGGTGTTGCTGATTTCGATGGTGACCTGGCCTTCCCATTCGGGTTCCAGGGGGGTGACGTTCACGATGATGCCACAGCGGGCGTAGGTGGATTTGCCGAGGCAGATGACGAGGACGTCGCGCGGGATGCGGAAATATTCGACGGTGTGGGTCAGCGCGAAGGAGTTGGGGGGGATGGTGCAGACCGGGCCGGTGCGGTCGACGAAGCTTTCGCCGGTGAAGTTTTTCGGGTCGACGATGGCGCTGTCGATGTTGGTGAAGATCTTGAAGGCGTCGGCGCAGCGGGCGTCGTAGCCGTAGCTGGACAGGCCGTAGGAGATCACGCCGTCGCGCTTCTGGGTTTCGACGAAGGGGTCGATCATGGCGTGGTCATGGGCCATCCGGCGGATCCAGCGGTCGGACATGACGGTCATCGGGGCGGGGACTCCTGGCGGGGGCGGGGGGTTTAGACCGCTGGGGCGGTTGGGGCAAATTGTCGTGAAACGTCGGCTCTGCTGGCGCGTCTTGTGCGTATGACCCATATGATGCGGCAGGCCGGAGAGCGGAAGATGGATGGCGGCGGGTGGAGCGCGGGGGGGCGGGTGGTCCCGGTGCGGGCGATCCCGGGGCGACCGGCAAGGGATACGCGGCTGGATATCGTACGGGGGTGGTTGCAGCTTTCGATTTTCGCCAGCCATGCCACCGGGAGTGTGGTGGGGGCGTATTTCATCCATGGCGCCTGGGGGTTTTCGGACAGTTCGGAGCAGTTCATCTTCCTGTCCGGGTTCACCCTGGGGAGCGTGTTCGCGCGCAAGGAGGCGCGGGACGGATGGGCGGCGGCGGCGCGGGATCTGCTGCGCCGGGTGTGGCGGCTGTATCGCATCCATTTGATGGTGTTCGCGGCGTTTCTCGGGGTGGTGGGGCTGGCGGGGGCGAGCGTGCTGCCGGGGGAAGTGGCGGCGCGGGGGTTCGGGCCGTTGTTCGCGGACCCGTGGCATGCGCTGCCGGGGGCGGCGCTGATGCTGTTTCAGCCCGATTTCATGGGGATATTGCCGAGTTTCGTGTGGTGCATGCTGGCGTTGCCGTTGTTCGCGGGGTTGGCGGGATGGATGGGCGCATGGGTGCTGGTGCTGCCGCTGGCGGTTTATGGCGCGGCGCAGGGGCTGGGGCTGATGATGCCGGCGCTGCCGGCGGGTGGCGGGATCTCGTTCAATCCGTTCGCCTGGCAGGTGCTGTATCTGGTGGGGGCGTGGCTGGGGGCGCGGGCGCTGCATGAGGGGCGGGCGATCGATTTGCCACCGTTGTGGGACCGGATGGCGAGCGTGGCGGCGCTGGGGCTGGTGCTCTACGGGGTGTGGGTGAAACTCGCCTGGAGCGGGGTGCTGGCGCTGCCGGCGCCGGATGCGGCGACGACGCGGATCGACTGGAAGCCCGATCTCGCGCCGCTGCGGGCGCTGCATGCCTTCGCGCTGGCCTGGCTGGTGGCGCGGTTCGTGCCGCGGACGGCGGACTGGATGGATACCGCGCCCGCCCGCTGGATGGCGCGGGTCGGGCGCTGGAGCCTTGAAGTGTTCTGCCTCGGGATTTTTCTGTCCTGGGGCGTGGCCAGCCTGTTCCGGCTGGTGCCGCCGATGGCGGGGCGGATGCTCGATGTGCCGCTGATCCTGCTCGGCTGCGCCGCGCTGGGGCGGTTCGCAGCCTGGAAGGAACGGCGGGCGGTTTCGGGTTAGGTGTCCCTGGCGGTCGGGTTGATGGATTTGAGGTCGGTCACGGTGAGGTTGGCGAAGGTCAGCACGGTGTGGTCGGACAAGGTGATGCTGGCGCCGCCCGGGACGGTGTGGGCGGTCTTGAGGTCCTTGGCGAATTCGTTGTCGTCGTAGCCGGACAGCACGAGGCGGTCGACGCCGAGGGTGAAGTCGGTGATCAGGTCGCGGCCGCCGCCGTTGTCGTGGAGGAGGGTGAAGGTGTCGGCGCCGGCGCCGCCGGTGAGGGTGGTGTTGCCGGCGCCGGCGACCAGCAGGTCGGCCGCGCTGCCGCCGATCAGGCTGTCGCCGAGGGTGCCGCAGCTGGTGCCGCCGCCGAACAGGGTGACGGCGCCGCTGCCGCCTTGCAGCAGGTTGCCGCCGTCGCTGCCGCCGGCGAAGACGCCGCCGCCGCTGCCGCCGGTGGCGCTCACCGCGCCGCTGCCGCCGAAGACGGTGGAGGCGATGGCGCCGCCGAGGAAGGTCAGCACGCCGCCGCCGCCGGTGATGTTGGCCTGGCCGGCGGCGGCGTCGATGGTGGCGGCGCCGGAGCCGGCTTCGATGCGGTCCTGACCGGTCACCTTCACCAGGGCTGTGCCGCTGCCGAGGACGATGGTGTTGTGGCCGCCGCCGGCGCCGACGGTGACGTCGCCGGCGAGGGCGTAGATGCGGTCGTTGCCGTCGCCGGTGAAGATGACGTGGCTGCCGGTGAGGATCGGGGTGTGGGCGTCAAAGCCGGTATGGGCGGCCTCCCAGCGGCTTCCGTCCTGGTCGCCTTCGCTCTGCTCGCGGGTGCGGTCGTCGTCGTCGTCGTTCTGGCCGCGGGCGGTGCCGCCGAGGAGGATGGTGTTGTCGCCGCCGCCGGCGATGACGGTGCTGCTGCCGGTGTTGCCGAAATAGGTGATGCCGGCGTTGCCGGCGACGACGAGCTGGCTCGCCCCGGTGCCGCCGTAGAGGATGTCGCGGCCGGCGGCGGTGTCGAACACGGTGCCGGTGAGGGCGGGGATGGTGACCGCGCCGGGGCCGCCGAGCAGCATCAGCCCGGCACCGGCGGGCGGGAAGATGGCGCCGTGGCCGGAATAGCTATAGGGCGCGATGGTGCCGTGCTGCACGCCCTGGGACACGCCATCGAGCAGTTGCTGGGCGATCAGGGCATTGGCGGCGGAGGTCATGGTGAGAGAAAAGGTGCTGCCGCCAGCACCGGATACGGTCACAAGGGCCATTCTGGCGCTCTCCTGAAATGCAGCGTCCTGCTGCGTGGGTCGTGGGATTGACCTATTCGGTAAAATACGTGTGCAACAAGAGTGATTCCACTCACTCTCAGAGTCTTGATCGGACAGTACTTATGTCAAATATAAGTCACGTCTGGTTTATTCATGGACTTTTGACGATCTCAGATATTTGATTGATTTTTTAATTCAAGAATACGTGAGAACGAGCAGATCGGGCCGGGGCGGGATTGACTGCACCGCGTTCTCCGTCGCGATGCGGTCGCTCACGAAAACTCCTCATTGCGCGACATCTTGACAAACGGCTAGCCTCGCCCAACCGGCGCCAAGGCCGGCTAAAATCGGCGCGCCGGACAAGGGACGACGCCTGGAGGGAACGAGACCATGAGCACGACGACGGCGGGCAACGCCGCGGTGGGGCCGTTCGAGGCCCCGTACATGCAGTCCGAGGCATATCGCAATGCCCGCGACCAGAGCAGGGTCACCAAGACCCATTATCATATTGCCACCGCCAACGGGCTGGGTTGGGCCTTCGACGGGATGGACGGCATCCTGTTCGGTCTCGCGGTGCCGTTTTTTCTCAAGGAATTCCAGGTCACCATTCCCGAATGGCGCTCGGCCGGGCAGATCATCCTGCTGCTCGGCATCCCCGGCATCTATTTCTGGCCGTGGCTGGCCGACAAGTTCGGGCGGCGGACGCTGCTGGCGATCAACATCGCGATGTTCTCGCTGATGATGCCGCTGGTGGCGATCTCGCCGACGTTCACGACCTTCATCATCGCGCGCATCCTGGTGGGCTTCGCGCTCAATGGGGAATGGGCGCTCGGCTCGCTGCTGGTGGCGGAGACGTGGCCGGCGCATCTGCGCGGGCGCATCCTCAGCATCAATCGCGGCACCTGGTGCTTCGGCACGGCGACGGCGGGGGTGATCACCACCTTCATCATGGCGGAGTACGGCTGGCGCTGGGCGATCGCGGTGCCGGGGTTGATCGCGCTGCTGGCGGTGTATGTGCGGGCCAAGTGCCCGGAATCGCCGTACTGGGTGCAGACGCAGGACCGCAAGCTGCGGATCGCGGCGGAGAAGGCGGCGGGCAAGACGTTGAGCGATGCCGACGCCAACTGGCAGAAGAAGGCGGACAAGCTCGCGGTCAGCCAGTTGTTCGCCCCCGATCTGCGGCGGGCGACGTTCGTGGCGATGTTCGTGGCCTGTTGCAGCACCGCGATCTACGGCACCGTGGGCGGCTGGATGGCGTACTACCTCAATGCCGAGATGAAGTGGCCGGCGTCGGAATACGGGGCGTTCTATACCGCCTGGGGGCTGGTGGGCTTCCTCGGGCTGGTCGCCTCGGGCTGGATTGCGGATCGGATCGGCCGGCGGCTGGCGTTCATCGCGATGCTGGTGGAGGGCGCGATCTTCATCGCGCTGTGGGCGAGCACGCGGGACCACACGATGCTGTGGGTGTACGGGCTGCTGTGGAGCATCGGGTTCCTGGGCTTCTGGGGCCCGTCGATGACGATCACCGCCGAGGTGTTCCCGACCCGCATCCGCGGCGCGGCAAATGGCGTGGTGTGGGCGGTGGCGTGGCTGGTGGGCTTCGTGCTGTGGCCGTTCGTCACCGTGTGGTTGCAGCAGACGACCGGCTCGTTCTACGCCTCGTTCATGACCATCCCGGCGCTGATGGTGATGATGGGGATCGGCGTGTGGTTCTTCGTGCCGGAGCACGGCGGCAAGACGCTGGACGAGATCAGCCTTTAAGCCTCACCTTCCCCCGGGCGGTTCAGCCGCCCGGGGCTTCCCAGGCGAATGTCAGTTCGTGCTTGTTGTGGAAGAGGTGCATGAGGCGGCCGCCTGGGATGGCGGCGAAGGCCTCGGCGGCATCGTGGTCGGTGGCGCCCTGGAATTTCACCGTGCAGACGATGCGTCTGGCGGCCTTGGCGGCGATCCAGGCTTGCACCAGGGCGAGCAGGCGGTCGGGGTAGGCGATGATGTCGCTGAACAGCCAGTCAACCTTCTCGGGTTCCAGGGCGAAGGCGGATTCGCGCCGCAGCGTGACGCCTTGCATGGCTGCGACCCGGGGGTCGAGGTCGGCCTTGTCGATGGCAACGACGCTGGCGCCGAGCTGGGCGATGGCCCAGGTCCAGCCGCCGGGGGAGGCGCCGAGGTCGATGCAGGTTTCGCCGGGCAGCGGCCAGACGCCGAGGCGGGTGCAGGCTTCCCACAGCTTGAGGTAGGCGCGGCTGGGGGGGTTGAAGCGGTCTTCGAGGAAGCGGCATTCGCCGTTGACGAAGGGGCTGGTTTTGGTCGGGCTGGCGAGCATCCGGTCGGGCGCGAGCAGGGTCCAGGCGCCGAGATGGCCGCCCGGGGCGGGTTCGGGGAATTGCAGGGGGCGGGCTTTGACCGGGGGCAGGCGCTCGGCGATGAGGGCCATGCGGCGGTGGTGGGAGACCGGGTAAGCGGACCAGTTGCGCTGGAGCGCGCGCAGGGCGTCGGCGGCGGTTTTGACCGAGGCGATCTCGATCTCGCGCGGGGCGGTCCAGATGTCGAGCGCCCAGGCGCTGGCGACCGGCGGTTCGGGGGAGAGGGCGAGGCGGCCGTGCCAGGCGGCGATGGTGGCGCCGCGGCGGGCGAGTTCCTCGGCCAGCGTGGCCTCCAGACCTTCGGCGGCAAGGTAGGCGCTGCCGATGGCCGGCGGAGCTGTCATTGCCGGCGGATCAGGGCGGCGGCGGCGAGCAGCGCCCAGCCCAGCATCAGGATGGTGCCGCCGAGCGGGGCGACCATCGGCAGGCGCAGGGCGAGCAGGGCCGCGCTGTAGATGCCGGCGCCGAACAGGATCAGCCCGAAGGCGAAGCAGGCGGCGGCGGCGTGGACCAGCAGGCCGCCGCGGGCGGCCCAGCCGCCGCAGAAGACCAGGGCGAGGGCGTGCCAGCCCTGCATCTGCACGGCGCTGTGCACGGCGGCGAGCTCGGCCGGGCCGAGCCGCGCGGTCAGCGCGTGGGAGGCGGCGGCGGCCATCGCCACTGCGGCGAGGCCGGCGAAGGCGCCAAGGCCGATCCAGAGACGTTCGAGCGGGCCGGGTCTGTCCATGGGCATGGTTTCGTCCCTGCGATGGCCCGTGTAAACTCCCCCCATGCCCCGTGGCGATCTGTTTCCCGATATCGGCCCCTACGAGACCGGCGCCCTCGACCTGGGCGGCGGCCATGTCATGTACTGGGAGCAGGTGGGCAACCCGACCGGCGCCGCGGCGCTGTTCCTGCATGGCGGGCCGGGGGCCGGGGCGGGGGCGGTGCATCGGCGGTTTTTTGACCCGGCGCATTGGCGGGTGGTGATTTTCGACCAGCGCGGGGCCGGACGGTCGCGCCCGCTCGGCGCGCTCGAGGGCAACGCGACGCCGCAATTGGTGGCCGATATCGAGACGCTGCGGCGGCACCTGGGGATTTCGCGCTGGCTGCTCTCCGGCGGTTCCTGGGGGGCGACGCTGGCGCTGGCCTATGCGCAGGCGCATCCGGAGCGGGTGGCGGCCTGCGTGCTGCGCGGGATTTTTCTCGGCCGGCCGGAGGAGATCGACTGGTTCCTGCATGGCATGGGGACGGTGTTCCCGGAGGCGCATGCGGCGTTCGTGGGCTTCCTGCCGCCGGCGGAGCGCGGCGATCTGCTGGGCAGCTATCTGCGGCGGCTGACCGATCCCGATCCGGTGGTGCATATGGCGGCGGCGCGGGCGTGGTCGCTGTACGAGGGGTCGTGCAGCACGCTGATGCCGAGCCCGGAGAATGCAGCTTCGTTCGCGCAGGATCGCGCGGCGTTGGGGCTGGCGCGGCTGGAGGCTTATTATTTCGCGCATCGGCTGTTCCTGCCGCCCGAGGGGCTGCTGGGGCGGATGGACCGGATCGCGGCGATTCCGGCGGCAATCATCCAGGGGCGCTACGACATGATCTGCCCGGCTCATTCGGCCCATGCGCTGGCGGCGGCGTGGCCGTCGGCGCAGCTCACCATCATTCCCGATGCCGGCCACTCGGCGCTGGAGCCCGGCACCCGCCGCGCCTTGGTCGCCGCGGTGGAGCGGTTCCGGCGGGTATAGCGAAGGAAAATCCAGTGACCAGCAATGTGATGAAAACGGGCATCATCGGCCTCGGCACGATGGGGATGGGGGCGGCGCTGTCGCTGGTCGGGGCGGGGCTGGAGGTGCATGGCTGCGACCTGCGCGAGGTGGCGCGGGCCGAACTCGCCGCCGCCGGCGGGCGGGCGGTGGGGCGGCCTGGCGATCTGCCGGAGGGGCTCGATGCGCTGATCCTGTTCGTGGTCAACGCGGCCCAGGCGGAGGATGCGCTGTTCGGGCCGGAGGGCTGCGTCGATCGGCTGGGGGCGGGATGCGTGGTGCTGTGCTGCGTCACCATTGCGCCCGAGGTGGCGCGGAAACTGGCGGCGCGGTTGGCGGAGCGCGGGATCGTGATGCTGGATACGCCGGTTTCTGGCGGCAAGGTCGCGGCGCATGGCGGGACGATGACGGTGATGGCGTCGGGGCCGGCGGCGGGGTTCGCGCGGGTGGCGCCGGTGCTGGAGGCGATCGCCGGCAAGGTGTGGCGGCTGGGCGAGGAGATCGGCGTCGGCAGCACGGTGAAGATGGTCAACCAGCTGCTGGCCGGCGTGCATATCGCGGTGGCGGCCGAGGCGATGGCGCTGGGGATCCGGGCGGGGGCCGATCCGCAGACGTTGTTCGACGTGATCTCGTCCTCGGCCGGGTCGTCGTGGATGTGGCAGAACCGGATGCCGCATGTGCTGGCCGGGGACGATACGCCGCTGTCGGCGGTGAATATTTTCGTCAAGGACCTCGGCATCGTGCTGGATCAGGCGCGCGCGTTGACGTTTCCGCTGCCGCTGGCCTCGGCGGCGCACCAGCTGTTCCTGGCGGCGGCGGCCAATGGCCAGGGCGGGCGGGACGATGCGTTCGTGATCCGGGTGTGGGAGGCGCTGGCGGGGATAAAATTGCCGGAGCCGAAGGGGTCGTGAAGCGTCGTTTTCTGCTGCTGGCGGGGCTGGCCGGCTGCGCCAGTCCGCTGCTGCCGCCCGAGGATCCGCCGGCACCGATGGTGGCGACGATCTATGTGCTGGATCATGAGTGGCACACCGAGATCTCGGTGCCGACCGATCTGCTGACCGGGGGGCTGACGCGGTTTCGCAGTATCTTCCCGGGGGCGGCGTATGTGAGCTTCGGCTTCGGCGAACGGCTGTATTTCCAGAAGGCGCAGACCGGGGCGGTGGATATGGTCTCGGCGATCTTCCCCGGGCCGGGGACGGTGCTGACCACGGCGTTGGCCGGAGCGCCGTCGGAGATGTACGCCGATGTCGAGATGGTGCCGATCCGGGTGACGCAGGCGGAGCTCGACCGGCTGGCCGATTTCCTGTGGGAGAGCCTGGAGCGGACGCCGAACGACGCGCTGGTGCGGCTCGGCGACGGCAAGTTCAAGGGCTACGTGTTCTATGGCGCGGCGCCGACCTATTCGGGGTTCTACACCTGCAACACCTGGACGATGGACGGGCTCGACCGGGCCGGGCTGAAGGCGGGGGCGGCGGGGGTGCTGTTCGCCTACCAGGTGATGGACGCGGCGCGGGCGATCGCGCGGCGGCCCGGACGGAGCTAGAGCGCGATCGTTTGAGGCCGACCCGCGCAAAGGCTGACTCTTCCCGCCTTTGCGTGGGTTGTTATCAGTTCCGATATTGCTCTAGGTCTGCTAGCGACCCCGGAAGAGAATGACGCTTTCTTGACCGAGAAAGGGAAGCGTTTCTTTTTCAAAAAAAAACAAAAAACTTTCATTCGTTGGAGAATTTTATTCCATTTGCAGCGAAGCCAGGGGTGAAGTTTTTTTGTTTCTTTTTTTTCAAAAAAAGAAACGCTTCCTTCCTCCCTGCTGTTTCTGCTCTGCGAACTTCGAAGGTCAGAATTTAGCGGGGTTGGTAGATTCACGTTTTCCGACCTCAGCCTCAAACGATCACGCTCTAGCGGCGCAGGGGGAGGAGGCAGGCGAAGGCGGCGGTGCTGAGGGCGGCCATGCCGGCGAAGATCCAGCTTGCCGGGACGCCTTCGACCACCGGGGCGAGCAGGGTCGGGATCAGGGCCTGGGCGATCAGGCTCGGCAGGGCGAGGCGGCCGAGCAGGGTGGCGTAGCCGGCGGGGCCGAAGACATGCATCGGCAGGGTGCCGCGGCTGATGGTGAAGATGCCGTTGCTCATGCCGTAGCTGATGGCGAAGACCAGGGCCGGGGCGCCGAGCAGGGTGGCGACGATGCCGAGCGGCATCAGCGCGGCGCCGAGCTGGCTCGAGGTGACCGGCGAAAGGCCGCGGCCGAAGCGGACATCGAGCAGCCGGGCGCCGACCTGGGCGGCGCCGATCAGCGAGGCGATGGCGACCGCGGCGTCGAGCGACAGGCCGAGCCCTTGCAGCAGGATCAGCGCATGTACCGAGATCAGGGCGCCGATGCCGGCGCGGCTGGTGAAGAAGATTGCCATCAGCACGAATTCGAGCCGGCCGGGCAGCCGTCCTCCGGCCGGGGTCGCGCGTGCGGCGCCCTGCGGCGGGCTGCCGGGCGAGGCGGGGACGAAGGCCAGGATCAGTGGCAGCACCAGCGCGACCTGCACCGCGGCATAGGCCAGCACGGACCAGCGCCAGCCGATCAGATGGACCAGGAATGTGCCGGCGGGGAAGCCGACCGAGCTGGCGAAGCCGCCGATCAGGGTGACGCCGACGATGGCCGGGCGCGAATCGCGGCCGAGGATGCGGCCGATGGTGGCGAAGGTGGTGTCGTAGAGACCGAGCGCCATGCCGACGCCCAGCACCGTCCAGGCGGCGAACCAGTGCAGCAGGGAGGTGGCGCCGGCCAGGGCGACCAGCCCGGCGCCGGTGATCAGGGCGCCGGCGACCAGGATCGGCTTGCCGCCCCTTGCGTCGATGAAGCGGCCGATCCGCGGGGCGCAGACCGAGGCCACCAGCAGCGACCAGGAGAACGCCGCCAGCAGCATCGTGCGCGAGGCGCCGAGGCTTTCCGAGACCGCGCCGAGCATGGTCGCCGGGATGTAGAAGGTGGTGGACCAGGCGAGGATCTGCGTCAGCCCCAGGGCGATGGCGAGGCGCCGGGCGAGTGGGCTCAAGGGGCGGGAAACCCCGAGGCGAGCCGCAGCGCGTCGGCGATGCCGGTGGCGGCGGCGAACACCGGGTTGCCGGAGGCGAGGCCATCGCCTTCGAGGAAGGGGGAGACCACGGCGCCGGCCTCGGCCAGGATGACGAGGGCGGCGGCGACATCCCACAGGTTGATGTGGCGTTCGATATAGGCGTCGAGCCGGCCGGCGGCGACGTCGGCGAGGCCGAGGGCGCCCGAGCCGCCGGCGCGCATTGTGGCGCCGGTGGCCATCACGTTGCGGACCAGGCGGAAATAGCCCTCGTTGTCCAGGCGGTGCGACCAGCCGCATTCGACCATGGCGCGGCCAAGCTCGGTGGTGGCGGCGGCGCGGATCGGGGTGCCGTTGAGGGTGGCGCCGCCGCCGCGCCGGGCGGCGAAGGTTTCGCCCATGACGGGTGCGACCAGGACGCCGGCGATGGAGGCGCGCTCCTCGATCAGGCCGAGGGAGACACAGAAGCGGGGGCCGCCGCGGGCGTAGTTGGATGTGCCATCGATCGGGTCCACCACCCAGCGCAGGGTGCCGGAGCGGCCCTTGCCGGTTTCCTCGCCCTGGAAACCGTCCTCGGGAAAGAGGGCGGCGAGGCGCTCGGAGAGGAAGGCCTCGACCGCGCCGTCGGCCTCGGTCAGCCAGTCCTGATGGGCTTTGAGGACGGCCACCGGAGCGCCCGGCGGCGGGCGCAGGCGGAGCGCGAGCCGGCCGGCCTCGGTGGCAAGCGCGACGGCGGCATCGAGGCGGCGTTGCAGGGCGATCTCGGCCATGGGCGGTCTCCGGAAGCAATGCCGGCACTCTCCCCCATCGCAGGAGGGTTGCAAAGCGATGGCCGGTATCCACGTTGTCGCGCTTGACGCGGCGGCGCTTGTGCGCGAAACAGCGCCCTCGTACGCGGCCCCGTTCGGGACCGCATTTTGCGTGGGCCGGGGCTGTAGCTCAGTTGGGAGAGCGCCTCGTTCGCAATGAGGAGGTCAGGGGTTCGATTCCCCTCAGCTCCACCACGGCACCACGCGGATTTTTCGGACATCATATGCGCGATCCAACCCGCGAGGCGGCTTTCGATCTGTTGAGCGCGGTGCTGGACCGGCGCCGCCCGCTTGAGGAGGCGCTTGACGCGCAGGCGGGGATCGAGGCGCGCGATCGCGCCGCCGGGCACCGGCTGGCGGCCGCCGTGCTGCGGCGGATGGGGTCGCTCGACGCGGTGATCGAGCCGTTCCTGGTCAAGGCGCCGCCGCCCAAGGTGATGCATATCCTGCGGCTCGGCGCGGCCGCCCTGCTGCTGCTGGAGACGCCGCCGCATGCCGCGGTGGCGACGGCGGTGGAACTGACGCGCACGCGCGGGCTCGCGCCCTTCGCCAAAATGGTCAATGCCGTGCTGCGCCGGGTGGCCGAGGCGGGGCCCGCCGCGCTGGAGGGGCTGGACGGGCCGCGGCTGGATACGCCGGGCTGGCTGTGGAGTGCCTGGGGCCGCGAGGCGCGGGCGATCGCGACGGCGCATCTGCGCGAGGCGCCGCTCGATCTGACGATCATGCCGGGGCGCGAGGCGCCCGATGGCGGGATGGAATTGCCGACCGGGTCCTGGCGCTATCCGGCGGGCACGGCGGTGACGGGGTTGGCGGGGTTCGCCGAGGGCGGGTTCTGGGTGCAGGATGCAGCCGCGGCGCTGCCGGCGCGGATGCTGGCGGCGCGGCCGGGCGAGCGGATCGCCGATCTCTGCGCCGCGCCCGGTGGCAAGACGGCGCAGCTGGTGGCGGCCGGGGCACGGGTGACGGCGGTGGAGCACAACCCGAAGCGGTTGGCCCGGCTGCGTGACAATCTGGGCCGGCTGCGGCTGGAGGCCGAGACCATCGAGGCCGACGCAGCGACGTGGCGGCCGGAGGAGCCGCTCGACGCGGTGCTGCTCGACGCCCCGTGCAGCGCCACCGGAACCATCCGGCGCCATCCCGACGTGCCGCATCTCAAGCGGCCGCGCGACATCGTGGCACTGGCCAAGCAACAGGACAGCTTCATCGCCGCCGCCGCCGCCATGCTGCGGCCGGGCGGGCGGCTGGTCTATGCGGTGTGTTCGCTGCAACTCGACGAGGGGCCGATCCGGGTTCGCACGGCGGCGCAGCACGGGTTGCGGCCAGCGCCGTTCGACGAGGCCGATGCGGTGGGCATCACCGAGGCGCTGACGCCGGACGGGCATCTGCGGACGACGCCGGCGCTGTGGCCCGGGCTCGGCGGGCTCGACGGGTTTTTCGTCGCGCGGTTCATCAAGGACTGAACGCCGCGTGCGCCTTGTGCGGCGCGTACCGGAATGGGTAGAAACGAGTAATGTCCAGCGCCACCGCCACGGGTTCCGACCGGAAGATCGTCATCGCGCCCAGTCTGCTCGCGGCGGATTTCGCGTGCCTCGGCGCCGAGGTCGCGGCGGTTGCGGCGGCCGGGGCGGACTGGCTGCATCTTGACGTGATGGACGGGCATTTCGTGCCCAATCTCAGTTTCGGCCCGGTGGTGATCAAGGCGCTGCGGCGGCACTGCGCGCTGCCGTTCGATGTGCATCTGATGATTGCGCCGGTCGACCCCTACCTCGCCGCATTCGCCGAGGCGGGGGCCGACCATATCAGCGTGCATCCGGAAGCCGGGCCGCATTTGCATCGCACGCTGCAGGCGATCCGCGGGCTCGGCAAGAAGGCGGGGGTGGTGCTGAATCCGGCGACGCCGATCGAGGCGATCAGCTGGGCGCTCGACCTGATCGACATCATCATGGTGATGACGGTCAATCCCGGGTTCGGCGGGCAGGCTTTCATCGACAGCCAGTTGGCCAAAATTGCGGCGCTGCGGGCGCTGATCGATGCCTCCGGGCGGGACATTGCGCTCCAGGTCGACGGGGGCGTGACACTGCGCACGGCGCCGCTGGTGCTGGCGGCCGGGGCGGATACGCTGGTGGCGGGGACCGCGGTGTTCGGGGCGGCGGACTATGCGGCCGCGATCGCCGGCCTGAGGCGGCGGGAATGATCCCGCCGCGCGCGGCCGGCCTGCTGCGCGGCTTGCGCCGGATGATGGCGCGGATGCCGAGCCTGTCGATGGCGCGCGTGCCCGATGCTCCGGCCCAGCCGGTGCGCGACCGCTGGCCCGGCGATCCGGCGCGTGGGGCGGCAATTCTGCGTGGCGAGATCGAACGGGGCCTGCATCGCGGGCCGCTGCGGGCGGGCGGGTTCGTCGAAACCAACGCGCCGCGGGCGCTGCGCGAACTGGCGCACAGCTTCGTCTGGCTGCGCGACCTGCGGGCGCTCGGCACCGATGCGGCGAGGATGCGGGCGCGGGCGCTGGTGACGGACTGGATCGCCACGCCGGCGCTCGATCCATTGGCGGAGCGGACGGATATCGCCGGGGCGCGGATCGCGGCCTGGCTCGGGCATTATGATTTTTTCGCGGCTTCGGCCGACGACGGATTTCGCCAGAAGCTGATGGCCCGGCTGCTCGGCGATGCGCGCGGGCTGTCCGCCGCAATGCCGCCGGAGCAGATCGATGCGCGCGCCTTCACCGCGCTGCGCGGGCTGATCGCGGCGGCGGTGGCACTGCCGGAGCATGACGGGTTCCTGGCGCGGGCGCTCAGGGTGTTGCCTCAGGAGATCGAGCGGCAGGTGCTGGCCGATGGCTGCCACTGCGAGCGCAGCCCGGCGCAGTTGCTGGCGGTGCTGCAGGACCTGACCGATATTTCCGCGCTGCTCAAGGCCGGGCAGGCGGTGCAGCCGCCGAGCCTCGGCATGGCGATCGAGCGGATCGCACCGGCGCTGCGGGCGCTGCGCCATCCCGACGGCGGGCTCAGCCTGTTCAACGGCAGCAAGGAGATGGACCTCGCGCTGATCGAACTCGCGCTGGCCCAGGCCGGCCGCGGCACGCGGGGGCCGTCGGCGATGAACCAGGGCGGGTTCCACCGGTTGCAGGCGGGCAAGTCGGTGATGATCGTGGAATGCGGGGCGCCGCCACCGGCCAAGCTCGACCGCTTTGCCCATGCAGGTACCTTGTCGTTCGAATTGTCGATCGGCAAGGACCGGGTGATCGTGAACTGCGGCGCTGTGCCCTATGCGACCGGCGCGTGGCACGACGCGGCACGGGCGACGGCGGCCCATTCGACGCTGGTGATCGCCGATACCAACTCCTCGGAACTGCGGCCCGAGGGGCTCGGTCGGCGGCCGGAGAAGGTAACGGTGGTGCGTCAGGAGTCGGATGGCGCGCATTGGCTCGACCTCAGCCATGACGGGTATCTGCGGCCGTTCGGCGCGGTGCATTCGCGGCGCCTGTTTATGTCCGACAAGGGCGAGGATATCAGGGGCGAGGATGCGGTGATCGCGGCGATGCCGCAGCCGTTCACCATCCGCTTTCACTTGCATCCGGCGGTGAAGGCTTCGCTGAAGAATGACGGCGAGGGGGTGTTGTTGCGCCTGGCGTCGGGCCAGGGCTGGGAGCTCCGAGCGTCGGGGGCGGTGATCACGCTGGAGGAGAGCATCTACCTCGGCGGCGCCGAGCCGCGGCGCAGCGAGCAGATCGTGCTGACCGGATCGCACGAGGGCGAGCAGTTGGTGAAGTGGACGATTTCCAAGGGCGGCCCGCGGGCTTCGTGATGGGGCGCGCCTCGTGAAGGTTCTGGAGGTCACCAACGTCGATTTCTCGCTGCGCCATTTTCTGCTGCCGCTGATGCGCGGCATCCGTGCGCGCGGGCACGAGGTGGTGGGGGTGAGTGCCGACGGGCCGCTGCTGGAGGTGGTGCGGGGCGAGGGTTTCCGGGTGGCGCCGGTAAAGCTCGCACGCAGCCTGTCGCCGCTGGCAGTGTGGCGCGGGTTCCGCGACCTGGTGGCGTTGTTTCGCGCCGAGAAGCCGGATCTGGTGCACGCCCATATGCCGATCAGCGGGGTGCTGGCGCGCGCCGCCGGTCGGTATGTGGGCGTGAAGGTGATCGCCTATACCTGCCATGGATTTTTGTTCAACCAGCCCGGGCCGTGGTGGCGGCGCGGGTTGGGGCTGGTGATGGAGTGGTGCGGTGGCAAGCTGACCGACGTGCACATGACGGTGTCGGCGGACGAGGCGCGGGATGCGCGGCGGCTGGGCATTCACCGGGCCAGCACGGCGATCGGCAACGGGCGCGATCCGGCGGTTTATCATCCCGATCCGGCCGCGCGGGCGCGGATCAGGACGGCGCTGGGCGTGGCGCCGGATCGCGTGGTGGTGGCGGTGGTCTCGCGGCTGGTGCGGCACAAGGGGCATCCCGAGCTGCTCGCGGCGATGCGCGATGTGGATGCCGAGCTGTGGGTGGTGGGCGAGCGGCTGACGTCGGACCATGGCGAGGACCTGGAGGCGTATTTCGACGGCTCCGGCCTGGGGGCGCGGCTGCGGCGGCTGGGCTACCGCGAGGACATCGCGGCGCTGCTGGCGGCGGCGGACATTTTCGCCTTACCGTCCCACTTCGAGGGGCTCCCGATGTCGGTGATCGAGGCGATGCTGTGCGGACTGCCGGTGGTGGCGACCGATATCCGCGGGCCGCGCGAGCAGGTGGTGGACGGGGAGACCGGGTTCCTGGTGCCGCCGATGCGGGTGCCGGAACTCGCGGTGGCATTGCAGACGCTGGCGCGCGATGCCGGCTTGCGGGCACGGATGGGGGCGGCGTCGCGGGCGCGCGCGCTCGATCTCTACGACGAGGGCAGGGTTGTGGCGCACACGCTGGATTTGCTCGGCCTCTAGGTTTATCCCCCGCGCCATTCCTGCGAAGGCTTCATCATGACCGACATCGTTCCGATCCGCCGTGCGCTGATCTCCGTCTCCGACAAGACCGGGCTGCTGGAATTCGGCGCCGCCTTGGCCGCCGCCGGCGTCGAGATCCTGTCCACCGGCGGCTCGGCCAAGGCGTTGCGCGATGCCGGCATCGCGGTGGTGGAGGTGTCCGACCACACCGGCTTCCCGGAAATTCTCGACGGACGGGTGAAGACGCTGGTGCCGCAGATCCATGGTGGCATCCTCGCCCGGCGCGACCTGCCCGAGCACGTCGCGCAGATGGCGGCGCACCATATCGCGCCGATCGACCTGGTGGTCTCCAACCTTTACCCCTTCGAGGCGACGCTGGCGCGTGGCGGCGACTTCGACGATTGCATCGAGAACATCGACATCGGCGGCCCCGCGCTGACCCGCGCGGCGGCCAAGAACCACGCCTTCGTCGCCATCGTCACCGAGCCCTCCCAGTATGCCGCCGTGATGGCGGAATTGGCGGGCAAGGGCGGCACTACGCTGGCGCTGCGCCGCCGTCTTGCAGCTGCCGCCTATGCGCGCACCGCCGCCTATGATGCCGCGATCGCGACCTGGTTCGCGACCCAGAACGGCGAGGCATATCCGGAGCGGCTGACCATCAGCGGCACCCTGCGGCAGACCCTGCGCTACGGCGAAAACCCGCACCAGTCGGCGGCCTTCTACGTCAACGGAACGCGTCCCGGCATCGCCACCGCGCGGCAGGTGCAGGGCAAGGAGCTGTCCTACAACAACCTCAACGACACCGATGCGGCGTTCGAGGCAGTGGCCGAGTTCGAGACCCCAACCATCGTGATCGTCAAGCATGCCAATCCCTGCGGCGTGGCGAGTGCTGCGACCACGGCGGAAGCCTGGGATGTGGCGCTGCGCTGCGATCCGGAAAGCGCGTTCGGCGGCATCGTCGCGCTGAACCGGACGCTGAATGCGGCGACGGCGGAAAAGATTTCAACGATTTTTACCGAGGTGATCGTGGCGCC
Organism: uncultured Rhodospirillales bacterium; assembly: GCA_903928895.1. Classification (GTDB taxonomy): domain Bacteria; phylum Pseudomonadota; class Alphaproteobacteria; order Acetobacterales; family Acetobacteraceae; genus CAIYPH01. Next base: position 7,489 of record CAIYSR010000028.1, on the reverse strand, counting down.
GGATGCCGATGCCGATGCCTTGGCGCTGCTGGCGCGCAAGAAGAACCTGCGTGTGCTGCTTACTGGCGGGCTGCCCGATCCGGCCGCGCCGGGCATGACGGTGAAGTCGGTGGCCGGCGGGTTGCTGGTGCAGCAGCGCGACAATGGCCGCATCGGGCTCACCGACCTCAAGACGGTGACCAAGCGGGCGCCGAGCGCGCGGGAGCTTGATGACCTGCTGTTCGCCTTCCGGGTCTGCAAGCATGTCAAGTCCAACGCCATCATCTACGCCAAGGACGGCGCCACGATGGGCATCGGCGCCGGACAGATGAGCCGGGTGAACTCGGCCCGTATCGCGGCGTGGAAGGCCGTGGACGCGGCGGCGAAGGCGGGGCTGGCGCAGTCGCTGGCGATCGGTTCGGTGGTGGCGTCGGACGCGTTCTTTCCCTTCGCCGACGGGCTCGAGGCGGCGATCGCGGCGGGGGCAACGGCGGTGATCCAGCCCGGCGGCTCGATGCGCGACAACGAGGTGATCGCGGCGGCGGATGCGGCGGGGATTGCCATGGTGCTGACCGGGATGCGGCATTTCCGGCACTGAGTTCCAGGGCCGCCGCAGCGCTCAGCCCTTCCCGGCAACCCTCGCCAGCGCCAGCATGTGGCTACGGGCGGCCTGGGCGGTCTCGATCTCGATGGCGCGGTAGCGTTCGACGAGGGTCTTGCCGGCCGGGGTCAGGAAGGCACCGCCGCCGCCATTGCCGCCGGCGGCGGTGGCGACGACTTGGGTTCCGAGAGTGGTGTTGAGCTCCTCCACCAGCTCCCAGGTGCGGCGGTAGGACATGCGCAAGGCGCGGCCGGCGGCCGAGATCGAGCCGGCGCGGGCGATCTCCTCAAGCACCGCGATCTTGCCCGGGCCGATCCGCGCGCCGGAGGCGAGGTCGATGCGGATGCTGAGCCGGTCGGTGGCGGGGGTGGCGGGCGGTTTGCGTTTTGCCATGGCGGAGAGCCAACCATATCCGGGGGCTCGGGATCAATCGCGGGCCGACCCGGGCAGGGCCATCGGGTGAAGGCGAAGCGAACAAGACAGGCTCCGCCGGCCAAGGGCCGTAGGCCCCTGGACCCCATTCATTTAAGCGGCCGGATCTCTGACCTTCAGTTGGAAGCCCGCGATCTCGCATGCGGAGGCGGGCGAAGCCCATCAATTCTTTCCTCACGGGCAAGATCGTGCCGATATCGCAGGATTGATGGCCTGCGGCGCAAGCAAGATCGGTGTGTTCAACTGAAGGTCGCTGATCCAGCCGCTGAATGGAACGGGTTCAAAGGGCCCGCGGCCCTTTGCCGGCGGAGCCTTGATTGCCTTGCCTGCCTTCACACGATTGCCCTGCCGACCCGGGCAGGTGCCTTGACAAGAGCGGGGCGGCATCGGACTTCGTGTGGATCAGGTCGGGCAGGTCAGGGCATGGCGCAACTCAGCGATGACTGCTTCGCGTTCGGCGGCGCGCTGTTGCCGCTCGACGCGGCGCGGGCGCAGGTCGCGGCGCTGTATGCCGCGCGCGCCGGGGTGGAGACGGTGCCGGTATGGAGCGCCTGCGGGCGGATTCTGGCGACGGATGCCATTGCGGCGATGGATCTGCCGCCGATGCGCAATTCGGCGGTCGACGGGTATGCGCTGCGCCATGCCGATCTGGCGCCGGACCGGCCGACTTTGCTGCCGCTGCATGGCCGCGCGGCGGCGGGGGATGGGCCGGGGGTGGCGGTCCCGCCGGGGTTCGCCAGCCGCATCTTCACCGGGGCGGTGATGCCGGCGGGACCGGATACGGTGATGATGCAGGAGGATTGCACGCTGACGCCCGATGGGGTGTTGTTGCAGCCCGGGATCAGGCCGGGGGCCAATTGCCGGCCGGCCGGGGAGGATGTGGCGCGTGGGGCGATCGCGTTGCCGGCCGGGCGGCGGCTGACGCCGGCCGATGTCGGGCTGTTGAGCGCGCTCGGGGTTGCGCAAGTGGGTGTGCGGGTGGCGCTGCGGGTGACGGTGTTTTCGACCGGCAACGAGTTGCGCGATCCGCCGGCGGGGTTGGCGCCGGGGCAGGTCTATGACGCCAATCGGGCCATGCTGATGGCCTTGCTCGGGCGGCTCGGCGCCGTGGTGCGTGATGGCGGGATCCTGCCCGACCGGCTCGATGCCACCGTGGCGGCGCTGGCGGAGGCGGCCGCGGCGGCCGATCTGCTCCTGACTTCGGGCGGCGTGTCGACCGGCGAGGAGGACCATGTGCGCGCCGCGATCGAGGCCACGGGGTCGCTGACGTTCTGGCGCGTGGGGATCAAGCCGGGGCGGCCGGTGGCGCTCGCCGAGATCGGGGGGACGCCGCTGCTTGGGCTGCCCGGCAATCCGGTGGCGGCGCTGATCACTTTCGCGGCCCTCGGGCGGCCGCTGCTCGACCGGCTGGCGGGGGCGGTGTTCGTGCCGCCGACGTGGTTCCTGGTGGCGAGCGGGTTCGCCTACCGCAAGAAGACCGGGCGGCGGGAATATGTGCGCGTGCAGATCGGGGCCGATGGGATCGCCCGGCGGTTCCCCAAGGAGGGGGCCGGCATCCTGACTTCGCTCACCGAGAGCGACGCGCTGATGGAGTTGCAGGAGGCGATGACCATCCTCGCCCCCGGCGATTTCGCGCCCTGCACCCCGCTCGGGCTGCTCTACGGCTGATGTCGGAGCTCTCGCTGCGGCTGGAGGTCGGTGATGTGGTCCGCCTCGGACCGGGCAAGGTGCGGCTGCTCGAACTGATCGACGCGCACGGCTCCATCAGCGCGGCGGCGCGCGCGATGGGGATGTCGTATCGCCACGCTTGGCTGCTGGTGGACAGCCTCAATGGCGCCTTCCGCGAGCCGCTGGTGGCGACAAAAGCAGGCGGGAAAGCCGACAGGCGGGCCGAGGTAACTCCGTTCGGCCGCGAGGTGCTGGCGCGGTTTCGCTCCATGCAGGCCACCGCGCAGGCGGCCCTGGCCGAGGACCTTCGGGTTCTGGAGTCCCTGCTCAAGGCGGAGGCCCGCTCACGCCATATGCGGGACCCGGAAAACCCCGGCTGACCTTGCACGATGGCGCCGGCTGCGGCATGGTCACGATATACGCGGGAATACGGTGGCCGTGCGAAGCGGCATGCTCCGGCGAGAAACTTGTCAGGGAGGACTGGCGCATGATGAAATCTCTGCACATCGAAGCAGCCAAATGTACCGGCTGTCTGCAGTGCGAAATGGCCTGCAGCTTCGAGAACTACGGCGTGTTCAACCCCGCCAAGTCCCGCATCAAGGTGTTCGAGTTCCACGACACCGGCACCAAGGTGCCTTACACCTGCACCCAGTGCGCCGAGGCCTGGTGCCTCAAGGCCTGCCCGGTGGATGCCATCACCAAGGACAAGCATACCGGCGCGATGATGGTCAACGAAGCGACCTGCGTCGGCTGCAAGGTCTGCACCATCGCCTGCCCGTTCGGCACCATCAACTACGTCGCCGACACCGGCAAGGTGCAGAAATGCGACCTCTGCGAGGGCAGCCCGGCCTGCGCCGATGCGTGCCCGACCGGCGCGATCACCTACATCGACGCCGACAGCACCGGGATTGACCGGATGCGCAGCTGGGCGGCCAAGCTCGAAAACCAGACCGTCGGTCACGCGGATTAAGGGAGGCATAACATGGCCTGGCAACGTAAAATCCTGCGTGTCGACCTCACCGCCGGCACGTGCACACAAGAAGCCCTCAACATGGAGTGGGCGAAGGCCTATCTCGGCCAGCGCGGGCTCGCGACCAAGTATTTCGTCGAGGAAGTGGCGCCGTCGGTCGAGCCGCTGTCGCCCGCGAACAAGCTGATCTTCGCCACCGGGCCGCTCACCGGCACCATGGCCTCCACCGGCGGGCGCTATTCGGTGATCACCAAGGGGCCGCTGACCGGCGCCATCGCCTGCTCGAACTCGGGCGGCTACTGGGGCGCCGAGCTGAAGATGGCCGGCTGGGACATGATCATCTTCGAGGGCCGCGCGGCAACGCCGGTGTATCTGCATCTCGAGAACGACACCGCCACGCTGCATGACGCCTCGGATCTGTGGGGCAAGACCACCTGGGAAACCGAACCCGCGCTGCGCAAGAAGCACCAGGACAGCCAGCTCAAGATCTCCAGCATCGGCCGCGCCGGCGAGAATGGCGTGCTCTACGCCGCCATCATCAATGACTTGCACCGGGCCGCCGGACGTTCCGGCGTCGGCGCGGTGATGGGCTCGAAGAACCTCAAGGCGATTGCGGTGCGCGGCACCCTCGGCGTTGCCGGGATCAAGGACCCGAAGGCGTTCATGAAGGCGACGGCAGCGGCGAAAAAAGTGCTGGCCGACAATGCCGTCACCGGCGAGGGGCTGCCGAAATTCGGCACCCAGGTGCTGATGAACGTCATCAACGAGTCGGGCGCGATGCCGACCCGCAATGCCCAGGACATCCAGTTCGACGGCGCCAAGGACATCTCGGCCGAGGCGATGCACGCCCCGCGGGTGACCGATGGGAAGGCCAACCTGGTCACCAACCAGGCCTGCTTCGGCTGCACCATCGCCTGCGGCCGCATCTCCAAGATCGACCAGACCCACTACACCGTGGTCAACAAGCCGGAATACTGGGGCGCCTCGGGCGGCCTCGAATACGAGGCGGCCTGGGCGCTCGGTTCGGCCAACGGGGTGAACGACCTTGAGGCCCTGACCTTCGCCAACTTCCTCTGCAACGAGGATGGCTTCGACCCGATCTCCTTCGGCGCCACCGTCGGCGCGGTGATGGAGCTGTATGAGATGGGCGTGCTGACCAAGGAGCAGCTCGGCATCGAGGCGCCGTTCGGCTCGGCCAAGGCGCTGACCTACTTTGCCGGCCTCACCGCGCGCGGCGAGGGTTTTGGCCAGGAAATCGGACTCGGCTCCAAGCGGCTTACCGCAAAATACGGCCATCCGGACCTGTCGATGACGGTGAAGGGCCAGGAGTTCCCGGCCTACGATCCGCGCGGCATCCAGGGCATGGGCCTGACCTACGCGACCTCCAACCGCGGCGCCTGCCATCTGCGCAGCTACACCGTGGCCAGCGAAATCCTGGGCATCCCGATCAAGACCGACCCGCTCGCGACCGAGGGCAAGGCCGGTCTGGTGAAGGCCTTCCAGGACGCCACCGCCGTGTTCGACAGCGCCGGCATCTGCGTCTTCACCTCGTTCGCCTGGACGCTGGTGGACGTGGCGCCGCAGCTCGAAGCCGCCTGCGAGGGTGACTGGTCGCTCGACAACCTCAACGTGGTCGGCGAGCGGATCTGGAACATGGAGCGCCAGTTCAACAACGCGGCCGGTTTCACCGCGAAGGACGACTCGCTGCCCAAGCGCCTGCTTACCGAGGCGGCCAAGACCGGCCCGGCCAAGGGCCTCGTCGCCGGCCTGTCCAAGATGCTCCCGGAATACTACTCCGAGCGCGGCTGGGACACCGAGGGCCGGCCGACCGCGGCGACCGTGGAGCGGCTGGGACTGTAAGGAAGCGCCATGCGCCATCTGATCATCGGCAACGGCCCCGCCGGGGTCGTTGCCGCCGAGACGCTCCGTGCGGCGCGTCCGGCGGACGAGATCGTGCTCCTCGGATCCGAACCCGAGCCGCCCTACTCGCGCATGGCCATTCCCTATCTGCTGGAGGGCAAGGTCGGCGAAGCCGGAACCTATCTGCGCAAGGCGCCCGGGCATTTCGAACAGCAGCGCATCACGCTGCGGCACGGGCGGGCGGTTGCGCTCGATACCGCGGCGCACAGCGTGCGGCTCGAGGACGGCACGGCGCTCTCCTATGACCGGCTGCTGTTGTCGTTCGGCTCCATCCCGGCCAGCCCGCCGATCAAGGGCATCGACCTGCCCGGGGTGATGACCTGTTGGACGATGGAAGATGCACGGCGGATCGCGGCCTCGGTCAAGGCCGGTTCGCGCGTGATCCAGATGGGGGCCGGGTTCATCGGCTGCATCATCATGGAAGCCATCGTCGCGCGCGGCGCCAGCCTGACCGTGGTCGAGATGGGCGAGCGGATGGTGCCGCGGATGATGCCGCCCGGCGCGTCGGCAATGCTGCGGGCGCGGACCGAGGCACGTGGCGTGCGGGTGCTGACCTCGACCCGTATCACCGGGATCGAGCAAACCGCGACCGGGCTGCGTGCCACGACGGGGGGCGGCGAGGCGCTGGAGGCCGATGTCATCATCTCGGCAACCGGCGTGCGGCCGAATATCGGCTGGCTCGCGGGCAGCGGCATCGCCACGGCGGCCGGCGTTCTGGTGGATCATCGCCTGGCGACCAGCGTCGATGGCGTCTACGCCGCCGGCGATTGCGTGGAGTCCGAGGAGTTCGGCACCGGCCTCCGCATCGTCAATGCGGTGCAGCCCGATGCGGTGGACCAGGCGCGTATTGCGGCGATGAACATGGCCGGCCGGGAAGCTCGGCTCTCAGGCGCGTTGCAGATGAACGTGCTCGACACGTTCGGACTGGTCTCGGTCTCCTTCGGTCAGTGGCAGGGGGTGGCGGGAGGCGCGCAGGTTGAGCGGGAGGACCCCGAGGCGCAGAAATATCTCCGCCTCGAATTCGATGGTGACGTGCTGGTGGGCGCGTCCAGCGTCGGCCACACCGACCATGCCGGGGTGATCCGCGGGCTGATCCAGAGCCGGGTGCGCCTGGGCCCCTGGAAGGACCGCCTGCTGGCCGATCCGACCCTGCTGATGTCGGCCTATATCGACCGTCAGCAGGCTGTCTGAGCCGGCGATGGCAGAGGCCAGCATCCGCGTCACGCTCAAGCTCTACGCCTCGCTCGGCAAATACCTGCCCGAGGCCAACCGGCGCAGCAACCAGATCGCGCTTGAGGTGCCGGCCACGTCGGTGATGACTGACCTGATCGCGCCGTTCGCGGTGCCGCCGGCAGCGTGTTTCCTGGTACTGGTCAATGGCGTGTTCCTGCCCCCGGGGCAGCGGCCGACGGCGGTGTTCGCCGATGGCGATGTGGTTGCGATCTGGCCCCCCGTCGCCGGCGGCTGAGCCTGTGACGACCCGAACCTATGTGATGACGGCGGTGGAAGCCGACTTCCACCGGCTGCTCCCGCTCGCCTTCCCCGGGGTGGCGTTCGATCCGGCGCGGCGGCGGTTCACCGCGGCCGATGGCGGCTGGTTCCTCGAATTGAGCCTGCCCGGACGGCTCGGACTGACCTCGATCCGGATGGCCACGCTCGATGTGACGTTCCACTTCGACGGCGCCGATCCAGACGTGGTGACCACCCGATTCCTGCGGTATTTCATGCGCGGCGGAGGGTAGCGGGAAGGGTTTTCTTTTCAGAACAATGAAACAAGAACGCTCTTATTGCGGCACCTGTTGAGACCTGCGATTCTACCGTTGGCGCTTGGGGAGGACGGCCGGATGGAGAATGGGGCATTCGCGCGATGGCTTGCCGTGATCGGAGATCTGGATGCCACACAACGCGTGCGCGCGCTT